>NZ_JBIAOU010000009.1:0-195517 GCF_042879035.1 Rhodococcus sp. NPDC003318 | reverse complement strand
CCACCTCCGGATGGTTCAGCTCTCGGGGAACGCGACCCTGGCGCTCATCGCCGGGATGCTGCACGAGATCTTCGAACGGCACACGAGCAACGTCGTACACGACAGCGCCTTCAACGACGCCGAGACCGCGCAGCAGCGGTACAAACTGTTCGTCCGGTCCCTGCGCCGCCTGATCAAACTGCTCCGCGAACGCGACGGCGAAGCGGCGTTCATCCACTGGGGCAAGCACATGAAAGCCGCCCAGGCGATGACGCTGGCCGGCAACGAGACCACCGAGGTCCGCGACATTCTCGACTGACGACGCGAGTTCGGCACGTAACGAGCTCGCCCGCCCCCGGACAGCGGTCAGGGGGCGGGCGGGACAGTATCGAACGTCGACGTCGATGCGTGGCTTCGGCGACTCAGCTCAGGCTGTCCGACACCTCTTCCGCCGTCGCGATCTGAGCGACGGCCGGGAAGACGTTCTCGAACGCGTGCGCGTGGGTCTCGGCGCGCATGTCGGTCACCGCGTCCGAGACGACCACCACGTTGAAGCCCAGATCGTAGGCCGAACGGACCGTCGACTCGACGCCGAACGTCGTTGCCACCCCGGTCACGACCACCGTCTCGACGCCGAGCTCGCGCAGCCGTTCGTCGAGCCCGGTGCCGTTGAAGATGCTGAGCCCCGCGCGGGCAACACGAAGATCGTCGTCGTGCGCGTCGAGACCCGGCGCGAGGACCTGCCCCGCCTCGGGGAAGACTCGCGGCTCACTGCCGTAGGCGTTCCGGCCCGCCGGGGTGCCCGTGGAGACGGCGTAGACGACGGGTCGTCCGTGCTTGCGGAAGTCGGCGGCGAGCGCGGCCGTCGCGTCGACGACCTCCGCGACGGGTCGAGCGAACGGGGCGGCGACCGTGGCGACCTGAAGGTCGACCACCAGCAGCGCCGAGAAATCGTCGAGACTCGTGGGCATGTGTGTGTACTCCTCGATTTCGGGGGCAGCGCGCGACACGCACACTATCCCAACGGTTCCGGCGACGACCGGCTGCTGAGGCGGTCGCTACATCATGTGCTTCGGGTGCACGTGCGAGGGCATCAGCTGCAGCATGGACATGCGGAACGCCATCTCCCGCCGATTGTCGACGAATTCGGAGTATAGGTCGTCGAGCGCGGCGGAACCCATGTTGTGCGGACCGACGATTCGGTAGCACGCCTGGTTGAAGCTGCCGAACCAGAGCTGGATGAACAGCTTCGGGTTGAGCATCATCCGCCACATGGGGACCATGCAGCCGATCTCACGCGCGAGTGCGTCCAGGTAGATGACCTGCGACGGAACGGCTTCGGTGTGTCGCGGGCTCAGCTCGGTGAAGTGCTCTTCCCACTCCTTCTCCCGGCCGATGACCTCGTCGAGATTGCGGGGAAGCCGCAACTTGCCGTTGATCAGCCGGGCGAAGTAGCGGGCCTGCATCTCCGCGACGATGGGGATACCACCCGAGAAGGGCCGGACGAACCCGATGAATGCCGCGGTCCCCTGGTGTTCGGGATGGATGAAGTGCCGATACAGGTTGCGGACGTTTCCCTCCTTGACCTGGAGGTCGCCGATGGAGAGTGCGTCGCTGGTGAAGCCCGTGCACAGCACGATGGTGTCGAATTCGCCAGTCTTCGAGTCCTTGAAGAAGACCCGGTTGCCGTCGGACTTCTCGATTCCCGCGTCGTTCAACACCACTCGACCGTCGACGATGCTCGGGATGAAGCTGACGTTCTTGCAGAAGATGGTGCGCTGCGTCCAGCTTCCGTCCGGGTGCGACCGACGATTCCAGGTCCGGATCAGATCCCAGTTCGCGTCGTTGTGGACCGTCCCGATGTCGAGCTTGGGGGGATGGACGGGCTCACCCATCGGGTTGACGGCCGGCTCGGCGGGACGCATACCCGGAATCAGCTTGTCGCGCAGCACACGCAGCGCGCCCAGTGCGGTGGTCACCACCCCGAGCACCACGGACAGGGCGAGGAAGAGTGCCTTCGCGACGCGATTGCGACCCCAGAACGACTCGAAGGGGAACGACTGATCGGTGGCCCGCCGGAGCATCTCGTGGTGGTGTGATCGCACGGTGCCGTTGTCGGTCGTCCTGGTGCTGTTGAACACCCGGGGCAGCAGGTAGTTGTACGACCGGATGGACAGCGTGCAGGCCTCGGCGACGTCACCGATCTCACGGACGATGTCGGCGCCGGATTCCGCCATGCCGACGACCAGGACGCGCTTGCCGCGGAAACGCTCGGCATTGCGGTACTCCGAGGAGTGGACGATCTCTCCGGAGAAGCCTGCGAGCTCGGCAATGTCGCGGTTGGGTGTCTTGAAGGGTCCGGAGCAGACGGCGACCGCGTCGAAGTCCTCCTTCGATTCGACATCACCCCGACGCACCGTGACGGTCCACCCCGCGGACGTGCGCTCGACGTTCGTCACTTCGCTGTCGAACCGGATGTGCTCGTGCAGGCCGAAGCGGTCGGAGTATTCCTCGAGGTACTCGAAGTACTGCTTGCGCTTGTAGAAGACCCGGCCGCCGGTGAACGGGAAGTCGGAATAGGCCATCAGCTTCATGGAGATGGTGAGGTGAAGGTTGTCGTATGCCTTCATCTTGCCGTCGTCGCCTTCGTCGCGAAGCCAGATGCCTCCGACGTTCGCGTTCCTGTCGAAGCACACGACCTCGTGCTTCTCGTCGAGCAGCTGCTTGACGGTCGTCAGCCCGCACGGGCCTGCCCCGACGACACAAACCTTCATGGTGTACCTCTCCGAGATCCCCGGACGGAATCGATCGACACGTTGCTGCCCCCACCCCCTGGGCAGAAAACACTTGCATAGGCAAACCTAAGGCAGTGCCCGGAGGGCGTCCACGGCTTCCTCGGCGAAATGCGACAAAACGGTCTGAATTGGCGTTGTTCAGGGCTTTCCACTCGAACTGGAAAACAGAAGGGCCGGACATTCGGGACACCGGGACCGTTGCCCGCGCGTCGGACCACGCCTTCGAGTGCTGCCCCACGCAAGTTCGTGGGGCCCGAGCGGAACCGTGCCGGAAGGGCATTGCGGGCACCACGGGGGCGAGGGCGCATCATTGTTCTGCGGGAGCACGGGTTCGGTACTTCGGTGCCGCCCCGCGACCGCGTGTCCTTCGACCGACTCTGTGCACATCGAACTGGAGGTTCCCGTGGCTGGTGGTCTCGTCGCCCTGCTGGACGACGTCGCTGCGATCGCGAAGGTGGCCGCGGCGTCCATCGACGACATCGGAGCCGCGGCGGGCAAGGCCAGCGTCAAGGCCGCCGGTGTCGTCGTCGACGACACCGCCGTCACCCCCCGCTACGTGCACGGCTTCTCCCCCAAGCGGGAGCTGCCGATCATCCGGAAGATCGCGATCGGCTCGATCCGCAACAAGCTCCTGATCATCCTGCCGGTGGCGATGATCCTGAGCCAGTTCCTGCCCCAAGCCCTGCCGTACCTGCTCATCGCGGGCGGGCTGTTCCTCTGCTACGAGGGCGCCGAGAAGGTCTACGAGGCACTGACCGGCGGTCATCACGACGACGACGAGGACACGACCGCAGCTCTGGGCGGGCCCGAGCACGAGAAGACGATGGTCAGCGGCGCCATCCGCACCGACCTGATCCTGTCCGCCGAGATCATGGTGATCTCGCTGTCGTCGGTCGAGGACGAACCGTTCCTCACCCGGCTGATCGTGCTGATCGTCGTCGCGATCCTCATCACCGTCCTCGTGTACGGCGTGGTCGCCCTGATCGTGAAGATGGACGACATCGGCCTGGCTCTCGCGAAGCGCAAGTCCACGTTCAGCCAGCGGATCGGGCGCGGCCTCGTCGCCGCGATGCCGAAGGTGATGACGGTGCTCACCGTCGTCGGGATCGCCGCGATGCTGTGGGTCGGCGGCCACATCCTGCTCGTCAACGTCGGCGAAGCCGGGTTCCACTGGCCGGCCGATGTCCTCCACGACCTCGAGCACTGGTTCGGCGAACTGGTGCACGGCGGCTTCGGCGGCGTCCTGTCCTGGACGGCCGGGACCGTGGTGTCCGCCCTCGTCGGGCTCGTCGTCGGCGCGATCGTCGTCCTGATGCTGCACCTGATCCCGAAGCGGAAGAAGAAGAAGGACGCCGCGGCCCACTGATCGTCACCGCCTCCCGACGTCCCTCTCGCCAGGGTTCCTGTGCGCCAACACGATCGACATGCCGCACCAGACCGTCATGGTTACGATGACGTCTAACACTACGGAGGGCGGCCCATGTCGGTTTCCACGGCAGTACCCGGATCCGCGACGCGGCCGGTCATCTCGGTGGGGCGTCGCAACCTGATCTTCGCGACCATCCTGATCGGAATGCTGCTCGCCGCCCTCGACCAGACCATCGTGTCGACGGCGTTGCCGACCATCGTCGGCGACCTCGGCGGCGCCGGGCACATGAGCTGGGTGGTCACCTCCTACATGCTCGCCGAGACCGTCTCGGTGGTGCTCGCCGGCAAGTTCGGTGACCTCTACGGACGCAAGATCGTCCTCGTCGTCTCCGTTGTGGTGTTCATCGTCGGATCCTTCTTCTGCGGCCTGGCCACCAACATGACCATGCTCATCGCCGCCCGTGCGGTGCAGGGCATCGGCGGCGGCGGCATCACGGTCACCTCCACCGCTCTCATCGCCGACGTCATCCCGCTGCGCGAACGCGGCAAGTACCAGGGCGCGCTCGGTGCCGTGTTCGGGGTGACCACGGTCATCGGGCCCCTGCTGGGTGGCCTGTTCACCGATCACCTGTCCTGGCGGTGGGCGTTCTACGTCAACGTGCCCATCGCGATCGTCGTCGTGGCCATGGCGATCCGCACGATCCCCGGGGCGGCCACCCTGGTGCGCAGGCAGATCGACTACCTGGGGGTCCTGTTCGTGTCCCTCGGCGCGATCGGGCTGACGCTGGGACTGTCGTGGGGCGGCTCGGAGTACGCCTGGGGGTCGGCGACGATCATCGGCCTGTTCGTCGGGTCGGTGATCTCGTTGGTGGTGTTCGTGTTCGTCGAACTCCGTGCCGCCGAGCCGATCATGCCGATGCACCTGTTCCGGCGACGGGTGTTCACCGTTGCGTCGATCCTGTCGTTCATAGTCGGATTCGCGATGCTCGGCGCGATGACGTACCTGCCCACGTTCCTGCAGTACGTCCAGGGCACATCGGCGACCGAATCCGGTATGCGGACCGTGCCGATGGTGGCGGGACTGCTGATCACGTCGATGTTCTCGGGCGCGGTCATCGGCCGCACCGGCAGGTACAAACTGTTCCCCATCGCCGGTTCCGCGGTGATCGCCCTCGGCCTGTACCTGCTCTCCCGGATGGACGAGCACACCTCGGTTCTCGCGACCTCCCTCTACATCCTGATCCTCGGCGCCGGCATCGGCCTGATCATGCAGGTGCTCACCATGGTTGTCCAGAACACGGCGAACTACCAGGACCTCGGTACCGCGACCTCGGCGGTCACGTTCTTCCGCACCCTCGGAATGTCGTTCGGCGCGGCCGTCATGGGAACGCTGTACGCGAACCGGCTGGCCACCGAACTGCCGGCCGCGATCGCCCAGGCCGGGCTGACCGACCCCTCCGCCGCGACCGTGCCCACCCGCGTCCACGCGCTGGACGCCGTCCAACGCGAGCCGATCGTGCACGCCTACGTCGACACGCTCCAGCACGTCTTCTACTGGGTGGTGCCGGTGGCCCTGCTCGCGTTGGCCCTGTCCTTCGTGCTGCCGCAGGTGCCGATGCGGGACACCGCCAAGGACGCCGCCCGGGGTCCGTCCGAGGGCTTCGCCGTGCCGGACGAGACCACCTCGGAGGTGCAACTCGAGACGATCATCGGTCGCGTCCTCAACCGCCAGGACCGCGGTGGCGCACTCGCCCGGGCCCTCGCGGACTCCGGGAGCACACTCGACCCGCCCACGGCATGGGGCCTGCTCGGAGTCGGACTGCGCGCCAAGCACTTCCGTGCCGTCGTCACACAGTCCGACATCGAGAACCGGATCGGTATCCCCGAAGGGGTGCTCACCTCCTTCTTCGACGAGATCGCGGACGCCGGTTACCTCACCCGTGACGGCGACCGCCTGGTGACGACCGAGACGGGCCGCGCCGAAGTGGACGCGATCTCGGCGGCGTGGCGCGACTGGCTCGTCGCTCAGATCCGGGAATGGTTGCCGGACGCCGATTCCGGAGACACGAAGCTGGAGGCGGACATCGACGCGGCACTGGCCCGCATCGCCCGCCGGGCCCTGGAGGAGGAAGAGTCGCCGTCCGGTCGGCACGCGATCGGTGGGCGACACGAGGTGCGGTCGAGCTAGAGTGCGGTGATCCGTTCGATCAGCCATGACCGGACACCGCTGACCGCCGTTCCGGCCAGCGCCGTGGGGTGGCCCGTGAACCCGTGCGGCGCCTCGGGATACACCCGGAGCTCGACGTCGTTGCCCGCCGCGGACAGTCGACCTGCCATCGCCAGGTTGTCGTCCAACAGCACGTCCTTGCTCCCGACGACCAGCAGCGTCGGCGGCAGACCGTGGAGATCGCCGTACACCGGCGAGATGTCGGCAGCCGTGCGGTCGTCCACGTGGCCGACGTATGCCCGGATGAAGTACTCGTCCGCGATCCGGCGTCCCGCAGGGGTTCGCGCACTCAGGTCGTAGGTGCCGAATTGGAGTGCGGCGCCGGTGAATCCGTCGACGACTCCGCGGTCCCGGAGCCGGAGCAGCGTTGCCGCAGCGAGTGTTGCTCCCGCCGATCGTCCTCCGATCGCCAGCCGGCTCGATCCGAATCGGGTCTCGGCGTGCTCGACGAGCCACAGCGCCGCCGCTTCACAGTCGTCGGGGGCCGCGGGCCAGGGGCACTCGGGTGCCAACCGGTAGTCGACGCTGACGACGGCGATGCGGAGTGCGTCCGCGAGTTCCCGGTTGCGCACGTCGTCCCTCGCCGCGGAGTCCATGTAGAAACCGCCGCCGTGGATGTCGAGGTACACGCCGCGAGCTCCGCCCGTGGTGGGGGTGAAGATCCGCACCGGGACCGAGGTTCCCGCGGCGTCGACCGTCTCCGCGATCGCCGGCGGATCGGCGGGGGCCGACGCTGCACGACTCTCCCGCACCCGGGTCAGCTCCTCGGGTGTATTCGGGCCACGACCGGCCGGCCTCACGTCGTAGAAGCGTCGGGCTTCGTCGATCTGCTCCGCGGGCACGTCGGTCAGCACAGCGTCCAGCGCAAAACGCACGCACCCTCCTCCAGTTCGGGCACCGCTCCGACGGGCGACTCCACCGTTCGGTCACGTCGTACTGCGGACGACCAGTTCCACCGGCAGCAGCTCGGTTCCGACGTCGCCGCCGCCGAGCAGTTCCAGCGCCCGCGTGACCGCCGTGGTCCCGATCCGATGAGCGGGTGAGCGCACGGTGGTCAGCGGTACGGGCAGCTGCGCCGCGACGGGAATGTCGTTGTACCCGATGAGCGCGACGTCGTCGGGCACGCTGAGCCCGAGGTCCCGGGTCACACCGAGGACACCGATCGCGACGGTGTCGCTGACGGCGAAGATCGCCCGCGGACGGTCGGGCCGGTCGAGCAGCGCCCGTCCCGCGTCGACACCCCCGGACACCTCGAAACTCGACGGCAGGATCCGATCCGGCGGGAGGGGGATCGACGCCTCGGCGAACGCGCCCCGGAACCCGCGGACGCGATCGCGGGCGGTGCTCGCGTGGTGCGGTCCGGCGATGACCGCGACATCGGTGTGGCCGCGATCGATCAGGTGGCGCGCGGCGAGGTAGCCGCCGCGGACGTCGTCGCCGCCGACGAACGGCAGCCCTGCCTCCGCGTGCCGGGTGACGGTGAGGATCGGCAGCGACCCCGCCGACAGCGACTCCACGAAGGGCCGCCCCGGAATGTGGAGGCTGCTCAGCAGCAGTCCGTCGACCTGCCTGCCGACCAGGAGGTCGATGGCGCGGCGCTGGGCGTCGAGGTCGTCGGGCGGGCTCGACAGCAGCACCGAGTACCCGGCGCGGGTCGCCGCCTCCTCGATGCCCTGGTAGGTGGTGGCGACGACACCGTCGGTCAGCCGCGGCATCACCACCCCGATGGTGGTGGTCTTGCGGGTGCGCAGGCTCGCCGCCCACATGTTCGGCCGGTAGCCGAGTTCGGCGGCGACCTCCCGCACGCGCAGCGCCGACTCCGACCAGCCGTCCACCGGTTCGAGCTGGCGCAGCACCCGGGAGGCGGTCGAGACGTGGACGCCGGCCTGCTCGGCGATCTGCTTCAGCGTCGGCGGTCGTTGCATACCGGTCGGGTCACCCTCTCGTTCGCTCGTGTCCTCCGTCGCGGTTGACGCACCGAGGTCCGGCACCTAGCCTAGCCGATGCAAACGTTCTTGCAATCGTTCTCGCAAACGTTCTGATCTGACCGTGCCACCCTCCCGGAGGAAATCGATGTCCAGCGCCCAGCCCCTGAGTCAGCTCTTCGCCCTCGACTCCCTGCTCACGCCGGAGGAAATCGAGATCCGCGACACTGTCCGCAAGTTCGCGAACGAGCGCATCCGTCCGCACGTCGCGACGTGGTTCGAGGAGGCGCGCATCCCGGCGCGCGAGCTCGCGCAGGAACTCGGTGGCCTCGGCGTCCTCGGCATGCACCTCGACGGCTACGACTGCGCCGGCATGAGCGCCACCGCCTACGGCCTGGCCTGCCTCGAGCTCGAGGCCGTCGACTCCGGCATCCGCAGCCTCGTCTCGGTGCAGGGCTCGCTCGCGATGTTCTCCATCCACCACTGGGGCAGCGAGGAACAGAAGCAGGAGTGGCTGCCGCGGATGGCCGCCGGACAGGCGATCGGCTGCTTCGGCCTGACCGAACCCGACTTCGGCTCCAACCCCGCAGGCATGCGCACGAACGCCAAGCGCGACGGGGACGACTGGATCCTGAACGGCACCAAGATGTGGATCACCAACGGCTCCGTCGCCGACGTCGCCGTCGTGTGGGCGCAGACCGACGAGGGAATCCGCGGATTCGTCGTCCCCACCGACACCCCGGGCTTCTCCGCACCGGAGATCCACTCGAAGATGTCGCTGCGCGCGTCGGTGACCTCCGAACTCGTCCTCGAGGACGTGCGCCTGCCTGGTTCGGCTGTCCTGCCGAAGGTCACGGGGCTGCGCGGTCCGCTCACGAGCCTCGGCGAGGCCCGCTTCGGGATCGTGTTCGGTGCGATCGGCGCCGCCCGCGACTGCCTCGAGACCGCCATCGACTACGCCCAGTCCCGCGAGGTGTTCGACAAGCCGCTGGCCGGATACCAGCTCACCCAGGCGAAGATCGCCGACATGGCGCTCGAGGTCGGCAAGGGCCACCTGCTCGCCTACCACCTCGGACGCATCAAGGACCGCGGCGAGATCACCCCCGAGCAGGTCAGCACCGGCAAGCTCAACAACGTCCGCGAGGCCATCGCCGTCGCCCGCGAATGCCGAACCATCCTCGGCGCCAACGGCATCACCCTCGAGTACCCCGTGATCCGGCACGCCAACAACCTCGAATCCGTCCTCACCTACGAGGGCACCTCCGAGGTGCACCAGCTGACCATCGGCAAGGCCCTGACCGGCGAGGCGGCGTTCCGGTGACCGGGGCGAGCGACGCGACGGGGAGGACCACCGGCGCGCTCGACGGCCTCGTCGTCGCGGACTTCGGGCGTGTCCTCGCCGGCCCGTACGCGACGATGCTGCTCGCCGACCTCGGCGCCGAGGTGATCAAGATCGAACGCCCCGGGCGCGGCGACGACACCCGGCAGTGGGGACCGCCCTGGGTCGGTGACGAGTCCACCTACTTCGCCGGCGTCAACCGCAACAAGGAGTCGGTCGCGCTCGACCTCACCGACGCCGACGACCTCGCCGTCGCCCGCGACCTCGTCGCCCGCGCCGACGTCGTGGTCGAAAACTTCCTGCCCGGCACCATGGACCGCCTCGGACTCGGCTACGACACTGTGCGCGAACGGAATCCGGGCCTGGTGTACTGCTCGGTCACCGGGTTCGGCGGCCACAACGACCTGCCCGGCTACGACCTGCTGATCCAGGCGGTCGGCGGCCTGATGAGCATCACCGGGCCCGATCCCGCCACCCCGACGAAGGTGGGTGTCGCGGTGGTGGACGTGATCACCGGACTGCACGCCGCGGTCGGCATCCTCGCCGCACTGCGGCACCGCGACTGCACCGGCGAGGGCCAGCGCGTGGAGGTGAATCTGCTGTCGTCGCTGCTGTCGGCGTTGGCGAACCAGTCGTCCGGATACGTCGCCGCCGGTGTCGTGCCCCGCGCGATGGGCAACCGGCACCCGAGCATCGCACCGTACGAGGTGTTCGACACCGCCGACCGTCCGATCGTCCTCGCCGTCGGAAACGACCGCCAGTTCGCTTCCCTCGCAGACGTTCTCGGACTCCCCGAACTCGCCACCGACGAACGCTACTCGACCAACAGGGCACGGGTCGCGCACCGAGAGGACCTCACGAAGACGATCACCGACGCCCTCGCCGCCGACACCGCCGACGCCTGGTTCGACCGACTCACCGCCCAGCGGGTCCCCTGCGGACCACTCAACGACATCGCCGGCGCCGTCGACCACGCACAGCGGCTGGGACTGAACCCGGTCGTGACGATCGACGACCCGCGCCGGGATGCCCCCGTGCGGCAGGTCGCGAACCCGATCACCCTCAGCGCAACGCCCGCGACCTACCGCTCCGCCCCACCCCGGCTGAGCTGACGCAGTGGTGCACATACGGACGTCGGGGCATCCGTTTGTGCACCACTGGGAGATCGGTCGGCCGGCGTCAGGGGGTGAGCAGGACCTTGGTGGCGCGCCGCTCGTCCATCGCCCGGTACCCCTCCGCCGCCTGGTCGAGCGGCAGGGTGAGGTCGAACACCGTGCCCGGGTTGATCTTTCGGTCCCAGATCAGCCGGATCAGATCGGGGAGGAAGCGGCGGACCGGCGCCGGGCCGCCGTGCAGGTGCACCGCGGAGAAGAACAGCCCGATCCCGTCGAGGGACACGTCGTGGGAGACACCGACGTAGCCGACGTGCCCGCCCGGCCGGGTCGCATCGACGGCCTGCATCATCGACTCCTGGGTGCCGACGGCCTCGATGACGCTGTGCGCACCGAGTCCGTCGGTGAGTGCCTTGACCCTCGCGACACCGGCGTCGCCGCGTTCCTCGACGATGTCCGTGGCACCGAATTCGCGGGCGAGGGTCTGCCGGTCGGCGTGGCGGCTCATCGCGATGATCCGCTCCGCGCCGAGTTCCTTCGCGGCCAGGATCCCGAGGAGTCCGACGGCGCCGTCGCCGACCACCGCGACGGTCTTGCCCGGACCGACCTCGGCGGCCACGGCGGCGAACCAGCCGGTGCCGAGCACGTCTGACGCCGCGAGCAACGACGGGACCAGGTCGGCGTCGGGCTGACCCGGCGTCGCGACGAGCGTGCCGTCGGCGAGCGGGATGCGGGCGTACTCTGCCTGGGTGCCGATGGCGCCCATCGGGTGGGCGTGCACGCAGCGGGACTGATATCCGGCGCGGCAGATCTCACAGGTGTTGTCCGAGGCGAAGAACGAGCCGACGACGAAATCGCCGACCTTCACGTTCTGCACCTCGGCGCCGATCTCGGTGACGACCCCGACGTACTCGTGACCCATCGGGGCGTGATCGACCTCCTCGGCGCCGCGGTAGGGCCACAGGTCGGATCCACAGATACATGACGCCGTGACACGGATGATCGCGTCGGTGGGTTCGACGAGCGTCGGATGCTCACGGTCCTCCACGCGGACATCTCCGGGGGCGTACATGACGACTCCACGCATGGTGGCGTTCTCCTTTCCATCGAGAGCGGACCGAACACCGTCGACACCGGCAGCAGCGTCGCCATGTTCGTGGCTCACGGGACGGCCCGGAACGGTCGGTGCGGTCATGGACACCAGCCTGACCCGGCGCGCGCGGACGCGGGAGTCCCTGACGAGGGGTGTACCGACAGGGCACCCCTCACCTGCACTGTTCGACCTACCCTCGGTGAGGTGGACAACCGAGCCGAGGTACGCGAGTTCCTGATGACCCGCCGCGCCCGCCTCACCCCCGAGGCCGCCGGGATCACCGCCGGCGGCAACCGCCGCGTCCCGGGTCTACGCCGCAGCGAGGTCGCCGCGCTCGCCGGCGTCAGCGTCGAGTACTACGCCAAACTCGAACGCGGCGCCATCGCCGGCGCATCCGCCTCCGTCCTCGATGCGCTCGCTCGCGCCCTGCAACTCGACGACACCGAACAGGCACACCTGCTCGACCTCGCCCGCGCCGCCGACGGCATCCCCACCAGCGGACGCTCCCGCCGCCGCGCCACCAAACCCGCACAGCCACGACCGAGCCTGCAGTGGGCACTCGCCTCCATCACCGATGCCGTCGCCGTCGTCCGCGACCAGCGCCAGAACCTGATCGCCACCAACGAACTCGGACGCGCGTTCTACTCCCCCGTGATCGGCGACAGCGGACGCACCCCGAACCTCGCCCGGTTCCAGTTCCTCGACCCCGCCGCACGTGACTTCTACCCCGACTGGGACCGGTTCGCGGACATGTGTGTCGCCATCATGCGCGCCGAAGCCGGACGCGACCCCCACGACAAGGCACTCCAGGACCTCGTCGGAGAACTGTCCACCTGCAGCGAGACCTTCCGCACCCTCTGGGCGGCCCACAACGTCCGCACCCACGGCGCAGGCACCAAACGCTTCCACCACCCCGTCGTCGGCGAACTGGTCCTCGCCTACGAAGAACTCGCCCTCACCGCCGAACCCGGCCACGTCATGCTGATCTACACCGCCGAACCCGGCTCCCCCTCGGCCGACCGACTGCGACTGCTCGCGTCCTGGAGCGCGGAACACTGCCCCCACGACCTGCCCGTGCCCGCATCCGGAGCCGAGGGTCGAACGGCGGCATCGCTGTCGAAAAGCTCTGCCATTCAAGGAGACAAGCGAAACCATGAAGTTGACGAGAAGTGACGGGCACACTGCTGTCGGACCCACGGAGTGGTTCACCGGAGCGGTCTACATCGACGGTGTCCGCCATCCCGACGACCAGTCGGCAGTCGGGTGCGCCCACGTCCGATTCACACCCGGCGCGCGCACAGCCTGGCACACCCACCCCAAGGGTCAAACGCTGTACGTGACCGACGGTATCGGTCTCGTGGCCCGACGCGGGGGCGAGGTCCAGGAGATCAGGCCGGGTGACGTCGTCTACATCGAGCCCGACGAAGTGCACTGGCACGGTGCCACCCCGGACCGCTTCATGGCACACGTCGCCATCCAGGAAGCCGACGCCGACGGTCGAGTGGTGACCTGGCTCGACCACGTCACCGACGACGAGTACCGGGCGTGAGGACCACGAGGACCCCCACAACCCGGCCCCGGAACACTTCGGGCGCCCGTCGTTGCGGCTCGGTTACTCACCGCCGCAACGACGGCATGTCACCGAACAGACGCGGTCAGCCCACGGACACAGCGGCGACGCTGACCGCAGGGTAGATGGGGTACTCGACGCCGGAGAGGTACTGGACGGTGCGCACGACCTGGCACGAGTAGCCGAACTCGTTGTCGTACCAGACGTAGAGGATGGCGGTGTCGCCGTCGACGATCGCCGCGTTGGCGTCGACGATGCACGCCGCGCGCGAACCGATGAAGTCGCTGGACACGGCGTCGGTGGCAGCCGTGTAGTCGAGGTTCCGGCTCAGCGCCCCGGTGAGCGATTCCTGACGGAGGTGCTCGAGCACCTCCTCCTTGGTGGTCTCACGGTTCAGCTGCAGGTGCAGGATCGCGACGGAGACGTCCGGCGTGGGGACGCGGATCGAGTTGCCGGTGATCTTCGCCTTCAGCTCGGGCAGCGCCTTCGCGACGGCCGAGGCGGCACCGGTCTCGGTGAGCACCAGGTTGAACGGCGCGGAACGACCACGACGGTCCGCCTTGTGGTAGTTGTCCAGCAGGTTCTGGTCGTTGGTGAACGAGTGCACCGTCTCGACGTGGCCGCGCGACACAC
Source organism: Rhodococcus sp. NPDC003318 (assembly GCF_042879035.1). Classification (NCBI taxonomy): domain Bacteria; kingdom Bacillati; phylum Actinomycetota; class Actinomycetes; order Mycobacteriales; family Nocardiaceae; genus Rhodococcus; species Rhodococcus sp. NPDC003318. The sequence continues at coordinate 181,476 of NZ_JBIAOU010000009.1, read as the reverse complement.
CGAACTCGTCGTCCATGCTCTTCAGCGGCGGGACGATGGCGTTGGTGGTGCAGGACGCGCACGACACGATCTGCTCGTTCGGGTCGAGGCTGCGGTGGTTGACGCCGTGCACGATGTTGGGGACGTCGCCCTTGCCGGGCGCGGTGAGCACGACCTTCGCGATTCCCGGGCGCAGGTGCTGCGACAGCCCGTCGCGGTCGCGCCAGATCCCGGTGTTGTCGATCAGGATGGCGTTGTCGATGCCGTACTCGGTGTAGTCGACGCTCGTCGGATCGTTGCTGTAGATGAACTTGATGACGTTGCCGTTGGCGATCAGGGTGTTGTTCTCGGCGTCGACCTTGATCGTGCCGTTGAACTGCCCGTGGACGGAGTCGCGGCGCAGCAGCGAGGCACGCTTGACGAGGTCGTCGCCGCCACCCTTGCGGACCACCACGGCACGCAGGTTCAGTCCGTTACCCGAGCCGGCCTTCTCGATGAGCAGGCGAGCAACGAGACGACCGATCCGCCCGAACCCGTACAGGACCACGTCCTGCGGCTTCGCGGGGCTGGTCTGGGCGCCGCCGACCAGATCGGCGAGGCGCTGCGCGACGAACTCCGGGATCGACTGTCCGGCGCCCTCGGCGTGGTACGCCGTCACCAGGAGGCCGAGGTCGATCTTCGACGGCCGCAGGTCGAGGCTGGTCAGCGCCTCGAGGAACGGGAACGTCTCCTCGACGGACAGCTCGTCGCCGCGGATCTGCCGAGCGAAACGATGGGTCCGCAGGATGCCGATGACCGACTTGTTCACCAGCGAGCGACTGTGAAGCAGAATCGTCACCGAGTGCCGGCGGTGCAGGCCGCCGATGATCGGGATCATCGCCTCCGCAAGAGCCTCCTCGGAGTTCCACTGGGTCAATTCCGCTGTGCTCACTGCGCTCCTCTGTCCTACTCACTCCCATGACGCGTCCGAGGGTTGGATGCCGGCCCGGACGAGACGCACGTCACTCGCCCGTCGACGTTCTGGATCGGTGGAACCAGCTCGCGACCGGCGCCGATGACGACGCGCGCGGGGACCAGCATATTGAAGGGTTCCCGCGGGCCGACAAGCCGGTCGCCGAAACCGTCCGACGGGACGTTGAACCTGGTCATCTCACGGGAGCGACGGCCCCGGACACCTGCTGTTGTGTCCATGCTGCACCGACCTGCTTCGGCGACTCGCCGAGGTCGGTCGAAGTAGCGCGGCATGTGCGCGGCCCCGACTTCGCTGACGGCAGCGGTCGAGAATATGGAGAAGTTGTCGTCGCGCATGCAACAACGCAATTATCCCCGCGCCATGTCCACGAATCTCGAGTAGTGCAGTTGGTGCGCGACGGTAATCGTGGCCGTCGGGCCGCCTCGGTGTTTGCCGAGGATGATGTCGGCCTCGCCGCCGCGGGGGTCGTCGCGTTCGAAGGCGTCGGGGCGGTGCAGGAGCATCACCATGTCGGCGTCCTGCTCGAGTGAGCCGGACTCACGGAGGTCGGAGACCTGCGGCCGCTTGTCGGTTCGCTGCTCGGGACCACGGTTGAGCTGACAGATCGCGACGACGGGGACTTCGAGTTCCTTCGCGAGAAGTTTGAGGCTACGCGAGAATTCGGAGACCTCCTGCTGGCGGGATTCGACCTTCTTGCCGGATGTCATCAGCTGCAGGTAGTCGAGGACGACGAGTTTGATGTCGTGTTTCTGCTTGAGGCGCCGCGCTTTTGCGCGGATCTCCATCATCGTCAGGTTCGGTGAGTCGTCGATGTACAGCGGTGCCTCGCTGATCTCGCTCATCCGCCGCGCGAGACGCGTCCAGTCGTCGTCGGTCATCTTGCCGGACCGCATGTCGGACAGTTTGATCTTCGCCTCCGCGGACAGCAGGCGCATGACGATCTCGGTCTTGCTCATCTCCAGGGAGAACAGGACGCTGCCCATGCCGTGCTTGATGGAGCAGGACCGCATGAAGTCCATGCCGATCGTCGAGTTGTGCGTCGGCACCATCGCACGGCCCGCGAGGTAGAGGTGGTCGGCGTTGTCGACCTCGACGCAGCGGACGGGGACGCCGGCGACGGCGCGGACGGCGACGACGCGGCGGACCCCGAGACGCCTCGTGCAGTTGCCGCGGAGATCCTTGTGCAGCAGGGCCTTTCGCGGTCCGCCGAACACGTCGTCGTCGGTCGCGAACGTCACGGTCGCGCCCTCGGTCGTGGACTCGTAGCCGAGGCCGGCGAGGAGTTCGGCGAGGTCGGCGGCGAAGCCGGGGTTCGGGGTGGCCACCACGACGGTGCCGTCGCCGTGCACGTCGGCGACCGTGTCCAGGACGCCGGCGAGGAGCATCCGGCGCTGCGCCTGCGAGGCACGCAGGTAGCGGGACGGGATCCGGCGCTCCCCCGTGTCGCCGACGGCGGCGAGGTCCGCCTCGCCCTCGGCCTCGATCCGCATGACCACCTCGGGGTCGGCCGCCGACGCCGCGACGGTGCCGTCGCCGAGCCATGCACCGAGCGTGTACGGCGGCACCGGCAACGACTCCGCGGGCAGGTCCAGGGGTCGGGTGTTGACGACGACGTGGCCGGCGTCGACGGTGGCCGCGAGGTCGCCGCTGATCCGCACCGCGGCGACGCCGTGGACCTCGGTGAGCCACTGGTGCTGCTCGTCCGCGACGAGGACGGTGCCGTCGGAGAACTCGATCTCGTAGCAGGGCCGGTCGGTCATCACGTCGGTCGCGGCGACGACGGTGGTGGGGCGGCCCTGCGCGTCGATCAGCCGATCACCCACGGCGACCTCGCCCATCGTGGTCCAGCCGGTCGGGGTGGGCAGCGGGGTGTCGAGGGCGAGCGCCTTGCCGACGCCCGGGCGGGCCGCGACGATGATCATCTGCCCGGGGTGCAGGCCGTTGGTGATCTCGTCGAGTTCGCTGAAGCCGGTGGGGACGCCGAGGGAGATGCCGCCGCGGCTGGCGATGGAGTCGATCTCGTCCATCGTCGGCTGCAGCAGTTCCTCGAGGATGACGAAGTCCTCGGCGGCGCGGCGTTCGGTGACCTCGTACACCTCGGCCTGCGCGCGGTCGACGACCTCCGCGACGTCCTGGCCGTCCGCGCCCGCGTAGCCGAACTGGACGATACGGGTGCCCGCCTCGACGAGGCGACGCAGGATCGACTTCTCGGCGACGATCTCGGCGTAGTAGCCGGCGTTCGCGGCCGTCGGCACCGTCTGCGTCAGCGTCACCAGGTAGGGGGCGCCACCGATCCGCCGCAGTTCGCCCTTGCGGTCGAGTTCGGCGGCGACGGTCACCGGGTCGGCGGGCTCGCCGCGCGAGTACAGGTCGAGGATGGCGTCGTAGACGCTCTGGTGGGCGGGCCGGTAGAAGTCGCCGGGGCGCAGCTTCTCGAGCACGTCCGCGATGGCGTCCTTGCTCAGCAGCATGCCGCCGAGCACCGACTGTTCCGCGGTCATGTCCTGCGGGGGCTGACGCCCGAAGTCCTCACGGGGCGGCTCGTCCGGCTCCGGGTAGTCGGAATGTCCACGATCGTCGACAACCGCCACGCGATCACCGTCCTCTCCGCGAGTACGAGCCCGCCGCGACACACCGCGGTCGGGCACCATACGAAATAGATACGCGCCGGCACCGACAGAGCCGGGACCGGGTCTCGAGGGGACCCGTCCCGGGCCGTCCGGCGGACACGCCCGCGACGACGTTATGCACATGCGCCGCGTGGTTCAACACAGGGTGTGTACACAGCTGTGGATGAATTGTGGAATCGCCTGGAGCGACTTGTTCACCACTTGTGGACAACCTGAGGATAACGAACATCACATATCCAAAACGGGCAGGTCAGAGCCGTTCTTCTCGTCCACACAGCTGTGGATGAAAACTCGCTCGGCGTGTCTGTCGGCATGCCGTTTGGGCGTGTTGCGCATGTCACGGTTCCACGCAACGTGAAAGGCCACATAGTGACGGATTACACCGGTCAGCCGCTCCGGTGAGGACGCGTCACAACTCGGTTTCGCGTGAAACACACAAAGCAGGGCCCCGCAGACCTGGATCTGCGGGGCCCTGCCTGCGAACGAGTCGGCCTAGTCGGCGACCACGTTCAGGTGGAACTTGGCGGTGACGTCCGGGTGCAGGTTGATCAGCACCAGGTGCTTGCCGGTGGCCTTGATGTGGGCCTTCGGCAGCTCGACGATCCGCTTGTCGACCACGGGACCACCGGCGGCCTTGATGGCGCCGGCGACGTCCGCCGCGGTGACCGAGCCGAACAGCTTGCCCGCGTCCGAGGTCTTCACCGAGAGCGAGATGCCCTCGATGCCCTCGATCGCGGCCTTGAGCTCCTTGGCGTGGTCCAGGCCGCGCACGGCGCGGGCCTCCTGGGCACGACGGATGCCCTCGACCTGCTTCTGGGCGCCACGGGTGGCGACGATCGCCAGACCGCGGGGCAGCAGGTAGTTGCGGCCGTAGCCGTCCTTGACCTCCACGGTGTCGCCGGGCGCACCGAGGTTGTCCACGTCAGCGGTGAGGATCAGCTTCATGTCTTCCCTCCCTTTCCTTAGCGAGCCGTAGAGACGTAAGGAAGCAGCGCAACCTCACGCGAGTTCTTCACGGCAACGGCCACGTCCCGCTGGTGCTGGACGCAGTTGCCGGTGACACGGCGCGCACGGATCTTGCCGCGGTCGCTGACGTACTTACGCAGCAGCGTCGTGTCCTTGTAGTCGATCTGCACGTTCTTTTCCTTGCAGAAGGTGCAGACCTTCTTCTTCATCACCTTGTCGCGCAACGGCGGCTTCGGCATTGTCCTTCTCCGTGTTTCTCAATGTTCGTCGCGTTCCGACTCCCGCGCGGGGTCAGAACGGCGGTTCGTCGTTTCCACCGCCACCGAAGGAACCGGCCGACTGCGGGGCGCTGCCCCACGGGTCGTCCACCGGACCGGCCGCGGGGCGTCCACCGCCCGCACCACCCGAGGAACCGAAGCCGCCACCGCCGCCGCCACCGCGGTTGGCCTTGTTGACCTTGGCCGTGGCGTAGCGGAGCGAGGGGCCGATCTCGTCGACCTCGAGCTCCACGACAGTGCGCTTCTCACCCTCGCGGGTTTCGTAGGACCGCTGCTTGAGCCGGCCCTGCACGATCACCCGCGAACCGCGAGTCAGCGACTCCGCGACGTTCTCCGCTGCCTCACGCCAGATGTTGCAGCGGAGGAATAGCGCTTCGCCGTCCTTCCACTCGTTGCTCTGGCGGTCGAAGGTGCGGGGCGTGGACGCGACGGTGAAGTTCGCGACCGCAGCACCCGCGGGGGTGAAGCGGAGCTCGGGATCGGCCGTCAGGTTCCCGACGACGGTGATCACGGTGTCGCCTGCCATGTGGTTCCTCCTGCAGTGTGTGGAATCCAGATTGCCTCGAGCCTAGGACGTCACTCCGACGCCCGTCTCGGCTCGCGGCGCACTGCGATCACTTGGCGTGGCGCAGAACCTTGGTGCGAAGCACCGACTCGTTCAGGCCGAGCTGGCGATCCAGCTCGTTGACGGTGGCCGGGGTGGCCTTGATGTCGATGACCGCGTAGATGCCTTCGCTGTGCTTGGCGATCTCGTACGCGAGACGACGCTTGCCCCAGACGTCGACGTTGTCGACGGAGCCGCCGTCCTGGCGGACAACATTGAGGAACGTATCCAGCGACGGGGCGACAGTGCGCTCGTCCAGGCTGGGGTCGAGGATGACCATCAGTTCGTAATGACGCATAAGACCTCATCACCTCCTATGGACTGTGAAACGGTCACGGACGATCCGTGACAGGAGGGTCGTTGCGTCAGCAACCTTTGCAGGGTACACGAGGGGCCGCTGACCTGCGAAATCGCCTCCCGCAGGCGAGCGGTGGCACGACCGTGCCACGAAAGGCCCCTGCGCCCGGATGCGCACGGGCACACTGTGCCCGACTGCCCGGCGACCCGAACGGGCACGAGCGGGAGGATGTGCGATGGATGCCGCCGGAGCCGTCTGCGTGGCGGTGACGTTCACCTCGCTGGGCATGGTGCTCGCCGTCTCGGTCCTCGAGGCGCCGCTGAAGTTCCGCGCACCCGGCATCACGATCCCACTGGGGCTGGGCATCGGGCCGCTCGTCTTCCGTGCCCTCAGCGCGGTGGAGGTGGTGCTGACGCGGCACACACCGATCCGATCCGGTCCGCGACGATAGGGTGGCGACATGGGGACACGGTCACGGGCGAGCACCACCACGACCGTCACCGTGACGTTGGTGTGTGCCCTGACGCTGGCACTGGCCTACCTCAACAAGGCGCGCTGTGCGGGCGCCCCGTTCGACGCGATCGGACGCAGCCTGATCTTCGACCGGATCAAGGACTCGTCCGTCTGCTACTCCGACATCCAGTTCCTGTGGAGCGGACGCGAGATCGACAATCACGTCTTCCCCTACCTGACGGGAAGCATCACCGACGCCGGCGCGCTGATCGGCGGGGCCGTCGAGTACCCGGTGCTCAGCGGGCTGCTGATGTGGCTGGGCGCGATCGACGCGCACACCGACGCGGCGTTCCTGCTGCACTCCGCGCTGATCCTGACGCCGTTCGGGTTGGCGACCGCGTGGATGCTCGGTCGCCTCGCCGGCTGGCCGGCGCTGCTGTGGTCGGCCGGACCGCCGCTGGTGCTGTACGCGTTCCACAACTGGGAACTGCCGGTGGTCGCGGCCGCGACCGCGGCGATCTTCGTCGTCACGTGTTTCGACCGGATTCCGCTGCGCGCCCGCGGCGCTCTCGCCGCGGTGCTGCTGGCCGTCGGGATGTGCCTGAAGATCTATCCGGGCCTGTTCGTCCTGCCGCTGATGGCGTACGTGTTCACCGGCGGGATCGACGGACGCGAACTGCCGCCGACCGTGCCGGGGCGCTACGACCCGAAGGGCGCACTCGCGGTCGCCGGGGCGGCGGTGGCGACCGCGGCGGCGATCAACCTGCCGTTCGCGGTCCTCGGCTGGGACGGCTGGACCGCGTCGTTCGCCTTCCAGTCCGATCGCCAGGCCGACATCACCACGAACTCCGTGTGGTACTGGGGAATTCGGCCGTGGTTCGACGGCGTGGAGGGCCCGGGGACCGACTACGCGCGGTTCGTGTCGGTGGCGTCCCCGCTGCTGATCACCGCGGCGTTCGCGCTGGCGCTGTGGCTCGGCTGGCGGCGCCACCGCCGCGACGGCAGCTACCCGTGGCTGATGGTCAGCGCGGCGATGCTGTGCGGATTCCTGCTGCTGCACAAGGTTCATTCACCGCAGTACACGCTGTGGCTCATCCCGTTCCTGGTGCTGCTGCGGGTGCCGTGGACCCTGGTCGGCGCCTACCTGCTCGCCGACCTCGCGATGGGCGTCGGCGTGTTCCGCTACTTCGCCGCCCTCGCCTCGGGCAGCGACCCCTCCACCGAGAAACTCGTCGTGGAGTTCGGTGTGTGGGGTCGCGCCGTACTGCTCGTCGTGTTCTTCGTGTTGTTCCTCCGCGCCGACCCCCGACTTCCGAAGCCGGCGGCGGCCCCCACCCCACCGGAAGCGGCGACGGCAGCGAGATGACGACGGTGAACGAATCCTGGTACAGCGCACCGGTTCTGGACGGACGGCGCGTCCGCCTCGAACCTCTCGTCGCCGCGCATGCCGCCGGGCTCGCCGACGCCGCGGACGACCCCGAGCTGTTCCGATGGACGTCGGCTCCGATCGCCGGGTTGGAGGACGCGGAGGCGTTCATCCGGGCGGCGTCCGCCGATCCGCACCGGACGGCCTTCGCGCAGGTGGACGTCGCCACCGGCACCGTCGTCGGCACGACGTCCTACTACGACATCCGGCCCGCGCACCGTTGCCTCGCCATCGGTTACACGTGGATCTCCCGGGCCGCGCAGGGCACCGCGATCAATCCGGAGGCGAAGTACCTGCTGATGCGCCGGGCGTTCGAGGAGCTGGGCGCCGTCCGGGTGGAGTGGCACACCGACGAGCGCAACGCGCAGTCGCGGGCGGCGATCGCGAAGCTGGGCGCGCAGTTCGAGGGGCTGCTGCGCAAGCACCGGCGCCGCCGCGACGGCAGTTGGCGGACCACCGCCCTGTTCGCGATGACCGACGACGACTGGCCCGCGGCCCGGACGGGGCTCGAGCACCGAATCGGGTGAACGGTGCGCCGTGGGCGGCACAGCTGTTGACACGGGAACGGATGCGGCTACCCTCTCGACTTGAAGCATCAACTATGCGAGGAGCGACCATGCCCGCCACGTCCTTCGCCGCGCCCGTCACCGCCACGTACGGGACCGACGATCCGTCCGCTCCCCTGGTCGTGCTCCTGCACGGCCGCGGCTCGACCGATCGCGAGATCCTGTCGCTGGCCCCCCACCTGCCGGACGGCATCGCCTACGCCGCGGTGCGCGCCCCGATCGCCGAGGGAACGGGCTTCGCCTGGTTCGCCAACCGCGGCATCGGCCGGCCCGTCGCCGAATCCCTCGCGGCCACCATGGCATGGTTCCGCGACTGGCTCGACTCGGTGGCGCCGCCCGGTCGCCCGGTGGTCCTCGTCGGCTTCAGCGGCGGGGCGGCCTTCGCCGGCGGCCTGCTCCTCGACGATCCCGGCCGGTACGCCGGTACCGCCGTCCTCTACGGCACGCTCCCCTTCGACGCCGGCGTGCCCGTCGGCCCCGGACGCCTCGCGGACCTGCCGGTGTTCGTCGCCCAGGGCGACCAGGACCACGTCATCCCGGCCGAATTGCTCACGCGCACCTGGGATTACCTGAACGGGAATTCCGGAGCGTCCGCCTCGTCGCACCGCGACCCCGGCGGGCACGGGATCTCCGCCACCACGCTGTCCGCCCTGCGGGAGTGGATCGACGGCACGGTGACGGCGTGAGCGACGAACACACCTGGACCGTCCGGTCCGCAGCCGACGTCCTCCTGGGCGCCGAGGCGACGCGCACCGACCGACACCCCGTCACCGACGACTGGCCCGAACTCGACCTCGACACCGCCTACCGGGTGCAGGACGAACTGATCGCGCGCAAGGTGGCCGCCGGCGAGAAGATCGTCGGCGTCAAACTCGGGCTCACCTCGGCCGCGAAACAGCAACGCATGGGCATCGGTTCGCCGCTGACGGCGTGGCTGACCGACGCGATGATCCTCGAGGCGGGCGCACCGGTGCCGACCGGCGAACTCATCCATCCGCGCGTCGAACCGGAGATCGTCTTCGTCCTCGGTGAGCGGCTGGAAGGACCCGGCGTGACCGCGGAGTCGGCGCTGGCGGCCGTCCGGTCCGTGTACGCGGGCGTGGAGGTGATCGACAGCCGCTACATCGATTTCAGGTTCACACTTCCCGATGTCGTGGCCGACAACGCCTCGTCGGCGCGGTTCGTCCTCGGCGGAGTCGAACTCGGACCCGCCGACCTGGACCTCGTCGCGGAGACGTGCGTGCTGTCGGTGAACGGCGCCGTCGTGGACACCGCGACCGGCGCTGCGGTGCAGGGCCATCCGGCCGAGGCACTCGCGCTGGCGGCCAACGCTCTCGCCGAGCGTGGTGTCGCACTCGAACCGGGCTGGATCGTCCTCACCGGCGGCATGACCGACGCCGTCTTCGTCGAACCCGGCGACCGCATCGACGCCGAGTTCACGCACCTCGGCACGGTCACCGTCACCGGAAGCTGAGTGCGAACGACCCTCCGCCAAGGGTCGGGGTTTCGGCGGAGGGTCGTCTCGCGCATCAGACGACGCTGCCGAGGCCGACGAGCAGACCGCCCAGCGTTCCACCCAGCAACTCGAGCAGGCCGTTGACGACCAGCCCCAGGGATCCGAGAAGCATTCCAGTACAACTCCTTTCCTTTGTAGTAGGGATTGTTCCGTTAAACAGTGACAATGCCATGGCAAACAGCCGGGAATCAGCTGACCGTATCGCCGTGAAAAGAAGGTGAAGTGACTCAGGACACCCGCGTCGGCGGGCCGGACACCGACCACGCCCGCCCCGGAACCTCGGGAGTCAGCCATCCCGGCAGCCACCGAGGTGGCGCGTCGGGGGCGCCGTCGAGCACTCCGCCGACGGGGTCGTCCACCCCGGCAGCGCGAACGAGATCCTCGTCGGGCCGGTAGATCTGCCGGATGACCATGGCGCACAGGACGAGCACCGCGAGGTCGCGGACGACGACGGTCGCGGTGAACCACTGCTCCGGCAGGCCCTTGTTCCCGACGCCGAGGTAGTAGTACATCCGCGGCACCCACACCAGTGCGTCGATCGTCATCCACGCCAACAGGATCCGGCGGTGCGGCAGAGCCAGTACCGCCAGCGGCACCAGCCACAGCGAGTACTGCGGGCTCCACACCTTGTTCGTCAGCAGGAACCCGGCGACGAGCAGGAAGCACAGCTGCGCCACCCGCGGCCGGCGCGGTGCCGTCAACGCGATCCAGCCGATGCCGGCGCACACCCCGGCGAACAGCAACAGCGACACCGTGTTCAGGATCGTCGGGCTCTCCCCGCGCGCCAGCACCCCGTCGAATCCGGTCCAGCCGGTGAACGAGGAGACGACGTTGTACAGCGAGTCCGGGTCGGCGCCGCGTTCGGAGTTGAGCCGGAAGAACTCGTGCCACCCGTCCGGGAAGGCCAGGGCGATCGGCAGATTCACCACCAGCCACGCCGCTCCGGCGGCGACCGCCGCCCGCCACCAGTCCTGGAACCGGCCGGCCCGCAGGCACAGCACCAGAAGCGGGCCGAGCAGCATCAGCGGGTACAGCTTCGTCGCGCCACCGAGCCCGAGCAGCACCCCCGCGAGCACCGGGCGTCGCCGCGCCCACGCCAGGAGCCCCGCACCGGCGAGAGCCGTTGCCAGCGGATCGAAATTGGTGAAGGCGTGCACCACGACCAGGGGCGACACCGCAACCAGTGCCGCATCCCACATCCGGCGGCCGGCCAACAGCACCGTCGACCACACCGTCACCAGCCACGCGACCGCCAGCCCGAACGCGACGACGTTGAAGTAGAGAACCACCTGCAGCGCGCCCGGCAGCCACGGCGCCGCATGCCACGCCTTCGCGACGGTCATCGACACGTACTGGTACAGCCCGGCGAGCACCGGGTACTCCATGTACCGCGTCTGCACCGACCCGTCGGACGCGGGCTCCTCCCACGACTTCTTGTACGGGAACGCGCCCTCGTCGAGGCGTTCGGCGCCGTAGAGCGGGACGGTGTCCGAGTAGCACAGCGCCGTGTACTGGCGGCTGCCGCTCCAATCCAGCCCGAGCACGCCGCCGGGACCGTTGGGGGCCTGCTGGACACATGCCGCCTTGCCGAACCACCCCAACGCCAGGAACACGACCGCGAGGAGCAGGATCACCCGCAACGGTGTCAGGAACCGTTGCCGTCCGACCAGCGCACGCCGGCCGACCGGGCCGCCGATCACGCTCGCCGCCTGCGCGGTGAGCGGGTCGGTGCGGCCGGGCAGGTCCCGGTCCGCCGACCGCCGGTCGTCGGCGAGCGGGGCGGGTGACGTCACGGTCACCGTGTCCGCGTCGCCGTCCGCGGTGCTGATCCCTGAGTCCTCCGCCACCGTCGCGACGTTACCTACTGGCCCTGTCCGCTGGGCACGGCCTGACGCGCCCCCGCCTGACCCTGATCGGTTTCGTCCTCGCCGGTCGTCTGACCCGTCCCCGTCGGCGCGGGCGCCTGGGTCGTCGGCGCGGGCCGCAGACCGGGGACCGGAATCGTCACGCCGGGCAGGATCTCGACGGGCCGCTGCGTCACCTCGAGCGGCGGGATCGTGATCGGCGCCGCGGTGGTGGTCGGCGCCGCGGTGGTGGTCGGCGGCGGCGTGTAGGGGGCGGTGAAGGAGGGCACACCGGCCTGGCCGCCGATCGCGGCGGGGGTCGGGAACGACTCGACGTCGGTGCCGTCGAGCGCACCGTCCATCGTGTCCTTCCAGATGTCGGACGGCAGACCCGAGCCGTACATCAGGCCGCCCCACGCGTTCTGCAGCGGCAGGCCCTGCTCGGTGCCGACCCACACCGCCGTCGACAGCGACGGCGTGTACCCGACCATCCACGCGTCCTTGTTCTGCCCGGTGTCCCCGAGCTGCGCGGTACCGGTCTTCGCCGCCGACGGTCGGCCGTCCGCCAGCGCGTGGCCCCGCGAGTACGCGGCGATCGGCGCCATCGCCGCCGTGACGTTGTCCGCGACGGCGGCATCGATCCGCGACTCGCCCGCGGTGTCGGTGCCGCGGTCGAGCAGGACCGTGCCGTCGGCGGTGACGACCTTCTCCACGAAGTGCGGCGCCCGGTACACACCCGACGCGGCCAGCGTCGCGTACGACGACGCCATGTCGATCACCCGCGACTGGTACTGGCCGAGCACGATGCCGTTCTCGGACTTGCCGTTCGACTCCTGCAGGCTGGTGCCCGCGACGCCGGGGATCTGCTCCGGGATACCGGCCAGGTGCGCGATCTCCGCGATCTTCTCCGGACCGTTCTCGATCGAGAGCATCTGCCGGTAGAAGCTGGTGTTCAGCGACCGCTTGAGCGCCTCGGCGATGGTGCAGGTGCCGCAGGATTCGCCCTCGACGTTGGTGATGGTGACGCCGCCGAGGGTCAACGGGCCGCTGTCGTACATCTTCGACAGCGGAAGGCCCTCGTTGAGCGCCGACGCCAGACCGAACACCTTGAACGACGAGCCGGTCTGCAGGCCGGCCTGCGCGAAGTCGTAGCCGGCGCCGTCGTCGCCGCCGTAGTACGCCTTGACTCCACCGGTCTTCGGGTCGATCGAGACGACCGCGGTACGCAGGTTCTCGTCCTCTCCCTCCATGTTGGAGGTGACGGCGTCCACGGCGGACTGCTGGGCCTGGTTGTCGATCGTGGTGGTGATCTGCAGGCCCTCGGTGTTGAGGACCTGCTCGTTGATGCCGTTGGCCTCCAGCTCCTTGACGACCTGGCTGCGGATCAGGCCGGCCGGGCCGCTGCCCTCCGCACCGGTGTTCACGTCCGACACCGGGACCACGTACGGGTACACCATCGCGGCACGCTGTCCGGCGTCGAGGGTGCTGGCTCCGACCATGCCGTCGAGGACGTAGTTCCAGCGTGCCTCGGCGCCGGTCGGGTTCGTGGACGGGTCGAGACCGTACGGCTGCTGGATGGTCGCGGCCAGGACGGCGCCCTCCTCGACGGTGAGCTGCTCGAGCGGCTTGTCGAAGTACGCCTCGGACGCGGCCGCGATGCCGAACACGCCCCGACCGAACGGGATGGTGTTCAGGTAGGCAGCGAGGATGTCGTCCTTGGACCACTGCCGGGCCATCTTCGCGGAGATCACCAGCTCCTTCATCTTGCGGGTGATGGAGCGTTCGGACCCGACGAGCGCGTTCTTCACGTACTGCTGCGTGATCGTCGAGCCACCTCCGGCGCTCTCCTTGCCGAGCACGTTGTCGCGGGCCGCGCGGGCGAAACCGGACACCGAGAAGCCGGGGTTGGAGTAGAAGTCCCGGTCCTCGGCCGCGAGCACGGCGTTGCGCACGTGCACCGGGATCTGGTCGATGGTGACGTCGGTGCGGTTGCCCTCGGGCGGCACGATCGTGCTCAGCACCGTGCTGCCGTCACTGGCGTAGATCGTCGCGACCTGGTTGGTCTTGATGTCGCCGGGCTGCGGCACGTCCTCGGCCACGTACGCGACCATGAACGTGAGCAGCGGCACGATCAGGCCGAGCGCGACGAGGCTGTAGACGGTGCGACGAACGATCTTCCAGCGTTTCGACTTCATCTTCTTCGGGGGTTTCGGGGGCTGTCCGCCCGATCCACCGGAACGGCCGGTCGGAGGCGGGCCGGCCGGGGGCCGACCGCCGCCGTTGCCGCCCTGGGTGCGCCGGGACGGTGCGGACGAGGGGGACACGGCCGCCGCGGTGCGCGGCGGGGACTGGGGCGAGCGCGCAGCACCGGGTCGTTGCGCGGCGCTCTGCGGCGGGACGGGGCGCGGCGGCATCGGCCGGCCCTGCGAATACTGCGGGGGGTACTGCTGATGCTGCGGCGCACGCCCGCCGGGCGCCCCGGCGGCGTAGCGCGGCTGCGTCGGACCGGATTGGCCGGGACGGCCCTGCGGAGCCTGCCGGCCGTACCCGGGCGGCGGCTGGTTCGGCTGCGAGTACCCGGGAGGACGACCACCCTGTGGCGGACCGGCCGGCCGCTGCTCTCCGGTGGGCCGGCCACCACCCTGCGGATCGTTGTAGGGGGAACTCACGTGGGAAATCTCCAGTACTCGCGTGGGCACGGTCGTGCCGCTCGGTCAAGCCGCAGCCGGACCTGAAGGTCACAGCAGCTCGGGCAACGGTCAGATGTCGTCGGCGCCGCTCACTCACTCGCGGTACGCCGACTCGGCGTGCGGGTAGATCGGGTTCTGGTCCGTTTCGGTGCGGGCGCGGAGCCGAGGACGTACGACTGGACCAGGTGGTTCCAGCTGCACGTCCGGCACACCTCGACGACATGCACCGAGAACTCTTCCTGCGACGCCGCCAGCCGCACCAACTCGTCAGCGGTCCGGGCCGATCCGGAGACCGGACCGAGTTTGTCCCCGAACACCCACGAGACGAGCGTGAGCTGCTCTTTCCGGCAGATCGGGCACGTCACCTCGGACGGCCGGCCGTGGAACTTCGCGGCACGCAACAGATAGGGGCCGGCATCGCACACCTCGGTGACCCCGGTCCGGCCGGAATACACCTCGGCCAGCAGGGATCGCCGCTGGAGGGCGTAGTCCACCACCTGCCGCTGCAATCGCACGTTGACCAGAGTACGTGGGCGGGGCCGCCCGGTCTCGGGTCGTCCGACCGATTCACCGCGACGCGCCTGGCGAAACGCCGAAGAAGCCGACGAATACGAGTGACGGTCCACACACTCTGCCGACGACGGTCGCCCCTATGATTCCGAAGGTGCCACCGCAGCGCGATTCGACCCGGGCCCGGGACGTCGACCGCACGAACGCCCGTTGGCTTCTCGAGGCCGCCTACGCGGAGGGCCAGCTGGGCGCCGGCGAGTACCACGACCGCATCGCGCAGGCCGCGACCGCGGACACTCTCGGCGAACTCCGGAATCTGACGTCGGATCTCCAGTTGCCCGCCTCGGTGGCGGATACGCACCCCGTCGGTCGCCGTTCGAACCGGGGTCGGCTCGTCGCCGCGGCCGCGGTCGCGGCTGTCGTCCTCGCCGTGGGAGTCGCCGCACTGACCCTCCTCGACCGGGAACCGGACGCCACACCCACGTCGCCGGCATCGTCCGTCGACGTCGATGCGACGCCCGATGCGCCGCCGGACCTCACGACACCCGTCGACCCGTTCACCGAGTCCGGCATCGACGCGGTCGTCGCCCGCTACCGGCACCGGTTCGGCGACACCACGGTCACGTCGCTCGCGCTGTATCCGGACGGGGTGCGCGTCACCCGCGCCACCGCGGGAGTCTCCGGACGCGTCGACGCCTACGAACTGGCCGAGCAGTTCGAACCGACCGGGACCGAACCGACGTCGCCGCGGACCACCGCGGTGGACCTGGCACGGGTGGACGCCGCGGCCGTCGCGCGGCTGATTGCCGAGGCCCCGACGCTCGTCGGTGCGCCGGCCGGGAGTGTCGAGCACGTCCTGGTCGCCGATTCGGGCCGGCCGACGGTCACCGTCTACGTCCTGGAGGGCGACCGGGCGGTCGGTTACGTCGTCGCGGGGCTCGACGGCGGCGGCGCGCAGGCGATTCGAGCGAACTAGGATTCCGCCGTGGCCCGTCCGTACCCATCGTCGACCCGCGCGACCAACGCCGACCGAGCCGCTGTGCTCACACTCCTGGAGGCCGCCTACGCCGACGGTCAGCTCGACGTGGCCGAGCACGACCTGCGGGCCGACCTGCTCGCCGACGCCAGGACCCTGGGCGACCTGGAGGCACTGGTCGAGGACCTGCAGGACGCGGAGCCGCCGCGACCGACCACGTCGATCCCGGGCAGCCCGGCACCCGTCGATCCCGCGGCCCGCGCTCGACGCTTCCTCGCCGGGACCGCGGGCGCCGCGCTCGTGGCCGCGATCGCCGCCTTCTGGTTCGTCGGCCGCGACGACGACGTCCCGGCGAGCCCGGCTCCGGCCGCGGCCGTGGCCGGAGCCCTCGATGCACTTCCGCCACGCGTGATCCCGACGCCGGTGCTCTCGACCGCCGAGGGGTTCGCGCAGTTCGTCGACGACTACCGCGCCGAGTTCGGCGACACCGTCGTCGACGAGCTCTACCTCCACGACGTGCACGCCAGTGTCACCCGCGCGCTGCCCCGCGAGCCGAATCGCCAGATCGACTACAGCTACCGGTACGGCTTCGAGCCCTCCGGCGACCCGATGACGCGCAGGATTGACACACCGACGGTGGACCTCGCCGACGTCGACCAGGCGGGCCTCGCCCGGGTGCTCGCGGAGGCGCCGGCCCTGCTGAACGTGCCGGGCGGCACGATCAGCTATTTCTCCGTCGAGCCCGACGGCCGGTACGGGCCCGCCATCAGTGTCTACGTCGGCAACGACTTCAGCGAGAGCGGATACCTCACGGCGAGCCTGGCCGGCGAGGTGCAGCGCGCCTACCCGTTCGGACAGTAGGGAGCACCGGTGGCGACGACTCGGATGAAGACGACTCGGATGAAGCTGCGCGCGCGGGACACCGACCGCGTCGAGATGTGCGGTCTGCTCGACACCGCGTTCGCGGAAGGACAGCTGACGGAGGCCGAGCACGCCACCCGCACCGCCCGGGCGATGAAGGCCGCCACCTTCGAGCAGCTGGGGAAATTGGTCGACGACCTGCAGATTCCCTCGCGCTACGACGAGTCGGCCGTGGTCCGGCCGGATCGTCGTCCACGTGAGCGGCAGCCCGGCGGCGGCCGGCGGTGGGCCGTGGGCGCCGGGATCGTCGCGGTCGCGGCCGTTGTCGGGGCGCTGGCCGGATCGTGCTCGGACGGAGGCGGATTCTCGTCGTCGTCGGCGGCGGTCCCCATGCTCACGACGGGCGACGGTGTCCGGCACTTCGTCGACGACTACCGCGCACACTTCGGGGACACGGTCGCCGACGAGGTTCTGCTGTTCCCGGAGCACGCGTCTGTCGACCGGCAGTCGGACACCGACCCGACCAGGTACCTCGACTACACGTACGACGGGGAGTTCGACTCGTTCGGGAGTGACTCGTCCCGGTCGAGGGACACCCCGACGTTGGATCTCGGTGCGGTCGACCTCGCCGCGATCGCCCCGCTGGTCTCCGGTGCGCCCGAGACGCTGCGGATGCCCGACGGCGAGGTCAGCCAGATCCGGTTCGAGTACGACACGAACGAGCGGGTCACCGAACCGGTGGTCTCCATCTACGTCACGGATGCGTTCGAGAACTCGACGTACATGGTCGCCGGGTTCGACGGCGAGGTCCTCGAGGTCAACCTGCCCACCGACTGACGCGTCGCCGCGCCGTTCCACGCCTGCACAGCCCGCCCCACAGTGGCGTGGGTAACAGACCAGCTCCCTGCGCCCGTTTATATCGCTGCGATATAGTTGGTGGTCGCATCATGCGGTTAGGTTTGGACGACAGGGGAGGTGCACACGGATGCTCGAGCTGGCGATTCTCGGGCTGCTCCTCGAGTCGCCCATGCACGGATACGAGCTGCGTAAGCGGCTGACCGGCCTCCTGGGAGCGTTCCGCGCCTTCTCCTACGGATCGCTCTACCCGACGCTGCGCCGCATGCAGGCCGACGGGCTGATCGCCGAGGACGTCGGTCCGGACGGGACGGTCAAGCGCCGCGCCCGCCGCGTCTACCAGCTGACCGACAAGGGCCGGCAGCGGTTCACCGAACTGGTGGCCGACACCGGACCGCAGAACTACACCGACGACGGCTTCGGGGTGCACCTCGCCTTCTTCAGCCGCACCCCCGCGGAAGCGCGGATGCGGATCCTCGAAGGTCGTCGCCGTCAGGTCGAGGAGCGCCGGGAAGGGCTCCGCGACGCGATCGGGCGGGCCAGTGGCTCACTGGACCGCTACACCCGCCAGCTCCATCAACTCGGGCTCGAGTCGAGCGAGCGTGAAGTGCGGTGGCTCAACGAGCTGATCGCTGCCGAGCAAACACCAACAGCGTCACCGAAGAAAGAAGGAGAA
This sequence comes from Rhodococcus sp. NPDC003318, assembly GCF_042879035.1. NCBI lineage: Bacteria > Bacillati > Actinomycetota > Actinomycetes > Mycobacteriales > Nocardiaceae > Rhodococcus > Rhodococcus sp. NPDC003318. Next base: position 163,375 of record NZ_JBIAOU010000009.1, on the reverse strand, counting down.
CCCGACCATGGGTGAGAACAGCACCGCGGTGCGCGTGGCCATTGTGGGCGTGGGGAACTGTGCCTCGTCCCTGGTCCAGGGCGTCCAGTACTACAAGGATGCGGACGAGAGCTCGACCGTCCCCGGTCTGATGCACGTCAAGTTCGGCCAGTACCACGTGCGCGACGTGCAGTTCGTCGCCGCGTTCGACGTCGACGCCAAGAAGGTCGGGTTCGACCTGTCCGAGGCGATCCTCGCCAGCGAGAACAACACCATCAAGATCGCCGACGTGCCGCCACTCGACGTCCCCGTCCAGCGCGGCCCGACCCTCGACGGCATCGGCAAGTACTACGCGCAGACCATCGAGGTCTCCGACGCCGAGCCCGTCGACGTCGTCAAGGCTCTGAAGGACGCGCAGGTCGACGTTCTCGTCTCCTACCTGCCGGTGGGCTCCGAGGAGGCCGACAAGTTCTACGCGCAGTGCGCGATCGACGCCGGTGTCGCGTTCGTCAACGCGCTGCCCGTGTTCATCGCGTCCGACCCGGAGTGGGCCGAGAAGTTCCGCGCAGCGGGCGTCCCGATCGTCGGTGACGACATCAAGTCCCAGGTCGGCGCCACCATCACCCACCGCGTGATGGCGAAGCTGTTCGAGGACCGCGGCGTGGTGCTCGACCGCACGTACCAGCTCAACGTCGGCGGCAACATGGACTTCAAGAACATGCTCGAGCGTGAGCGCCTGGAGTCGAAGAAGGTGTCGAAGACGCAGGCCGTCACCTCGAACCTCAACGGCCCGCTGTCCGGCAAGGTGCACGACCGCAACGTCCACATCGGTCCCTCGGACTACGTGGAGTGGCTCGACGACCGCAAGTGGGCGTACGTCCGCCTCGAGGGTCGCGCGTTCGGTGACGCCCCGCTGAACCTGGAGTACAAGCTCGAGGTGTGGGACTCCCCCAACTCGGCCGGCATCATCATCGACGCGATCCGCGCGGCGAAGATCGCCAAGGACCGCGGCCTCGGCGGCCCGATCCTGCCCGCGTCGGCGTACCTGATGAAGTCCCCGCCGGTCCAGATGGCCGACGACAAGGCCCGCACCGAGCTCGAGGCCTTCATCATCGAGGCCTGATCCTCGTCGAAGATCCCACCCGCGGCGGTGGGCGAGTCACGAACTCGCCCACCGCCACCGGCGTCCTGGGACCGTGAGTCCTCTTGGTCCTCTCGCGGGCCGAAAGGACTCACGGGTCAGACGACGCGGGACACCACCGACAGCGGCAGCACCCTCATGGCGGTGGCGATCGGCAGCCACGGCCAGGCCGGGACGTACGCCTTGGCGGGTTCCTTCTCGATCGCCCTCACCAATGCGCGGCAACCGGTTTCGGTGTCGACGATGAACGGCACCTTCTTCACGTTCTCGTTGATCTCCGAGCGGATGAAACCCGGGAAGACGGTGCTGACACCGATCCCCGTCTTCGCCAGGTCGGCCCGCATCCCCTCCCCCAGCGCGGCGACCGCCGCCTTCGACGCCGCGTAGGTGGTCAGGTTGCGCGGCATGCCACGAACCGCGCTCACGGACGAGACCAGCACCAGGTGTCCGGCATTCCTGGGCCGGAACAGCTCCAGCGCCGCTTCGCTCTGCGCGAGCGCGCCGAGGAAATTGGTTGTCGCGGTCGCGGAGTTGGCCCGAAAGTACCCGGTGCCCAACGGTTGTCCCTTGCCGAGGCCGGCGTTGACGATCACCCGATCGAGGCCGCCGAGTTCCTCGTCGAACGCCCTGAACACGGTGAACACGTCGTCGTGCCGGTTCACGTCGAGTGCGCGGATCGCGACGGTGATCCGCGGGTGCGCGGCGAGCAGCTCGTCGCGCAGTTCCTCGAGCCGCTCGACGCGGCGGGCGGCGAGGGCGAGATTGCGCCCCCGCGCGGCGAATTCCCGTGCCATGCCACGTCCGAGGCCCGAACTGGCGCCCGTGATGAGAATGTTCTGTCGCGTCGTGCTCGTGCCCACTGCGCTCCCCTCGTTCCGGTGTCGATCGGTTCGACCTGCTCGAACGCCTCGCCGCAACCGTAGTGGAGCGCACGCTTCGGCATCACCGGTCGTCCCCGAGCGGGTTCGTGATCGGCCGTGCACGGCACAGGGGTCACCCGCAAGGGATGATTCTGCGACGCGGCGCCCGGAAATGTGGCCGCCCTCGTGAGAGTCTGACCGTGCGCCTCGACCCACGCCCGCCCCGGGGTGCACCCAGGTACCGGAAGAACCGAACGAAGGACTCCCATGGTGAGCATCCACGTCAACGTCGACAACTTCGTGCGAGCCGAGACGGACCGCATGTTCGCGGACCTGCAGCGCGATGCCGGTGCCGTGAACACCTTCGCGCACAACCGCGAACCCGCGTCCATCGACCACCAGACCGTCATCCGGTTGAACCGGGACACGCTGTACAGCTTCGCGGTCGTCGACGTCGTGGACGGCGCGACGCTGACGATCCCCGACCACGGCGACCGGTACCTGTCGGCGATGGTCGTCAACCAGGACCACTACGTGGGGGCGATCTTCCACGATGCGGGGAAGTACGAACTGCGGGCCGCCGACTTCGGCACCCGCCACGTGGTGGTCGCGGTGCGCACGCTCGTCGACCCCGCCCTGCCCGGCGACCTCGCGGCGGTCGCAGCCGTGCAGGATCAGCTCGCGATCACCGCCGCGTCCGCGCAGCCGTTCGTCTCCCCCGACTACGACGTCGCCAGCCTGGACGCCACGCGTGAGGCGCTGTTGACACTGGCCGCGGGGCTGACCGGTTTCGACTCGACGTTCGGGCGGCCCGAGCAGGTCGACCCGATCCGTCACCTTCTCGGCACCGCTGCCGGTTGGGGTGGCCTGCCCAGCGACGAGGCCTCCTACATCGGCGTCGTCCCGACGTCGACGAACGGCAACCAGGAGATCACGCTCCGGGACGTTCCGGTGGACGGGTTCTGGTCGATCTCGGTCTACAACGCGGAGGGCTTCTTCGAGAAGAACCCGCGAAACGCCTACAGCATCAACAACATCACTGCGGACCCGAATGCCGACGGCTCGGTGACGGTGCGGTTCGGCGACTTTCCCGAGGGCACGTCGAACGTCATCCCGACCCCTGAGGACTGGAATTTCCTCGTCCGCCTCTACCGTCCCCGCGCGTCGGTCCTTGGCGGCACCTGGCAGCTACCGCCGGTGGTCCCAGCCTCCTGACCTCCTTCGGGGGAGGCGAACCCGTTTCGCGGGACCGCCGCTGCAGTGAGTCGGGCCCGAATGGGGTGCGACCACTCGTCGGTACACGCGGTCAACCCGGCAGGGGGATCACGACGCCGGGCAGGATCTCCACCGAACGCGGTACCGGGGGCACGACCGGTATCGGCACCCGGATGGGAGCCGGAGAGGCGGGCTGTGGGGCCACCTCCGGCACCGTCGCCACCGGTGCGGGCGGCTCGGGGGTCGCGGCCGCGGGCGCCCGGGCCGTCGACGTGCCTCCGGTCGCCCCGGAGTTCGCCGGCACACCGGCCTGTCCCCCAATGGGTTTCGGCCAGGGGAACGATTCCCGGTCGGTGTCCTCGAGTGCGCCGTCCATCGTCGCCTTCCAGATGTCGGACGGCAGCCCCGACCCGTAGATCGACCCGCCCCACCGGGTCACGATCGACTGCGCCTGCTCGGTGCCGACCCACACCGCGGTCGACAGCGAGGGCGTGTACCCGACCATCCACGCGTCCTTGTTCAGTCCGGTGTCGCCGAGTTGCGCGGTCCCCGTCTTCGCCGCCGAGGGGCGGCCACCCGCGAGGGCGTGCCCGTTGGAGTAGGCCGCGATCGGCATCATGGCCTGTGTGAGGTTGTCGGCGACCGGTGCGGGGATGCGCTGCTCGCCGGGATCGGGCGCGCGGTCCAGCAGTACCCGACCGTCGGCGGTGACGGCCCGCTGCACGAGGTACGGCGCCCGGTACACCCCCGACGCGGCCATCGTCGCGTAGGCGGACGCCATGTCGATCACCCGGGTCTGGTACTGGCCCAGCACGATTCCGTTCTCCGGTGGCCCGCCGTCCTGGCTGAGGCTGACACCCTCGACACCCGGGATGTGCAGTGGGATCCCCGCGGCGTGCGCGATGTCGGCGATCTTCTGCGGGCCGTCCTCGAGCGACAGCGTCATGCGGTAGAAGCTGGTGTTCAGCGACCTCTTGAGCGCCTCGGCGATGGTGCAGGTGCCGCACGACTCGCCGCCGACGTTGGTGATGGTGACGCCGCCGACCGTCAGGGGCGCCGAGTTGAACGTCGTCTGCAGTCCCTTCCCCGAGTCGAGCAGGGCGGCGAGCCCGAACACCTTGAACGCGGATCCGGTCTGCAGGGGCGCCTGCGCGAAGTCGAACCCGGCGCCGTCGGCACCGCCGTAGTAGGCCCGCACGGCCCCGGTGCGGGGGTCGATCGAGACCACCGCGGTGCGCAGTTCCGGGGGCTGCCCGTCGAGCGTCTCGGTCACGGCGTCGATCGCAGCGGCCTGGGCCACGGGGTCGATCGTCGTGGTGATCTGCAGGCCCTCGGTGTTGAGTTCCTGCCCGCTGATGCCCGACGCGGCCAACTCCTCGAGCACACGCGCACGGATCAGGCCTTCCGGACCTCGGGCGGCACCGACGTCGTCGAGTTCGGCGAGGGGCCGGGGGAGCGGGAACTCCTGCGCGGCACGGTCCTCGGCGGAGAGCACGCCCATCGTGACCATGCCGTCGAGCACGTACGCCCACCGGGCCCGCGCCGCCACGGGGTTGGTCTCCGGGTCGAGGGACGAGGGACTCTGGATGACCGCGGCGAGCATCGCGCCTTCGGCGACCGTGAGGTCACCGACCGGCTTGCCGAAGAACGCCGTGGACGCCGCCGCGATGCCGTAGGCGCCGCGACCGAAGTAGATGGTGTTGAGGTAGGCGGCGAGGATGTCGTCCTTCGACCACTGCCGCGCCATCTTCGACGAGATCACCAGTTCCCACATCTTGCGGACGACGTTGCGGTCGGCTCCGACGAGGGTGTTCTTCACGTACTGCTGGGTGATGGTCGAGCCGCCACCGGCGCTGTCCTTGCCGAGGACGTTGTCGCGGGCCGCGCGGGCGAATCCGCTGACGGAGAAGCCGGGATTGGAGTAGAAGTCGCGGTCCTCGGCGGAGAGCACGGCCGTCCGCACGTGCTCCGGAATCTGATCGATCGGGACGTCGGTCCGGTTACCCTCGGGTGGAACGACTTTCGTGATCGGTGAGCCGTCCGCGGCGACGATGGTGGCAACCTGGTTGGTGCGCATGTCCGCCGGTCTCGGCACCACTGCCCGCATGTAGGCGACCGCGAACACCGCGGCGGGCAGCACCAGCAGCAGCATCACCACCGCGAGCGCGGCCCACGCGATCCGGCGGCGGCGTCGCCGTTTGCGCGCCGGTCCCTCGCCACCCGGGTCGTCCGAGGGCGTGTTCGGGTCGGCGGTCGCGGCGGGCGAGGAGCTCACATGCACTCTCCTGAACGGTCAGAAGAACATGGATCGGCGGGCAGTACGGGACGGGGCAGGCGTGCCCGTCGTCCAGTCGCATCGTGGCATCACCCATCGCCGACGTCCACCACCGGCAGCGTAGCCCGCGTGTTGCCGCTCCGCGGCAGTGGTGCAGAAACGGACGGCGGGACCTCCACAAGTGCACCACTGCGGCGAAGCCGCATCCAGGCCCGGACGGTGAGACCGAGCGCGACCACCAGCGCGAGCAGCACCAGCGACGGCGTCACCCCGGGTTCGCCGCGGACGATGCCGACCACCGCCGCGACGAACGCCATCACCGTGACGAACCCGAGCACGCCCATCAGGATCTCGAGCTGCTGCCTGCGCCGGGCCCGCCCCCGGGCGTCGTTCACCGGCCGCCGCTCACGACTTGACGCCGCCGGCGGTCAGACCGGACACGATGCGGCGCTGGAAGATCAGCACCATGATCACCAGGGGGATCGTGACGAGGGTGCCCGCCGCCATGATCGCCGCGTACGGCTGACTGAACGCGTCGGGCCCCTCGAACCGGGCGATCGCCACGGTCACCGGCTCGGTGCGGTCGTTGGACAGCAGGCTGGCGAGCAGGAATTCGTTCCACGTCGCGATGAACGCGAGGATCGCGGTGGTGAACAGGGCGGGCGCCGCGAGCGGCAGGATCACCAGCCGGAACGCCTGCCCGCGGGACGCACCGTCGATGCGGGCGGCCTCCTCGAGCTCCCACGGCAGGTCCGACAGGAACGACGTCAGCGTGTACACCGTGAGCGGCAGCACGAACGAGATGTTCGGAACGATCAGCGCCTGGTACTTGCCGATCCACCCGATGTCGCTGAACAGCTGGAACAGCGGCGTCACCAACGCCACCGTCGGGAACATCGACGCGGCGAGGATGATGCCGGTGACGACGTACTTGCCGCGGAAGTCGATCCGCGCCAGCGCGTACGAGGTGAACACGCCGAGCAGCAGCGCCACCGCGGTGGTCACCGCAGCGATGATCATGCTGTTGCCGATGGCACCGAGGAAGTCGTTGCCCGTGTCGGTCGACAGGGCGTCCTTGAAGTTGTCCAACGTCAGGTGCGTCGGCCACGGCGTGGTGTCGAAGGTGTACGCGCTGTCGCGGAAGGCGGTGACCACCATCCAGTAGAACGGGGCGAGGCCCCAGATCAGGATGACGATCACGCCGAGGTAGTTGCGGACCGCGGGTCCGACGGGCCGGCGACGGCGCGGCGCGGGGGAGTCCTCGGGGGCCACCGGTTCCGGATCGTCCAGCACGACGACGGCGGGGATCACGCGCGTCTCGAGCGAGTCGTTCGGCGTCTCCGTCGTGAACCGCTCGTACGGTGCGGAAGCTCCGGACGCGGCGCTCTCGTCGGGAAGGCTGTGCCTGCCCATCAGCGGTCACCTCCCTTGCGCTGCTCGTTCTGGGTGCGCACGGCGTTGGCGCCCAGGAACTTCACCATCACGAAGGCCACCGCGAAGATTCCCAGGAAGATCAGCGTCGAGAGGGCGGACGCGCTCTGGTAGTTGTTCTGCCGGATGTCCGCGACGGTCAGGATCGCCACCGTCGAGATCGGCGTGGAGCCGGAGGTGCCGCCGAGGATCGCCGGCAGGTCGTAGATCCGCAGCACGTCGAGGGTGCGGAACAGGATCGCGACCATCAGCGCCGGCTTCACCAGCGGCAGCGTGATCGACGTGAACCGCTGCCAGGCGCTCGCGCCGTCGACGCGGGCCGCCTCGTACACCTCCTGCGGAATCATCTGCAGCCCGGCGAGGATCAGCAGCGCCATGAACGGCGTCGTCTTCCACACGTCGGCGATGATCACCGCGAACCGGGACGCCCACGGGTCGGTGATCCAGGCGATGTCGGTGCCGAGCAGGCTGTTCGCGATGCCGTTCTCGGCGAAGATGAAGAACCACAGCTTCGCGGTGACCGCGGTGGGGATGGCCCACGGGATCAGCACGCTGGCACGCAGGAACGACCGGCCGACGAAGCTGCGGCTCATGATCGTCGCCATCCACAGGCCGAGAAGCGTGGAGATGCCGACGATCGCCACGGTGAACAGCAGCGTTACCCCGACCGCGGGCCAGAAGTCCGCGCCGAGGGTTCCGGGCGGGCAGGTTCCGCGGCCCTCGCCGCAGTTGCCGGTCAGCCAGAGCAGGTAGTTGTCGAGCCCGGCGAAACCGCCCTGCACGAACCGCCCGGTGTCCGGGTCGATCCCCGGGTTGCGCTGGAACGACAGGATCACGGCCTTGACGACCGGATAGACGATGACGATCGCGAGAACCACCAGGGTCGGCGCGATCAGGTACACCGGACGCCAGTCGCGGACCCGTTTCGGAGATGGCGGGGGATCGGTGGGGGTGCCGGACGCGGGGACGCCGCGGCCGAGGTCGATCACCTCGGTCGCGGCGTCCCCGTCACGGGCACCCGGCTCGGCAGAGTCGGTCATCTTCGGCTACCTGATTTCCTGCTCTCTCGTGGAACTGCCGAACCGGGCGCGCAGGCGCTACTTGGCGGCGTTCGTGATCGCGGCCGCCATGTCGGTGGCCGCCTGGTCGACGGTCACCTTGCCGGTCAGCGCGGCGGTCGCGTTGTCCTGGATCGCCTTCGAGATCTGGCTGTAGTACGGCGTCACCGGCCGCGGCTGCGCGCTCTCGAGCGCGGCCTTGAGCGCAGGCAGGTACGGGTACTTCGCGACCAGCGCCGGGTCGTCGTAGACCGACCGGAGCACCGGCGGGAACGACGCGTCCGCGAACGACATCTGGTTCTCCTCGTTCTGGATGAACGCGACGAAGTCACGGGCCGTGGCCTTGCTCTTCGAGAAGACGTTGATGCCGTCGTTGTAGCCGCCGAGGGTGGACGCACCCGCACCGGCGGGGCCGACGATCGGCGCCACCGCGACCTTGCCCTTCACCGCGGAACCGTCCTTCTCCGCGTTGGTGTACATGTACGGCCAGTTGTAGGCGTACACCGACTCGCCACCGACGAACGCGAGGTTGGTCTCCTCCTCGGTGAACGAGGTGGACCGCTTCGCGATCTGGCCGCCGTTGTAGGCGTCGACCAGCGCCTGCAGACCGGCCTTCGACTCCGGCGACGTCACCTCCGGGGTCTTGCCGTCCTCGGCCACGACCGCGCCGCCCCACGAGTTGATGAACTGGGTGGTGTTGACGGTCAGGCCCTCGTACTGCTTGAGCTGGGTGACCAGGCAGTCGGTGGTCTGCGCGACCGCGGCCGCACAGCTGTCCGTCAGTGCCTTCCAGTCGGCGGGCGCCGTCGGCACCAGGTCGGTGCGGTAGTACAGCAGCTGGGCGTTGGTGTTCTGCGGTGCCGCGAACAGGGTGCCGCGGTAGGTGGCGCTGTCGACGGTCGCGGGCAGCAGGTCCGCGGTGTCGATCGCGAGCCCACCCTCGAGCGGCTGCAGCCAGCCGTTCGCGGCGAACTCCGCGGTCCAGGTGACGTCGAGGGCCATCACGTCGTAGTCGGCGTTACCCGCCTGCAGCGACTGCACCAGCTGGTTGCGCTGATCGTCGGCCTCACCGGCGAGCTCCTTGAGGGTGACCTGCTCGTCGGCGTGCGCGGCGTTCCACTTCTCGATCACCGGCTGCAGCTTGTCGACGTCGTTCTTGCCCATCGCGAACGTGATGTCGCCGCGTCCGTCGAGGTTCTGGCCGACGGCCTCGTCGACGCTACCGCCGCCGCTGCTGTCGTCACTGGAACAACCGGCGAGCGCGAGCAGCGCCACTGCCGACGCCGCCACCGCGATCCGCGACCGCGTGCTGAAGGAACCCATGGTCCACCTTTCGAGAAGCCCGACTGTCCGGCCCGTCACCCGGGCCGAGGCATATGTCGTCGCCTACTGTGGCACGACCGGGACGTGATTTCGCTCATTACCCCCGCAACCGGATCGGTCGGGGTCACCCCAGCCGACGGCCGTCCGCCGCCGAGAACAGGTGGATCTCCGCCGGATCGACGTGCAACCGCACCCGGTCACCCTTGTGCGGCGGGTTCCGCCAGTCGGCGCGCGCGACGATCTCCTGCCCGAGCCCCGCGACATCCGCGCGGCCATAGATGTACGCGTCCGACCCCAGTTCCTCGACGACGTCGACCTCCAACTCGACACCCGTGTCGGCCGGCTGGAGATGCTCGGGCCGGACCCCGACCACGACCTCGGACTCGTGGACCTTGCCGAGGGTGTCGCGGGGCACCGGGACGACGGCGGCCCCGAACCGGACGCCGCCGTCGGTGACGGGCAGCGTGAACAGGTTCATCGACGGCGACCCCATGAACCCGGCGACGAAGACGTTCGCCGGCCGCGAGTACAGCTCCCGCGGCGACGCGCACTGCTGCAGCACCCCGTCCGCGAGGACCGCCACCCGGTCACCCATCGTCATCGCCTCGACCTGGTCGTGGGTGACGTACACGGTGGTGGTGCCGAGGCGCCGCTGCAGCTGCGCGATCTGCGTCCGCGTCTGCACCCGCAGCTTCGCGTCCAGGTTCGACAACGGCTCGTCCATCAGGAACACCTGCGGCTGCCGCACGATCGCCCGTCCCATCGCCACCCGCTGCCGCTGACCACCCGACAGCGCCTTCGGCTTGCGTTCCAGGTACGGCTCGAGGTCGAGCATCTTCGCCGCCTCGAGCACCCGGCGCTTGATCTCGTCCTTCGGCGTCTTCGCCAGCTTCAGGGCGAAACCCATGTTCTCGGCCACCGACATGTGCGGGTACAGCGCGTAGTTCTGGAACACCATCGCGATGTCCCGGTCCTTCGGCTCGGCCCCGGTGACGTCGCGGTCGCCGATCAGGATCCGTCCGGAGTGCACCTCCTCGAGGCCGGCGAGCATCCGCAGCGACGTCGACTTGCCGCAGCCCGACGGACCGACCAGGACGAGGAACTCACCGTCCTCGATGTCGAGGCGCAACCGGTCTACGGCAGGCTTGTCGGAACCGGGGAACAGGCAGGTCGTCGAGTCGTAGGTGACTGTCGCCATCGTGGTCGTCGATCCCTTCACCGGCTGCGCCGGACACGCGGTGTGGTCCGCGCGACAGTATCGCAGGCCCGACGGCGCGCCACGTCATCCAATACCGGGGGAACGGGCGACGGTGACGCTCACCGCGGTCAGCGCAGCTCGAACCCGCGGTTGCGCAGCGCCTCCCGGTTCCGCTCACGCCCGTTCAGTCCGCGGACGGTGCCGATGCGGGCGAGGACGCGCTCGATCCAGCTGTGTGCGAGGCCCTCGTCCTCGTAGAAGGCACGGATGGTCTTCTCGTAGTCGTCGACGGCGGGAAGCTGGGTGTCCTCCCGGTAGCGCTCGTGATGCACGACCGCGGGCTGCGGCAGGCGCGGCTTGACGCGTGCGGTGTCCGCCTCGTCGGGATGCCCGACGGCCAGCCCGAACGCGGCGACCACCCGGTCGGGCAGGTGCAGCTCGGCGGCCAGCTCCTCGGGGTGATTGCGCGCTCCGCCGACGAACACCGTTCCCAGACCGAGCGATTCGGCGGCCAGGGACGCGTTCTGCGCGGCGAGGGACACGTCGACGAACCCGACGATCGCGGACTCGGTGTAGTCGGCGCCGTCGAGTGCGTGGTCGTGACGGTCCGCCAGCTGCGCGAGCCGGGCGAAGTCGACGAGCCAGACGAGGAACACCGGTGCCTGCCGGATGAACTCCTGGTCCCCGGACAGCGAGGCCAGCCGGGACTTGAGCTCCGGATCGCGGACCACGACGAGACTCCACGTCTGCAGGTTCGACGAGGTCGGCGCCGACTGGGCGGCCGCCACGATCGCGTCGAGTGCCGCGTCGGACACAGGCTCGGGGCCGAAGGCCCGCACCGAGCGGTGCGCCAACTGGTGGCGGATCACGTCGGACAGTTCCGGAGCCGACTCCGGCTCGGCACCGTAACGCTGCACGAGCAGGGCGGCATCGCCGGCGTTCACCGGTGCGGTCGACTCGTCTACTGCTGTCATCTGTTCTCCCCGGGCGAGTGGTGGTGCCCGAACGCTATCGCCGGCCCCGCCCGAACCCCACCCTTGCGCTCACCGGGAAACAAATCCGTGGAGTCCCCCGGAGACGAATAGGCGCAGCTCCACTCCCGGTACCCGATTCGTCCTCGGAAGTGGTCGAGCGATCGGCGGCGATGTCGTACCGGGTCTAACGTGACACGGGCAACCGTTTCTCACCCCGAGGAGTGCCGCAGAATGACCCGCCCCGTTCGCATCGGCGTCCAGCTCCAGCCCCAGCACGCACCGGACTACGGCCTGATCCGGGACGCCGTGCTCCGCGCCGAGGATCTCGGCGTGGACATCGTGTTCAACTGGGACCACTTCTATCCGCTCTACGGAGACCCGGACGGCGCCCACTTCGAGTGCTGGACGATGCTCGGCGCGTGGGCCGAGCAGACGGAGCGGGTCGAGATCGGCGCCCTGGTGAGCGGCGGTGGCTACCGCAACCCCGACCTGCTCGCGGACATGGCCCGCACCGTCGACCACATCAGCGGCGGCCGACTGATCCTCGGCATCGGCGGCGGCTGGTTCGAGAAGGACTACGACGAGTACGGGTACGACTTCGGCACCGCGGGCAGTCGCCTGAAGTTGCTCGGCGAGAACCTGGCCCGTATCCGGGCCCGGCTCGGGAAGCTGAATCCGGCTCCCACACGGCACATTCCGATCCTCATCGGGGGCGGCGGGGAACGCAAGACGCTGCGCCTGGTCGCGGAGTACGCCGACGTGTGGCACAGCTTCGCCGATCTCGACGCGCTGAACCACAAGTCGAAGGTGCTCGCCGCGCACTGCGCCGACGTCGGACGCGACCCGCACCGCATCGAACGCTCCGTCGCCTGGCCCGGCGCGGAGGCCGCGCAGTCGTTCGTCGACACCGGCGCGACCCTGTTCACCGTCGGCGTCGGCGGTCCCGAGTACGACCTGACGACCCTCGCCGAGGCGGTCCGCTGGCGCGACGACCACTACGCGCAGCCGCTGGCCGGGCTGGCCTGACGCGGCGTCGCATCCGCCTGCCGGGTCGGCATTCCCGCTAGGCTCCCCACATGACCAGGTCACGATCGGTCACGGTGTTGGTCCTCGCGGTGCTCGCGCTGTTGGTGGCGTGCACCGCCACCGCCTGCGGCAACAGTGGCAGTGACAGCGCATCGACCGATCTGTGCTCGCCACCCGGCGTCGGGAGCGCCGCCGCCGTACCGACGAATCTGGGTGCGGCGGCCGCCGCGGCGGCGGACCGGTACACCACCGCGACCACCACACCGCTCGACCGGATCGACACGAACGCGCTGGGCCTGATCGTGCCCGGCACGATCAGCGTCGGCACCCTGTCGGACGCGCCACCGAGCATCTGTGTCGACTCGACCGGCACGTTCACCGGGTTCGACAACGAACTGCTCAAGGCGGTCGCCGAGAAACTCGGCCTGCGGATCGAGTTCTCCGGCACCGAGTTCGCCGGGCTGCTCTCGCAGGTGGCGAACCGCCGCTTCGACGTGGGCTCGTCGTCGATCACCACAACCGACGAGCGACGCAAGACGGTCGGGTTCACCAACGGCTACGACTTCGGTTACTTCTCCCTGGTCGCACCGAACGGCGGTGCGGTCCAGAGCTTCTCGGATCTGAATCCGAGTGTCCGGATCGGCGTGGTGCAGGGCACGGTGCAGGACGACTTCGTCGTCAACACCCTGAAGCTCGATCCGGTCAAGTTCCCCGACTACAACACCGCGTACGCGAACCTCAAATCCGGGCAGATCGACGCCTGGGTGGCGCCGTCGCAGCAGGCCGAGGGGGCCATCCAACCCGGTGACGGCACATCGATCGTGCAGAACACGTTCAGCCTCAACAACTTCGTCGGGTGGGCGGTGAACCGCGCCAACCAGCCACTGATCGACGCGTTGAACTCCGGACTGGACGCGGTGATCGCGGACGGGACCTGGGCGCGGCTGTACTCCGAGTGGGTGCCCCGCGAGCTGCCGCCGGGCTGGAAGCCGGGCAGCAAGGCCGCTCCCGCCCCGGACCTGCCCGACTTCGCGGCGCTGGCCGCCGAGCAGGGGCAGGGTGGCGGCGCCGAGCAGTCGGCGCCGAAGTCGACGCTGGCGCAGCTGGGGGAGACGTTCTTCGACTGGGAGCTGTATCGCCGGGCCATCCCGGACCTGTTCACCACCGGCCTGCCGAACACTGTCATCCTCGCCCTCACCTCCGGGGTGATCGGCACCGTGTTCGGAATGCTCCTGGCGATCGCGGGGATCTCCCGCACCCGGTGGCTGCGGTGGCCGGCCCGCGTCTACACCGATGTCTTCCGCGGTCTGCCCGCCGTCGTCATCATCCTCCTCGTCGGACTCGGCGTCGGCCCGGTCGTCAAGGGCCTGACCGGGAACAACCCGTACTGGCTCGGTGCCGCCGCCCTGGCCCTGCTGGCTGCCGCGTACATCGGCGAGATCTTCCGCTCCGGCATCCAGAGCGTCGAACCCGGCCAGATGGAGGCCGCGCGGGCCATCGGCTTCGGTTACCGGCGGGCGATGACGCTCGTGGTGATCCCCCAGGGCGTGCGACGGGTCCTGCCCGCGCTGATGAACCAGTTCATCTCGCTCATCAAGGACTCGTCGCTGATCTACTTCCTCGGGCTGCTCGCCACGCAACGTGAGCTGTTCGCCGTCGGCCGCGACCTGAACGCGCAGACGGGCAACCTGTCCCCGCTCGTCGCGGCGGGCCTGTTCTACCTGCTGCTGACGATTCCGCTGACCCACCTGGTGAACTACATCGACAAGCGGCTGCGCACCGGGAAGGCCGACACCTCGGGCACTCTCGACGAACTCGAGCAGGCCGTCGTCGTGGAGAGGGGATGACCCGTGACCGAGCCGCCCAACCCCGAGTCACCGAAGTCCGAGTCACCGAAGTCCGGATCGCTCACCGGCACCGGACTGCACCTGGCGTTCGGGCGCAACAAGATTCTGCGGGGCGTCGACATCCAGGTCGACGCGGGTACCACCACGTCGGTGATCGGGCCGTCGGGGTCGGGCAAGTCGACGCTGTTGCGGGTGCTCAACCGGCTGTACGAACCCGACGCCGGCGACATCCTGCTCGACGGGCGTTCCGTGCTCGGCGACAACCCCGACCGGCTGCGGCAGCGGATCGGCATGGTGTTCCAGCAGTTCAACCTGTTCCCGCACCGGACGGTCGCCGACAACGTCGCACTCGGGCCCCGGAAACTGCGCGGGCTGTCCAAGGACGCGGCCCGCGAACTCGCGCTCGACCATCTCGACCAGGTCGGACTGCGGGCGAAGGCGGATTCGCGGCCGGGCAACCTGTCCGGTGGGCAGCAGCAGCGGGTGGCGATCGCGCGGGCACTGGCGATGAAGCCGGAGATCATGTTCTTCGACGAGGCCACGTCGGCACTGGACCCCGAGTTGGTCAAGGGCGTGCTCGCGCTGATGGCGGACCTCGCATCCGGCGGCATGTCGATGATCGTCGTCACCCACGAGATGGGCTTCGCGAGAAGCGTTTCCGACACGGTGCTGTTCATGGATGGCGGCGTGGTCGTCGAGACCGGCGAGCCGGAGGCGCTGTTCGACGACCCGCAGACCGACCGGCTGCAGGCCTTCCTGTCCGAGGTGCTCTAGGCTCCGTGCCGTCCGGCTCCGCCCGCGAAGCGGGCGGCACCGTCGACGCCCTCCGCGTACACGACGGGGACCCCGTCGACCCCTTCGGCCCGGAGTGCCTCCGCCAGAGGAAGATCCAGCGCCCGGTAGGCGGAGTTGCGGTCGGTGAGCAGGCACGCCTGGGGGAAGGCGGCGATCTCGCGGGCCAGCTGCTGCGCCGCCTCGAGGGCGTGACCATCCGGGACCACCCGGTTGGCCAGCCCCATCGACAGCGCCTCCGCGGCGTCGACGGCGCGGCCGGTGAGGATCATGTCCAGAGCGCGACCCTGTCCGACGATGCGCGGCAGGCGGACGGTGCCGCCGTCGATGAGCGGGACGCCCCACCGGCGGCAGAAGACGCCGAACGTCGCGGACTGCTCCGCGACCCGCAGGTCGGCGAGCAGGGCGAGTTCGAGACCACCGGCCACGGCGTAGCCGCTGACTGCGGCGATGAGCGGCTTGCGCAACATCATTCGTGTCGGTCCCATCGGCGCATCGCGGCCCCCGTCCGGCTCGAGGTCGTTGCGCCGTGCGGGATCACCGACCGCCGAGAGGTCCGCGCCCGCGCAGAAGTTGCCGCCGGCTCCCCACAACACCGC
Organism: Rhodococcus sp. NPDC003318; assembly: GCF_042879035.1. Lineage (NCBI taxonomy): Bacteria > Bacillati > Actinomycetota > Actinomycetes > Mycobacteriales > Nocardiaceae > Rhodococcus > Rhodococcus sp. NPDC003318. Next base: position 147,657 of record NZ_JBIAOU010000009.1, on the reverse strand, counting down.
GACCCGCTGGGCGTCATCCGCTTCGAACGCCTCGAACGCGGCCCGCAGGTGGCGTGCCGTCGGCCCGTCGACGGCGTTGCGGCGTTCGGGGCGGTCGATCGTGATCGTCGTGATCCCGTCCACGGAATCGGATCGCACGGATTCGGGCACGGTGGCCTCCTCGCCGAGAAAGATCGGGCGCTTCGCGCAGTGGTGCAGTTTCGGATGTCGACGCGTCCGAAAGTGCACCACTGCGGCGGAGCCGCCCCCTACGACCCGAGCGGATTCGCGAACCGGTTGATGTCGCCGAGGCCGCCGCCGTAGACGTTCAGGTCGATCGCCGCGGTGACGCCGGGGATCCGCCCGGAATCCGTGTACTGCCAGAACGTCCAGTGCGACCAGCCGCCGGGCAGCGGGCCGGGCGCGCTGCCGCCGTTGTAGTCGGCGATCCACAGCGGGTAGTTGGAGAACTCGGTGGTGTTGCCCATCGCGGTGCGCCAGAAGTTCGGATACGTGTAGATGATCGGCTGGACGCCGGTGATGGCCTGCACCGAGTTCAGGTATCGCCGCGTCCAGTCGATCATCGCGGCGGGCGACAACCCGTACGTCTGCTCGAGGTCGAGGACCGGCGGCAGACCCCCGCTGGCCACGGGGAACGAGGTGGACGCGAAGAACGCGGCCTGCGCCTCCGGCGACTGCCGGACGTCGGCGTAGTGGTAGGCGCCGCGGATGACGCCGGCCGCGCGCATCCCGATGCCGTCCTGCACGAAATACGGGTTGACGTAGTTCAGGCCCTCCGTGGCCTTGACCATCGCGAACTGGTAACCGGCCGCGCGGACCGCGAACCAGTCGATCCCGGCGCCGCCGGGATGTTGCCAGGATGCGACATCCGGACCCTTCACCGGAGCGGCCGCCGCGAGCCCCGGAGCCAGGGCCAGCGCCCCAGCCACCACGAGGGGCAGGACGCGGGTGACATTTCGGATACGACCACGGCGTAGCGACGTCATTGCCCGAGACTAAACCGACACCGCAGCGCACTGCAGCGGTTCCCCGGGATCGTTACCGACAGTTCGGTTCGCCGTCACCCTGCGCCGGACCGGTGTCGACCTGCGGTGTCAACCCAGCCAGTCCAGCACGGCGGCCGCGGTCCACGACTGCTGCATGCTGCCGAGGGGTCGGCCGGTGAAGGGTTCGTAGTACTCCGCGAAGCTGCCGTCGCTCGCCTGACGCAGGCCCTCGGCACGCAGGTGGCGGGCCCGCTCGGCCCACCCGCGGCGGGCGAACGCCCAGGAGAACAACCACGTCATCACCGGCCACACGGGACCGCGCCAGTACTCGCGGGGACGGAAGTCTCCCGACACCGGCGAGGTCGACGGCGGCACGCCGTACCGCAGATCGGGGTGGCCGCAGAACCGGGGACCCTCGAACGTCCGCACCAGCGTCCGCTCGACGTCGCGGGGCAGGCCACCGCACAGCAGCGGCGCGAACATCGCGAGGGTGTCGGTGCCGATCCACCTACCCGACCGCAGATCGAAGTCGCGGGCCGCGCCGGACCGCGGGTCGGTGGTCGCCGCCACTCCCTCCCGGAACCGCGCCGCCCACAGGTGCAGGTCGCGGACGTCCGAACGCGGGGCGGAGTACTCCTCTCCGATCGTCGCGAGCACGTCGCAGGCCAGCGAGAAGATGGCGCTGACGAACACGTCCTCGACCGCGAAACTCATCGCGGTCACCAGGCTGGTGTCGTCGTAGCGGACCTGCTTCATCTCCTCGAGCAGCCACAGGTAGCGGTCGTACTCGGCGTCGGTCGGCCGCTGCGTCGGGTCGGGCACGACGGCGGTGTCCTCGCGCAGGTAGCTGGGTACGGCGCCGGGAACGACGTTGGCGTACGGGCCGTCCCAGCGGGGCGAGTTGTCCATCCCGGACTCCCACCCGTGGTAGAGCGTCACGCGACCCGACTCCTTGGGATCCCGTGCGTGTGCGATCCAGCGGTGCCAGCGCATCAGGTCCGGCCAGCGTCGGTCGAGGAACTCCTCGGCGACCGCGCGGGTGGTGCGGCCGTGGCGGCGGGAGTGGTCGAGAATTCGCTGCACGGCGATGGCGTGCACCGGAGGCTGGGTGATACCCGAGGTCTGCGGTCCGGACGGCGCCGCGGACGCCAGCGCGCCGCAGGCCCACCGGTCCGGCCCGGGAAAGTAGCCGTCGACCCCATTCGCGAACACGATGTGCGGGATCATCCCGTTCGACCACTGCGCGGACAGCAGGGTGTCGAGTTCGACGACGGCGCGCTCGACGCTCAGCGGTGCCAGTCCGACCGCGACGAACGCGGCGTCCCAGCTCCACATGTGCGGGTACAGGCGGGGCGCGGCGCTGGTCATCGTGCCCAGGTCGTTGCCCCGCAGCAGGTAGGCGGCGCGCGCCGCGAGCTGAGTGGGGATGAATCCGGGGTCCGACATGCCCACAAGTGTGCGACCCGGCGGGCCGCTTCGCCCGCCGGGGTGTGCGATCTTCCTCCGTCGCGGTCTCAGCCGGCGGGGCGGGCGACGTCCTCGGAGCTGCGGAACACCAGCCGACCGTCGTCGAGCTTGATCGCCCAGCGCTTGGCGAGCGCCCAGTCCCGGCCGTAGTCGGCCTCGTCCTTGGCGAGGCTCCCGGCGAAGTCGTCGACGATGACGCCCGACTGCTCCGTGGGCTTCCCCTCCCCGGAGGCCGGATCGACGCTGGTCACCACGACGTCACCGATGGCAAGCGGTTTCTCCGCCGACGTTCCACCCGACTGCGCGTCGGACCCTTTCGCTTCCTTGGCAGATCCCATGTTCGCGACTTCCTTCCTGATCGCCCGGCACGTGAAGCTCCTCGAGAAGCTGCCCCGACCGTGGCGCCGGCACGGCACCAGTCTCGTAACCAGAATGTAGCTGACGTTGTACCTTCCGTACCCATCGGCGGGACGGCGGAGCGCGTCGCGCCTGGTCGGAGGCTCGGCGCACCGCAACGATGCCCCCACCGACTGCCACACAGGTGGCGATCTGCTGCTCGTCCACGGCACTCCTCGGCGTCGACGGGGACGCGGGCGGGTGCTGCACGCCTCACCGCACACCCAGTCTATGGATCGCGGCGCCGCACACCAGCACCGCGCGCCGCAGCCGGGCCGTGTCGCTCGATTCTGCTCGGCCGAGAACATGCCCTAGCGTCGAGACCATGCGTCCCACAGCACTGATCACCGGCGCGAGCCGCGGTCTCGGCGCCGCCGTCGCCCGCGAGCTCGCACCCGGCCACGACCTGATCCTCGGGGCACGCGACGCCGCGGCGCTCGACCCGATCCTCGCCGAACTGCCCGGCGCCCGGGGCTGGCCGGTCGAGCTCACCGATCACCGTGCCGTCGGCGTGGCCGCGGCCGGCATCGACCGGCTCGACGTACTGGTGCACAACGCCGGCGTCGCCGATCTGGGCACCGTCGCGGACACCTCCGTCGACGTCTGGCGCCGGGCGCTGGAGGTCAACGTGATCGCGGTCGCCGAACTCACCCGGGTGCTGCTGCCGGCGCTGCGTGCGGCCAACGGACATGTGGTGCTGATCAATTCGGGGGCCGGGCTGCGGGCCAACGCCGGCTGGGGCGCCTACGCGGCGAGCAAGTTCGCCCTGCGCGCGTTCGGTGACGCGCTGCGCCTGGAGGAGCCGGCGCTGCGCGTCACCTCGATCCATCCCGGCCGCATCGCGACCGACATGCAGCGCGCCATCGTCGCCACCGAGGGCGGCGAGTACGACCCCGACCGGTTCCTCACCCCGCAGACCGTCGCCGCCGCCGTGCGGCAGGCGGTCGAGACACCGCGGGACGCTCACCCCACCGAGATCGTCCTGCGCCCGATCGCACGCTGACCGGGCGGACGCTATCCGCGGTCGACGAGGACGCAGCGGGCGCCGGAGAAGATCGTCGGCATGCACTTGTTGCAGTGGATGCACAGCGACCGGGCGCGCTCGTCGGCGGCGATCCGGTTGACCAGGTCCGGCTCGCGAAGCAGGGCCCGGGCCATCGCGACGAACTCGAAGCCCTCCGCCATCGCGGTGTCCATGCCCGCCTTGTCGGTGACGCCGCCGAGCAGCACCAGCGGCATCGTGACCGCCGCACGGATCTGGCGGGCCTGCTCGAGCATGAACAGCGGTTCGTAGGGATAGGCACGGATGAACTGCCTGCCGACCATCTTCACGCCCAGTTTGACCACGGGCTGCGTCATGGCCTCGGCGAACTCGTGCACCGGGGCGTCCCCACGGAACAGGTACATCGGGTTGAGCAGCGAGCTGCCCATCGTCAGCTCGAGCGCGTCGAGACCGCCGTCCGCCTCGAGCCACCGCGCCACCGCGATGGCCTCGTCGATCCAGAATCCGCCGGGCACGCCGTCGTCCATGTTCAGCTTCGCCAGGACCGCGATCCGGTCGCCGACGGCCTCGCGCACGGCCAACGCCGTCTCGCGCACCATCCTGGCCCGGTTCTCCAGCGATCCGCCGTAGGAATCCTTGCGGTGGTTGAGCTTCGGGCTCAGGAACGAGCTGGCGAAGTAGTTGTGTCCGAAGTGGATCTCGACGGCGTCGAAGCCCCCCTCGATCGCGATCCGGGCCGCGTCGGCGTGCGCCGCGGTGATCCGCGCGATGTCGTCGATCGTCGCCGCCCTGGTGACCTTCATGCTCATCGGGTTGAACGAGGCCGACGGGGCCAGGGCGGTCAGACCGTTCGACTTGGCGTTGGCGACGGGCCCGGCGTGCCCGATCTGCGCGGATGCGGCTGCGCCCTCGGCGTGAACGGCGTCGGTGAGTCGGCGCAGGCCCGGAACGACCTCCGGTCTCATCCACAGCTGGCCGTACTCGGTCCGCCCCTCGGGAGCGACCGCGCAGTACGCGACGGTCGTCATGCCGACGCCTCCGGCGGACGGCCGGCGATGGAACTCGATGAGGTCGTCGGTGACCAGGGCGTTCGGCGTCCGGCCCTCGAACGTCGCCGACTTGATGATGCGGTTGCGCAGGGTGATCGGGCCGAGCTTGGCCGGTGCCAGCACGTCAGGATGGGTCACGTCACGTCCTCCGGTTTCGGGTGGACCGAGCCTAGGACCATTCCGTTACCAGTGGGACCGTAACGGCCACTCAGCGGGAGAAAACCTCCTTCCGCGCCTGCGACTATGCTTCGCGGGACTGCGGTCGTAACGGTGCGGGGGGCACACATGTCGGAGCGGTACTCCGAACTCGAGACAGCCGAGCGGCTCAACACGCTGCTCCACGACGTCGTGCGCAGTGACGACCAGTTGGCTGCGCTGGCCTCGTCGGCCAGCGCGTACATAGTCGAGTGCGTACCCGAACTGGACACGATGGATCTGCGCCGGGCCCTCGACGCCTGCACCCGCGCGCTGGCGCAGGCGATGCTGCCCGGCCTCGTCACCGGACTGACGCCGCAGACCCTCCCGGACCCCGTGTACGACTTCGTCGAGCTGCTGGTGGCGAGGAACATGGGCCTGCCGGTGTTGCTTCGAATCTGTCGAGCGGGTCAGCACGCCACGGTGCACGGCCTCGTCGACGCGCTGGCCCTGCGGCTGACCGACGTCCCGCAGCATCTGCTGCTCCATGTGGCGTCCTTCACGGCCGACTGGGCGGGGTCCACGGCGGAAACCCTGTCGGCGGCCTTCGGGCGGACGGACGGCGTGGGCGACCCCGGACAGAGCCTGACACGGGAACGCGCGGTTCGCTCGGTCCTGTGCGGGAGCGAAACCGACATCGGACGAGCCGAACAACGAATGGGCTACCGGCTCAACGAGTTCCACCGCGGATTCGTCGTGTGGCGCGACCCCGGCCACACCACCGCCCCGGGCGGCGCCGACCCCGACATCCTCTCGCTGGCGAAGCGGTTCGCCGGCGCCGACAACATCGCCCGGTCGCTCATCGTCGCGGACTCGGGCGACACGGTGTGGGGATGGGTCCGGAGCACGGGCATTCCGGACGAGAACACGACGGGCTCCGGACTTTCCCGCAGCGAACTCGCCCGCTCGGGTGTGGTCGTCGCGGTCGGGACACCGATGCCGGGCATCGCCGGGTTCCGCCACACCCATCAGCAGGCCATCGCCGCACAATCCGTCGCGCGCCTGTCGACGATCCGGGGGGCGGTGGTGGAGTTCCGCGACGTCGAGATCGAGTACCTGTGCAGTCGGGACGCCCCCGCGATGAACGACTTCGTCGGTCGCGAACTGGGACGACTCGTGGCGGAGCCGAAGTTGCTCGACACGCTGCACGGCTACCTCGCGACCGGGTGCAGTGTGGAAGGGGCGTCGAGGCGATTGCGGGTGCACCGCAACACGATTCGATACCGCCTCGAGCAGATCGAGAGCGCACTCGGGCACCCGATCGAGACCCGACGCGTCGAACTCGAGGTCGCACTGCGGTGCGCGAGGGTTTTCAGCGTCTCCCGTCCGGAGCGCGTCGGGCAGTAGTACGCGAGAGCCGCCTACGTCGAGGAGGCCGCGACCGGTCCGTGGTCGCGATCGAGGTATGCCTCCAGGACTTTCAGCAACCGGGCCAGGGAATCCGCGTCTCCGTCGACCTCGACCAGACCGTCCTCGAGAGCGGCCAGGACACCGATGCGGCTTCCCGCTATCGCGGCCATCGTCGACGCGTCGGTGGTGATCGTCGCATCCGCGACCTCACCGGTCTGACCACCCTGCACCTGGGCGGCCCCGTCGGCGATCGACAGGCGCGCAACGCTGCCGTCGATCCGGAACTCGTACGACGCATCCAGGTCGACCAGTCGCTCCGGGTCGAGCATGCGGACGAGGAACTGCAGCGCCCACTCCGCCTGGAATCTCTCCGACGGCGCCCGTCCGTCACAGGTCTGGTGACGAGCTCCCCAGAGGGCCAACGGAACGAGTGCGGTCGCGAGTTCCTGCCCGACTTCGGTCAGTTCGTAGACCGTCGACGCAGCCGGCGGTCGCAGATAGCGGCGCGCCACGATGCCATCGCTCTCCAGCTGTTTCAGACGCGCCGCCAACAGGCTGGTCCCGATGCCTCGTAGTGCGTCCGCGAGGTCCGAGTACCGCTTCGGGCCGGACATGAGTTCGCGGACGACCAGCAGCGTCCATCGTTCGCCCACCACGTCGAGGGCACGCGAGAGACCACAGAACTGGTCGTAGCTACGTCGGACCATGTCCACACCCTACCCCGTGCAGCAGTAAGCAAAGCAATCACTTCTGAAAACGTCTTGATAACTTCAAAAAGGTATGTAAGCCTCTGTGCACTCAGTTCCCAGCGCACTCAAGCCCCAGAGGGGGAGATCCCCCGACACGAGGGAGGCATCGATGATCGGCGGCACTGTCTTCGCCCCTGAACTCTGGTTTTCCAAGCCCGAGGGCAGGACGTCCTATCGCGGTCCAGTCATTCTGGGCTGCAGCGGTTCCGCGGCATCGCTTCGCATGATCGAGGCCGCACCACGGATCGCGAATGTCGCCGGCGGGGTCGTGCTCGTCTGTGCGGTCAGGCGGCCGGCCTCGTCCACGCCGGACCGGCACCTGTTCGGACCCGAGTTCCTCACGGGCGAAACGCACCTTCTCGCCCAGTCCGCCGACGTGCACGAGGCCATGCAGAGCGGGCGCGACGCGGCGCGACGGGCGGGGCTGCCCCTGGTGGCCGTGCTCGACGAGCCCGGCGATCCGGTGCGCTCACTGCTCCGCGCGGCCGATCGCTACCAGGCCGAGGCGGTCATGGTGGGCATGCGCCGGGATCGCCCGAGTCGGCAGGTGAACCGGCTCGCCCGCCGCCGTCCCGCCCGGCTCGATCTGATCGCCTCGAACGGCAGCGAACACCTGCTCGCCCGAAAACCGAACGGCGCCAGGCTGAGGCGACGCACGTCGATGCTTCCCCTTGTTCCTCGACCGTTCGAGGCATGACGGTGCACGGCACTGGGCGGTGCGCACAGCACGCACCGCACGTCGTTGGATGATGTGAATGAGAAAACCGGGACGGGCCCGTGCCAGTGTTCCGAGAATGAACGCCAGCGAACTCACCGTGCCCGCCACGTCGGACGACGCACTGACCGTCACCAACCCCGGCACCGGACACGCCGTGGGAACCGTCCCGAATCTGTCCGCCGCGGCGGTCGCCGAGGTGGCCACGAAAGTACGTGCCGCACAGCCTGACTGGTCGGCACTCGGCCACAAGGGGCGGAAACGATGGTTGCTGGCCTTCCAGGACTGGATCATCGACCACGCCGCCGAACTCGCCGACACCGTGCAATCGGAGTCGGGCAAGCCACGCGTCGACGCCGAGGTGGAGGTCGCGTTCATCGTCGACCTGCTCGGCTACTGGTCACGTCACGCCGGCGACTTTCTCGCCGAACACCATCCCCGGCCACACACACCCCTGATGCGGGTCAAACGCCTCACCGTCGCATACAGTCCGTATCCCGTCGTCGGCATCATCACGCCGTGGAACTTTCCCCTCGGCATGCCCGCCGCCGATGTGGTCCCCGCGCTCGCCGCGGGTGCCGGCGTGGTTCTCAAGCCGTCCGACGTGACCCCGCTGACCGCAGTCCTTCTGGCGAAGGGGTGGGCCGAGATCGGCGCACCATCGGTGTTCGCGGTGGCCACCGGCGACGCCGTCACCGGCGCGGCGGTCGTCGATCAGGCCGATTACGTCCAGTTCACCGGGTCCACGGCCACCGGCAAGAAGATCGCGAGCGCCTGCGCGGCCACCCTGACGCCGTACAGCCTCGAGCTCGGAGGCAAGGATCCCGCTGTCGTCCTGCGAGACGCCGACATCGACCGGGCAGTGCACGGCATCGCCTACGGAGCGCTGGTCAACACCGGGCAGCTGTGCGTATCCATCGAGCGGGTGTACGTCGAGGCACCCGTCTACGACCGGTTCGTCAGAAAGCTCGTCGACCACGTCAACGAACTCCGCACGGGGACGGACGGTCGCACCATCGAACACGACATCGGACCCCTCGCCACCGAGGCCCAACTCGACATCGTGACCCGGCACGTCGATCAAGCGGTGGCGGCCGGGGCCACGGTCCTGACCGGCGGAAAGCGAACCGGTTCCGGCACGTTCTACCTTCCGACGGTCCTCACCGACGTCGATCACACGATGGAATGCATGACGGAGGAGACGTTCGGCCCCATCATCCCGGTGATGAAGGTGGCGGACGAAGAGGAAGCGATCACGCTCGCGAACGATTCCCGGTACGGCCTGTCCGCCTCCGTCTGGACCACGGACAAGGCCCACGGGCACGCGGTCGCCCGACGACTGTTCGCAGGAACCGTCAACATCAACGACTCCGTCATCAACCTCTTCAACTTCACCATTCCGCACGGCGGCTGGGGCCAGTCCGGGACCGGAAGCAGGTGGGGTGGAGCCCAGGGCGTACGGAAGTTCTGCAGGCAACAGGCACTGACGAGCCCCGCGCTGCCGGTCTCCAACAAGGAGATGGCGTGGTTCCCGTACGTCGGCGAGCGGGTCGCCCTGGTCCAGAAGTCGATGCGCGCCTTCTCTGCGCGCGGAAAGCGACGGTTCCGCACGGAGTGAACCGACAACGACTTCCGCCCGTTCGGCCGATCCGCCGGCACGAGCGCCACCGCGATGCTAGAAAAGAGACAGATCTGTCTCGATAGGGGAGGGTAGAGCACAGGTGGTTGATCCAACGGTGTCGGCATCGGAAGGTCTCGAGATGGTCGAGCGACTGGCGCGGGCGAAGAGCCGGCAGGACGTGGTGGCCGCGATGGCCGTCTACCACCCGGACGCCGTACTCGAGTCGCCCCCTCTGGGGACTCGGTACGTCGGACCGGACGTCAGGAGTGCAGTCGAGGGCTGGTTCGCATTCGCACCCGACTACGAGGTGCGCGTGGACGGTCACGGCATGGATCGCGGGGTCCTGTGTTGCTGGGGAGAAATCTCCCTCACCCCCGCGTTCACCTGGGCGGGCGTCGCACCGAACGGTCGGCGAGCCACCGTGCCGGTGTTCATGCTCTTCCGTTTCCAGGACGGCCGAGTGAGCTACGAGAGCTTCAACTTCGACGTCGCCGGTGTCGCACGCCAGTGCGGTGTCGAGGCGTCCGCCCTGGTCCGCGCCCGGTGATCGTCGGCGCCCGCCGTGACAGCACGGACACGATGACCGCAGCGCGGCACGAACAGTGGGGCTCCCCGCTGACGATCTCGACCGTTCCGCGCCCGGAACCGGCGGCGGGCGAGGTGCGCATCGCGGTCCGGGCAACCAGCGTGAACCCCATCGACATCCACACCGGGCGCAACGCCGGGTACGAACAGTCGATGCAGCTGCCCTACACACCCGGGTGGGACGTCGCCGGCGTCGTCGACGCGGTGGGATACGGCGTGACGCGGCACGCCGTCGGAGACCGCGTCTTCGGTCTCGCGTGGTTCCCGTATCCGGCCGCCACCTACGCGGAGTTCACGACGGTGCCCGCATACCAGGTGGCGCCGTTGCCGGCGTCGATCAACTTCGCCGAGGCGGCGTGCCTGCCGATGGCGGCGCTCACCGCACTGCAGATGCTCGACGCCGCCCGCGTCGAGGCCGATCACCGCATCCTGGTGAGCGGGGCGTCGGGAGGTGTCGGGCATCTCGCCGTCCAGTTGGCGATCGCCCGCGGAGCCACCGTCGTCGCCCTGGCACGCCCGCGCGATCACGCGCTGCTGCACGACCTCGGCGCGCAGTCGTGCGTGGACTACGCCGACGCCGACGCGGTCGCCGCGGTCGGATCGGTCGACGCCGCGATCGACCTCGTCGGTGGACGGTTCGGGCGTTCCCTGTTCGGTCTCGTCGCCGCCGGCGGCTCGATCGCCCTCGCAACCGCGTGGTCGATCCCGAAGTACGATGTCGTGGCTTCGGGCAACGGGATTCGGGCCGTCTCGTGCCTCGTCGAGCCGGATCCGCACGCCCTGCGGGTGATCGCGGACCACGTCGCGGCCGGACGGGTGCGCGTGATCGTCGGCGCCGAGTTCGAACTCGACCGGGCCGCCGAAGCACAGAAGTGGGTGACCGATCGCCGCGGCTTCGGCAAAGCGGCGATCCTGACGAGCCGGTAGGAGCGACAGTGCACGAGTCGACCAGACAGGTCCGGGGCGCCGCGTTGCGCGACAAGATGGTCGACACCGCGGCCGAACTGTTCTACGTCAACGGCGTTCGTGCCGTCGGCGTGGACGAGGTCGTCCGCCAGGCCGGCGTCGCGAAATCCAGCCTGTACCGCTGGTTTCCCCGCAAGGACGACCTCGTTCTCGCCGTCCTGCAGCGGCGGGACGACGACTTCTGGGCCCACTGGGACGAGGTCGCCGCCCGGTGCACCGATCCCCGCGAGCAACTGGACGCGCAGCTGACCTGGATCGAGGCCCTGGCAACGCGGCGTCACTACCGCGGGTGCGCGTTCGTCAACACCGCCGCGGAGTTCGAGGACACCGAGTCCCAGCACATTCGCGCACGGTGCCTCGAGCACGAGGAAGAACTCCGCCGCCGACTGCACGCGCTGACCGGTCGGCTGGGCGTTGCGGACGGTGCTCGCCTGGCCGACCAGCTGCACATCGCGATCGTGGGCTCGCTCGTCGTCGGCGGCCTCTATCCGCAGGGCGGGTCGGCGAACGCGCTCACCGCGCTGGCCGCCGACCTCGTCACCGCGGCGTCGCGCTGACCGACGAGCAGTCGTCGGCGACCGTCTGCTGGTGCAATCCGAGGAGAACCCGCCGGAACAGGTCCGTGCATTCCCGCCGGACCTGCGGCTTGTCCTCCGCCGCCGCCTCGGTGAGCGCCAACCCCGCGCCGCCCAGCATCTCGTGGAAGATGCGCACGGTCGTCCGCTCCGCCGTGCGTTCGAGGTAGCCCGAGTCCATCAGGCTGAGCACGATGCCCTCGACGAGGGCATACGAATGATCCTGTTCGCAGCGACGCCAGCCCTCCCAGCCGAGCGCGAGCGGACCTTCCTGCCAGACCAGCTTGCCGTAGACCGGATCGCACGACTCCTCGAGGAACGCGTCGAACCCGGCGATCGCGGCCTGTTCGGGGGTGGACTGCCTGCCGGCGACCTCGGCCACCCGCTTGATCGCCCCGATTCCCAGCCTGTCGAGGACGGCTTCGAAAAGCGCCTGCTTACCGGCGAAATGGTGATAGACGGCGCCGCGCGTCAGCAGCGCGGAGGCGGCGATCTCCTCGAGTGACGTACCGGCGTACCCTCGCTCCGCGAACAACGTGGTCGCTTCGTCGACGAGCGCATTCCTCGTCGCCTCGGAGTACAACTCACGACGGCTTCTCACGGGGGACACAGGCCGAGTCTACTCACGCGCCGGATGTCGCTCGGCGTTCCTTCGAGCCCGCCGAACCGGGACGCCGGGAGACGCCCACCGGCCTGCCGCCACACCCGTACGGGCGTGACGTCAGGCCGGAGGACCACCGTCTCGATCTCACGTGCGCACGAACGGTTCGCCGTCCGGGTCGAGGCCCCGTGCCCCGGACATGACCGGGATGGACTCGCCCTCGGTGAAGCCGCGCTTGTCGTGCCATCGGGCGAGAGGTTCCGGGGCCCACCAGTTCAGACGTCCGAAGAGGCGCATGAACGCGGGAACCAGCAGTGGCCGAACGACGAAGGCGTCCAACAGGACTGTCAGCGCGAGACCGATGCCGAGCCCGCGCATGAACGAGACCTCCGCCGTCGCGATCGAGAGGAACACCACGGCCATCACGGTGGCCGCGGCCGTCACCAGACGCCCGGTGTGCGCGAGACCGAGCGCCACCGCCCGCTCGTTGGCCGCGCTGGACCTGTCGGACTTGACCCATTCCTCCCGCATGCACGAGAGCACGAACACTTCGTAGTCCATCGACAGCCCGTACGCCAGGACCAGCAGCAGCGGTGGAATCGTGTAGTTGTAGTAGCCCGTTGCCACGGTCCCGAAGCCGCCGAGGTGACCGTCCTGGAAGATCCACGTCATCACACCGAAGCCGGCAATCAGCGACAGCAGGTTCATGAGGAGCGCCTTGACGGGGAGCAGGATGCTCCCCGTCATCATGAAGATGATGACCATCGTCGCGGCCGCGATCATCGCCAGCACCCAGGGCAACCGCTGCTCGATGCCCGCGGTGTTGTCGATTCCTCGCTGCGCGAGCCCGGAGAACAACACCTCGCCCGGAGCCACGACGTCCTTCAGTTCCCCGATCTGCGCCGCGCCCTCGGTCGAGAGCGGATCCAGGTCGGTCGTCACCGTCAGATACGCCGCGTCAGCGGTCATCTGGGAGTCCACCGTGACCGGGCTGACCACGGATCCCTCGACGTAGATCCCACTCGGAGCCGCCACCCCGGTGACGTTGTCGACCTTGGACAGCTCGATCGCATAGTCCGTCAACGCTTTCGGTGATCCGTAGCCCTCCGGGAGCACGATGTGCACCACACCGAGCTGTCCCGCCGAGAACTGGCTCCGGAGGAGGTCGCCGACCTGCCGCGACGACGTCGACTCCGGGAGCACCCGATCGTCCGGGTATCCCAGTCGCGCGCCGAGCAGCGGTGAACCGAGCACCAGGATGACCCCGACGACGATCACCACGACCGGCACCGCGCGCCGCATCGCGAATCTCGCCACCCGGTACCAGAACTGTTCCTCCGGCCGCTTCGGTTGCGGGTCGGGCCGATTGAACCAGCGTCGCAGCGGTTTCCGGACGTCGAGGGCGTCGACCCGGTCGCCGAGCACCATCAGCAGCGCCGGCGCCACCAGCAGTGAACCGACGAGGGAGAACGTCACACCGGCCAGGCCGGCGTAGGCGAGCGAACGCAGGAAGTAGATGGGGAAGACCAGCATGGTCGCGGTGATCACCGCGACGGTCAGCATCGAGTAGACGACCGTGCGGCCGGCGGTCCCGAGTGCGCGAACGAGCGCCTTCTCCCGGGTTTGCCCCGCCGCCACCTCTTCTCGATAGCGGCTGACGATGAACAGGGCGTAGTCGACGGCCAGTGCCAGGCACAACGCCGTGGACAGGTTGATCGCGAAGACAGCGACATCGGTGAACTGGAACAGCACACGCAGCGTCGCCATCGTCGCCACGATCGCGAATCCCGACACGATCAGCGGCACCATCGCCGCGACCACACTGCCGAAGATCCACACCAGGGCAATGAAGATGAACGGTGCGGCGATCATCTCGAGGCGGATGAGGTCGATGCGGGACTGGTGGTTGAGCTCGTACTGGGCGATCGCCTCCCCGCCGGCGGCGACCGTCACGCCGTCGTGCGTTCCGATGAACGGCTCGGCGAGTTCGTACGCCCGGTTCGGCGCGTCCCGGTCGTTGCCCGCGATCTGGGCGGCTACCAGGCCCGTCTGCCCATCCGACGCCACCAGGAACTCGGCCATCCGAGGCGGCGCCGACCAGTAGGAGAGCGTGCTGCGCGCGTGTGGTGACGCCTGCAGTGCGCTCGCGATGTCCTGGCCGCGCTGACGGGCCTGCGCGCTGTCCGCGCCGGCCGGGTCCGTCACCGTGAAGATCAGTGCGAAGCCTCCGGCGTCGAACTCGTCCGCGAGTACCTCTTCCGCCCTGGCGAATTCGGAGTTCGGGACGTCGTACCCTCCTGCCAGCAGCTTCGACATCACCGGTAGGCCGAATGCGGCTGCGGCGACGGCGAAGACGACGGCACCGGCGAGCACCCGCCGCGGCCACCGGATCGCCAGCTCGGCCAGTTTCGTCAGCATGACCGCTCCTTCTGCATCGAGTCGACGAGCCCCGCCCGTCGCCCCCCCGTTCGATCCGGGCCTCGACCCCCGCGGGCCCGGTGCGTACCTCGAGAGCCCGCCCCTTCACCACAGCTGACGTATCCCCCGTCACACACTGTACGAGCACACACACAGTGAACACAATGACTTTTACATACACTCAGTATGTGAATGTCGGCTGCTCGATCAACGCCGCGGGCAGGGCCGCCCAGCCGTGCATGTTCACCGACGGACGCCGGGCCGGGACGACGTCGAGCGTGATCTCCGAAAAGCGGTCGTACAGTGCCCGCAGGGCGATCGTGCCCTCCATGCGTGCGAGATTCGCACCGAGGCACGTGTGGATACCACTGCCGAACGACAGGTGCTCCCTGGCGTTCGGACGCGTCACGTCGAAGCGGTCCGGATCGGGAAACACGGCCGGGTCGTGGTTCGCCCCGCCGAGCAGGATCAGCACCACCGTGCCCTTGTCGATGTCCTGCCCTTCGACCGTGACGTCACACGTCGCCACCCTCGCCGTGACCTGCACGGGACTGTCGAAGCGCAGGATCTCGTCCACCGCGGTCGCCCAGAGGGTCGGGTCCGCACGGAGAAGTTCGCACTGCT
The DNA here is from genome assembly GCF_042879035.1 of Rhodococcus sp. NPDC003318. Lineage (NCBI taxonomy): Bacteria > Bacillati > Actinomycetota > Actinomycetes > Mycobacteriales > Nocardiaceae > Rhodococcus > Rhodococcus sp. NPDC003318. Next base: position 132,357 of record NZ_JBIAOU010000009.1, on the reverse strand, counting down.
CGGGATGGCTCTGCAGGGCGACGATCCCGTTCCCGAGCAGATTGGCCGTCGTCTCGAATCCCGCACCGAGCAGCAATGCCGCGTTGGTCAGCAGTTCGCGGTCGTCGAGGCCGCCGTTCGCGATCAGATCGCTGAGCACGTTGTCCTCGGGGGCGCGCCGCAACGCCTCGATGTGTTCGGCGAAGTACGCCGCTCCCTCCTCCAACCCGCTGATCGCGGTGCGGAACGCCGGCCAACTCGGGCACAGATCCAGCAGGGGTGCCGCACTGGTGCCCCAGTCCGCCAGCCGCGGCCGCACGTCGTCCGGAACGCCCAGAATCGCCCCGATGACCGCCACCGGCAGCTTGACGGCGAAGTCCGCCATCAGTTCCGGCGCGGGCATCGCGGCCAGATCGACCAGCACTCGGTCGGTTTCGGTGAGGACGCGCTCGCGCAGCTTCTCCACCGCCCGATGGTTGAACGGCTTCGTGACCAGCCGACGGTACCGGGTGTGCGCCGGGGGATCGACCCGCAGCATCGAAGGGGGAGCGATCGGATCGGGCAGGCCCGGATCGGTTCGCTCCAGCAGCCACTGCACCGGCTTCGGGCGGGCGTCCTTCGGTGGCACCATCGCACTGAATCTGCGGTCCCGAAGTATGGCGGTCGACAGAGCGTGATCGACGGTGACGGACAGCCGCGTCCCCCTCACCAGAGGACCGCGTCGACGCAGCTCCGCTGTGAATTCTGAAGTGTCGGAGCCATTTTCGGATTCGACGATGAATCGGGCCAACGGATCACCGCGCCGGGCCTGCCGCAGGACCGCCACTCGTGGCATTCCGTACGATCCGGCCCACCACAACCACCTACGCATCAGCACCTCGAAACATCGTCCACACGTCGATCTCGTCGGTCGACGAGCATTCACCCGGGCGCTGACGCCACGCTGATTCCACGGGTGGGTGGCGTACTCCCCTCGTCAGCGCGAACCAGCACCATGACGGGCACTGCTGGCCGCACGTCCGAGGAGCCGACCATGTCCGGAAACATCTTGACCGATTCCCGCCTCGCGACGACCTTGCGCCGCGTGGATCACGGCTTCTTCGGACCGGATTCGGTCTCGTGGCGCGTCTGGTCGCATCCGGCGATCCTGATCGGCCTCCAGCGAGCCGTCGCCATGCAGTTCCTCAATCCCTTCTTCGCCGCCGCACAGGACGACGCGCGCTCCATCTACCGTCAGCCGGCGCACTTCTTCGACATCACGCTCTCGTTCCTGCTCAGCGGCATCCTCGGTGACAGCAGGACCGCGTTGACGACATCGGACTTCATCACCGCGATCCACACGCATGCCACCGGAATCGAGCCGGTCACGCAGAAGCGGTACAACGCGAACAGCCCCGAGGCACAGCTGTACACCCACGTCGACGGGTGGCAGTCGATGCTCAAGTGCTACGAACTCCTCGGGCCCGGACCGTTGGATCCCGACTCCGAACTCCGGTACTGGCACGAATGCTCCATCGCGGCCGAACTGTTCACCTGCAAGGCGTCCGACGTGCCGCGCTCACGGGACGAGGTACGGCGGTACTACGCGTCACTGCGTCCGCGGCTGTGCCTGTCCGAGCGTGCCCGGTCGGGACTGCGCCAGCAGTTGTACACCAGCGGCCCGTACACCGAGGCGAAGATCGCGGCGATCAGTCGAATCGGAGCACCCGTTTCGGTCGCGACGATGCCGAAGTGGGTGCGGACGCTCGCCGGGATCGACCAGCCGGCCGTCGTGGACCGAGCGGCCGTGGCGGGAATGCGGACACTGTTGACGGCCGTCGCCCGATCGCACCGTGCCACCTGGACCCTGATCGGGATCGCCGCACCGATCGCCGGTGGCATCGTCCGCGAACACTTCCGTGCGGAGCCACCGGAGCAGTCGACCGTCACGACACCCGACGCTGCACGGATCAGGTTCGGCCGCACCACCACTCGACATCAACAACCCACCGCATCGACGGCACCGGCCGCTGCGGTGGCGGCGGAGACCGACGGCTCCGGCCGACCGTGATCCGACGCCGTCGGCGCATTTTCACCACAGTCGAAAGGACGACAGACGACATGAGCGACAACCGTGTCCGGGTAGTGGCGGTGGTCAATCCCGCAGCAGGCGGGTCCCCCGAGAGTGCGGTCCGGACCCTGCGTGCGCATCCGTGCATCGACCTGCGAACCGTCCACACCACCCGCCCCGGCGACGGCGAACGTCTCGTCGCGCGGGAATCGGAGGACGGGTGGGCCGAGGTCGTCGTCGCGGTCGGCGGCGACGGCACCGTCGCGCAGGTCGCGACCGGGCTGTACGCACATCCGGGGACGCCCCTGCTGATCGCACCGGCGGGAACCGGCAACTCGAACTATCGAGGGTTGTGCGACGACCGTGACTGGGCGGACGTCGTGGATGCCCTGGCCACCGGAACGCTGGAACACCGTCGCGTCGACCTCGCCGTCACCGACGGCGTCGATCGGGTGATCCTGCTGGGGACGACCACCGGACTGCTCCCCACCACGTTGGAGATCGCGCAGTCGACGGCGGGTACCGGGCGTGATCTGCTGAGCCGGGCCGCAATCGAAGCGCTGACGAAGCAGAAGCCGTATCCGGCGCGGGTGAGCGTCGACGGCGAGATCATCCACAGCGGCGAACTGATCGGAACCTACATCGGCGGGATGCGGCACCGCGGTGGCCGTTTCGAGATGCTTCCGGATTCCCTGATCGACGACGGACAGCTCGACGTGTGCCTCCTGAGCAACACCGCCGCACCACGATACGGCCGGGGTGCGGCGATCACGGTCGAGAGGACCGACTCGGTTCCCCTGCTCGTCGAGCTCGACGGCGAGCTTGCGCAGCTCGAGACCCCCTCGTACACGGTGCGGGTGCTGTCCGCGGCACTCGAGGTCCTCGTGCCGACGCCGCTGCCACCGGCGTTCAGCGCGCGGTCCGTCGGCGTCGCGGTCCGCTGATCCGGTCTGTACCGCGCGCCCCTCTCGCGCGGCACGACCAGTGCGGTGGCCACTGCCGTGATGCGCTGTCACACCGCCATCCGCGTTCGTGCCCCTCTGCTCATCCACCTCGGGTAGCGACCCAGGACGTGATCCGCGAGCATCCCCGACGGGATCCACGGCCCGGTCGAGCGGATCCAGGGAAGCTGGCCGGTCAGGTCGTTCCGATGCCCGTTCTCGATCCACCGAGCCAGGTAGGCGCCGTTGTAGCTCGACACCGCGATCCCGTGACCGCAGCATCCTCCCGCATGGAAGATCGCGGGGTGGTCTCGTCGACGCCCGACGATCGGAAACCCGTCGCGGGTCATGGCGATCGGACCGGACCAGGTGGCGACGATCCGCTGCTCGTGCAGGGTCGGATGCAGTGACCGCACCGCCTCGTCGAGAAATGCCCGCGCCCGGGCATGCGGGTCGTCCCGTCCGTGCCCGACCGACCCTCCGCCGACCACGAGGCGACCGTCCGGTGTCAGGCGGTAGTAGGGCGACAGTTCGCCGTGCTCGACGAGCGGCTCCGTCCGCAGGTGACGCCGGCCTGCACGCGCAGCGCGATCGTGTTCGACGAGGCGTCCAGACTTCTGGTGAACGCGTTCACCGCCAGGACAATTCGGCCGGCCACCACCCGCCCGTGCCCGGCGACGAGCGTCGGACGGCCTGCCGGTTCGACACGCTCGACGCGGCTGCGCTCGAAGATCCTGACACCGCGGCGCTCGCACAACGTGGCCAGCCCACGGGTGTACCCGGCCGGATCGACCGTCGCGGCGGGAGCGTAGCGCAGGCCACCCAGATAGCGGGAGGCCGCCTCCGGCAGGTTCCGCGCCGCCACGACCTCGACGTCCAGGCCGAGAGCTCGGGCGGCGATGCTCTCGGCGAGCACGGCTTTCGCTCCGCGCCGATCGGCCGCCACGACGAGTTGGGTGCCCGTGGTGAGGCCGCAGTCGATGGCGCCCCGCTCGATCGTGTCCACGACATGCTCGACGGCGGCCTGCGACCAGCGGTAGCTCGCCCGAGCGATGTCGTCTCCCCGCTTCCGGCGCAGCGCGGGCAGCGCCGGGCCGATCCGCGGTCCGACGAGCCCGGTCCCGCTGCCGCTCGCGCCGGCGGCCACCGTGTCTGCCTCGATCACCACGATGTCGAGGTCCGGGCGCAGCTCGGCCAGACACGAGGTGGTGGACAACCCCGTGATTCCGGCGCCGACGATCGTGACGTCGGCCCGCACTTTCGCCGTCGACCACGACGCGGTCGGGGTTGCCGGGATCGCCGGGCCAGGGCGGTCGGCCGCTCCTCATGGTGAGGTCCATGGTCAGTGCGTCTCGACGAGCGCTGCGCGCAGGTTGCGTCCCGGGTTGATCCCCAGTTCGTCGTTGAAGATCTTCTCGGCCTGGAAGTACGACTCGTACGCCTCGGCGTGGCGTCCCTGTCGTTTCAGCGCCGTGATCAGGTGCGCCCGCATCCTCTCGTTGAACGGCTCGCTCAGGATGAAGCGCCGCGCGTTGACGATGGCCTGCTGATCGCGACCCAGCACGATCCAGGCGTCGAGCAGGACCTCACGTGCCGCGGTGCGCATCTGGTGCAGTTCGTCGGCTGCCGCCGCGGCAATCGGGCCGTCGGACGTGTCGACCAGTGCATCACCGCGCCACAGGCCCAACGCGTTGTCGAGCATCGTCTCGACCACCGACGGCGCCGACGGCCACAAGGCCAGCGCCTGGTCCACGCGGGCCCTGAACCGAAGTGCGTCGATGGCCGCGTAGTCGACGTTCAGGCGGTAGCCGCTGTTCACGGATTGCAGCAGATACTGCCTGTCACAGTGCCCATTGAGCCACCGGCGGAGCCTCGTCATGTGGGCGTGCAGCGCATTCGTCGCGTTTCCCGTGGTGCGCATCAGATCGAGTTCCTCGATCAGCTCGTCGCGTCGGACCTCGTCGCCGGCACGCACGGCGAGCAGCGCGAGGATGCCGCGCAACTTCCGTCCGGGAAGCCGCAGCTCGACGTCGCCGTACTTCGGCTGCAACGGGCCGAGAATGTTGATCGAAAACCGTCCGTCCCTCATGGCAGCTCTCCCCTTGGCGCCTGGTCGCACACGCGTGCGACTTCCGGTGGACGACGGCAGGTGCGTACCCGGAAGACTCAACGAAAAGGACGACTGCTCACAGCGGAGCCGCTCGTCGTTTCCGAACCCCTGTTTCCGAGTACAGATCGACCGGTGGTCGTCGTTCACCTCTTGCCGTCGCACTCGATGACGACAGGAAGACGGATTGCTCCGGACGCTCCCCCCACCGCATCGAGCGAACCGGAGTCTAGCGCGCACCAGGGGGCGCCATCGAGACAACCGCTGGGCAGCCTTGAGACATCAGTCACAGCGCTCGGCAATTCGTTCAGCTGTTGCCGCAATCGACCCGGCCCGGTGTCGAAGCACAGGGCAACGGCAATCTGCTTGCCCTGAAAACACTTTCACACGTTCATCGGGTCACCCGCGATCCGACACGGTCGCGGACGACAGCCGGAACGCCTCGGGATCCGGTGTGCGCAACCGTCGCCAGTAGCTGGTGCCCGTCCCGGGCCACGACTGCCGGTTGCGTCCGGTGTGGTCGAGAAACCAGCTGGTGCACCCGCCCGCGTTCCACACCGACCTGGAGAGTCGCCCGTGCAGCCAGGAGTTGAAGTCGCGCTGCACGTCGTCACGAACCTCGAGCCGGGTGGCGCCGCGCGCGGTCATCATGTCCAGACACCGCACGATGTACCTGATCTGGGTTTCGATCACGAACAGAATTGATTGGGCCCCACCACCCGAATTGGGGCCCATGATCATGAACATGTTGGGGAATCCCGCGACGGTGGTCCCCAGATACGCCTGCATCCCGTCGCGCCACGCCTCCTGAATCGACACCCCTGCGCGCCCGACGATGTTCTCGTCGGCGCAGCGATTGTTCGTCGAGAAGCCCGTACCCAGGATGACCACGTCGGCGGCGTGAACCGCACCGTCGGCGGTGCGGACCCCCGTCGACGTCAGATCCGTGACGCCCTGCGCGACCAGGGTCACGTTGTCACGTTGCAGGGCCGGAAAGTAGTCGTTCGACAGCAGGATCCGCTTGCAGCCGATCTCGTAGGTCGGGGTCAGCCTCTCCCGCAGCTCGGGATCCGGGACCTGCTTCCGGAGATGCCGGAGAGCGGCCGCTCGCAGGAGCTTCACCAGGCGCGGGTTCATGAAGGCGAGCACCGGAACCTCGTGCGTCCAGTACGCGACGTTTCGGTACACGAACTGCAGGAAGGGAACCCGTGCGAAGAGCCACCGCTCGACCGGACCGATCGGGCGATCCGCCTTGGGAAGCACCCAGTGCGCCGTACGCTGGAACACCTCGACGTGCGCGGCACTCTCAGCGATCCTCGGAATGAACTGCGCTGCACTCGATCCCGTACCGATCACGGCCACCCTCTTGCCTTCGAGCCGGACGCCCTCATCCCACCGGGCCGAATGGAACATCGCACCCTGGAAATCGGCGTCACCGTCGAAGTGGGGGATCTCGGGATTGTGCAGGGCCCCGTGTGCCGCCACGACCACCCGCGGTGCGTACACCTTGCCGCCGCGCGTCTCGACTCGCCACCGGTCGGTGAACTCGTCGAAGACGTACGACACTGCCTCCGTGTCGAATTCGATGTACGAGTCCAGGGAGTACTCGCGGGCGACGCGATCGATGTAGTCGAGGATCTCCGGCTGCTCCGCGTACATCCGCGACCAGTACGGGTTCGGCGCGAACGAGTACGAGTACATGACGCTGGCGACGTCGCACGCGCAGCCGGGATAGGTGTTCTCCCGCCACGTTCCGCCGATGCGGGACGCCTTCTCGAGGACGACGAAGTTGGGCCGCCCCTCCTTCAGCAGGGTGATCGCCATCCCGATACCGGCCAGCCCGGCGCCGACGATCAGCACGTCGGGCTCGACGGTGGCGGATTCGACGTCCTCCCCGGCGGTCGAGGTGTCGGCGAGGAGGCGTCCACGATCGGGTGTCATCATGCTGCTCCCAGTGCGGCTCTGAGCGTGTCCGCGGTCGAGGTCGGATCGAGTTGTCCCAGTGCGCCGAGCTTTTCGGCGGTCGCCGGATCGCCACCGACTCCGGTGAACTTCTCGGCAACCAGGCTCCGGTGGGATCTCCGGGTGGTGTGCCCGGTCATGCCGGTCGGCACGTCGCAGGTCTCGGTGAGCACCGTCCCGTCGACCAGGATCACCTCGACACGGGCTCCGATCGCCATCGTCGCGTTCTCGAACGTCGACTCGACCGGGCCGAGTGCGAGGAGCCTGCTCTCCAGATCGTCGCCACCGAGTGCCGTCAGCTCCGGCCAGTCGAGCGCCCGGGGTCCGGCCTGCCGCAATGCCTGGCCCAGGGGCGAGGTGGCCCGAACCATCGCCTCGGACAGCTCCGTGTCGTGCTCGACCACCACCTTCGACGCCAGTTCCCCGCGCCCCTCGTCGGTGATCCGCTCGGAGGTGAGGTCCGCGACCTGGAGTCGGCCGCACGTCAGGACCGTCGCCACGCCGTATCGCAGCGAGAAGTTCGCGGCCGTCACACTTCTCGTGTGACCGTCGGGATGCGAGGTCACCTTCCGGTCCAGCAACCAGGTCAGGATCGACCCGTGGACACGCACCTCCGTGACGTCGGACGGACCGATCCCACCCGTGCGCCGGTGAATGCGCTCGGCGCACTCCAACGCCGCTTGCGCGTAGGCACTGGCGGGGAATCGCTTGAAGGCCAACGTGTCCGTGTGCCACCGTTCGCCGAGGCCGGCTACGACCGCGTCCGGCATGTACACGTTCGACAACTGGCCCAACAACCCGTCCGGGCCGTCGAGCAGCGTCGCACTGCCCGTCAACCCCGCAGCGGCAGCGTCACACGCGTCGAGGGCCATCCGGACCGGGGACGCAGCCGTCAGCGCCTTCAGGTCACTGCCCAGGACGGCGTCGTGAACCGGTGTGGGAAGGATGCCCAGCGCCAGCCCCAGGCCGGCGACCCACTCCTCGTGCGACGCGGCCCTCGCCTTCAACAGCGCGACTGCGGCGCCCACCAGGTGACAGTGGGTGTTCGTCTGCCCGCGGAAGAACGGGCCCAGGATCGTCGCCGCCGTCACACGCGCGGCGCATTCGTTCGCGGCGATGACCGCGGTCACGACGTCCCGGCCACTCGAACCCAGTTCCGCCGCGTAGGCGATCGCCACGTTCACCCCCGAGGTCGACAGATGACCGACGTAGGACACCTCGTCGTAGTCGAGCAGGATCGACAGTCCCGCGAGGACGAATGCGGCGTTCTTCGGATCCCGCTGGTCGGGTGGCCCGAATGCCGCCACGAGCCGGCGGCCGAGTGGATGCTGCGCCGATGCACGCACCGCGGCGATGTTGGACACGATCTGACTGTGCGCGAGCTCCCTCGTCGTGGAAGGGATGTCGTCGTACCGCAGTCGCGCGGCCCAGTCGGCGAGCGTGCGCAGGAGGGCCGTCGGCGTCGCGGTGTCGGTGACGGTCACGGCACCGGCACCACGGTTGGCGGCGGCGCTTGTCGAGCGGGGATCCGGGCCCGCCCCCGGAGCGCTCTGCGTTCCTCGAACTCCTTGAATTCCGGAATGAGCTTCGGCTCGAACGGATCGGCGAACGGCTTGAGGAAGTTTCCGAAGAGGAACCTGTCGCCGCACAGGTGAATCGGGATCACCAGAAGCGCCCATTCGAAGCCCAGGAGGTACACCCACGCACCCACGACGGCGGCCTGGGTGACCATGCTGTGCATCGTGTTGTACAGAACGTAGTACACGGTCGAGATCTCGCCGGTCTTCGATCTGGCGTGGGCGACGGCCCCGGGGAAGTAGCCGATCACGTCGATGTAGAGGAACAGCGCGACCGCGACCACCCAGTTGACGTCACGGACATGGCACAGGAACAGCGCCACGGCGATCGCCAACGCAAGGGCGTACTCCGCACGGACCAGCCAGAACGTGTTCCGGGTGTCGTACCGGTTCACATGGTCCATCGGGCGTCCGATTCCGTGCGGGCGTCCGGTCTCCTCGCGGGCCCGGCGGGCGTCGCGGCGGTCTCGGCGAGCGACAGTTCGGCGAGCTTGGCCGCCACCGCACCGCTGACCAGGGGATCGTTCTCGACCTCGGCGTCGCCGAGCAGCTGCAGGAGTGCCAGCGCGATCCCCTCCTTGAGGACCTTGGTCGCGATCGGTTCCAGGACCCCGACCAGGCTCGGGATACCGAAGTCGAAGGTCACCTCGAAGTTCACGACACATCCGTCGCGCACCGGATCGACCTGCCAGTTGCCGCGGAAGACCTCGAAGTATCCCGCCGTCTGTTCGAACGTGATGCGGCGGATCTCGGGCTGGAAGTAGTCGACTTCCGACCACCGCAGCGGTCCGTTGCGGAAGAACACCTCCCAGTCGCTGGCGGTCACACCACCGGTGCTCTCCTGCACGGTGATCGAGCGCACCTCGTCCACGAGTTGCGGATACCGCTCGAAGTCGCTGACGCGCCGGTACGCTTCGTCGGCGTCGCAGCCCCGCGAGACCACCGCGAGAGTCACTGTTCTCATGTGTGCGTTCCTAACTGTGCTGATATCTGGTGCCGACCGTGTGCGCTGCGTTGTCCAGCGCGGCGAGCAGGAATTCGGTGTCCGGTTCGGTGAGGATCGCGGGGGGCGTGAACCTCAGAACCGAGTCCGAGTTCAACGAGAAGTTGGCGATGACCCTGTTGGAGATCAACTCCACCAACATTTCTCCCGCCATACCCGGCTCGGAGAATTCGATGCCGATGAGCAGGCCCCGCCCACGAACGGCGCGGACGAACGGACCCAGGTGACGGGTCAGGCTCCGGGTGACGGCCGGAATCAGGATGGCCCCCAACGTCTGCGCACGCAGGACGAGGTCGTCCTCCTTGATTGCGCGCAGTGCCCCGCAGACCGCAGCCATCGCGAGGGGGGCGGCGGAGAAGGTCGAGGTGTGCAGGAACGGATCGCGGTTGAGCACCCCGAACGCCTCGTCGGTGCAGATCGCCGCCGCGACGGGAAGGATGCCGCCGCCGAGGGCCTTCCCGGACAGCAGGATGTCGGGAACGACGGCCTCGCGGTCGACCCCCCACCACGACCCGAGACGGCCGAGGCCGGTCTGGATCTCGTCGACGACCAGGAATGCACCGTATCGCGTGCACAGTGCCCGCACGGTGTGCAGGTATCCCGGCTCGGGCACGATCACGCCGGCCTCGCCCTGCACGGGTTCGACGATCACACACACCTCACCGGGATGACGGCGTAGCTCGGCCTCGAGTTCGTCGACGTCCGAGTAGGTGACGTGGGTGACGCTGGGCAGCAGCGGTTCGAAGGGCTTCTGGTACGCCGCGCGGGCGGTCAGCGACAGCGCTCCCATCGTCTTGCCGTGATAGCCGCCGTACATCGAGACGAGCCTGCGCCGACCCTGCAGGCGTGCGATCTTGATCGCCGCCTCCGTCGCTTCCGCTCCGGAACCGCAGAAGTGGATTCGTTCGAGACCCGCAGGAGTACACGCGGACAGCATCTCGGCTGCCCGTGCCGCGACGGGGTCCAGGAACATCCTGGTACCCACCGGATGCGTTCGCAACTGCCTGATCACCTCGTCCTCGACGATCGGGTGTCGCGCACCGGTGATGAACACCCCGTAGCCGCCGGCGTTGAGGAATCGCTCGCCGTCGGCGGACGTGACCCACGCGCCTTCGGAGGCGACCTCGACGTGGCCACCGGTCATCTCCGCGATCATCGCGCGCCCGGCGCTGAGGTTGGTCCGGTAGATCCGGTCGACGTCCCCGGCCGCTGTCGAACTCGCCGGTGTCGTTCTCGCCGTTGTCATGTCGTCCGCCTCATCGATCCAGTACGAAGCTGCCGCCGGCCAGGCTCACGGCGAGCGTCCCGTGGGTGGACGAACGCGACGGGGGATGGAAGCTCAGGCAGCGCGTCGCCGACTGCAGGTACGCGATGCCGGGATCGGTGATGAAACTGATCCCGCCCAGGGCTTCCACGGCCCGGCCCACGGCGTCGTTGATCGCGTCCTGAGCGCCGTAGCGGGCGATCATCGCCCTGGTCAGGGCAGCGCCGTCACAGGCACCGTCGGCCAGCAACGCCGCCACCCGCTCCAACAGCAGCGTTGCCGTCTCGAGCCGGACACCGATCGCCGCCCGTGCCTCGGCGCCGACCCGGTCCGCGGCGAAGACCCGTTCGACCAATCCACTGGCCATCCCGAGGTAGCAGGCGGAGATCAGCATCTCGAACCACATGAAGCCGACGGTCTGGAGTGCATCCACCTCGCCGCTGTCGGTGAACTCCGCTCGGGTCGCGAGCCGCTCGTCGACGAACACGTCGACGAGGCGGACTTCGTCGCTCTCCGCCCCTGCGAGAATGTCGCTCTGCCAGAAGGGATGTACCGACAGCCCGTCGGAATCCGCCGGGACGAGCAGGAGGATCAGCTCGGTGTCGCCGTTCGCGTCGGTCACCGCCGTGCTGGCGGACAGCAGGTCCATCGACCGCGCCATGCTGCACGGCTTCTTGGATCCGTTGACGACGTACCCGCCGTCGGCGATCGACCCTCGGACGGACGGCGACAGGATTCCCTGTCCCGGTTTACCTTCCGCGAATCCCGACGCCACCAGCAGACCCTGTTCGGCGATGCCCATGAGCATCGCCCACTCGGTGCCGCTCGAGCGCAGGCAGTCGGCGAGGGTGAACAGCGTGGCGACCGAGAAGTGGTGCATTGCCGTGGCCACCGCGAGGGAGGGGGCACGTGAGGCGATCGCGCGCATGACGTGGATCGCGTCGACGGGACCGGCGCCGAGCCCGCTGTAGATCTCCGGAATCACGAGCGCGGATCCGCCGTACTTCCGGAAGATGTCCAGGCCCTGATTGCCGGGCCGCTCGAGATCACGGAGCGGCGTCGCGTCCAGTTCGTCGAAGAGGCCCGGGAGATACGCTTCGCAGACGTCGCGAGCATCGTCGAGGCTTCGCATGGTGGCTCTCCTAGCGGTGCCGAGGCGGTTGCGGGCGATCGGTGATCGCCACGCCCTGTAGGTGGGTGGTACGCAGAATCGGGTAGTTCGCTTCGCCGAAGACGCCGCCGGTGACACCGGTGCCGCCGTGCGAGGGCAGCGGTGCACTGAAGGCGATGTGAGATTCGTTGACCTTCAACAGTCCCGCGTTGACGACGGCGGTCACGTAGCGGTCGATCGTGGTGTCGTTGCCTGCCCACAACGAGTTCCGCAGGCCGTACCTGTTCGAGTTGACGAAGTCGATCATCGTGTCGAGGAGCACGTCGTCGGCGGCGTCCTCCGCGACGACGACGGGGATGAGCGGGAAGAAGGTCTCCTCGCGTACCGCGTCGACGTCACGGGCCCGCTCGAGACCGTCGACACGGATCACCGTGGGCTGCAGGAAGAATCCGGTGTCCCCCGGGGTACCGTCGAGGTGCATGCCGCCGCCACCCGTCACCACGGTGGCGCCCTTGGCGACCGCGTCCGCGACGAACGCGTTGAACCCGTCGTGGCGCAGGACGGGAGCCAGACGTGTCGACTCGTCGTCGGGATATCCGGGCCGCATGGCCTCGGCCTTCTCCGCCACCAACGCGATGAGGTCGTCGGCGATCGCCGGGTGTGCGACGACGACGTTCGGGACCATGCACAGCTGTCCCGAACCGTAGAAGCTCTCGCTGATCGCCGTCGCGGCATGGTCGAGGTTCGCATCCGACCACACGGTGACGATGTCGTTGCCCGCGAGTTCGAGGATGGGCTTCTTGCCTGCGGCCACACACTTCTGCTCGAACTTCAGTCCCGGCTCGACGCTGCCGAAGTACATGATGTCGTCGACATGGGGACTGTCGAGCCAGGCCTTGAGCAGCGGCGCCGGGTTTCCGCAGAGCACGTTCACCGTCCCTGTGGGAGCGCCGACCTCCCCGAGTACGTCCGCGATGAGTTCCCGCATCACACACATGACGCCCAGGGGCGCGGTGCGCGGGGCTCGAATCACCATCGCGTTTCCCGCCGCGAGCGACAGCGCCGCGAGCAGGACGCTGGCCATCGGCGCGTTCGCCGGTGGATTGACGCACACCACACCGTCGGGTTGCCGGCGGACGATCCGGCGCCGCCCGTCGTCGGCGATGTGCTCGTTCCACAGCTGTGTCCGCAGGAAGTCCACCGACAGCTTCGAGGTGTTCTCGAGGCATCCGGAGTACTCCCACTCCGCCAGTTCGAGTGGATGCCCCTCGTACGTCAGCAGTTCGACGATGAGTTCACGGCACTCGAGGAGACGCTCGTGGATCCGCGGGAGGGTGTCGTCGAACCGGACCGACCGGGGGTAGGTGCGCCACTGGACGGCCGCCGACGCCGCGGCCGACAGCGCCTCGGAGACCGTGCGATCGTCGGCGAGTGCGACACGTCCGACGACCAGCCCCGGTTCGGCATCGTCCACCGAGAGTGCTCCGCGGTCGAGCTCACGCTTGGTCCGCAGCGCGCTGAAGGAGTCGTCGAGCACGGCACGGGGCGAGAGCACATGCACCCACTTGTCGCTTTCGACGTCTTTTCCTCCGACGTAGTTGCCGTAGGTCAACAGTTCGTTACCCAGCTTGGTCAGTGACATACCCGATCCCATGTGATTCGTTGCTGTGCCTGTCCGGCCGGCCAGGACTTCGCTTTCGTCGGTGCGAGCGTATGGACCTCTTCTGACGCTCGACTGATGCGTTCGGGGCAGTGCGTCGGGCCCGTGTCAGGACGACGCGCAACTCTCGTCGCACCACCAGTCCCAGCCCACGACGGAGTGATCGACCGTGTCCTCACCTCGAGCCGTGCCGGATCAGGCACGGAATGCCGCATTCTCGGCAATCAGCCGACATGCCGACAACCCGAGTGCGTTTCTCGCACTCAATCAGGGGAACGAGCTGTTCACGGCTCCACACCTCGACGGATTCATCGCCTACCGCGAGGTGGGGAGGTGCTGGATCCAGTTCGGCGGTCCCTTCGCAGCGGCCGACGACCGCGCGGCCCTGCTCCAGGCGTTCCTCGACGCCGCCGGGCGACGACGCAGACGCGTGCTGGCCCTGCAGCTCCAGCACGACGACGCCACCCTGTACGCCGAGCGGGGAATGCGGGTCAACCAGATCGGCGCCTCGTACGCCGTGGAGCTGTCCGGGATGACCCTGCGGGGCAAGCGTTTCGTGCGACTGAGGAACAAGATCTCCCGAGCCACCCGAGCGGGCCTCGAGATAGCGGAGGTCGACGCGGCGGAACATGCGGATCGGATCGAGCAGATCGATCGCGTGTGGCTGCGACAGAAGGGACGGCACGTCCGGGAACTGCAGTTCCTGGTCGGTGAGATCGGCGGGCCGGCGCAGGAACACCGCAGACTGTTCCTGGGCACCGTCGACGGTGTGCCGGTCGGGTACGTCTCCTACGCGCCGGTCCACGGTTCGCGCCCCGGATGGCTGCACGACCTGAGTCGCCGTGTCCCCGACGCGCCGCCCGGGGTGATGGAGGCGATCAATTTCAGTGCATGCCAACGGTTCCGAGAGGGCGGTGCCGAGTGGCTGCACTTCGGGTTCACCCCGTTCACCAGCCTCGACCCGGTCCACGAGATGACCACCGCGTCCGCGCCGATCACCCGGATCGTCGGGCTGCTCGGGGAACACGGCTCGTTCGTCTATCCGTCGGCGACGCAACTCGAGTACAAGCTGAAGTGGTATCCGGAAGCGACGCTTCCCGAGTACATGGCCTACGACGGGTGGTTTCGTCCCCGGCTGGCGTGGGCCCTGCTGCGGGTGACCAACTCGATCTGACATCGCACACACGCACTCCCCCGGCGGACGGGTCCGCCGGGGGAGTGTCTTCTCACCGGAGCAGTGGCTCGGCCTCGATCCGCACCTTGCGCAGGTGCTTGACGATCTCGACGTAGGCTCCGACAACGGACGTCTCGTGACACGGGAGTCCCGCTGCCGCACAGTGCTTCAGCACGATCGGATGTACCTTGCGCAGGTTCGGCTGCGGCATGGACGGGAACAGGTGGTGCTCGATCTGGTAGTTCAGTCCACCGTAGATGTAGTCGATGATGCGCCCGCCCCGCACGTTGCGTGCCGTCACGACCTGCCGGGTCATCCAGTCGAGGGTCTCCTCGTCGGACCGGACCGGCATGCCCTTGTGGTTCGGCGCGAAGATCAGGCCCCCGTACAGGCCGGTGACACCGTGATGGACCGCGACGAATGCCATCCCCGTCCACAGCCCGAGCACCGTGAAGACAGCGGTGAAGTACAGCACCGTGTGCACCGCGATCAGTGCGCCCTCGAGCAGCGGACGGCGAACGCTGCGCATCGTGACGGCCCGGAAACTCACTACCCGCAGACCGAGTGACTCGAGTATCGCCATCGGAAAGAACACCTTCTCCTGGTGGCGGATGACGAACCGGCGTGCTGCACTCATCGGTTCCTCGGCCTGCTCGGCGGTGAAGATCGCCTTCCGCCTGACGATGTCGGTGTCACGTTCGATGTGGTTCGGATTGCTGTGATGACGATTGTGATGGTTGATCCACCACTCGTAACTCGCTCCCAGCAACAGGTTTCCGTGCAGGTAGCCGAGGAGTTCCCGCCCCCTGCGGGTACGCGTCACCTGGTGGTGCCCGACGTCGTGGCCGATGAGACCGATCTGCACGTAGCAGAACGCCATGAACAGCGCGATCACCAACTGCCACCAACTGCGCCCGATGACGAAGAAGGCCACCCACCCCGCTCCGAGCATCATCAGGTTCACGACGATCTTCACCGCGTAGTGGCCCCGGCGAAGGTCGAGCAGACCCGCCGCACGAACCTCCTTCTGGAGCGCCGGGAACCCCGACGCGGCGACGGCCGGCCGGTCGGCACCGCTGGGGGTGACGGTTCCGGACCGATCCGCCTCCACGATCGGATCCGGAACCGCGGTGGCGAGCAGCCGCTCGTAGTTGACCGTCATGGGGCAGCCTTCCGTTGATCAGCAGTGGCGGTGCACACGATGTGGTTCTTCCGTGCGTTCACGGAACGTGAGGACGCGGCGCACCGGGGTGCGGTACCCGAGGGCATGGTGTCGCACGGGTGCTGACTTTTCGGTGAGCCTCCGACACGGCACCTTTCAGACGACGCGCTCGGACGACGACGAAGCCGGCCTCGTCAGGTGAACGAGGCCGGCCTCGGACCGGTGAAACGATGTGCTGTCTAGGGCTGGACGGAATTCTTGATCTCCGTGTGGTACTCGCCGACGAGGCGGGTCATGTTGTCCCTCGTCTGATTGGCGTTGGATCGCACGATCGGTTCGATCGCCTTCTCCATCGCCCGTCCTGCGACACCGCCGGGGAGTTCGAAGAACATCTCGACCTCCACCTCGCAGCGATCGTCGTCGACCTTTCTGAATCGGTATGTCGTCGTGAGGTTCACACCCTGGGTCGACTTGTACACGGCCAGGGAGTTCTCCTCCCACGTCACTGTTTCGACGGTCGACTTCATCGTGGAGGGACCGAGCTTCATGGCACCGTCGAAGGTCGCGCCGGCGCACTTGTCGAGCGGCCCCGTGGGTGTGTAGCTCACCATGCCGTGCATGTACTTCACGGCGTTGCGGTGGTCGCTGAAGTAGTCCCAGGCCACTTCCACGGGCGCGTCACAGGGCGCGACGAAGACTGTCTCGAGCATCGGCTGGACCTTTCGTGTCGGCGTCGCCGACGGCCCACCAATCCGCCGTCGGCCTGTCGAGTCATCGCGCGGAAGGGGCAGGATTCGAACCTGCGCAGGGCGTCGACCCTGATCGAGGTGGACTCGACCCTCGTTCGGCCTCTTCGAGTACCCTTCCCCGCCGAGCACATCCTGCGCTCGACTCGGCGACGGTACCGCCCGCCCTCTGACGGTCCTCTGAAATTCGTCCGACGCGATGTCAGAGCCGCCGAGCCGGCATCAGTCCCGGACGAGCGATGGTTCCGGGGTGGCGGTCCCGTCGGCCGCGGGCACGGCGAGCTGCTCGATGCGACGCGGCAGCGCGAACGCGACCAGCGCACCGAGCACCGCGGCGGCGGCGCCGATGAGGAACGCGACCCGGTAGCCGGTGTCGGTGTAGAGAATCGCGCCCTGAGTGAGCTCGAGCGGGATGGGTGCGATGTACGAGTTGTTCATCACCGTGAACGCGATCACCGGCAGCACCGCCGGGAACACCGACTGGAACACCCCGACGATGCTGGCGGTGCTCGCCTGCAGTTGCGGCGGGACGGCCTCGATCAGCAGGTTCGGAACCGAGGCGTACGCCATCCCCATGCCGGTGCCGAACAGCGCGGCGAAGGCGATCAGCAGCGCCTTGTCGTCGTGAACCATCGCGACGCAGGCGAAGCCGGCGGCCATGCAGAGCATGCCGGTGACCATCAGCGGTCGGGGGCGGACACCGCGCCCGACGAACATGCCGACGACGATGCCGCCGACCACGACCATGCCGCCGATCGGCGCCTGGAAGATCGCGAATCCCTCAGCGCTGACGCCGAATCCGTAGCCGAGGCCGAGAATCGCCGGCGTCATCGCGAGCATCGGCAGCAGGATCGTGAACAGTCCGCTGGCGCCGTAGCAGAATCCGGCGCCGACCGCGGTGAGCAGCACCGGCCGCTTGCCGAGGACGTTGAGGTCGATCAGCGGCTCGCGGACCGTCCGCGCCGAGACGAACCACGCGACGAGCAGGGCGACGCCACCGACGAGGTACGCGAGGGTCGCGCCGCTGCGCCAACCCCACGTGGGCCCGAAGCTGACGGCGACGAGCACTCCGGCGATGCCGGCCCCGAGGAGGACGGCACCGATCAGGTCGATGCTCGACCGCAGTCGGACCTGCGACTCGTCGGTGGACGCCACGATCATCGCGGCCAGCACCACCAGGCCGACGACGAAGAACCAGAAGATGCTGCGGAATCCGTGGTTGTCGATCAGCCAGCCGGTGAGGAACGGCGCGGGAATGGCGATCAGGCCCATACCGCTGGTCGCGATGCTGACGGCCAGGGCAACGGTTTTCGCGGGGAAGACGTCGCGGATGAGCGAGTAGCTCAGGAACAGGCACGGTACGAGCAGACCCGACAGCGCGCGTCCTGCGATCAGCATCGCGTAGCTGCCCGCCACGGCCGAGAGGAACGAGCCCGCGACGGCGATGCCGACGCAGGCCAGCAGCAGGCGCCGCTTGCCGTACATGTCCGCGAGCTTGCCGATGAGCGGCGCGGTGACCGCCCCGACGAGCAGGAACGACGTGAGCAGCCAGGCGCCCTGCGTGGTCTGGTAGTGGGCCGAGATGGCGGGCAGTGCCATCGAGATCATCATGTAGCTCACCGCGAGCATCTCGAGCAGCAGCACGATCGAGGCGAGCGAGAACACCAGCCGCGGGGTCCAGCGCTGTGGCGCGGTGTCGGCGGTGGTACCGCCGGGAAGAGCGTGACCGACCATCATCGGTTCCTTTCGCATTCACCCACCACGGCATTCGTCCGAGGATGGGGGAACGTGGGTGGGGGTTCGGTGTCACCAGGCGATCGCCTGTGTAACCGACATCACAGTGGCATCGACCCCTGCTGCGCCATGACCGTGTCCACCCAGCGGGAGAACCGACCCGGGACCGCCCGCCGAGTTCGGCACAACCCGTGGTGACACGGCACATCGGACCGGTAGCAGAAGTAAGGACGTTGTGCCACACGGAAGATGACGAACCACCCCGGAACGCAGAGCGACCCGGCGCCACGGATGTGGCACCGGGTCACCGGGCTGGTCGGGACGGTCGGCTATCCGAGGCGGCCGGCCACCGGATAGCTACGAGGGGAATCGGTTTCGAGCACACCGTCGTACACGGCCCGCTCGATGGAGTCGCGCAACGCGTGGCACGTCGGGATCGCGCTGCTCGGCTCTCCGAGCGCCGCCCGCCGCGCGAACTCCGGGCACGACGACTGCGCGTCGCCCTGCCACTGCACGCTGGTGTGCGTGGGGCTGTACTTCTCCACCAGCACCCGAGTGCCGCACGTACCGCACTTCAGTTCACGCATCACACATCTCCCGCGTCAACCGGCGGCGGCGTGCCGGGCACCGATGTAACCGAAGACCATGGCGGGTCCGATGGTCGCACCCGCGCCGGCGTAGTCGTTGCCCATGACGGCGGATGCCGTGTTGCCGGTCGCGTAGAGACCGTCGACGACGGAACCGTCGGCGCGCAGCACCTGGGCGTGCTCGTTGTAGGCCAGACCACCCTTCGTCCCGAGGTCGCCGACCTGCATCCGGACCGCGTAGAACGGACCGGAGTCGATCACGTCCATCGTCGGGGACGGGAGCGTCGGGTCGCCGTAGTAG
This sequence comes from Rhodococcus sp. NPDC003318, assembly GCF_042879035.1. Lineage (NCBI taxonomy): Bacteria > Bacillati > Actinomycetota > Actinomycetes > Mycobacteriales > Nocardiaceae > Rhodococcus > Rhodococcus sp. NPDC003318. Next base: position 112,999 of record NZ_JBIAOU010000009.1, on the reverse strand, counting down.
TTGTCGTAGGCGCTGTCGCCGCGGCCGAAGTCCGCGTCCCGTCCGCTTCGCGCGAATCCGTTGAACCGGGACACCGTCTCCGACAACTGCGACGGCGGTACGCCGATGTCGGTGGCCAGCTGCTCGATCGAGTCCGCACGATGCATCAGGCCGGACTCGAACCACGACTGCGGGAACTTCTGACCGGGCATCACCCCACCGAACTGGTAGCGGTTCTTCGCCTTTCCGTCGAAGACGAACCAGACCGGATCGTGCCTGCCGGCGATCTGCTCGTGGACGAACGTCACGTACGGGGCGGCCTCGTTGGTGAACCGGCGACCGGACTGGTCGACGATGATCGACCGCGGAATGGACCGCTCCGACACCAGGACGTGCATGATCCCGTCCGGCCTGCGGAACGACGGCATCCACCAGGCGTCGTCCATCAGATCGAGTGCGGCGCCGACCTTCTCACCGGCGACGATGCCGTCTCCGGTGTTGTCGACGGACCCGGCGCTGTAGTTGTCCTTCCCGCCCTCGCGCAGGTACTGCTTGCGCATCTGCGTGCTCTGCTCGAATCCACCGCTGGCGAGCAGAACGCCGCGCCGGGCCCGGATCCGCACGTCGGTTCCGCCCTTGCGGACGAGCAGACCGCGGACCGCGCCCGTGTCGTCCGTGACGAGTTCGCGCATCGGGCTGTCCAGCCACAGCGGAACCCCGGCCTCCTTGACCGCGAGCCGGAGCCGTCCGATCAGGGCCTGACCGAGCGTTTCCATGTGCCGACGCAGCAGGACGCTCTTGACGGCGCGCCAACCGGTGGCGAGCGCCGCACGGCGACCCGCCCACGTCCGCATCACCATGTTCAGCTTCACGAACTCCTTGGAGGTGATGTACAGCCCGGCCGGGGTCGCGAGCGCGGCCGGACGCAGCAACTTCTCGTCGTCGCCGAGCAGCTTCAGGTCGAACGGCAGCGGTTCCACGGATCGGCCGCGGGCCCGGCCGCCCGGCTTCTCGGGGTGGTAGTCCGAGTAGTCGGTGCACCACTGGAACCGCAGATGCGGTCCGGTGGACTCCAGGAACTCCATCATCGCGGGCCCATGGTCGATGAACGCGTCGATGTTCGCCGAGGGCACGCGGTCGCCGACGACGGCGTCGAGGTAGCGGCGCACGTCCTGCCTGCTGTCGGCGAGGCCCTCACGTCGCAGGGTCGGGTTGTTCGGGATCCAGATGCCGCCACCGGACAGGGCGGTGGTGCCGCCGTAGACCGACGCCTTTTCCACGATCAGTGTCTCGAGACCGCCCTTGCGCGCTGCCAGGGCCGCGGTCAGACCACCGCATCCGCTGCCAACGACGACGAAATCGACTTCATGGTCCCAGGTTTCGTTCGTGCTCACGATCGGCTCCTGTTCAGGACACGACCATGTCGGACGGCGACCAGACGGCACGCATGCTGGTGATGCGTGCCTGGTCGTCGAACGTCATGACGTCGATGGGTTCGATGGTGATCGTCTGCTCGCCGGTCTCGGTGACCACCCGGAAGTGGAACGCCGCGGTGTTGCCCGCCACCTTCACGGCGAGCAGTTCGGTGCGGTTGCGGACGGCGTCGAGGGCCGCGTAGAACTTCTCGATCGCCTCCCTCCCGACCTTCGGTTCGGCGCCGACCGGGTCCTCGAGGGTCGCGTCGTCGGCGTAGAGGGCCGCGACGTCGGCGGACGTACCGCCGCCGACTGCGGCCAGGTACGCGGTGACCGCGGAACGGATGTCGTCTTCGGAGGCCATGGTCAACTCCAGGGTGTCGGGGTTCGTGCGGTGTGACGGTAGCCACGTAACCGGGGCCCTGCGCCCGGCTTCTCCCGCCGAGCGGGACACGCATCCGAGTCGTGATCCGTGGGGTACCGTCCGGCCGTGACCTCACCCGTACCGGAGCCCCAGACCGTGTGGTCGATCCTGTCCGAGTCGGCGCGGACGCACACGGACAGGGAAGCCGTCGTGGACACGAGCGAACGGCTGACGTACCGGCAGTTGGCCGCAGCGGCCCACCGCGCCGGCCGGGCGATGATCGCCGCGGGGATCGAGCACGGCGACCGGATCGCACTCTGGGCACCCAACTCCGTGCGCTGGACGGTGGTGGTGCTCGGTGCCCATTCGATCGGTGCCGTGGTCGTACCGATCAACACCCGCGCCCGCGGGCATGAAGCGGCCGAGATCCTGCGGCGGACGCGGGTCCGACAGTTGTTCCTCGACAACGGTTTTCTCGACACCGACTACACCGGACTGCTGCGCGCCGCGGCCGGTCCGCCGGCCGCGGACGCACCGTTTCGCGACCTGCCGGACCTGCGCGGTGTCGTGGACCTGCACCGGGACCCGGACGCGGGGTGGGACGGTTTCGTCGCCTCGGGCGACGATCCGCGCGCCCTCGACCTGCGCCGGCTGGACCGGCACCGCGCCGCCGCCGCGGGGGATGTCGCCTACGTGATGTCGACGTCCGGGTCGACAGGGACCCCGAAGGGCGTGGTGTTGCGGCACGGCCAGCTGGTGCGGGTGTACCGCGACCTGGGGGAGCGGCTGGGGATCGACGGATCCGACCGGCTGCTCGGCGTCAATCCGCTGTCGCACTCGTTCGGACTGAACGCGGGGTTGCTCGCCGCCCTGGCGGTCGGCGGGTGCTACGTGGCGGTGGACGTGTTCGACGCGGCCGCGGTGCGCGGTCTCGTCGAAGCAGAGCGGATCACCGTCGTCTCGGGTCCGCCGACCCTGTTCACGGACCTGATCGGGGACGGCACCGCACCGCCGTTCGATCCCGCACCGCGCCTCGCCGTGACCGGTGCCGCGACGGTGACCGCCGAACTGCTGGACCGAATCCGGATGTTTCTCGGAATAGGTTCGGTGGCAACGGGATACGGACTCACCGAAGCCGCGGGCACGGTGACCGCACAGCGACCCCACCCGGGCGGCCCGGACGGCCTGGCCGCACCCGCGCTGCCCGGGATCGAGATGCGGACCGTCGACGGATCCGGCCGCGACGTCGGACCCGGACGCGCCGGGGAGGTGCTGGTGCGCGGGTTCAACGTGATGTCCGGTTACCTCGACGACGCGGACGCGACCGCGCGCGTCCTCGACGCCGACGGCTGGTTGCACACCGGCGACATCGGGGTGCTCGACGACGACGGCGCCCTGCGGGTGGTGGACCGGATCGGGGAGATGTTCGTCGTCGGCGGGTTCAACGTCTATCCCGCGGAGATCGAGTCGGTGCTGGCGGCCCACCCGGCGGTCGGGGAGGTCGCGGTGCTCGGCGTGCCCGACGAGCGGCTGGGCCGGCGCCCCGTCGCGTACGTCGTGCCGATCGCACCGGTCGACGGTTGCACCCTGCGTGACCACTGCAGGGAGCTGCTGTCCGGGTACAAGGTGCCGACGGCGGTGATCCTGCTCGACGAGATGCCCCGGACGCCGTCGGGCAAGGCGTCCCGCCCCGCCCTGCGCGCTCTCGGCGGTCGGTGACCTCGGGGCGGGATGTACGACCTCGTGCGGTGTTGGTCAGTGCGCGGCGAAGTCGCCGAAGCCGCCCTTGAAGAACAGCAGCGGCTTGCGGTCGACGTCGGCCGTCAGGTCGGTGATGCGGGCGATGACGATGGTGTGGTCGCCGGCGTCGTGCTCGACCTCGAGCGTCGCGTCGATGCGGGCGAGGGTGCCGGCGATGGCGGGCGCACCGTTGGGGGCAGGTGACCAGGACACGCCCGCGAACTTGTCCGCGCCGCTGACGGCGAACGCCGAGCAGATGTCCTTCTGATCGTGGGCGAGGACGTTGATGCACAGGTTCCTGGCGTCCCGCAGCAGCGGCCAGCTCGTCGACGTCTTGGTCGGGCAGAAGGACACGAACGGCGGTTCGAGGGAGAGCGAGACGACCGACTGACAGGTGAAGCCGAGCGGGCGCTCACCGTCGTGGGCGGTGATGACCGCCACGCCGGTGCAGAAGTGGCTCATGACCTGGCGCAGAGTCGCGGCGTCGGGACCGGACAGCTCGGCGTGGTCGGCGACTGCGGTGGGCTTTGCGCTCATGTGTTTCCTCCTGACGAGAACGGGCCCCAACAGGATCTGGCGCCACCAGGCACTATGCCACCCCCGATCCCGGTCAGTGGGCGTCGACTCTGCAGTCGACGGATGACCGATTGCTAGCATTTGTCTGTGTCCTCGCCCGAATCGGCTCCCGAGTCCGAGCTGCCCGCCCTCCCGGCGACGAGCTGGGCGGTTCTCGGCATGCTCGCCTTCGGCGAGGAGCTCTCGGGCTACGAACTGAAGAAGTGGGCCGACTGGTCGATCCGCTTCTTCTACTGGAGCCCGTCGTTCAGCCAGGTGTACACGGAGCTCAAGAAACTCGAGAAGCACGGCCTCGTCACCTCCCGCGTCAAACACGACAACGGGGTCCGCGGCCGCCGGCTCTACACGATCACCGAGGCGGGCACCACCGCCGTCAGCCGGTGGGCCAACGAGGCACCGATTGACCCGCCGATACTCAAACACGGTGTGATGCTTCGTATCTGGCTTGGTCACCTGAACGAGCCGGAGCGGCTCAAGGAGATCCTGCGCGAGCACATCGCGTACGTGGAGAAAATGCAACGCCGCGCCTCCGCCGACGCGTCGGGCGCCGCGGAACAGCCGGCCTGGGCGTACTCGGTGATCGCGCTGCGCTGGTCCGAACGGTACTACGCCGCCGAGAAGGAACTGGCGGAGAGGCTCATCGAGGACATCGACGAGGCCCACGCGGTGCTACAGTCCGCGATGGTCGGCGACGAGGTGAACTTCCCCAAGCCCGTTCCCGGTGCATGGCGCCGAGTCGAGCAGCAGACGCACGAGGCGCACCCCGACCTGGACTGAACGGCGCCCTGACGTCGTCTTCGGCGGGACATCGGGCGATATAGCAATTGCCGTCGGCTGGTTGATAATTTCGCCTACAACCAGTGCACTCCTGATGCTTAGGGTTTCAGGCGGCGGGTGGGCAATATTCTTGGGATTGCCTTCCTTCTTCCTCGCACTAACGGTGGCCTGCTCCACGGTTGCGAATACTTGGCTCTTTTGGAAATCAAGAATCAATCTAATGCTCTCGAGAAGGTCCCGATGGATAAATATCGCCACCCTCGCCTACGACTGTCCATAACTTTAGCGAACGGAATATCTCTTCTTCGGGAACAGAATTCTCGAATTGCCCCAGGGATCCACGGGGAATACTTCTTGGTATCCAAAGGGTTTCATGACCTTGCAGAATTGTCGACCCATCGACCCATCGTGTAAGTGGAAGTCCCTCAGGGTGGGGTTGTTCAAAGGTTCACTTACAGTGGCGTGCTGACCAACCGAACCGGGCACGACATTACGGTAGTCAAAATCAGCTTGAGTGCGGGTAACGCCGATTATGCGACGTCGTTCTCCTCCCGCGCTGCCGTTCGGACTGACCAGGCCAAGCGGCCTGGCCCTCGCGCCCTACCTCATCAGCGGGGTCGCCTACCCGTACGCCTTGGTGATCTGCCCGCCGCTGGAGCAGCCGATGACCGACGTCGCCCGGTCCCATCGTCCTGTGAGATACAGGCCGCGGGCGTGTGTGTGGGCCGTGTCCCTATACAGACGGCATGTCTGATCATCAGGCGGCGAACCCGACGAGCTCGAACTCGATCACCGGCCCGGATTCGGGGGAAGGAACCCCGCGGGTATTGATCCCGGCCGGGTGTGCGTCGAGGGGACACATCCGGGCCGCGCGTGGTGCTCGTGCCTCGGCGAGGCGAACACCGCACGGGGGTTATCGAGGGCAGAGGCCGGGCGTTAACGCTCAGACAGTGATACCTGAAGACAGTGCGCGGCGTCTCGGCGACGGCGTACCAGCTGCCTGAATCAAGATTGATCGCCGTATGAGTGGAACCGAGGATGAGGAGCTGCGTCCGTTCCGTGAGCGGATACTCGATCTCGCCCGGACAGGGGAAGGAACCCAGATGGGTGAGTGCATACGACAACTCGTGATCTCGACAGCCGCAGCAGGACTGCTGATCGGTGCTGCCGGTGCGGCGCAGGCCGCACCGGCAGTCAGATGGGTCCCGGTGCAGCCGGGAGTCATGGTGCACGTCCCGCTACCGAGCAGCCGGGAGTCACGTTCACCTACGAGGGGTGGTGGGCTCGTGACGTCAAGGGTGTTGGACGTGGCCAACCAGGTCGGTCACGTGAGGCGGTCACTGTGTCGTCGTGGAGTGGGCGGTGGCTGCCGGACAGTGTGATGGTGTTGCCGCGCGGATTGTCGAAAGGCGATGTCCCAGCGGAGATGTGCCCGCCGACGCTACTTGACGGATACCGTGGCGACGATGACGAACGGCGCCGCGGTGCCGAGGCAGAGGACGGTCACGTTTCCCTTGGCGAATCCGCCGATCTTGCCGACGCCGACTCCGAATGCGCCGGCGCGGATGCCGAAGGTCGAACCTACGCCGACGCAGCTCCAGTTCTCTCCTGCCGGAACCGATACCGACACTTCGCCAGCGGCCCCGGCGCTCACTGCTGGCGACGCGGTAGCCGTCGGCGCCGCGAGCATCAGCGCGGGAGTGACTGCCGCTGCCACGGCGGCCGCGCGCAGGTTGATCGTGTTGTTGCCATTGTTCTCACCTCGTCGGGAGCTCCGTGATCTGGGGTGTCCCATCGGCCTCGTGTCGGTTCCTCCACTCCCGGCTGTTCCCCCGGCGTCCGCGGCGAAAACCCGCGGGGATATGCAGGTCGGTCCGGGCTGCGGGGTGGCCCGTCACCTGCCGGGAAGCCTGTTTCGCTCGGCGTGTGTTGCACACACTATCCAGGAGTATCTTCAGATCGAGGCCCGGAAGTGTGAGGTGATCATCGGTGCAGAATCCGTTTCACGACTCCGAATTCGGGTTGCTGCCGGACATGCTCGCGGTGGCCGCGACGATGATGCTCGTGGTGGCCTTGCTGCTGTTCCTCGTGCCGTGACCACGGCAATGTCAGCGGTACCGATGGTGCTGGGGTGTGTGCGCGTGATGGCACGGTTCGGATACCGGACGGCGCGTGTCCCGTTGGAGGTGATCGATCAGGTCGGCGTGCATCGGCTCGACCCGACGGCACCGTTGCGTCTGCTCTACGAGCAGGCCCTCGTGGGCTGCGACAGGGCTGCCGCCCACGTCTTACGCGATGACCTCGCCGCGGAGCGGGCTCGGGCGCTGTATGCCCGCACCGCACCCGCGCGGTTTGAAGTGGCTCGGGATCGGCGGCGGACGCGACAGCACCTGCAGACCAGGGCCCGAATCGAGACGATCGGCATGCGTGAACGCCGCGAGATGCTGCGTCGGCGCCACTGTCTGGAGTGATACCGGTGGACGGGTCCATGCCCCTGCACCGCCGCCAGTGACCGCCGCCGGGCGGGCCGGAACGGTGACGGGGCGGGTCAGTCGTCGCCGGGGGACCGCTCGTCCGCGGGGGGAGCGGGAGTGGCGGGTTGGGGAATGAGGCGCCCCAGCACTTGGCTCTGGGCGGCGCGTTGCTCTTCGGGTGACAGCTCGCCGGCCCGGGCCTTCTCGTCGATGGCTTCGAGTTCTCGTCTTATGACGGTGGGGTCGGTCATTTGCTGCTCGACCCGCTGCTGTATCACCTCGCCGAGCCAGATGACACCACGCAGCGGTGCGAGTGGAAGTCCCAGGATTGCGGAGAAGAGACCCATGTCGTCGCCTGCCTTTCCGTCCGACTGTTCGTGCCGGACGCGCCCCCGGAGGGCGTGCTTGCCCTCGTGGGTCCGCGGGGTTCCCCCGCACGGCGCCGTCAAACCCCTGTGGAAGGGGATGTGACGGCGCCGGCGGACCCCTCTCGGCGGTGTCGCACCCTCGGCGCTCACTGTTCGGGCGTGGGTGCGCTGGTCATCACGAAGTCGTAGGCCGCCATCGGGCCCAACACCCGCACCTCGGTGCGGTCGGCCCACTGGCGTGCGAGACCGTCGACGGTCTTCTCCAGATCGTCTTCGGCGGCCAGGTCGAGGAGCACGGCCAGGTGCGCGGCGTCGTAGTCGTCGGTCGGCGGTCGTGTGGTGACCGCATGCGCGATCGGTTCGATCGCGCCGAGCACCGCAGCGGTGTCCGCGTGGCGTTTGGCCTCGACGGCATGGCTGATCAGTTCACCGAGAGCGATACGTTCCGTGCGGGTGGCCTCCGGTGGCTTGTCGCGGATCCGCTCACGTAGGGCAGCGGCGTCGGCGCTGTCGTCGAGGATCTCGTTCACGATGGCGTCCTGGACGTAGCGGAACCGGAGCACGTACTGTGCGTGTCCCTCCAATTCGTCGAGGGTGGAACGGAACTGGTCGTGGTGAGGGGCGAGCAGTTCGCTGGTCACCGCATCGTGGTCGGTCATCACGGTCCCGAAGCGCAGCGGCAGCACCGGTGTCACTGCGGCCGACCCGTCCAGCAGGCGGGCGTGGGCCTGCAGGTCGTCGGGTGTGCCGAGCGGACGTTCGACGGGCACTTCACTGACCAGCGCGGCGATGTCGTTGTGACGTACGGTCGTCACCTGGCCGGGGGGATCTCCCACACCGGATACGTCCGGGTTCGTCTCGACGTCCGCGGGCACGATGCCGTACACGTAGGTCGCGGTCCCCGAGCCGGTGTCGGTGTCGTCGGGCCTGGTCATCGTTGTTGCCCCCGCCTCGGCGTCCGGTCGGCCTGCTCGCGTTTGTCCTGGACCTCACCGAGGAAACCGGCGACCTTCTCACCCGCGGCCTCGAGCGCTCCTTTCGTCTTGTGTTTCGCGCCGCCCTCGACGAGTCCACCGACCAGACCGGGCAGGCCGACCGGCTCGCTCTTGGACATCTCGAGTCGGTTCGCCGCCTCGGCGAACCTCAGGTAGGTGTCGACACTGGCGATGACCACCCGGGCGTCGATCGTCACCAGTTCGATGCCGACGAGCGAGACGCGCACGAACGCGTCGATCACCAGTCCCTTGTCGAGGATCGTGTCGATGACGTCGGCCAGGCCGGAGGAACTCGGCCGTCCGAGTCCTCCGCCGCCGCCGCCCTGCGTTGCAATCGTCATCGTTGATGCTCCCTTGTCTTGTGTCCTTGTTGTTTCCGGGGTGATTCGCGCCTGCCGGATCCGCGCCGGTCAGCGGCGTTCCCGGATGTGCTGTGCCCCTCGACGCGCGCGGGTCCGCGGTGGCGACGGCGCGGCGGTTCCCCGGAATCGTCGCCATCCTCGCCCGTGACGCGACCGTCGGTGACGCGATCGTCGGTGTCCCGGTCGTCGGTGACGCGATCGTCGGTGTCCCGGTCGTCGGTGTCCCGGTCGTCGGTGTCCCGGTCGTCGGTGTCGTCGCCGTCACCCTCCTCGGGTGCGGTCTCGACGACCTTGCCGTCGTGGATCTCGCCGCGCCAGCCCACCTCTTCCGGGTGCAGGGCGGTGTGCGTCATCATGTGGCGCTGGAAGTGCTTGAGTTCCAGTCGTGCCCGGCGGCCCTGGGCGCGCCAGATGTTCCCGGTCTTCTCGAACACACCGTGGGGGTGGTATTCGAGGACCACGACGATGCGGGTGAGCGAGGGGGCGAGCTCGTGGAAGGTCACCGCCCCGTTGATGTATCCCTTGGCGCCGCGTGAACGCCAGATGATGTGTTCGTCGGGGACCTGGTCGACGATCGTGGACTGCCAGGTCCGGCGGGACCAGAACACCTTGGCCGTCCAGGCGAGTTTCTCGTCCGACACCTGCTCGACCCGCTCGACCTTCTTCATGAAGGTCGGGAACTGACCGAACTGCGTCCACTGGTCGTACGCGAGCTGCACCGGCACCCCGACGTCGATCTGCTCGACTATGTTGGTGAGCTTGAACTTCTTGCCGCTCTTACCTTTCCCCTTCCCTCCGGTGAGCAAGTCCTTGACGTTCTCGATCGTGCGAGCCGCCAGATCCTTCACACTCACCAGGCCGGCACTCATCACGGCGGACAGCGGCGACTTGCCTTCGGCGAGCTTTCTCGCGCCGGTCACGGCGGCGAGCAGGGTGCCTCCGGACCCCTCGGCGTACTCGGACAACCGCTCGGTCACGCCACCGACCTTGTTGGTCAGCGTCGACACCGCACGGTCGGCCACCGTCCCCGCCAGCAGCCCCAAGGACTGCTGCAGCGGCCCGAGATCGATCGCCGAACCCACGGCGGACCTGCCCGTGTCACCGACCGCCCCGACGGTGTCCGTCGCTGCTGCACCCACCGTGCCCACGGCATCCTTGGCGACCTTCCCGAGCCTGCCGGTCGCCCGTTCGACGGCCCCGGTCATCACTGCGGCCTTCCTGAGCGACGACGCACGGGCGCGCGCGCCGCTGTGCGGCTCTCGGAACGCCCCGGACGCCGCGGCGGCGCCGGCTCCGGATCCTCGTCCGACCGTGCCCGGGTCCGGGGACGTCCGGATGAACGCTCGGCCGATGTTCGGCGGCGACCGGATCCGGTCCCACCGGCCTGCTCGTCCTCGTCCTGCTCGTCCTCGTAGTCGTAGTCGTCGTCCTCGGGTTCGTGGTCGTCCTCGTACCCGACGTCGTCGTCGAACTCGTCTTCCCGATCCTCCGCCGGAGGTGGTGCTTTCCTCCGCGGGCGGTTCTTCCGCCGATGCTTCTCGTCGTCCGCGTGCCCCGGGTCCGTCGATGCCGGGCCGCGGTGTTGCAGTCGGTCGCTCAATGCGTCGATTCGATTCGCCGCGGCCGCCACCGCGGCAGCGCGGGCCGCGCCGGCGAGTTCGCCGCGGACGGACTCGGTGAGCCTGCCGAGCTCGGTCGAGGAACCGAGTGCGCCCGTGGCCTGTTTCATCAGCCCGCCCGGTCCGGTGGGCAGCCGCCCGGTGAGCGCACCGCCGGCGAGCATCAACGCCAGCTTCATCCTGTGGGTCCGGCCCAGGACGTATCCCGCGCCCACGCCCGCTGCCAGAGCCGTTTTCGTTTCGGACTTCATGGTCGATTTCTCCTTGCCGTCGAGTCCCGCGACACGGCGCTCGACCTCGAGTCGCGCGGACTCCCGCCCTCGACTACCCCCACACCGACACCGGAAACACGAGCCACCGATCCCGGCCGACACGTTCGACACCGTCCCGCGGAAACACCTTGGGCGCCTTGGGCACCCGTGACTCGTAGGTCGGTCGGGCAGATGTGGGGCTTCAAGGCATGCGCTGTCCGGATGCCTCGACATGCCGCCCGGCGGACGCTGCCCGTCAGGCCGACGTTTCCAGCGGCCGACCACGAACGGTGGCCACCCGCCGCATCGAGGTGGCACCCGCGTAGCGGTGGGATACCGCGGCGAGTGGGTCTGTCGAGTTCGAGAATCGTCGTTGTACGCCGGCGTCTGATACGAGCACTGGACGCTGGCATCCAGCCGCGGCGAACGCCGGCACCCGGACGGGGTACGAGAGTGCGCTACAGCTCGGTGCTGCAGGGTCGCCTACACGGCCCGGCCCGCAACCGCCGGGTGTCTATCGCCGGGCCGGCGGAACGATGCCGAGTTCCCTGTCGGCATGTCGTTCGACGAGCAGCGGGATGAAGTCGCGGAGCCAGATCGATCAGGTGCTGTTCCTGTCTGGGCAACATGAGAATGTCTCACCCCACACCGGACACCCTGGATCCACGGCGCCCCCGGCGCTACATCATCATCAACAGCAACAGGGTCAACACGAGAGCAACGGCCGCCGCGGCGATGAGCATGCCGGGCAGGATAGGAGTTCCGCATCGTCGAAGTGATTGCGCTGGGCAACCCTCTCTCGGCGCAGATCTGCGACGGCTGCCCGAAACCCACCGTGGACCGTGCCCACTCTGCCGCCGGTCAGCACGCGCACCGCGCCTGGCGAGTGAGGAACAGCCCTCGTAGTCGCGGAGAGTCGGCGCGGTACGGGAACCGGTCGTCACCGGACCCGGCCGACAGCCGGAAGTACGTCAACCAATGCCTTGGTCGTCTGGGGGTCAAGACCGGCCAAGTTCCTCCTGGACAGCCCTGGTCGCCCGTAGCCACCTTCCCAGGTACGGATCCCGAGCGAGCCCCGAGTGGTGTTCGAGATGGCATACGAACCATTCGGCGAGTCCGTCCCATCCCGTCGAAGCACCGGAGAAGTCGCCGCCGAGTGCGGCACACACCCGGGCCAGAATGTCGGCCTTCTCGGCGGCCACTGTGTTCTCACCGCTCTGCATCGGGCCTCCATTCGACGGTGCGCTCCTGACGATTCTCAGCAAACCGACAGGGGTTCCCCGACTTCTCCGCAAACATCCCCATTCGAGCCGCCACGGCCGGGATGGCCGGTTCGGTCTGAGCGGGACACCGGATGACGAATGCGAACTTCCTGAAAAATATTCCCGCTAAGCGCGATACGTCCCACGTAGGCGTGTATGGATCGGCTGTTGTGGCGCAACAAGAATGACCTCCGGGACGTTCGGAAGCCATTCTTTGCATTTCAGTTTTCGGTACCGATTCCTTCTGTCAGCTGATCCCGATCCCTCCGCCGATGCCGAACATGACGCTCAGCCACTTGAGGAACGCCTGGAGTGCCAGGTTGAAGTCGACTCCGACCGAGCCGCCGTCGCTACCCATCATGTGATTTCACCTCGTGGATTCTGGGAGATTTCCCCGACCTGCCCTGAATATCGCCGAGAGGTGCTCGGGTGTTTCTCCTGGCCGACCATCTCGACCGGGGGGGCGGATCCGGCAGGGGTATACGGCCGCCGCACGACTGGACACTCGTCCGCTGCCGGCCGATCGACCGATGCGACACTGTGCACGCCCCGGCCCCGATGTCTGTCCTGACTGACCGCACCGGTGCAGGACGGTCGGTTCGGCATTGATGGTGGCTACCGCCCCCGAGTAACGTCGCACGTTAGCTCCTGGACAGTGGCGCAACCTGCGGTGCAGGCCCCCGAAGATCTGGGTGGTGAGGACGTTGGGAACCAACCAGTTGCGTTCATCGCGATCATCGCGCTTGTCGAGTAGGACTGTGACACGCCCCGACGGCAACCATCCAACGGACTGTTGGACGATTGCTGCAGTCCGCGTCCATACAGGGTCGAATGCCTCGGTCTGCCGGCCCGACCGTTCGAGCGCGTAGGCGGGCGCAGGCCGGGTCCTGGTTTGAAGGGTTCGGTTCAAGTGATCACCCGCCCCGCAGGACCCGTACCGTCCGGTACACGACTCAGCCAGTGCCGCTGTGTCCCGTCCCACGTGATCGGGACACAGCAGCGTGGACGTCGTGTCACCTGGTTGTGGGGAGCCATCGCTGTACAGGCTCGGGCAGGCCGTCGCCGGCAGCAGCGGCGAGTTCGCCGGCGAGGATGGGCCCCTCGCCGCAGACGGTGCAGGCGAAGACGACGGCCCGGTCGTCGGGTTGGCAACTGCAGCAGTGGTATTGGGCCACGATTTCGGCCGGGCGTCGTAGGGTAGGGGTGGAGCCAAGCGGCGGCCAGGTTCGGTGCATTGGGGCGCCGCCACGGCGTGGGTGGTCGGCTCGTATCCGCCGCTCGGGTGTGCCCGACGTTTCCCATCTGGTCGCGGTTCGAGCGTCGTCGTGGCCGGAGCCGCAGGGTGCTGGCAACGACAGTCGTCGCCTCGGGACTCGGACCCTGGCGGAAGGGTGTCGTCCCTCTCGAGGTGTCCGTGGAGAATGGTGCACTCAACCCGAGGGCGCCGCGAGATCGACGGAGGCGAACGGCGATGAGTTTCGCTGTGATTTCCCGTCTGTATTCACGCACCCGATCCACCGCACCCGAGGAGAGCATCATGACCGTCACGTACACGTTCGACGTCTTTGCCAGCCTCGACGGCTACGGCAGTGTCAGCGGCGGCGACTGGGGCGGCTACTGGGGCAAGCAAGGCCCCGAACTGCTCGACCACCGCCTCGCCCTGTACGAGGTGGAGCAGCGGATGGTCTTCGGCGCCAACACCTATCGGGCGTTCACACAGCTGCTTGCCTCGGGCACCGAGGAGTCGGTGCGTGACCCGTGGGTCACCCGGATGAGGAGCCTGCCGGCGACGATCGTGTCGACCACCCTGCACGGTCCTCTCGACTGGCCGAACGCGACCGTCGTGAGCGGTGACGCCGTCGACGTCGTCGCCCGGCTCAAGCAGGAGTCCGAGGTCCCGTTGCGCTCACACGGCAGCCTGTCGATGAACCGGGCGCTGATGGCCGCCGGCCTGGTCGACCGCCTCCAGGTGACGCTGTTCCCGGTGATCACCGGCCGGACCGGTGCCGACCCGATCTTCCGTGATGCGGCCGACTTCGACCTCGAGCTCATCGAGAGCCGGACGCTCGACGGCCGGATCCACGAGCTCGTCTACCGACCCACCCTGCATGTCTGAGTTCATCCGCGCCTCCAATCAAACAGACGCTGCCCATATGTGGTGTACACATTCGCTCTGATTCGACCGTAACCGTCCGAGTCGCGGCTCACGCGGTCTGCAGTGCGCCACGGGCCGGCGGTACGAGGCGACCGGCGGTGGGCCCCCCGACCAGGGGCCGGTGCTGCTGCAGCGTCGGCTGCACCCGGACCGGTCCGCCCTCGACGCTGCGCCAGATTCCCAGCGCCGTCATGCGCACCGGTGCCGCCAGCCGGTGGTCGCGTCCCATCTGGGTGGCGGGGCCGCACACCGACACCGCGGCGACGGCTTCCCCGATGCTGCCGATCGGTGCTGCGACACAGGCGAATCCGGGCAGCGACTCCTCACGCTCGTAGGCGATGCCGTGGGCCCGGACCTTCGCGAGCTCGGTGCGCAGCTGTGCCGGCGTCGAGATGGAGTACTTCGTCTTGCGCGTGGACAGTGCGGCGTCGACCTCGGTGAGCTGCGCGTCGTCGGCGAAGCCGAGCATCGCCTTGCCGACCGCGGTGCAGTGCGCGGGCTGGCGTCCGCCGACGCGGGTCGGGATCGCGGCGGCCAACCGGCCACCGATCTTCTCGAGGTAGACGACGTCGGTTCGGTCGAGGATCGCCAGGTGCACGGCATACCCGGTGACCCGGTGCAGTTCGTGCAGCAGCGGCAGGGCCGCGCGGTGCAGCCGGTCCTGGTGCACTGCAAGGGAACCGAGCTCGAGCAGCCGCATGCCGAGTTCGTAGTCACGACCCTGGCGCCGCAGCCAGCGCAGCTGGACGAGGCGGTCGAGCATGCGGTGCGCGGACGAACGCGGCAGTCCGGTGCGGCGCACGATCTGCGCGAGGGTCAGACGGCCGGGGCCGTCGAACGCGTCGAGAACGAGCGAGACGCGGTCCAGGACTGCGCTCGGGGTGTTGGAGTCGACCTGAGGGGTCATCGAAAGGCCTCCGAGGTGAGGGGGCAGCCGGCGACTTCTTTCCGACCGCTGTATTCCTATTAGGAATATGCCTATTGATACCACGTGCTGTGTCCGCTGTCACATCAAACCGCTGGGTCTTTTCCGCGGGCACGGGAAAGCCCCGGACCGACACATCGATCCGGGGCTGTTCGACGCAGCTCAGCGGCCTCAGCAGGCGGCCGCCGCCCGTCCGGCGCGGCGGCCGAAGAAGCTGCCGTCACCGAGCGAGGCACCACTGGCGTACCCACCGGCGCAGACACCGGAGGTGCAACGGCCGGCGGCGAACAGGCCGGGAATCGGATCCCCGGAGACGTGCAGCACCTCCGAGTTCACGCTTGTGCGCAGGCCGCCGAGGGTGAAGCCGCCGGTCATGCCGCGCAGGTCGATCGCCGCGATCGGGGAGCCGATCGGCCTCACCCACTCCGGCTTCTTCCCGAACAACGGGTCCGTCCCCTCGGCGGCGTGCCGGTTGTACAACTCGACCGTGGCCTGCAACGACCCTGCGGGCAAACCGATCTCGGCCTCGAGTTCCTCGACCGTCTCGGCCACCCACCTCGGCTGGTGCCGCAGCTGCTGCGTCGCCGTGGGCCGCGACATCCCCTCCTCGTACGCCACCTCGTCGATGATCAGGAACGCCTCGTTGTGGTTTTCGATCAGCGTGGCCTGCCCGACCCGGCCGGGATAGGTGTCCTCGTTGATGTAGCGCTGCCCTCGGCCGTTGACGAGGATGCCGCGGATGAACAACTGCGGGTCGCAGAAGAAGGCCACCTCGGTGGCGTCCATGTGCGCCAGATCCGCGCCGAGGGCCTGGGCCATCCGGATGGCGCGACCGTCGTGCTCCTCGATGGACGCGGCGGGCCTGCCGACCAGCCGCGGCGCGAACGACCGGACCATGGTGTCGTTGTAGGCGAAACTGCCGGTCGCGAGGACGACGCCCCGGCGGGCCCGGACGGTCACCTCCGTGCCGTACCGTTTGGCGACGACCCCGACGACGACGCCCGCCTCGTCGGTCACCAGGCGCTGCACCCGCATGTCGTACAGTGACCGCACTCCCAGTTCGGCGGCCTTGTCCGTCAGCGGCTTCATCAGCATGTAGCCGCCGCCCTTCTCCGCGCTGACGTGCTTGTCCTGCATCTGCGGGACGTGTCCGCGCGGGGCGGGCGGGATCGTCGCGTTGAAGGGAGCGGCGTTCTCGCCGCCGGTGTACTGGAGGCCGTCGTCGCCCGGCGGCTCCCAGCCCGGCTCGCCCCAGAAGCTCTCCTTGAACGGCACACCGCAGTCGTCGGCCAGCCAGTGGTAGTGGTCGACGCTGCCCTCGCAGTAGGCGTCGATCTTCTCCTCGTCGACGCCAGGGCCGAGCGCGGCCGTCATGAACGCCTTCATCGCGTCGACGGTGTCGTCGAACCCGCACGCCTTCTGCAGCGGCGTGCCGCCGCCCAGATAGACGAAGCCACCCGCCATCGCGGCCGCGCCGCCCCAGCCTCCGGTCCGCTCCAGCACGAGGACGTTGGCGCCCTCCTGCGCGGCACCGACCGCGGCCGCGGCACCGGCGACGCCGAAGCCGGCGACGACGACGTCCGCCTCGTGGTCCCAGTGTTCGATCGTGGTCGCCGACCGCGGACCGATCTCGTCTGAATTACTCGCCATCACAGCACCTCTCGGTTGGTTCGGATACGCCTCGCGGGCGGCCCCGGAGGTCGGGACCGCCCGCGAGGGACGTCGGCTCCTACATCGCCGCCAGCGGCTCGGCACCGGACCAGTCGTGGCCCCAGTAGCTGTCGGCGGTGATCTCCTCCGCGGAGTAGTACGTCTCGTCTACCCGCATTCCCTCGGTGCCGAACTCGACGTCCCACCCTCCGGGAGCACGGACGTAGAAGGACACCATCTTGTCGTTGGTGTGCCTGCCCAGCGTCGACGACACCGAGAAGCCGTCCTTGACGACCCGGTCGAGCGCCCGGCCGACCGCGTCGAGGGTGTCGACCTCGACCATGACGTGGATCAGTCCCGGGGCGCCGCCGTGCGGGGCGGGGCACAGGGCGAGGCTGTGATGCCGCTCGTTCACGCCGAGGAAGCGGATCCGCACCGGACCGACCTCCGGCGGCGTCGGGATCCGGAACGCGCCACGCGGCAGGAACCCGAGCACCTCGGTGTAGAACTCGAAGCTGCCGTTCGGATCCATCGTCGGCAACACCACGTGGCCGAGACCCTGTGCGCCGGTGACGAACTTCGCCCCGAACGGGGTGACGACCGGACTGTGGTCGAGCACCGCGCCGTGGAAGATCTCGAGGGTCGCGCCGGTCGGGTCCTGGAACGTGACGACCTCCTCGACCCGCCGGGCGTCCGCCTCCTCGACCGAGAGCGGCTTGACGGCGATGCCCGCGGCCTCCACCCGCTGCTGCACCCGCACGAGCGCGGCGTGGTCACGCACCTCCCACCCGATGGTCACAATCTCGTCGGTGGCGCCGGGCACCACCGTGATGCGGGCAGCCCGCTCGTCCATCCGCAGGTACAGTGCATCCGGATTCGGGCCGCTGCCCTCCGCGAAACCGAGGACGTCGAACGCGAAGGTGCGCCAGCGGTCCATGTCGTTGGTGGAGACGGTGACGTAGCCCAGTCCCTTTACATCGGTCATGTCGTTGTCCTTCTGTGAATTTCGGGTCGGTGCGTCAGATCATCGAGCGGAGGTTCGCCGCCGGTTCGACACCGAGCGAGCTGAGCGCCGACGCGTGGTAGACGGTGCTCGGCACGTGGATCGCGTGGTTGAGGCCCGCGTGGGCGTCCCGCCAGTACCGCTGCAGCGGCTTGTCCTCCCGCAATGCGTTGCCGCCGGAACGGGCGAAGATCTCGTCGACGGCCCGCACCGCCCGCCACGCCGCCCGGACCTGGGTGCGGCGCACCGCCGCACGCGTCGCGAAGTCGATCTCCCGGCCGGATTCGACCAGGTCCCAGATCGTGTCGACGTTGGTGAGCAGTTCCTGCCGGGCGGCGTTGATGTCCGCGGCCGCCTCGCCGATCGCGAACAGCACGTACGGGTCGTCCTTGATCGCGGTGCCCTGGGCACCGACCCGGTCGCGCTGGTAGTCGAGGTGCGCGGCGAGCGCTCCCTCCGCGATGCCGACCACCGCGGACGAGATGCCCAGCGGGAACATCGTCGACCACGGCATCTTGTACAGCGTCTCGGTGACGCCGTACTCACGCTGCGCGGTGCCGTCGATGACGTGGTCGCCGTTCATCACCCGGTAGTCGGGAACGAACGCGTCCTTGACGACGACGTCCTTGGATCCGGTTCCCTTCAGGCCCACCACATTCCACGAGTCCTCAACGATCTCGTAGTCCTTGCGTGGCAGGATCATGTGCAGCATCGTCGGGGGCATCGCGACGGTGCCGTCCGGCTCACCGAGCATGGCGCCGAGGAAGATCCAGTCGCAGTGGTCGGTGCCGGACGAGAACTGCCAACGACCGTTGAAGACGTAGCCGCCGTCGACGGGCCGCGCGATGCCGGTCGGCGCGTACGGGGACGCCATCCAGGTGTCGTTGTCGGCGCCCCAGACCTCCTCCTGCACCTTCGGATCCGCGAAGGCGAGCTGCCACGGATGCACACCGACGATGCCGCACACCCAGCCGGTGGCGGGGTCGAGGGACGCGGCCTTCATCACGGTCTCCGCGAAGTCACGCGGGTGCGCCTCGAATCCGCCGTACCGCTTGGGCTGCAGCAGCTTGATCGGTCCGGCGGCGCGGAGCTTCTTCGCGGTCTCGTCGGGCAGCTTGCCGAGCTGTTCGGCCTCCGCGGCCTGGTCACGCAGCTGGTCGGCGATCTCGACGATGTTGTCGAGTACCTGGTGGGTCATGATCGTCCTCTGGTGTCGAAAGTGCTTGTGATGGTCAGGCGTTGGACTGGAGCGGGACGACGCCGTTGGCGATGTTCTCGGCGACCTCCGCCTCCCAGCTCTTCACCGCGCGGTCGGTGTCGATCTCGAACTCGAAGCGCTTGGTCATGTCCTCGGTGACGTCCTCGACGTCGACGTAGAACTGCTTGTACCAGCGCCGCAGCTGGTAGACCGGGCCGTCCTCCTCGGACAGCAGCGGATTGTCGATGGGCGCCTTGTTCTTCCAGATCTCGACGTCCTGCTCGAAACCCATTTCCACACCCTCGGCGAACTGCTTGGCCATCGCTTCGGCCTGCTCGTCCGAGACGCCTGCCGGCTTCTTGACCATCGCGCCGTACTGCAGGACGAAGGAGTTCTCGTCGATCGGGTAGTGGCAGTTGATCAGGACCGTCTCGATCGTCATGCCCTGGGCGTCGCTCCACAGCCAGTCGATCATGTACGAGGGGCCGAAGTACGAAGCATCCGATCGCAGCGTGGAGTTCGGGTCGTCGTAGCTGGTGCCGACCGAGATGTCGTGGCGCGGGGTCGACCTCATGTACTGGGTGGCGACGGGGCCTTCGAAGACGTTCTTGAAGAAGCGCGGGAACGAGTAGTGCACGTAGAAGAAGTGCGCCATGTCGACGACGTTGTCGACGATCTCGCGGCAGTGCGAGCCCTCGATCACCATCGAGTTCCAGGTCCAGTCGGTCCACTCGTCCGAGCCGTAGCCCTCGATCTCCGGGATCGTGACCTCGTCGGTGGGCTTGCTGCCCTGCGGGTCGTGCCAGACGTAGAGCTGACCGTTGCGCTCGAGGGTCGGCCACGTGCGGGTGCGGGCCAGTGGCGGAACCCGCCGCGCGTACGGGATGCCGGTGCACTTGCCGTTGCCGCCCCAACGCCAGTCGTGGAACGGGCACGCGATCGAATCACCCTTGACGGTGCCGTGGGCGAGATTGCCGCCCATGTGCCTGCAGTAGGCGTCGAGGACGTTGAGCTTGCCGTCGGACTCCGACTCGAACACCACCAACGACGTCCCGAACGCGTCGATCTGGTGCGGCTTGCCGTCCCGGAAGGTCTTCAGCAGGCCCAGGCAGTGCCATCCGCGGGCGAACCGGGTCGGCGCGGCGGCCGCCTCGATCATCCTGACCTCGTCGTCGGTGGCGGTGGTGGTCTGCGGCGCCATCGTTACCTCTTCTCTCGCGCAGGGGGCTGACCCGAACGGGTGTGATGTGCCTCATAGTCGAGGGGCCGGCGCGCAGATATCAGGAGGCCCTCCCGATCAGCGGGAGCCTTTCGCCGATGTCCCGGCACGGCTGCCGGGCAGGCTCCCGATCAGCGGGAACATCGCCCTCCCCGGGCCGGCCGGAGACTAACGTCGGCCCCGATCGGAGGTAACGCAGATGACACCCTTCACCGCCGTACCGGATGGCCGGTTCACCGTCGACCCCGACCGGATCCGCGCGTTCGCGGACGCCACCGGGTGCACCCACCGCGCCTACCGGACGGAACGAGCCGTGGTGCCACCGACCTACCTGTGCGGCACCGGACCCGACGCGGCGGTCACGGCCGAACGCGACTGCCGGTTCTTCGGGGCGCCACCGCGAGCGGGCGACCTGCTGACCGTGACGGTGCGCGACGGCGACCACGACCGGCTCACCGAGTACCGAGACGCGGACGGCCGCCTGGTCGCCGACGCGTGGACCCGGGGCGCGGGCGGCGACACCGCGGTCGGGCAGCTCGCGAACTACGCCGCCGACTGGCTGGGCCCGGAGTCGGTGCGCCGCTTCCGAACCCGCTTACTGAGCCACGTCGCGGACGAGCCGCTGTCCTGCTCGGGCGAGGTGGTGCAGGAGTACACCGCCGACGGCGAGGCCCGCGTCGACGTCGTCCTCACCGCGGTCGGGCCGAACGGACGGGTCGCGGCCCGCGCCTGGGCGACCTTCGCCCGCGCCGCCTGACCCCGTCGCGCGCGCAGCCCGCTTTCCGCCGAGTGTGCACCTGGGGCACCTTCCTGCACGAAGTGCTTGCCGCCTCCCGGCGGATGCGACGGTAGGTGCACATTCGGCGATCCACCGGCGGCCGACCGAGCGGGACAGGGCACCGACCTGCCCGACCGGGTAGTTCGCCGACCACGATCGGACGGTTCCGCCCCGGACCGCTTCCCGCCCGGACCGGGCGAGGCCAGAGTTCTCGAGTGAGACGCGCGTCACATACGCGCACCGGACACGAGGAGATCGCGATGGCCATCGAGCTCAACCAGATCTGGGACTTCCCCATCAAGGAGTTCCACCCCTTCCCGCGCGCCCTGCTCGGCGTCGGCGCGCACGACATCATCGGCGTCGAGGCGAAGAACCTCGGCTTCCAGCGGGTCCTGCTGATGACCTCCGGCCTGCGCGGCTCCGGCATCATCGAGGAGATCATCGGCAAGCTCGAGTACCAGGGCCTCGACGTGGTCCTGTACGACAAGGTGGAGTCGAATCCCAAGGACTACAACGTCATGGAGGCGGCGGCGCTGTACCAGACGGAGAAGTGCGACAGCATCATCTCCATCGGCGGCGGCTCGAGCCACGACGCCGCGAAGGGTGCCCGGGTCGTCATCGCGCACGACGGCCGCAACATCAACGAATTCGAGGGCTTCGCGAAGTCCACGAACAAGCAGAACCCGCCGCACATCGCGGTCTCCACGACCGCGGGCACCGGCTCCGAGACGTCGTGGGCGTACGTCATCACCGACACCTCCGACATGGACCACCCGCACAAGTGGGTCGGCTTCGACGAGGCCACCATCGTCACCCTCGCGATCGACGACCCGCTGCTGTACTACAAACTGCCGCAGCACTTCACGGCGTACTGCGGCTTCGACGTCCTCGCCCATTCGAGCGAGCCGTACGTCTCCCGCCTCGACTTCGCGCCGTCGCTGGGCAACGCGCTGTACGCGACCGAACTGGTCGCCCAGAACCTGCGCGAGGCGGTGTTCGATCCGCGCAACCTCAAGGCGCGCGAGGGCATGATGAACGCGCAGTACATTGCGGCGCAGGCGTTCAACTCCGGCGGACTCGGCATCATCCACTCCATCTCGCACGCGATGAGCGCGTTCTTCGACAGCCACCACGGCCTCAACAACGCGATCGCCCTGCCCCGCGTGTGGGAGTACAACCTGCCGTCGCGGTACGAGCACTACGCCCGCCTCGCGACCGCGATGGGCGTCGACACCCGCAACATGACCACGGTCCAGGCCGCGGACGCCGCGGTCGAGGCGGCGATCCGGCTGTCCCGCGACGTCGGCATCCCGGAGAACTTCGCGTCGGTGCGCACCGACACCTACGAGAAGAACCAGATGAACACCGGCAAGTACACCGGTCGGGGCGAGTCGATCTCCGGCGACGACAAGACGGTGCGCGCGATCTCCGAGCACATCCAGGACGACTGGTGCACGCCCGGCAACCCGCGCGAGGTGACGGTCGAGTCGATGATCCCCGTCGTCGGCCACTGCATCAACGGGACCTACTGACCCTGCAACCGGCGCGACCGCCAGTGGTGCATTTTCGGACGGCCCGCCCTCCGAAAGTGCACCACTGCGCGAAGCGCAGAGACGGAGCGCTGCAATGACTTCGGCCAGCCGCACGCACGCGGACATCCATCCGGAACCTCGAACCTTCCCGTCTTCGGACGCCCTCCGGGACGCGCTGCGCGAGCAGCACTACATCGCCGACACCGACCTCGCGACGGTCGCTCACCTGGCGACGGCACTGGATCGGCCGCTCCTGCTCGAGGGCCCGGCCGGCGTCGGCAAGACCGAGCTCGCGAAGGCTCTCGCCGCGGCGAGTGGACGCAGACTGGTGCGCCTGCAGTGCTACGAGGGTCTCGACGACAACCGCGCCCTCTACGAGTGGGACTACGCGAAACAGCTTCTGCACGTGCAGATGTTGCGTGACCGGATCACCGACGCGACCGCGCACCTGACCGATCTCGACTCCGCGTCCCGGTACCTGGCCGACCGCGACTTCGGCCTGTACTCCGAGGCGTTCCTGTCGGTGCGACCGCTTCTCGAGTCGGTGCTCTCCGACGAACCGGTGGTCCTGCTCGTCGACGAAGTGGACCGCACCGAGGAGTCGATGGAGGCGCTGCTGCTCGAGGTACTGGCCGAGAAGCAGGTCACCATCCCGGAGATCGGGACGGTCACGGCACGGTCCACACCGTGGGTGGTGTTGACCTCCAACGACACTCGCGAGTTGTCGCCTGCGCTCAAGCGACGCTGCCTGCACTTCCACCTCGGGTTCCCGACACCGGAGCGCGAACGGGAGGTGGTGACCGCGCGCGCCCCCGAGGTGGAGCCGGGCGTCGCCGCCGACGTCGTCGAGCTCGCGCGGACGCTGCGCGACCTACCGCTGCGCAAGAGCCCGTCGATCTCGGAGGTGATCGACGCCAGCCGCGCCGCGACGCTCCTGACCGCGGCCGGTGAACCGGTCTCCGACGAGACCCGTCGGGTGCTGTACGCGACGCTGCTCAAGTACACCAGCGACCGGAACGTCGCGTTGTCCCGTCTCGACGGCGAGGCGGAGACGCCGGCCGTGGCCGAACCCCGCCCGTCCCGGCCGGTGACGATCGCGGAGGCGCCCGCCAACACCACCACGGCGGCGTTCCGCGGCACCGGCGGGGCCGAACGCGGCGGCGCGCGCGTGCGGGGGCGGTGACCGTGTCCGCCTCCATGTCCGCCGACTGCTCGGTTGCCGGCGCGTCGCCCGGGCGGGAGGTGCGCACACGGCAACTGCTGGACCTGGTCGCCGCGATGTTCGGCGGGCTGCTGCGCCGGGCGGGGGTGTCGGCGTCCCCGGCGGAGGTGATCGAGGTGCGCCGGGTGCTCGGTCTGCTCGGCGCCCGGGACCGCGACGGGCTGCGGGCGGCGTTGCGCTCGACCTGCGCGAAGTACGCCCACGAACAGTCCGGGTTCGACGCGGCGTTCGACGCGCTGTTCCACGGGGCACCCGGCCGGGGCGCCGACGGCGACGGGCCCGGGCTGGCGCACCAGCAGTCGGTGGGCGGACTACCCGACGAGATGGCGATCTCCGAGGACTCCGACATCGGCCGGTACGCCGAGTACAACGAGCGGGTCGCGGAGGTCGGGGAGTACTTCGACTCCGCCGAGTCGCCGATGGGGTTCAACCCGCACACCGAGGACGACGACGTCACGGTGTCCGCACCGAACACCGAACTGACCGTGTCCACGGAGACCGACGCGGGACGGCGCGGCGTCACCTACACCGTCGAGGTGGACCGGGCCGGGGTCGCGACGGTCGGGCAGCTCGCGGACGCGTCCGGTGCCGTGGTGTCGGGGACGCTGAGCTGGGACGACCCGGCGTCGATCCTGGCGTGGCTCGACGCCTACGACCCGTCCCGCACCTACCGGGACGCCACCGGGGACGACGAGGTGCTCACCGAGGAGCAGCTGACCCGGCTGACGGAGGCCGTCGAGTCGTTCGTCGCTGCGCTGGCCGCACAGGCCGGGCTGACGCCGGGCGCGGCCGCGCTGGCCGGGACGCTCGAAGTCGAGCGTGACCTGCATGCCGACGTCGACCTGGCCTGCCACGAGGTGCTGCGCCGGATGCGCGGCGCCCCACGACCCCGCCCGCGCCGCCGCGGTCGCGGCGGTCTCGACATGCGCCGCACCACCCGCGCGAGCCTGCGCACCGACGGCGTCCCGTTCCGTCTGGTGACCCGCACGCCCGTCCCGGACCGCGTCCGGCTGCTGATCCTCGCCGACGTGTCGCTGTCGGTGCGTCCGGTCACGGCGTTCACGCTACGGCTGGCGCAGGCGATGCACCGGCGCGCCGACCGCTGCCGGGTGATGGCGTTCGTCGACGACCCGGTGGACGTCACCGACGTCCTGCTGCGCAGCGGGGGCGACGACGCGCTCGCCGCGGTGCTCGCGGACCCGCGGATCGACCTCGAGGCGTCCAGCGACTACGGGCAGCTGCTGGACCGGCTGCTGAGCGGCCGCACCGACCTGCTGGACTCGCGGACCGCGGTCCTGGTGGTCGGGGACGCCCGCTGCAACGGACTGCCCCCGAAGGCGGACCAGCTCGCGGTGCTGCGGCGGCGGGTGCACCGACTGGCGTGGGTGACCCCGGAACCGCGCCGGTACTGGACGCAGGCGACGTGCGCGATGGGGGAGTACGCGCAGGTCTGCGACAGCGTCGTCATCGCCCGGGACGCCGAGCAGCTGGTCGCGAAGGCGGGTGAGCTCGCGCACGCCCTCTCCTGATGCGGCTTCGCCGCAGTGGTGGGGGGGGGGGGGGGGGGGCGCGGGGCCGGGGGCCCCCCCCCCCCCCCCCCCCGGGGGGGGGGGGGGGCGGCGGGGGGGGGCGCCCCCCCCCCCCCCCCGCCCCCCCACCCCCCACCACTGGCCCTGCCCATTCGGGTAGGTACCGACCTACCCGAAGGTGAGTGGGGGCCCGGCAGCCGGATCGGTACTGTGGAGCATGCAGTTGTAAGCTGCGTCACAGTGGTCGGATGAGAAGAGCGTCGCCGGTGTCAGTCGCATATCCCCGCCAGCCGCGGACCACGCCCCCGTCAGCACCCGGCCATGGCGCTGCCCGCACGGTGAAGTTCCACGCCCCCGAGATCGTGTTCGGCGTCGGCTCCCTGCAGGAGGCGGCGTACGCGGCGGCTCGACTCGGCGCGACGCGGCCGATGCTGGTGACGGACGCCGGACTGCTCGCCGCGGGCTGGGTGGACGAGTTCCTCGACTGCCTGAGCGAGTGCGGGCTCACCGCGACGGTCTGGCACGACCTCACCCCCAACCCCAAGGACCACGAGATCGCCGCCGGCCACGAGCGGTACCGGGAGCACGGGTGCGACGTCCTGATCGCGCTCGGCGGTGGATCCGTCATCGACGCGACGAAGGGCATCGCGGTGCTCGCGTCGAACGGCGGCCACATCCTCGACTACGAGGGCGTGGACCGGGCGGTGGTCCCGATCCCACCGCTGGTGATGATCCCGACGACGTCGGGGACCGGCGCCGACGTCTCCCAGTTCTGCATCGTCACCGACACCGCGCGTGGCACGAAGATCACCATCATCGGGCGTTCCCTCGTCCCCGACGTCACCGTCATCGACCCGCGCCTGCTCACCACGATGCCCGAATGGCTCGGCGCGGCAACCGGTCTCGACGCGCTGACGCACGGCATCGAGGCGTTCGTCTCGCTGGCCCACAACCCGCTGACCGACCACCACGCGCTGCGCGCCGTCGCGATGGTCACCGAGAACCTGCCGCACACCATCACCGACCCCGCCGAGATGGACGCCCGCGCCGCGATGGCGCAGGCGAGTCTCGAGGCGGGGCTGGCGTTCACGAACGCGATTCTCGGTGCCGCGCACGCGATGAGCCACCAGGTCGGCGGGCTGCTCGATCTGCCGCACGGCGTGATCAACGGGATCCTGCTGCCGCACGTGATCCGGTTCAACGCGTCCAGCGACGCCGCGCCCTACGTGGAGATCGCCCGCAGCCTCGGCCTCGACGAGCACCGCGGCACACCGGAGGAGGCGGCCCTGGCGGTCGCGGACCGGGTGCAGCGCCTGGCCCGCGACGTCGGGGTGCCGCACGGTCTCGGCGCGCTCGGGGTCCGAGAGCAGGATCTGGACCGGCTGGCCCGCTTCGCACTGCGCGACGCCTGCATGGCGACCAACCCGCGCACCGCGACCCATGCTCAGATGGTCGAGTTGTACCGGGCGGCAATGTGATCGGGTCAGGCGGCGCACCGTGACGACCGACCCGGACGCCGCCGCACCGGATCTCGCGGTCCTGACGGGACTGCGGTCCGGCAAGAGCAGCTACTACCCGCAGTACCGCGGCGCGGCGGAACGGCTCGAACGGGTGGTCCACGCGCTCGACCTGATCTCGCGGGCCCTGGTCCGGACCGTCGACGGCCCGGAGACGCTGGTGTGCGCCGTCGCCGAGGCGGCCCGCGCGCACCTGAGCGCGCGCTGGGTGGTGTTCGCGCTCACCGACGGCGCCCTGCCCGACGCCGGACCCCGACGTCTGGTGCTCGGTCCGGACGCGACGCCGTTCCTCGTCGACGACGTCGAGGGTCCACCGCTGCCGGACATGGTGCTCGACTGCCTCGACGGCATCCGCACCGGATCGTCCGGGCACGGCGCCCTCCCCGAGTTCGAGAACCACCACGTCCACGTGCCCCTGATCCTCGACGGCGGCGTGGTCGGCGCGATCGCGGCCTGGACCACCCCCGACCGCACCCTCGACGGCACCGACGCCTCCGTCCTGAACATCCTGGCCAGCCAGACCGCGGTGGCCCTGCAGAACTCGGCGCTGTTCCAGCGGGGCACCGTCGCACTCGAACGCGCCGAACACGCCTACGGCCAGGCCCGCCGCACCGCATCGGATCTCGCGGTACGCAACGCGGAACTGCAGGCGACGCAACGACAACTCGACGCCGCCCACCGGCACCAGATCCTCGACGACGAGCGGCGCCGGATCGCCCGCGAACTGCACGACAGCGTCACCCAGGCCGTGCTGTCGGCAGGGATGCAGATAGAGGTGTGCCGCAGCGACATTCCGGCAGCGGAACGCACGGAGCGTCTCGACCTCGCGAAGGAGATGACCCGCCGCGCGGTGGAGCAACTGCGGTCGGCGATCTTCACCCTCAACAACACGCCGGACGCCGCGACCGCGTCGCTGCCGGAGATGCTGCAGCAACTCAGTGTCGTGCCGATGCCGACCGACCTGACGGTGACACTGCGGGTCGCGGGCACACCCGTCGAGCTGAGCGGCGGGGCGGAGCACGCACTGCTGCGGATCGCCGGCGAGGCCCTGTTCAACACCGCCATGCACGCCAACGCCACCCGTGCCGTCCTGCGCCTGACGTACCGTCCCGACGAGGTGTCCCTGGCCATCGACGACGACGGCACCGGCGACCCGGCCCGGATCCGCACCGCACTGCGGGACGCGGTGGCCGGCGACCCCGACGGACATCACCGCGGACTGGCGAACATGGCCACCCGCGCACGCGAACTCGGCGGCGACTTCGCCGTCCGCCGGGCCCGGATCGGCGGTGTCCGCGTCGCCGTCACGCTACCGATGGAGGCCCTGTGATGCCCGTCCCGTCCAGCACCCGAGAGAGCTCCACCTCGACCCGGCAGGTGCGGATCCTGCTCGTCGACGATCACGCCATCCTCCGCCAGGGTCTGCGCTCGGTGCTCGACCGCGAACCCGACCTGCACGTCGTGGGCGAGGCGGACACCCGCACCACCGCGGAATCCGTTGCTGCCCAACTGGACCCCGATGTCGTGCTGATCGACCTCAAGCTCGGCGCCGGCTCCGACTACGAGGGCCTGGTGCTGTGCCGCGCACTGTCCGCCGCGCACCCCCGGATGGGCCTGCTGGTGCTGACCACGTTCCTCGACGAACGCCTCGTCCTCGAGGCGGTGCAGTCCGGTGCGCGCGGCTACGTCGTCAAGGACGTCGACACCACGGAACTGATCCGCGCCATCCGTGCGGTGTCGCAGGGGGAGAGCGCGTTCGACTCCCGCACCGCGGCGACGGTCGTGCAGTCCCTCGGCCGGACCGGGGTGCAGTCCGAGAAGCTCACCGACCGCGAGATCGAGGTCCTCGGACTGCTGGCGAAGGGACTGTCCAACAACGGGATCGGGGAGAAGCTGTTCATCTCCGCGACCACCGTCAAGTTCCACGTCAGCAACCTGATGCGCAAACTCGGCGTCACCCGCCGCGCGGAGGCGGTGTACGAGGCGAGCAAGCGCGGGCTGATCTGACGGCCCTCGGGCGTTCGGCCGAGTGTGCAGCTTCCGGCGCGTCGCCCATTGTGGACTCGCGGCGGGCTAGAGGTCGAGGACCAGCCAGCCGCCGTGGTGTTCGGTGACGTCGTACCGGTGTCCGGTGGCGGCGCCGAGCGCGTGCAGTGCGTCGACGTCGAAGGTGCGGACGTGGCCGTGACAGGTGGTCGGCTCCGCCTCGAACGGCACGGCGATCACCACGCGGCGACGGGCCACCCGGACGGCCTCCGCGACGATCTGTGCCCCGAGGTCGGCGTCGACGTGTTCGAGCAGGTGGATGGCGGTGACCGTGTCCGCGGCGTCGTCGGGCAACGGCACCCGCGCCGCGTCGCAGGCCCGCGTGTCGATGGGGATTCCCAGCTCCGCGGCGACGGTGGAGAGCAGTCGCATGGTGCCGTCGCAGATGTCGGTTGCCGTCACCCGGTGCCCGGCCAGCGCGAGCCGCAGGGCGAAGAACCCGAAGCAGGAGCCGAGGTCGACGACGCTGTCACCGAGCACCAGGTCGGCCCCGTACTCGTGGACGCGCGCGAACGGCGCCGTGCCGGCGAGCAGTTCGCGCAGCGAGTTGTTGTAGTAGAGCGTCCACGCCCGCGTCGGGTCACTGACGGTGGAGCGGACGAGGCCGACGATCACCGCCTCGAAGTCCTCGGGCGTACTCAGGTCCAACTCGGCCGCGACGCGGGTCGCGAGGAGGTCGGACAGGTCGGACGGACGCAGCCGGTGCGTCACCGTCAGACCGCGCCCCGACCGCATCGCGTTCAGGGTCGTGCCGTGTTGCGGAACACGACTTCTCAGCACCTCGACGTCGCCGTGACGCCAACTTCCGGGGACGCAGGAGGAGAGTGGATCGAGCATGCACCGACCCTAGAGCCCCCGCCTTGTCACCGCGCCCGGCCGACGGCCGGTCCCGCCCCTGCCCGACCGGACGGGCACCGCGCGTCCGCCCCGCACCCGCCGACGCCCAGTGTGCAGGTATCGGCGCGTCCGCCGAGTGGCTGCGACGGTAGGTGCACACTCGCGCGGACGCCGGGAGGGGTCAGCGGGTGACCATGTCCTCCGGACCCCAGATCGCCTTCATGCTGGTGATCTTCGCGTCGTCGTCGAAGGTCATGACGTCGATGACCGAGATGTCGACCTTCTGCTCGGGCAGATGGGTGGTCAGCGTGAAGTTGAACGCGGCGTGGTCCGCGGCGATCTTCACGACGCCCAGCTCCGCGGTCTGCTCGAGCGGCGCGATGATGCCGTAGAACTCGCGGATCGCCGCCTCGGTGGTGCGGACGTCGCTGCCCACGGGGTCCTCCACCGTCGCACCCGGCGCGTACAGCGCCAGCACGTCGTCGACGGTGCCCGAGGCCACCGACTTCACGTACGCCTCGATGGTGGCCTGGATGCTCTCCCGTGACGGCGCCATGCCCGTCTCCCCTCGGTTTCTGGAACACGTTCCAGAAACCGAGGGTACAAGCCGGCGTCGCTGCTGGTGCGCGATTGCGCCTACTTGACGATGTTGACCATCTTTCCTGCCCTCGTTTCTGAGATGGGAAATCGTATCGATGCAGCTCACAGCGCTACCCGGGTTCTCAGGGTTCACCGCTTTTCGACAGCTTTCGGTGCCAGTGCGGGACCAGTGCGGGACCGCGGCCATGTACAGTCAGCGTCACCACAACAGAAAATGAGACCCCGGCGAGTGCGCTAACACTCCCGGGGCATGGCCGAACTAAGTAGGAGTTCGACGTGTCAGAGCATACCCATACCCAAGGTGGGATTCAGCGTGGTCCGCGCCGCGCCGACAACTTCACCATCCTCACCAACTCCGTCATCAACGACGCCCGGCTGAGCTACCACGCTCGCGGCATCCTCATCTGGCTACTGAGCAAGCCAGCCGACTGGAGCACTCGATCCCAGGCGATCGCCGACGCATCCCCCAATGGCCGCGAGTCCGTCCGCTCCGGAATGCGCGAACTGCAGAAGCTCGGCTACCTCGTGACCGAGAAGGTGCGCGACCCCCGCACCGGCCAGATTCGCACCGTGCAGACCGTCTATGAAGAGCCCGTCGACGTCGCGGAATCCCAGGTCATCCCGGCGCCCAAGAAGCCGGTCACCCGCGTGGCCGAAGCCGGAGATGCGGGCGCCTTTACAAGGACTGAGTCACCAAGGACTGAGACCAACAACAACCCCGCGCGTACTGCACGCAGCGCGCGACAGTGCGACGCCGGGGTGCTGTCGTCGTTGTCCGAGAAGACCAGGGAGATCCTCGCGGCCGACGATCAGGCGCTCACCGCCCTCGAAGCGGCGACGCTCGCGGCCGGGCTGCCTGCGTCGTACGCCCGGATCAAGGCCGGCCAGCGCAGCGTCATCCGCGCGATGATCAACCTTCATGGCATCCCCGCCCTCGTCGAGGCAGCGAAGCGCGCCCATCGCCCCGAGAACCCCACAGTGCACGTGCACGGCTGGATCCGCCTGTGGCAGGCGATGCCTCTGCCGCGCCCGACCCGCCCCGCCGCGGCGCCGCTGTGCGGTCAGTGCGTCGAGGGATGGGTCGAGGACCCAGACACCGGCCGCCCGATCCGCCGCTGCGAGTGCCGCGCCCAGGCGGTGACGGCATGACGATCGCCGACCAGCTCGACGCGCTCCTCGCTGCGGCGGACGCCCGGCTCACCAACGAGCTGCACACGCCCGGCCAACCTGCCGCCCGTTCCTACGCTCGCGCGCTGTGGCAGCTGCAGGACGACGTCCGCGCGCTCGCCACCCGCATCCGCCTCGAAGGAGACCAGTCGTGACCCGCTTCGCTGCCGCTGCCACGTACGCCATCGCGG
Organism: Rhodococcus sp. NPDC003318; assembly: GCF_042879035.1. Classification (NCBI taxonomy): domain Bacteria; kingdom Bacillati; phylum Actinomycetota; class Actinomycetes; order Mycobacteriales; family Nocardiaceae; genus Rhodococcus; species Rhodococcus sp. NPDC003318. The sequence continues at coordinate 81,248 of NZ_JBIAOU010000009.1, read as the reverse complement.
CGCTCGCGTTCGCGCTGTCGTACTCGGCGCTCGCCGAGCTGGCCGGCCGCGCCGGGTACGGCGCGACGATGGCGCACGTGTGGCCGCTCGTAGTCGACGGTCTCGCTGTCGTCGCGACCGCCGCCGTGATGCGGCTGCGGTCGTCGCGGCGCTACGCGTGGTCGCTGCTCGCCGCGTCGAGCGCGGTGTCGATCGTCGCGGGCGCCGCGGCGCACCTCCTCCCGCCCGGCCCGCTGCCCGCGTGGGCTGGCGCGGCCGTCGCGATCATCCCGCCGCTGTGCCTGCTCGTCGCACCGCACCTCGCCGTGCAGCTGCACCGCGACGCAGACACGACGCGCGCCGCCGCGGACGAGGCGACGCACCCAGGCGAGGTGCTGATCGACGCGTCAGAACCGGCTGAAAACATGCCGGAGAATATGCCACCCGCCCCTGAACAGCAGCGACGCAGCGCGACGCAGTGCGACGAGACGCTGTTCGACGTGCCGCAGCCCACCGCGGTGCCGCGCGACGCGATGCGCCGACGTGCCCTCGAGCTCATCGAGTCCGGGTGGTCGAACCGGGCCGCCGCCGCGGAGGTCGGCACCAGCGAGGCGAGCGTGCGGCGCTGGCGCGCCGCCGACGCAGCACCCGCACTCACCACCGTCAGCGCGACAGGATGACGCGCGCCGGCCGCATCAAGTCGCCCACCGGTCGCGTTGCGGCTGCGGGCCGGTGCACGGCGGACGATAGAGGACGGCGCCGCACTCCCGACACTCGTGGGTGCGGTGCCCACCGTGCGGCGTGCACGCGCAGTGGACCCAGCCGACGAGGACGCGGCCCGGGCCGAGCAGGTGGCCGTTCGGGCAGCCAGGCGGCGCGGGTTCGGAGTGGCCGGCCATGCGTCGAGCCTAGTTTTACTCGCACACATGTTCGAGGCATGCTAGCGTCTGCGAATGCGGGTCGGCGAGGGAAGCGCCGGCCCGCATGTTTCGTATCCGCTGAATCAGCGACTGTCCGCCTATGGTGATCCAGTGAAAATTGCCAGGCGGTATGGGTTGACGGCACTCGCGCGCCATGCGTGCGTTGCTGGAGCGTTGGCAGCTGTTGCGATCACCGTGCTCGCGGCGCCAATTGAGGCGTCAGCTACGGCCTCCCAGCGTGCAATCGGCGAGGCTCGCGCGCAGGATCCCCCATCGGTGGGCACCACAGTTGAGGTAACCCTGCCAGCGACTCCAGATGCCCCTCCTTCGGCCCCAGCTCCCACGATGGTTCAACCCACCGGGCAAGAGGAGGCCGGGCAAGAGAAGGCCGGGCAAGAGAAGGCAGCCGTCTCGCCCTGGGTAACCGGGATTGTCGGAGTCATCGGCGGCGTGAGCGGTGCCGCCGTAACCCAAGCTGGGGGTCTCTACCTTTCGCGAACGCAGCGCCGCGGAGATCGAAAGATCACACGCCTCGAATCCTTGATTAAGGATTTTGAAGTACTCGACTGTGCAATCGAGGCTGCCAATGTGGACGATCCTTCGCCAGAGGCGAATCGCGAACTCACAGTCGCCCTCCGCAAGTTCGAACGCACTGTTGCCCTGATCGCAGAGAAGGACCTGCGAGACCATGCGACGGAGTGCGCCAAGCTCACCCTTAAGTTCGCTGTCACGCGCAACGAGCCCGATGAGGAAGGGCCCACCCAGCAAGAAGTAAGCGACGCGCACACAGAATTGATGGAGAGGGTACGAAAGGTCGCCGATTCGACTGTCTAGCGCTGGGCCTTACGGTCCACGATGCCCCGGTCGACCGAAACTCGACCGCTGACCTTGTGAGCGGCAGCGCGGGCATCCACCCAGTTGGCGAAGTCGAAATCGCCAACATTCTTGAAGTACATCTTCTTGGCGTTGCGCTCGACGACCACGACCGTGATGAGCTCGTCAGCGAATGATTCAGTTGCGGCAACGAGTTCGCGGCAATCCACAGTGACTTCGAGTCCAGCGAGGTCACCGGGTAGCAGGTCGGCGAGGGTATGGGCGCGCTTTCGGGTACCAACAAGAGGGGGGAGTGGCAGTGTTGTCACTTCTGATCACCTCCCATGTTGTAGGTCAGAGTAGCGTAGACGATCGTTCCTGGGTATGAGTAGCTACGTGTCTTCGGGTACAACGAGTCGGCGGTGTTCCCGGTGAGGCCGGTCGCGCGTCCACTCCACAGGTAGACCCAGCCTCCTCGCTGCCGCGCACGAGTGACGATGCTCTCCAATCCGAGTCCACGATTCGCCTTTCCGGTTCCGCTAACGCCGCGAGTGATCGCAAGCCTCAGCGCATCGGCATCGTCCTCGACGTGATGTTGGGCTGAGAGCGTTGACCGCAGACCTCGCCCGCTGTCCGCAACGGCGAAACAGACCCGATGGGTGGAGCCCTCCCTGTACTGCTGGAGCGCTGCCCAGCCGCCCGATTGGCCGCTGTGTTCGCACACGTTCGCCGAGGCCTCCGTTATGCCCGTGTAGAGGTCTTTCGCTTCATCCTGGTCGCTGGAGAAAATGCTGTGCACCTTCTCGGCCAGTTGCTCTGCTCCCGAGTACTGGTCGAAACGTACGAGTTCAAGGACTCGATCACCCAGCGGGTTCTCATTGACCGTAGGCAGGTCGCAGGCGACACCAAGGTCACCAAGCGCGCGGCCGAGGTGCATACGCGAGAGATAGGTGCGCACGTTCGAACTGTATGGAAGCCGGAGATCTATTTCTGCACCATCAGTTCTCGCTGCTTCAACGAGGGAAGCTATCGTTACCAACCCAAACGGGTCGACAAACTGAGCGCCGGAGAGATCGAGGACGACCCTATCGTCAGCTCCTGCCATCCCGAAGTTCGCCGCGGTAGCGGCCGTGAACTGCGCACCAGTGCGCACACATAGATCCACATCACAACAGTGCCAAACGTCAGGATCGCTCGTGACGTTGCCCCATGCCTCGGCTCAGAACTGCAGCGCCCGCAGCGCGGTGCTGGACGCTGAGCACCTGGAGTTCCAACGTGACAAGGTCGAGAGCATCGAGCACCTTGGCCGCCTCCGGATCGCGGCGGGCCGCAGCCAGCGCGTCCGGGTCACCGTCGAAATGCACCGCCGCGAGTGCGTCCAGTTCGTCATCGGTCATGCTTGTTGGACGCGAAGCGAACGCAGTTGGTTCCGGGCCGGTATCGATTGTCTGAATGACAGCGCCGGAGGCATCTGTCCGATCTGGTTGAATCCGGACATGAAACGGACACTCGTCGCGGTCGCGGCTATCGTGACCGCCGCACTCGCGACTGCATGTTCAGGCGACGACTCGGCGGACGCCACGTCCGCCGGTACCACGACCGCCGTCGTCGAGGCGCCTGTCACGTCGCAGGAGCTGATCGGTCTGGGAACACCGTTCGACGTGCAGGACCGAAACGGCCGGACGTTGGGGACGGTCACGATCCTCGATGTCGAGAAGAACCCGATCTGCACCGACCGCTACGGCGAGCCCTCGCCCGCGCGTGGCGCGTACGTCGCGGTCCAGGCCCGCGTGGAGACGCCGGCCGATCACGATTCGACGGCCTTCATGCGCACGACCGAGCGGGATTTCTCCGTCGTCAACACCGCGGGTGTCACGAAGTCGGTGTTCGTCGACTCGGACCTGTGCACCGCAGACCGGGACGGGTTCGACACATCGTTCACACCCTCCTCGACGTACGAGGGCTGGGTGCTGCTCGACGCGTCTGACCCGAACGGCACGCTGATCTATCGGCCGCAGTACTCGCTGGAGGGGCCGACCTACCGCGTGGCGGATCTGTCGGTCGCGCGTGACAGCGGCGGTGCCGTGGCTCCGCCGGCGGTTGCCGAGGTACCGCCGCCGACTTCGGTCGCTACCGCGACGCAACCGGCCGCTCTCACCGCCGAATCCTCCTCGCCTCCGATCGGATTCACGGGCGCACCGATCGGCGACCCGGCGCCCCTCGTCGGCAAGGTGATCGACTACTGCATGGAGTACCCGATGTACCAGAACGGGACGACCATGTTCACGGACGGCACGACCGGGTGGACGCAGCAGTGCGCGAGCGGCGGATAACTGCACGTCGACCGGACGAAAGCCTCGCTGCGAGCGGGGCTTTCGTTGTTCTGGGAACTTTCTGCATCGCCAGGGTTGCAATAGCAGCGCGAGCGTTGTAATATTAGTTCCAGAGGGAGGAAGTACCTCCCGGAACGGAGAACACGATGAGCCCGCCCGAATGGATCGCCCTTCTGGTCGCCACCTTCGGAGGCATCCAGACCGGGATGAAGGTCAGGGAACACCTGATCGACTACCCGATCCGGAAGCGCGAGAAGGAGGAGGATCAGGAGGGCGAGTAAGCCCCCAGGCCGCCCCGGCTGGTTACGACAGCCGGGGTGGACCCTGGAGGGAAGTCCAGCGTATCCCCGACCATCGAGGAGGTCACCATGAAGCAGACAGCCGGACTCGGCATCATCGCCGCCATGGCGGTGGTGTTCGTGATCGCCGACGTGCCCGCCTGGGCGTGGATCTTCCCCGCCCTACTGCTGGTCGTCCAGGTGGCGGTCATCATCCGGGAGCGCTCGATCGAGGCGCGTCGGTGAGGCCGATCATCATCGACGAGGACACCGGCCGCCGTCTCTGGACGGCGGCCGAGTGCTCCAACCACGCGGGCGTCACCCGGGCCGGGTGGCGCGGGTACGTCGCCCGTGGGCAGGCGCCGGCGTCTGTCGGGCACCTCGACGAGCGGACGCCACTCTGGTGGGCCGACGAGGTCGAGCAGTGGCAGCGCGACCGCCCCGGGGTCGCCGGGCGGCCGCGGTCCCGCGACACCGAGGGCTGACACGACGAAAACGCCCCCACCCGGGTTCGGGTGGGGGCGTTCGTTATGCCGGCGTCGCGATGACGTAGGTGCCGGTGCCGCCGACCACCTGGTCGTCGTACTCCGGATTGATCTGCACAGTGAGAACCTGGCCGTCGGTGGGCCACGAGACGTTCGCGAAGTTCCACGTCGCGGTCTGCGATGAGGTGATGTCGATCATCGTGCCCGTCGCGACGGTCGTGCCCGCGCGCTGAATCCGCGGCGTCACCTCGTTGTTCGAGTCGCTGAACGCGAGGGTGACCTGGATGTTGTACGTGCCCGCCTTGAGGGCCATGCCGTTGCCGGACAGGACGGTGTCAGGGTAGCCCGATCGCACCGCCCAACCGGTGATCGTGGTGTACGAGCCCTCGGTGGGCGTGTAGTTGCCGGACTTCTGCATGCCCATTGGGACAGTGGAGCGGACCGCGGTGCCGGTGATCGACACCTCCCCAGCGACGGTGCCCGCCGCGGTGGCGACAGCGATCGCCGTGCCGGTTACCGACCCAGTGCCCGTGACCGCTCCAGACAGCGCGGCGACCGAGGTTCCCGCGACGGACACCTCGCCCGCAACGGTCCCCGCGAGCACCGCGGCCGCGGTGCCGGTTATGGTCGCCTCGCCGGAGATGCCGCCGGTCACGGGGATCACCGCGGTGCCGGTCACGAAGATCTCACCCGCGACAGTGCCCGCGGCGCTCGCGATCGCCGAGGCGGCGCCGGTGATGGACGCCTCCGCGGTGACCGATCCGGCGGCGGTTGCCACCGCGGTGGCGGTTCCGGCGACAGTGGCCTCGCCGCTCACTGTTCCGGCGACGATGCCGGGGACGACCGGCACGAGATCTGCTGGCAGCACGAGCACCGACTCTGCCGGGGCGGGGAGGGTGAGCGCGGACTCGCTCGGTGCAGGCAGCCGCACGGTCGACTCGGTCGGGGCAGGGAGAACGAGGGCCGACTCGATCGGGCTGGGCAGCCGCAGCACCGGCGTTGTGGGCGCCGGAACCGTGAGCCGCTCCATGATCAGGCGATGCTGATCGTCGGCGTGACCTTGATCTTCCCGGCGGCCGACAGGGTGTTCGTGGGCACCGAGAACTTCTCGACGAACGTGCCGGCGGACGACGCGGAGTTGATGCCGCACCACGACCAGGCGCCGGGCGGAACGGTGATCTCGACCTCGGAGCCGACGACGTTGCCGTCGCTCGCGCCACCGGCCCACGTGGTCTGCACGCGGGCGTACCCGCTGCCCGACGCTTCGTTCGCGCCGGTCGTGCCCGGGTCCGCGGTGTGGAAGCTGATCCATGTCCCGAGAGTCGAGATGTGCAGTGCCGCGGACTCGCGGGTCGCCGGGTTGGTGATTGCCATTACGTCACACTCACTTTCGGGTGTAGTCGCCGTGCGCGAGGCACTGCTCGCGGGTGGGGTTCGCGGTGTTGTCGGGTGTCGGGAGAATCAGGAACAGGCGGTAGTACCCGCGTGGTTCGAGGGTGTCGACGACGAGGTAGTCGACCTCGAACCCGATCTCGGTGCCGTCGGGCGTCCCTGCCCACGTCGCGGTCGGGTCGAGGTCTGGGTCGGGACTCTCGTAGAACCGGAGTTCCGCCGCGGTGCCCGAGGGGAAGCTGTTCACGGGCCCGTTGAATGCGACGGTGCGCACGAAGTCCTCGTGCGCGATGAGGTCGAGGGGAATCTCGGGTGGGTCGTTCGCTGGGCGCCACTCGGATGCCATCACTCACCGCCTTCGGGTTCCGCCGCCGATCCCGGATTGAGGTCGGGCACGATCGGCTCCGGCGTCACCGGGACCTCCTCGACAACCTCGGGTGTGACGGAGATGCCGGACCCGGAGATCAGCTCTCCGGCGTCGTTGCGGCCCTCGATGGTCAGCCACGACAGGGCAGGGTCGTAGGCGGCGGTGAACGTGACGCCGGGCAGACCGTCGACAGTGAACGTGGTGCTCATAGGTCTCTCGCTTTCCACTCGTTGACCCCCACAGACGGGATGGACAGGCGGCCGATGATCGCGCCGCGATGGGTGTGCGCGGTCTCAAACCCGGGACGCCGGAACGCCGCACCGCGGGACGTCTCGCTGCTGAGGTCGGGCCACGACAGCACCGGCGACAACGCCGCCTCCGTCGCGCCCACGTAGACGATGTACGTCGAAACTCCGCTGCCGTCGTCGCTGACCCGAAGCTCGACGATCTCGCCGCCCGACCACGTGTAGGTGGTCGAGTTCTTCGTCACGCCATCGGGGTTCGCGGCGCTGTAGGCGCGGATCTCGATCAGCCCCCACCGGATGCCGGCGGTGACGCGGCGGGACGCGTCGGCATTGGAGCGCACGGCGACCTGCGAGCGGGGGTTGTCCTCGGTGTCGGCGTGGCTTCGATCGAACGCCGTGATCTTCACCGACGACGCCTGCGCGTCCGTGGACAGCTGCGACACCGACACGGCCGGGGCGTGGTCCTCCACGCGCGCCGTGAAGTTTCCGTGGTTGATCGGCTTGCAGCGGGCGTAGCCGGACACGATGTCCATGCCGACGCCGTAGACCGCCCAGTTGGAACCGAGCGTCGCCGCGTCGGCGCGGTCGAACAGATCGACCAGGCTGATCTTGATCAGGCCCGCGGTCTGGCCGAGGCACACCCACGGGATCCACGTCGACGAGGTGTCGAGCTCCGCGGGGGTCAGCGTGGACGGGATCGATGTCACGCTCGACTTGTTCATCCCGAGGCGGGTCGGATAGACCCCCGACATGGCAGCGATGGACGCGGTGTTCTTCCCGAGCAGGTTCCGTGGGGTTCCGGTGCTTGTCTGATGGACGACCACCGCGAACCACTCGCCCTTCGCGGCAATGATGTCCGTACCGACCTCCACGCGCACATCCTGCGCGGCCGACCCGAACGTGGCCTCGAGCGCAGCCGAGGACCACAGTCGGGTCAGGTTGCCGTCCGGGCGGCCGTTCGAGTCCTTGCCCATCTTGAAGATGTGCACCCGGAACGACGCCAGCCCGGCCGTGGCGCCGGCCGCGATGACGACGCCGACGGTGTTGTAGATTCGGGCCCGCGTCGCGTTGATGTAGCCGATGTCCAAGCGGTTGAGCGCAGTCGTGTACACGGGGTCGGCCCATGTGATCGTCGCGTTGTGCTTGTGGGTGTGGTACCCGTACTGGCCGTCGTCCGAAGTGGTGTTGACGTTGACGATCGTCGGGATCGGAACCAGATCGGCTCGGGGGAACGTCGCGTCCTCCACCGGGTTCAGCGTCACCCACCCCGGCACATCGGTCGGCACCGACTCCGGATCGACCTTCGTGCCGATCTTGAGGTTCGCCTCGGCGATCGCGAACGCGTTGGCCACGTTCGCTTCCTCGTTCGCCGCGGCCAGAGCAGCGGCCGCGGCGGCTTCGTCCGCGGCGGTCATGACGACCGGCATCTCCGCGACGTAGTCGTTGGTGACCGTGCCGAAGATGGCATCGAGGATATTCGCGAACCCGCCGAACAGGAGCCCGATCAGGCCCTGGCTGCCCAGCTGCTCGGCGAGGTCGCCCATGTCGTTCCAGCCGGTGTTGATCGAGCCGGGAACGAAGTTGTCGGGTGAGGTCACGCGTCACTCCTTCCGCTGAATCCGGCGCAGCACCAGCAGTTGGTGCAGCAGCGTCAGCACGAGCGCGAGCAGCACGAGCGACCGCACCTCCGCGCGGCCCGGGTAGTCACCGAGCCACCACACCGACGCGAGCTGCGTGCCGATCAGCGCCAGCGCGACCGTCGTCGCCATCACCGACCGCCCGGCGCGGGTCGCGCGCCACGGAGAGCGGAGCCCGTAGACCGCGGTGAACAGCCATGCGAGCGTGGTCATCGCGACGAGAAGGACGCGGGCTTCGGTCTCCGGTGCGCAGGCGAGGATCACCGCCCCGCCTGCCACCGCAGCGACAGCGAGTGTCGCCTTGATCATGCGTGCCTCCTTCTGCCCATGGCCTGCTCGATTGCTTCGCCGAAGTGATTGCGGCGCATGGCCGCTTCCGCGCGTTCGACGAGTGGATCGACGACCTCTCGGCCCCGGCGACGTGTTTCCTCGAGCTCGCGGGCGGCCGCAGCTCGCTCGACGCTGGCTTCGCGGCGAACGCTCCTCCATGACCTCCACATCACGAATCACCCGCCCCGGACGGGTTCTCGTACGCCTTCTCGTGAATCGACTCCGCGATGTGCACCGACGTCGATGTGCCGGAGATGAGCCGGTCAACCTGCCGCTCCAGCTCGCGGAGACGTTCGCGCTGGTCGTTGATGATGTCGTCCTTGATCGCGACGATCACCTTGTGCACCGGTCTGGGGATCAGCGCGCCGACGAGGATCAGGAGCACTGCGAGGGCGAGGAGCCCGGAGAGGCCGAGATCGGCGACCGCGATCCCGGCGATCTGCTCCACGGGTTACCGCCGGAGGAACGGGTCGACGTAGCTCTGGCGCAGGAACTCCGCACGGTCGGCGAAGTCGTCCACCGTTGCGCTGACGTTGTACGTCACCGCCTGCTGCGCCTGCTGCGCTGCTCGCTCGATCCCGGACGTGACTGCCGCCTCGATCTTCTGCTCCTGCGCGGGCGACGTCCCCCGGTCAACGAAGAAGCTCGCCAGCACATTACCGAGGGTCGTGAGGGCCAGCGCCCCATATCCGAGGTACTGAGCAGACTGGCTCTCTGTGATCAACCCGGCCCCGACTGCGATGGCGCCGACCAGGGTCAGAATCCCGTAGATCACCTGCCGGATGGCCGGGTAGTTCTTGGCGAAGTTCTTCATCACTTACCTCCGAGGATCCGGTCGAGCTTCGATTCGATGCGGTCGAGCTGCGCCTTCTCCGCGTTCGTGTCCCGGACCTGCCGCGCAGCGATGGTCATCACGAGGGCGACGAGAGACCGGCCGACGTCGTCGGGGACCTCGGCGTACTCGGGACGGATGTCGAATCCGTCCCATACCACCTCGTTCCAGATGTCCGCCCATTCCGCGCCCGGCCACGGGCCCTCCGGGGTGCGGGTCGATTCGTTGACGTTCTGCGGACGGTTGATCTGCCGGATCAGTCCCGGGAATGGATGCAGCTGCACTGCAGCCTGATTGATGTACTCGGACACGGTTTCTCCTGCGTCTCCTGGGAGTAGTGCGGTGCCCATGTCGAGGCACCGCTGGTATCGGGTGGATCGGTCGGCGATGCCGTTGAGCCCGCCGTTGATCGCGCGGGTAGCGCCTTCGAGATTGCGGGCGTCAGAGAGCGCGTTGAGCTGTGGTCGGGCGACGGTCCAGTACCAGGTAGCGGCGAGGAATCCCCAGTGCGGATCTGTGCGCACGAGCGCTGGGTTGTCCTCGAAGTACGTCGGCGAGTCGACCCAGCCCTTCTCGTGGCACCACTGCGAGAACGCGCGGAAGTTCGCGCGGCCGGTCAGCTGGATCGGACCGGATCCCTTGTACAGCCGACCGTCTCCGTCTACCGCGGCGGTGTTGCCGAGGTCGGTTCGGGTGTCGTACGCGTCGCCGCTGGCGATCTCCTCCATGTACCGCAGCCCCGCGGATTCGTGCCCGATCTGCGCGCACCACATCGCCGCGCGCTCGACGGTGGTGCAGTCCGCGGCACGCATCGCGTTCACGAAAGCGGGCAGCAGCTCGGCATACCGCTCAAGCGGCAGCGAGCCGCCCATCGCGCGAGACAACGCGTCGGCGGTCATTCCGGCCGGAGCCGGGGCGAGCACCACGGGCGCGGGCTCGACGTCGGCGTAGCAGTAGCCCTTCGGCGGGATCAGGGTGGCGAGCTGGTCGAAGCTCATCCAGTACCCGAAGGGCGGAAACCCGCTGTCGGCGATCCACACCGCGCGAGTGACGTCGTCGTAGCCCATCACCGCGAAGTAGTGGAAGACCTCACCGCCGGAATAGGCGGGCGAGGTCGTCGACGGCGGCACCGCCACCGGGTAGTTGCTCGGCGGGGCGTCGATGTTCGCGATCACGCCCCACCCGGCGTCGATCGACCGGACGATGTCGCGCCACAGTCGATCCTTCTGTTCCTGGGTGGGCGGGTCGTTCGGCATGTCGACCGACGTGTATCGAGCGTCCGGTACCCGGACGTCGAGGACCCGTTCGATCAGGCCGACATAGTCGGTACCGTTCCAGGTGGTGCCGATCTCGCTGGCGAGGACCGACTCGTCGACGAGGATGCCGCGCGAGTTCAGCACCACCTGGGTCGATGCCGGCCCGCACCAGTAACCGGTCTCCTGCCGGATGATGTTGCGGTCGTATTCGAGTTGCCGTGTGGTCACGATCCGTCCTCCTCGAGCAACTTGGCGCGGTCCGACGCCGGGATCTCGGCGAGCTGCGCGCGCAGATTCGCGTACGGGTCCGTCCGCTGCGGTTCCGGCCACTTCGTCGACCGCCACTGCCCGGGGTTTTGCGGGTGGATGGGGCCGGTCGCCGGTGGCTCGTACCGCATCTTCGATTCCTCGACCGGCCGGAACCCGAGCTGCTCGGCGTGCCGGGCGAGTGAGTTGATCTCGTCCGGTTCGAGTCGCGCGACCGGTGAGCCTTCGCCGTTCGTCGGCGGGTGCATGAACATGTACGCGAACGGGTGCATTCCGGGTGGTAGGGCTGCCTGTAGTTCGGCGGGTGTCATGACGTTCCTCCTGGTCTAGACGGCGCTGCTGTGCTGGCGCAGTGTGTTGCTGACGGCCTCGAGGCCGCGGAGCGCGCGGGTGCCGGCCGGGTCCGCTGCCCGGTAGTCGCCGACGCTGATGTCCCACGGCTGGTCGGGGCTCTCCCGCGACCAGGACTGTCGCATCGATGCGATGTGTGAGAGCCAGACCCGGTCGCCGATCTCGAACCCGCACCGCAGGCCGTCGTCGATGTGCAGGCCGGCGCGGTACGGCGATGTGTCGTCGATCTGGGCGGCGAAGCTGACGTACCCGCGTGCCTTGTGCAGGCCGACGCGGCCGGTCTGCAGGCCGGACGGCGAGACTGCGACACCGCCGCCGGACTCGAATCCGGACTTGTGCGCGAACCGTCCCATCCGCGCTTTGAGTTCGGCGTCAAAGTATTTCGCCCACGCGAGGATGACATCCTCGACGGCCTTGTCGAAGATGCCGAGCGTGAGCCACGGCATGCCGATCGCGGTGCCAACCAACCCGAGCAGGATGTTCGAAAGCAGCTTCGCGCCCTGGTTGATCGCGTCGGGCGACTTCCCGCCCGTCATGATCGTGTGCTCGATCGGCTTGTGGATCACCATCTTCGACCGCAGGCCGCGGTGCTGGCCGCGGCGGAAGATGACCCACGGACCGTTCGGGTCCGCGTTGTCGGGGTCGTCGTTCGGGTCGGCGATGGTGACGGTGTCCGAGGTGCCGTCCGATCCGAAGATGCGGAGCAGGTCGAGGATCGGGTCGACGATCGTGCCGGTGATGCCGGGGATCGTGGACCGCCTCTTGACGTCGAACACGAACGTCGTCTGGGTGAGGGTGAAGTGCGACGGGCACGGCTGCGGGTCACCCGGCTCCCACAGATCCCCAGTGATCTGCAGGCCGCCGTCGTCGAGCGTCGGCTTGACGAGGTCGAAGAAGTCGTCCATCCGGGAACCGAGGGCGGTCCACTCGGCGACGCCGTCGCGTTCGGCGATGTACGGGATCATCACCATCGGCCACTTCGCGTTGTCGAAGTTCGCCTGCCAGTTCCCGGCATCCCAGATGTCGAAGAACGGGATCCACCCGGGCTGCTGCTCACGCAGCAGGTTTCGGTGCGCGTATCCCTTGATCACCTTGATCGGGTTGCCCCACTGGAAGTCGACCTTCGGCACCTGGGCGAACAGTGGGGCGAACGTGTTGGGCCAGCACTGCAGATGCTTCAGCTCATCGAGGATGTGCCGCGCGAGTGGACGCACGATCGCGTTGCCGTGCTCGTCCTCGTCGTACTCGATGTCGTAGACCTTGAAGCAGGCCTTCTTCCATGGTGACCGGAACACCAGGAACATGTCGTGGTCGAGGGACTGGCCGTCGATCAGCCACTGCGCGAGGTCGTCACGGCCGTCGAGACCGACGGACGCCTCACCGACCTCGTTGCAGATCGTTTCCCAGTCGGCGTCGTACTCGCCCTCGACTTCGCCGACGAGCACCATGTCTCGGTCGTGGATCGTGACCCTAGTCCGGAGCAGCGCGAGCGCGGCCTCCTCGTGCTCCTGGGCGTCGATCGCCGCGAGGTCGGCGTCGAGGTCGTAACTCACAGGCGATCACCCCCAAGGCATCTCGTGATAGCGCGGCATGTGGATGCGGAGCTCTGCGGGCACGGTCGAGCCCTGCACCTCCACGGGCAGGTCGGTCAGCGGCGTGCCGGGTGGGATCTCGTGCAGGAAGCTGACGCCGCGCATCGCCTTCCACACCTCGAACCCCGACCCGGCCGCGCGCAGTGTCTGGAAGTCCTGCCGGGTCTGCACCCGCCACCCCGCGGTCTGCGGCGGGATCGGCACCATCCGCCCGGACAGGCCGTCCGGCAGAATCCACTTCGTCGCCGGCGTGCCCTCGAACTTCAGCCACAGCGGCACGTCGGTCGGGTTCGAGATCGGGAAGGTGCCGACGTGCGACCCGGTCCCGGGTTCCCACTTGATGACCTTCGTGCCCGACGTCAGGTACGGCCAGCACGCGACAGCGACCATCTCGACGTCGATACGGGTGGTCTGCATCGACATCCGGCCGACGATCTTCGGATCCCGGTCGAGGCGGAGTCGAATCTTGCGCTGGCCGCTCGCCGTCTTCGTCGTGACCTCGTTGTCGTAGTCGAACGACCACACCGCCATCTGCTCGGCGAACGCGCGCTCGAAGTCGCGCCGCGTGCGGCCCTCGATCCGGAGCTGGAAGTCGAGCAGCCGCTCCTCGATCTTCGTCACCCTCGGCGTCGAACCGTGCTGGTACGCACGGGACGTGCGTGTCGCGGTGCGGGGCGCGGGGACCCAGAGGGCATCGAGGCCGTCCCGGATCCACACGTCCCGTGCACCGCGGGACGGGCCGCCGTACTGGTGCCGCGACCCGTCCCACCCGACCATGCTGATCGAGCTGTTGTTCACCACCGCCTCCTGGACTCCGAGCTGCGGCGGTCACGCTGGTTGATCATGATGTCGATCTCCCTCCTCATGGCGGGCGAGAGCTCGCCGTTGAAGTTCCAGCTGTCACCACCACCGACCGGGGCGAGCTCGAGCGCGGCCCGATCCGCCCCGGTGAGCACGTCACCCGGCGCGGTCGCCGCCGACTGGACCCGGTCGAGCATCGGGACCAGCGACTCGAACGCCTCCGTCTGCCGCGGCGAGAGAACCCGCTCGGGCCGGATGACGTTCTTGAGCAGGTACCCCTTGCCGTGCGCCATGCCGCCCTGGTCGTAGTAACCGTTCTTCTCCCAGAACGACTTCGCGGCGATCGGGTCGCCGTACCGGTCGCGGATGTACTTCGCTCCCGCGACACCCTGGGTGTACGGGTCGGTGCTCTCGTCCGGCAGGTACTGATCCTTCGTCGACCCGAGGAACTGGAACAGGCTGAACGCACCCGAGGACGGGTTGCGTGCCAGCGGGTTCCAGCTGGACTCCTTGCCGATGATCCAGTCGGCCGCGGCCCACTGCTCACCCTCGTTCCAGCCGTACGGCGCGAACGCGCGCTTCACGGCGTCGACGACGGACTCCGGCTCCGCCTGCACCTCGACCGCAGGCGGTGCGTCGACCGCGGCCTCGCCGGCATCCGCTGTCACCGGATCGGTCGCCGCGGTCTCGGCCGGCGTTCCGTCGTACGAGGCCTCGTCGCGTGCACCCGGCTCGTCCGAGCGACTGCGGCCCGTCTCGTCGACGAGCTGCAGCCCCTCGAACTGCGAGGAGAACCCGGCGATGCCGAGCAGGTCGTTGCCCCACTCCGCGAGGAGCGAGGTCCCGATCTGCGCACCGACACCGCCCCAGTTGATCTCGCCCGCGTACTTGCCGGCTGCGGCGAAGTTCGCGTCCATGAACGCGATCAGGTCCTCGACGGTCCGGACCTGATCCCAGTTCAGGACCGCCTCGGGCTTTCCGGTCTCGTTGCGGACGATCGAGAGCCCGTTCGGGATCCAACCGCCTTGATCGCGGAACAGTCCGCCGATGCCCTTCGCCTTGTCCCACACCGACCCGAGCAGATCGCCGAGACCGGTGACCTTGTCGGCGAGGAACTTCGACGTCATGTCGCGGCCCTTGTCGAGGTACGCAGGCGGCACACCGACCCACTCGGGCGGCGGAGTGCCGATCGCGGCACCGATACCGGCCTTGATCGGGTTCAGGAAGAAGTCGAAGATGCTCGCGATCTTCTGCTGCACGAACGACTTCTTCCCGACCGGCGAGGGTCCGCCGCCGGGGCTCGCGGACTCGAACGCTCCGTCCGCGCCGATGGCGAGATGGAACAGGCCCGGGTGCATGCCTGCGAACTGCGGGTCGTCGGCGCCGGCGGCGGGGCCGCCGTAGGCGACGTACCCGTGAGAGCCACCGGATTCGACGTTGGTCGTCGAGTACCCGCCGACCCCGGTCAGGGTGCCTGCGGTGTGTCCACCGCCGGGCCCGCCCGGGTTGTCGTGCACGCCGACCGAGAAGCCCTCACCAAGACCGGGCACCCACGGTTGGCCGCCGGGGAACGATCCGGTGGCCCACTTCCACGATCCGTCACCGCCGTTGATGATGGCGTCTGCGATTGCGGACATGTAGCCCGAGCAGTCCTCGAAGCCCCACGTGTACGGGTTGCCGTTGCGCATCTTCGCTGCGCGGTGGCCGTTCTCGAGCTGCGTCTGCCACATCGGGCGGATCTCGCCGCCGTCCTTGTAGCCGGGGAGCAGCCAGTCGAACATGCCCTGCGGGTCGACGTTGCCGTACCCCTTCGACGCCACGCGGGCGCCGTAGGCGTTGACGTTGTCGCGGCCGAGCTGCCGAACGATCTGCCCGCCATCCCATTCGAACGGGATACCGCGCAGGATCATGTCGCGGATCGCGTAGATCGCGTTGTGGCCGCCGGCCGCCTTGACCTCCGCGGTGGTGACCATGTGCTCGCCGTTCGAGCCCCACATCAGCACGTCGTCCGACGTGCCGGTGCCGGGACCGAAGACCGGGCCACCGGTCGCACGCTCCGGGATACCGGCGAGCGGCTGAGCCTCACCGAGACCGAGGAGTCCCGCAGCCTTGTTCCAGGCCTTGAGGATTCCCTCATTCCAGACGGTGTTGATCATGAAGTTGATCGGCTTCGCGAGGATGCCCTTGAGGCTGTCCCACTTGTCGCTGATCCCCTTCACAATCTCGGCGAAGAAGCTCCCGACCTTGTCGAGCGCTGTCTTCATCGCGTCCCACGCCGGGCTGATCACGTGCTCCCAGACCCATTCGATTCCGGCGCCGAGGGCATCCCACACGGGCTTGATCACGGTGTTCCAGACGGACGAGAACAGGTCGCCGATCACGCCGAGCGCTGCCTTGAGCAGCTCCCACGCGGGACTGATGACGTTCTGCCACACCCACTGGATCCCGGTTCCGAGAGCGTCCCAGGCGGGCTTGATGATCGAGTTCCACACCCAGGCGAAGAAGTCACCGAGCGCCCGTAGACCGACCTTCATGGCCTCCCACACGGGCTGGGCGACTGTGGTCCACAGCCAGGAGAGGATGTTGCCGACCATCTCGATGTAGAGCTTGATGCCCTCCCACAGCAGCAGGAACGCCGTGACGACGACGGCGAGCGCGACCTTCAGTGCGGTGAACACCGGCTGCACGACGTTGTCGTACAACCAGGAGAAGATCGCACCGAGCTTGTCGAACACCGACTTGATGAACTCCCACGCGACCGACAGCGCCGTCTGGATGCCGGACCACACCGCCTCCCAGATCCGCTTCCCGGTCTCGGTCTGGGTGAAGAAGTAGACCAGGCCTGCGACCAGCGCAGCGATCGCAATCACGATGAGCGCGATCGGGTTTGCGCTGATCGCCGCGTTGAATGCCCACTGCGCCGCGGTCCCGATGAGCAGCGCGGCACGGTGCGCAGCCAGCGCGACCGTGTTGGTGCCCAGCGATGCAGCGGAGCGCCCGGTTGCCGCGGCGAACACGCCCTGCACGACCGAGGCGGCGAACATGATCGCGTTCCACGCGGTGACCGCCGTCATGATGACCTTCACGGCCATGACGACACCGAGGAGCACCGGTGCGAACGGGACCAGCTTCTCGATGATGGTCGCCAGGTGCGGTGCGAGGAGCGCGAGGATATCCGCCCACGGCCGGAATGCCTCCACCAGACCGGGCAGAATCGGCGCGAGGTTCGAGAGCGCCTGGCCCAGTGCGGGCATCAGCTCCCGCGCCATGTCCATCAGCCCAGGGATGGAGTCGAGGATCGCCTGACCCATCGCCGAGATCCCCGGCGCGAGACCGGATGCGGCTTCCGCGCCGAAGCCTCGCAGCAGGGTGAACAGTGGACCGGCAACAGCGCCGATGTTCTCGAACGTCTGCCGGATTCCGTCGAACGTTCCGCGCAGGTCGTCGGCGCTGATGTTCTGCAGCTTCTCGCCGATGGTCAGCAGCCAGTCGTTGAGGGACTGGCTGGTGCTGCCGAACGTCTCCGCCGCGGTTCCGAGGACGCTGATCAGCCCGGAAAATACCGAACCGATCCCGCTCTCGCCCTGGGTGAGGCTGCCGAAGAAGGTCGTCGACCCGGAGATCATCCGGTCCCATCCGGCCGCGGCGGCCGGGCTCGAGATCGACGTCGCGATCTGCGATCCGATGTTGCCGAGGACCGTGGACAGTCCACCGAGGCTCGGCGTCAGTCGGGTGATCAGTTCACCGAGCACGGAGAACGAGCCGGTCATCGCGCCGCTGAAGCGGTCGGTGACCTCTTCGCGAAGGTTCTTGAACGCCTGCAGGAGTGGCGCGAGCCGCTGCCCGATCATCGCCGCGAACGGATCGTCCCCGGATGCCGCCGACTGCTGCGCGTCCGCCATATTCTGGTAGGCGTCCGCGACCGCCTCGGCGGCGTCGGCGTTGGCCTGGGCGACGTCCTTCTGTGTCTGCGCGGCGTCCGCCTCGGCGTCGCGGAGCTGCTCCTGAGCGTCGGCCTCGCGCTCCTTGGCCTCGACGACCCGGTCGGAACCCTCGATGCCCTTGGCCTGCGCGTCGGCGATCTCGGTGCGCTGCTGCGCGTTCGACGCCTTGATCTCGTCGAGCGCCTGCTGGGCCTCGCGGACGCCGAGTTCGGCCCGCCAGATGTCGAGGTTGTCGGAGTCGCTGTTGGACTTGGTCTCGCTCAGGTTCTTCTTCGCCTCGGCGAGCGCCAGTGTCGCGCTCTCCTCGTCGAGAGCCAGGCCGGCCAGGGTCCGCGCGTAGCCCTCGGCGTCGCGCTTCGCCTCCTTCCGGGCCTCGTTGACGTCGTCCTGCGCGTCCTTGACGTCCTTCTGCGCGTCGACGACCCGCTTCTCGGCGTCAACGATCTGCCGGGCACCCTGCTCGGCGGTGCGGACCTGCGACTTCTTCGCGCTCTCGACGGCCTTCATCGCCGACGCGCTCTGCGACGACGAGGAGCTGACCGCCTGCTGCGACTTCTCCCAGGCCTTCGCGCCCTCGGACAGCCCGGCGAACGCCATCTTCGCCACGCCGATCGCGGGCCCGAGGATGCCGGCGGCGGCGGCCGCGACGGTCCCCATTGCCGCGGCGACAGCGGTGAGGCCGGCCACCAGTGGGCCGGTGGCGAACGTGGCCACAGCGGAACCGAGCGCCGCGACGGCGCCGAGCGCAACCGCGGACCCGACGGTCACCATGCCGAGAGCGCGGCCGATCCGCGTCAGGATGCCGATCAGCTTGGCTGCGGCCGCCATGACCATCAGTGCGGCAGTGACCCGACCGATGTCCCGGGCGAGAGCGCCGGCGGCCATGGCGGCGAGCTTGAGGACACCCGCGAGCTTGGCGACACCCGCGCCGGTCATCATCTTCAGCAGGGAGGTGCTGACGAGCAGGCTCGCGCTGAAACCCCTCAGGACGCGCGCGGCCAATCCCAGACCGGTCGCGGCCATACCGATGTTCTTGATGACGGAGCGGGTCGCGTCGTTGACGAACAGGAATCCGGTGGCCGCCATCCGCATTCCGCTGCCGAGCGCCGAGACGAACCCGGACGCGAAGCTGCGGCCCTCGTCGCGGCCCCGGCCGCTCGAGTTCATCGTCGCGCTCATGCCGCCGACGAACTTCGAACCGGCCGTGCGGCCGCCCGCCTCGAACCCGGCAGAGAGCCGCTGCAGCAGCGACGCACTGTCGGCCTCGGCGCGCTTGCTGTCGATCCGAGCTTCGATCCGCTCGACGCGGTTCGAGGCCGTCGAGCGCTTCGACTCCGCGGCGTGCAGCGCACTGGCCGCGGACACGCTGTCCCGCTTGGCCTTCGCGACCTTGTCCTCGGCGGCGGCGAGTCGGCCGGCGTCGGTGACACCCTTGCTGCGCAGGGCCTGCAGTTGCTTCTCGGCCGCGACGACGTCGTTGGTCGCCGCGGCCTCCCGGCGCCGCGCCGCGGCCGCGCCCTTGGTGGCGTTCTCGAGTTCGGCCTTCGCCTTGGCGAGCTGGCGCTGGTCGACGGCGACGCCGATCTCGTGCTTGATCGGGTTGCTCTTGATCGCCGCTCGAACCCGCTTGAAGTACCCGCCCATCGACGGGAACACGTTGATGAAGGTCTGGCCCGACTGCACGTCAGCCACTGGTCACCTCCTGAGTTTGGATGCGCCGCGTGTAGCGGCTGCCGAGCAGCTGTGCAGAGATGTCGTCGTGCTCGACGAGGGCTGCGTATTCCTCGGCGCGGTCGCGGGCGGTCTGTGGCCGCAGGCGCCGCTTCGGGGGTTTCCCGCCTTTGCCCTTGAACTTCGGGCTGGCGCCCCACACGCCGTGCAGGATCTGCGCCATCAGCTCCGCAGCCTCGGTGAGCAGTTCGCGCTCGTGCGTCCACCCGACCAGCGACGGCCGCTTCGACGGCGCCGGGAGTTCGCCGCGCTGCTCCATCTCGAGCCGCTGCCGGGCGCGCTCGTCGTCGTCGGCGATCGCGGCGTAGTACCAGCCACCCTCGGGCAGCGCGGGCAGCAGGCGGAACAGCCGGTTCCACGGGTTGTCGAGGTGGTCGCGGACCCAGTCGTAGAGCCGCTCGTTGCTGCCGCTCGCGAACAGATCCTTCTCGATCGCGGCGCCGTAGCGGTTGATGTCGTCGACGAGCGCCGCCCACCCGCAGTCGGGTGGACGGAGGATCCCGAAGTGCTCACGGATGTCGGCGACGAGGTCGGCGAGCTCGGAAATCGGCCGCCGCGCGTAGTGGTCGGCGATGGTGTCGGCCAGGTCCTCGCCGACGAGGAGGTCGAGTTGGTCGTGGACGGAGGCGGTGATGTCGAGGTCGGCGACGTCGTCGCCTGCGGGCGCCTCGATGACGAGAGCAGGCCCGTCGTCGTCCAGGTGCACGACGAACGGACCGGCGGCCTCGTCGAGGAGGGTCTCGAAGTAGGAGGCCGCCGACCCGTCGTCGCGGGTCATCGATCAGTGGCGACGGCCGCCGCGGCGCCGATCCCGACTGCGCCGATCTGCTCGGTTGACCGCCTGCTCGGTGTCGAACAGCCCGAAGTGCCGGGACAGATCCCGGGCGAGGTCGATCAGCGTGTCCGGGTGCTCCGGACCGAGGAAGTCGGCGACGTCGTCGAACTGGTCACCGAGGAACAGCTTGAGAACGCGCCGGGACGTCGTGGCCTCCTCGATGTCCATGACGGTGTCGGCGTCCGGTTCCTGAACGAGGAACGTCGGGGAGGCGCCGATCTGGAACTTGAACGGCTCCTTCGCCTCTCGCTGCTCGCCGCCGTACCGCCGGACGTTCGGGTCGTCGATCTGGGTCACGTTGTCGAGGTCCTTGCTCACTGTGCGCCTCCGGTGGTGCGTCGGGTGGTCTTGGTCTTGGGTGCGTCGGCGGCGGGCTTCTCGGCCTCGTCCGCGTCGGCGGGAGTCTCGGGTTCGGCGCCGGCGGCGGGCTCCGGCTCGGCGGCGGGCTCGGGTGCCGGGTCCGGTTCGGCCGGCGCGACGGGCGCCACGGTGTAGCCCTCCGCGAGCAGCTCGCGCTCCTCGCGGTACGAGCTCGGCGTGTACGGGCGGCCCGCCCGCGACAGCAGCAGTCGCGGCGACCAGTCGTCCTTGTTGATCTGTCTCATTGCCATGGGTGCACCAGGCCTTTCGTCGAAGGGGATGTGACAGGACACCGGGCCGGTGGAGCCCACCCGGCGAGGGGCGGGCCCGGTGCAAGGGGTGACGAACACCCCCGCCGGGTGGGTCTGTGGAAATGCAGCGACCCCGCCGGGTGAGGGCGGGGTCGCGGGGAGGTGGGATCTGTAGTTGTCGGTCTCAGGAGGCGATGAACGAAGAGACGACGTAGGCGGCGTGGCGGTCCAGACTGTGCCTGTTCTGGTCGTACCGGATCGTCATGGCCGGGGTGGAGTGCCGGGCCGCGTGCTGGACGTCTCGCAGCGGTACCCCAGCGTCGAGCGCGGCGGTGATCATGGTGTTGCGGAACGAGTGCGGGCTGATCCGCTTCTCGATCTTCGCGGCCTTCCCGAGGCGGTCAACGACTCGGGCGGCGGACCGTCGGGTCATGCGAGTGCCGTCCCGGCGGACGAACAGCGGGCCCGTGGTTCGATCCCCGATGAGCTTGTCGACCGTCCGCGCGACCGGTGCAGGCATCGGCATCGTCGCCGGCTTCCCGCCCTTCCCGACGAACCGCACGACCCGGTGGCCGTTCTCGTACCCGCGGCAGTTCTCGATGTCGAGGCTGCACAGTTCGGTGACGCGCAACCCGAGGACGCCGAGGACGGTCACCATCGCCTCCTCGCACTCCGGGGCGTCACTCCATCGAGCCGACTCCACGATCCGACCGAACTCGGCCCTGGTGAGGCCGAGCGTCCGCGTCCGGTCGTACTGGAGCTTCGGCATCCGCACGTTCCTGGCCGGAGACTTCGGGATGACCTCGTCTTCCTCGAGGATCCAGAAGAACGTTCGGAGGACAGCAAGTCGCCGGTGCACAGTCGCTGGCGCGTTCCCGCGGTCGATCTCCAGGTGGCGCGCGAACAGCTCGAGGTGCGGGCGGGTCACGTCGTCGATCGGGTCGAGTCCGTGGTCGGAGCACCACTGGAAGAAGATCCGCAGGTCGGTGCGGTAGCTCTCGAACGTGGTTCTCGCGCTGTAGCGGGCGAGGAACCCCGCGACCAGGAGGTCGTTTCGGGAGGTCGGGATGGTGGACACAGCAAGGCTGCGGGTACCGTCAGGCACGGTCATCACTCCAGTTGCGTTGGTGTGGTGGCAAGGCCCCCGTGGAGTGTTGGTAGCACTCGCGGGGGCCGTCCTCGTTTTCGAGGTGAGCACACCGTACATGAAACTGCCTGTAACACAACGAACCGTGTGCATTTATGGGCGGCGTATGGCGTCGTTCGAACGGATGACGGAGATACCTGTGTCTCGTTATCCCTACTAAGCACCAATGCGGACCAGCCGTTACGATTCGCCTGATTTCGGCGGCGAGAGGTGCTCGACGCCGATCACTCTTTGCCGAGGGGGCGACCATTGGTTACTTCGCTGCTGTCCAGGCCCAAGAGCCGACGCCGCAAACCTGATCCGAAGGCGCATCAGCGCCTCGATATCCAGGGCCTGCGGATGGTCGCGGTCATGCTGGTCGTGCTCTCGCATCTGTTCCACTGGCCCAGTGGCGGGTTCATCGGTGTCGATGTTTTCTTCGTGATCTCGGGGTTCCTGATCACCGGCTCGCTGGTGCACACGATGGAGAAGACCGGGCGGATCTCGTTCTCGAGCTTCTACCGGCGGCGCGTTCGACGGATCGTGCCCGCCGCGACACTCGTGCTGGTCGCAACCATCGCTGCCTCGTACTTCGTGTTCACAGATACCCGGTTCAAGTCGACGGTCTGGGATGCAGTCGCCGCGTTCTTCTTCGTCTCGAACTGGCGGTTCGGGATCGAGGGCACCGACTACTTCAATGCTGGTGGCCCGGTCTCGCCCCTTCAGCACTACTGGTCACTCAGCGTGGAGGAGCAGTTCTATTTCGTGTGGCCGGCGGTGATCCTCGTCGTCGGAATGATCGCCGCGCACAGGTCGCGCCGTATGGTGGCCGCTGCCGTGATGGGTGTGGTCGTTGTCGTGTCGTTTGCCTACTCGATGTTCGACACCGCGAGCAACCCGACGTGGGCGTACTTCTCGACCCTCACCCGCGTATGGGAGCTGGGCGTCGGTGCGCTGCTGGCGATCACGATCGCCTGGTACGAGCGAATTCCTGATGCGATCCGCCCCTTCCTGGCGTGGGCGGGGCTGCTGCTGATCGCAGTCGGTGCCTTCGCGATCAGCGAGGGTGGCGGGGGCTTCCCGGCGCCGTGGGCCGCCGTACCAGTACTCGGCGCCGGGCTGGTGATCGCCGCCGGCGTCGGAGGCGATCACCGATTCCTGTCGATCCTGACCAACCGTGTCAGCGTCTACATCGGCGATATCTCCTACTCGCTCTACCTGTGGCATTGGCCCATCATCATTCTTCTCGGATCACTGATCGAACCGTCCGGGATCTACTACTACGTCGGCGCACTGCTGCTGATGTTCGGTCTGTCGATCCTCGCGTACCACTTCTACGAGGACCGCATCCGCCAGTCGAACTGGCTGATGACCACAGCCGAGTCGCGGGACAGACGTGTTCTCGACCTGTCCCGGTGGCGGTTGAAGAACCTCCGAATGAAGGAATCCCACCAGACCATCGCGATTCTCTCGCTGATCGCAATCACGGCCGGCCTGGTCTCGACGACTCTCGCGGCCACCGCTTCGCCTTCGGCTGCCCCCATCTCCCAATCGCGCGCGGCAACTCAGGCGACAGGAGCAGAGGCTGCCGCCCAGTCGCCCCGAGCAGCTGCAATCTCGGCGGCTATTCGTGCCACCGAGTTTCCCGACTTCGATCCACCGATCGACAAGCTCGGCGATCTGCGCGTTCCCCAGTGGACAGAAAACGGATGCCTGAACGTGCGTGCGAGCAACGAGTCCAAGTGCGTCTACGGACCCGCCGACGCTCCCTTGACCGCCGTCCTCCTCGGCGACTCCATCGCCGTGAGCTACCTACCGGGACTCATTGGCGCACTCGGCCCAGAGGGCTACCGAGTCCACTCGTACACCATGGAGGGATGCGCCACCGCTGTGGTGGATGCAACCTCGAGTGTCAAGTCCAAGGCCGACTACGCGGAATGTGATGAGCATCGGTCTTGGTCAATGGATCGTGTGCGCGCCCTCAACCCAGATCTGATCGTGATCTCGGACTCGCATCTGACGGTCACTCGTCTGCAGAGCGGGGCCAAAGGTTCAGCTGCCGAGGCCGAGTGGGTTGAGGGCCTCAGTCGGGTGATGTCGGGGGTCCCCGACCCGACGAAGGTTGTCTTCCTCACCTCCCCGCCGGGCGCAGGCAACCTCGCGGAATGCGCTGGCAAGTTCGGAGACCCGTCCGACTGCACTCGGGCGATCAGCACTGAATGGTTCACTGTGCAGGCGGCAGAGGAAACTGTTGCATCGAAGTTCGGGGCTAGGCTCACCGACTCCCGGCCATGGTTTTGCACCGACTCCGGCTATTGCCCTTCCTTCGTTGGCACGACACCCGTCTATGTCGACTCCGGCCACATGACGGCGACATACAGCGAAGGGCTCGCGCCCGACCTGAGAAGCGCCCTGCTGTCCGCGAACTAGCTGGGCGGCGACTCCGGTCACAGCGTCAGCACGGACGTGGAGTTATAGGCCGTCCCGGTCCAGGCTGCGCCCGCGCTGGTGCCATCGAAGTACGGCCACAGAGCGGTGCCTGCGGTGACCATCACGGCGTCGGCATCGAGGTTCATCCCGACGGCGGCGGAGTCGAGTGCGATATCGAAGTCCAGTCGGCTGCCGTCCGCCGGCAGGACAACGGTCATGCTGACTCGCTGCCAGCTCCCAGTCGCCCGGAATCCTCCTCGGTGCCACGTCCGCTGGCTCGCATTGCTGGCCCAGTAACCGACCGTGAATGGCCGGATGATTGCCTCTTTGGGCGCCCGGACCCACGCGGACAGGGTGTAAGCACCGGCGAGTGTGCCGGACACACGGGCGATTCGGGCTGTCGCTGAACCTGCCTGGTTCACCGCGAGCCTGGCGTACGCGCCGCCGGACTTCGCGTCGCCTGCGGTGACCTGCGTGGGCGCATCGAATCGGGACAGTGCCGCGACCTGCGTCACACCTGACTCGTACGACGGGGTGGTGAAGAGGTTGGTCAGGGTCGCGAAGCTCGCGCCCTCACGGTTGGCGGTGATGCCAGCGGCGTCGTTCGTGGCCTTCGCGTTGACGATCGCCCCGCCCGAATTCTCGGTGACGACGTTCTCCCGGATGAACGGGTCGGTCATGAACTTGGTCGCATCCGGCAGGCTGAATCCGATGCCACGGTGCCCTTGGATGGTGTTGCCGATTGCCTTCGCCTCGATCACGTCGCCCGCGAGGCGGATGCCGTCGCCGGTGCCGTTGTTGCGGACGGTGCAGTGCAGGAACTCGGGGCGGACCGCAAGGGGCGCGTCGATGAGGATGCCGCCCGCGCCATTGCTCTCGACTCGTGTGTTCGAGAACCGCCAGCCGGAACCGATCTGCCCGGTTACGGACACGCCCGCGCCGACGTTGCTGGAGATCTCCGAGTTGTCGAAGGTGTAGCCGCCAGTGGCGGCATTGCCAACCAGGACACCGACACCGTTGCCTCGGATCACCGTCGCGGACACGATGCCGTTGCGTCCGCCGTGGCGGCCGGATGCCATGTAGCCGTCGATGTGGATGCCCGCGTTCGAGGCGTTGAGGAAGTGGCAGCCCGTGGTGATGACGCCGTCGCCGCCCGCGTCTCGCATTCCGTTGTACCCGCCGACCGATGTGCATCCGGTCAGGGAGAAGCCTCGGGAGTCGCTGGGTGTGCCGGGGATTTCGAGAAGGCGCTCGATGAAGAACCCGGAGGACCAGGAGTCCTCGGCGTAGCAGTTGACGAAGGTGACGGACTCGACGGCGAAGTTGCCGACGCCGATGCCGAACCCGGCGCCGAACGAATCGTGCCCGCCCGTGACTCCGCGACCGGATCGGATCGCGGAGCACTCCACGAAGGTGGTGTCCTGCAGGAAGTCGCAGCCGAAGCTGGTAGCCCAGGTGTTGATGCACCGGACACGCTCGAACCGCCCGTTTCGCATCCAGCGCAGCGCAATGCCCTTCGCACCGACGTTGTTCGCGGTGCTCACCTGCGCGGTGCAGTCGATGGTGATGTCGGCAAACGTGACGTCGTCCAGGTAATTGCCGACCGTGAAACTGGGATCCATGAGTCCGAACACGGCCTCGCCGTTCGGGAGAATCTTCGTGTTGGCGCGACCGCGACCGATGAATCCGACGTGGTAGCCGTTGAACCAGCGGACCGAGGAGTTGATTCGGAATCTGCCGACCGGGAGCTGAATCGAGACCGGGCCGACAAGGGAGTACATCGCAGCGGCAGCGTCGAGAGCTCGCTGCAACAGCGGCTGTGCGTTCGTCACGCCGTCGTCAGGCATCACCTCGTCGGGCAGCAGGAAGCTCGCCAGATCGACCGTGGTCGGCCGCACATAAATTTCACTACCGACTGCTGTGACGCGGGCGTCGACAGCGTCCTGCACGAGCGGCGGAAGGCCCTGCCCTTCACCGGCGTCGAGGTCGAACGATATGAGCTTCGGGTCTGCCATGATCAGGCTCCTGTCGTGTAGAGGCCCGATCCGGGCGGGTCTTCGATGAATCCGGTGGGAAGGTCGAACAGCCCAGCTGATGTGGACTCCGACGGCTCCGGGCTGATCAGGTACAGCCCGGAGCCAGGCGGATCTTCGTCAACCTCTGGGCCGACTAAGGGTTTACGACGATGGACAGCGGCTTGAGCGCGCTGCCGATGCTCAGGCTGTCGACCACCTGAACGGTGAAGTTGAACGTGCCCGCCGCGGTCGGGGTGCCGGTGATCGCGCCGGTCGACGCGTTCAGCGCCAGGCCGGCGGGCAGAGCACCGGTCGAGACCGACCACGTCTTGGTCCCGGCGCCACCGGTCACCGCGAGCGTCTGCGAGTACGCCGAGCTCACGGTGCCCGCAGGCAGGGACGCGGTCGTGATCGTCAGGCTGTTCCGCTTGAACCCGGCGTCCTCGAGGACACGGTTCCAACCCGGGCCGCCGAAGTAGTGGCGGACCGCGACACCGTGCTCGGTGTCGACCATCGCGTTGACGGTCGTCGGCCAGGTCAGCGAGCCCTCACCGTCGGTGATGGTCTGCTCGCCCATCTCGGACACCTCGCCCGCGTAGAACAGGCGGCCGAGGTAGATCCGATCGTCCCCGGTGTTGAACTGGGTGATGGTCAGGTACCGCTGCTGCCGGATCGCGGTGACGGCCGGCTGATCGAACGCGATCTCACCGGTCTCCGGGTCCGCGACCATCTGCGACAGGTCGACACCGAGGTTGTTCTCGATGTTGTACCGATTCGCTTCCAGGCCGGTGAACTGCAGTCCGGCGATGTCGGAGGTGAAGTCCGACCGCACCGGGTTGGAGTAGCCGATCGCGTTGATATCGGACTTCTCCAGCTCCCTGGTCAGGGTGATCGCGTCGTCCTTGAGGAGGAGACCGAAATCCCATGCGCCGACCGGGAGTTCGGCGAGCTGGGAGTCCGTCCCCTCGGTGATGTACTCGATCGGGTCGATCTCCATGCCCATCCCGTAGATGTGTGCACGGTTCGGCTTGAGGATCAGTTCGCGCTGGTGACGCGAGACCTCGAGTTCGCCAACGGATGTGGCCATGATGCCTCCTGGGCATGATGAAGGCCCACGACGTTCGTGTCGTGGGCCTCGGGTGAATTTCGTGTGGGTGTTGTCAGCGCCGCCAGGGCTTTTGCAGGCTCAGCGCGTAGTACGCGATCTCGGTGCGGGCGTCCGGGTTCTCGTACGGCTCCGACTCAGGCGGGGTGTCCACGCGGCACGAGTCGATGCAGATCGGCTTCGGCTCGTCCTCGACGACGATCGCCTCACCGGCGATGTACTCCATCCTGTTGGCGACCTGCCGCGCGAGCTTCGACGCGCCCCGCGGATCGGGGTGGTGGCAGGTGATCGCCACCCGCGGGAAGTCGCTGATCCCGTCGGATGCGCCACCGACACGGTTGATCTGGATGCCGATCCCGACGTCCGGGTCGAGCGGTGGCTCGGTGTCCGTCTCCGCGAGCGGAGCGAGGTACACCATCAGCACCTCCTGGATGTCCGGGAACAGCGTGTCGTCGAACTCGACGGCCATCAGTACCTCCGCTTCTGTCTCATCGCGCGGACCGCAGCCTCGCTCGCGCGCACCGGTTTCGAGCGCCTCGTACCCAGCAGCGCGGGCTGATTGCCGCGGCGAGTCGACACGATCCGCTGCCCGGGCCGCCCATCCCAACCCCGCGCCGGTTCGATATGGACCTGCTCGGCGAGCTTCCCGGTCTTCGCGTGCCGGCGGGCCTCGGCACGGAACGCCTTCGCCCCGACCTCGGCCATGCGCCGCGTCGCCTGCTGGACGTGCTTCGATCGCATGATCGCCTTCGCGTCCTTCGACGAGAACCGGTAGGTCCCGGTCTTCGGATCAGCCACTGCTCACCCACCTTTCGAGGTAGCCGGTGACGTGGTCGGCGATGCCGTCGTCGTCGTACCAGGTCTGTAGATCGCCGTCGACGTGCAGCCGCGGCCCGATGCCGTCGATGTCGAGGACGTTCTCGGTGGACTCCGGGAACCCCGGTGGCGCGTACAGGATCCACCGGGTGTGCCGTTCGAGCGGCACGCCTTCCACGGCCCCTTCGGGTTGCACCGAGCAGCCCGGGTACTCCGCCGTCGTGGTCTCATCCATGACGCCGCGCTTGCGTCGCACACGTTCCACCACCCGGACGGTCTGGTTTCCGAGGTCACTCACAGCAGCCTCCGAAGTAGTACGACACGCCGCCTCCCTGCGAGATCCCGAGGAGCCGATAGTGCGAGGCCTCGAATGCCAGCAGCTCTCCGGGATTGACGAGGGTGCCCGACCGGGTCACGCCTCCTACCGTCTTCGAGTAGGAGACGTGACTGGCGTACTTGTCGCTCGCCAGGGCGGCCCGGACAACATGGATGACGACGACGCGCGCGGCGGGGTCGTCATCAGCGATGCCCGGCCTCTGCTCCCGGATCCAGGCGGACGCCGCGGCGATCAGGTCCGCGGCATCCTGCTCACTGCCCGGTGTCCGGGTGCGGCCGCGGAAGATGTCGTCGACATCGACGAAGTCCGCCATGGCCTACCCCCTCAGTCCAGCTCGGCGATGAGCTCGCGCTTGTCGAGTTCCTCGGCCGCGTCACGGTCCATGCCGCGCGCGACGGCGTACTCGACCCAAATGGCCTTGGACGCTGCCTGCTTCGGGCGCTCGAGGTCTGCGACCGTGACCTGCTGGTCGGGCTGCGCGACGGACGTGTCCGCTTCCAGCGTGGAGGTGGGGTCTTCCTGAACGGGATCAGCGGGCGCTCCGTCATCGGCGACGCCGGGCGCGTCGTCGCCCGTGGGAGCCGTACCGTCGTCGTCGGTACCGTCGTCGCCGGTCGCGGCCTCCTCGATCGGCACGATCGCGCCGATGCGCAGGAGCCGAGCCACGTGCTCGTCCGGCACGTCGACCACCGCGCCGCGCCGGTGCCGGACGTATCCGGTCGGGGGTCCGACGGGCTCCTCCCAGAAGCTCGCGACGATCTCGTGCCGCGCCATCAGGCCGAGATCCCCGTGATGGTGAAGACGGCACCCGGGTTGTCGACGGCGAGGATGCGCTTGCGGAACGCATCGGAGCGCCACGACATGTTCGGGCCGCCGGCACCGGACTCGCCGCCCTCCGAGTAGACCGGCGTCATCTGCAGCGGGTAGGTGTCGGAGTAGAACCCGGCCACGCCCGTCTCGAGGATGATCACCTTGGTCGGGTCCATCCACCGCGACTGCAGCACCTGCAGGCTGCAGATGGTCTGCGGGAGAGTGCCCTTGTAGATCGGGTTCTCGGACGCGAGGTCGCCGATGTACTTGGACTGGATCTTGTCGTTGCGGATCAGCGTGGTGATCGCGCGCGGATGGGCGAGGATCGCGTTCGGCGAGTAGCCGAGGTTCTTCGTCTCGTCGCCCTCGAAGCCCGCAGCCTGGATCTCCTCGATCGCGTCGAAGATGTCCTTCGCCGGGTCGCCGGTGGAGCCGGTCCACGCCGCAGACGCCGGCGCGCTTGGCGTGTTCGCCGCGTTGAACGCAGCGAGGGCAGCGTTCACGCCGGAGCGGATCATCGTGCGCTGCAGCGCGGTGATCTGCTGGGAGACGCGGTCGACCTTGTTCTCGTGCCGCATCTCGTACGAGATCCGGACCGCCTTGGCGGTCTTCTGGCCGATCACGCTGCGGACCTTGCCGTCGCCGATCGTCGAGACCGGGATCTCGGCGAACTCGGCGACTTCCTCGGCGTCCTCGTCGAGGAACGGATCGGCCGCCTCACGGAACGCGACGACACCGGAATCGTTCGAGCCGCCGTTGCGGAACAGCGCAGCCTCGACGAACGCGCCGTCGAGGTAGTTGATGACCCGCTGCGGAATCCACGTCGGATCCTTGAGCATCGAGTCGACGGTGAGCGTGTCGCCGTCGTAGGCGGAAGTGATGTTCCTGGTCATGGGTCAGTGCCTCTCGATCGATCAGGCGGGCGCCGGGACGAAGGGCCCGGCGAGCTGGGTGCGGACGGTGGTGTCGCTGGCGGCGGACGCCTTGACTGCGATGCCGACGCACTGGGTTCCGGTCTTGGCGACCTTGCCGCCGGCCGCGGCGTATACCGGCTCGCCGGTGGCGAATGCGACGGCGGACGCCTTCGTCAGCGGGAGAACGCCGACGGTGTGCACCGCGAGAACACTCGGAAGACCGTGGGTCAGGTTGTTGTCCTCACGGGTGGCAGCCGGTGCGCCGGACTGTGCGACCGCGCCGTACGGCAGATCGGCTGCGCCGCTGGGGGCGATTCCGGTCGCGCCGAGCTTGACGACGTGGAACTTCTCGACGGCGGTGGCGACCTTCTGCGTGATCGGGCCAGCGCCGAGGGTGGGGTTCGACATGGTGGTTGTCTCCTCAGAAGTGGTCCGCGCGACCGAATCCGACGCGGTCAGCGACGGCGGTCAGCGCGGCGGAGTGGTCGTCCTGGTTGACGGCGTCGCCGTCGTGCCCGATCTCGACGACCGGGAACACGTTGGCCGGCATCCCGTCGATCAGTGCACGGGTCTCGGCCGGTGCGGCGGCGAGCAGCTTCTCGTAGTGCTCGGCCTTCGCCGGCGGGAACTTGCCCGCCTTGATCGCCGTGTCGATGTACGAGCGGGACTCGGCGGCCTCCTGCCGCACCCGGAACTCGCGGCTCGTGGCGACCTCCGCCTGCAGGGCCGCGTACTGGTCGGCGTCGACGGTGACGACACCGGCGCGGGCCTCGATTCCGGAGCCGCCGCGGTCCTCGGCCTGCTCGGCCAGGGCCTCGTCGAGCGCGGCCACGATGGTCTCGTCAGTGGCATCGGCTGCGGTGCCGAGGCGCGTGGCGAGGGTTTCCTTGAGGGTGGGCATGTCGCCCTCCTTCCTGTTGGTGTCCTCTACCGCCTCGGCAGAGGGGATCCGCGGTGCCGGGGCGTGGTCCCGGCCCGCGAAGCGGAATCGCGACAGGTTGAATGTCGCGGCGAGTTCACTGGATTCGGGGGCGTCGGCGCTGAC
Organism: Rhodococcus sp. NPDC003318; assembly: GCF_042879035.1. Taxonomy (NCBI): domain Bacteria; kingdom Bacillati; phylum Actinomycetota; class Actinomycetes; order Mycobacteriales; family Nocardiaceae; genus Rhodococcus; species Rhodococcus sp. NPDC003318. The sequence goes on along the minus strand of NZ_JBIAOU010000009.1, from coordinate 49,651 downwards.
TCGGTCTGCGAGTCCGGCCGCGACGGCTTCCTCTGCGGTGAACCAGGTTTCGGCGGCGACGAGTGCGCGCCATTCGTCGATCTCGCCACGCGCCCGGCGGGCGTAGACCGCGGTCAGCGAGTCCGACAGCTTGTCGAGTCGGTCGGCGTCGGACCGCAGGCTTGCCGCGTCGCCCTCGGTGTACATCCAGGCCTCGTGGATCATCATCTGCGATCCCTCGCCCATGACGATCTCGTCACCTGCCATGGCCACGACCGACGCGGCCGACGCGGCGAGGCCGTCGACGTGGACGATGACCTTCGCGTCGTGCGCCCGTAGCGCGTTCATGATCGCGATGCCGTCGAACGCGGCACCGCCCGGCGAGTTGATCCGGACCACGATCTCGTCGGTGTCGAGGGCCTTGATCTGGTTGGCGACCGACTGCGCGTCGGTCTCCATCCAGTAGCTGCCGATGACGCCGTAGATCATGATCTCGGTTGCGGCGCCGGACTGCGTGTTGATCCGGCACCATTCGCGCGAGCGACTCGGCGCACCGAGTTCGTTGCGGATGGTCATGGTCGTCTCCTTCCTGGCTCGGGCGGCGTGTGGGTGCCGGACAGGTATCCCGACAGCAATAGGTCGCGCACGTCGCCTTGCGAGCTCGGGTTCGGGTTCGGAAAGTCCTTGGCGGGCAGGTCGAGCCAGCGCCGGACCTGTTCCTCGAGCGAGCGGTCGGGGATGATCACGCCCGCGTCGACGAGGGTGCGCAGGGCGTTCGCGATGGACAGCGACGATTCGCTGATCTCGTCGAACACGATCTGCGGCGCGGCGACCGTCTCGCCGAAGTTCCAGTCGACGAGATCCTCGACGATGTACCGGTTCGCGGCATCGCGGACCATCTCGGCGACCGACTTCACCGCGGTGGTGAACAGGTCGGCCTGCGTTGATGCCAGCGCGTACGAGCCGCCCTGTCCGTCGAGGTTCAGGAAGTGCGCCAGCGCTACTCGGCCGATCTGTGCATCGTGGTAGTCGATCGCCGGACGCGGGTCCGGGAGCTGCCCGGTCACGCCGAGCAGCTTGAGGTCGCCGCCGAACGGAAGGGATGCGCCCGCGCCGTCGCCGGCCCGGTAGGAGTTCGCCATCCGGCGGCCCTTCTCGATATCCTCCGGCGTCGCGTTCTCCGGGTTGATGTAGACCGGGACACCCATGCCGTTGCGCTCGATCGTTAGCGCCTCGAGCTTGAGCAGGCGGTCCTTGAGTATCCAGTTCTTGTAGGCGGCGCGCAGGATCGACTCGCCACCCCAGTTGCTGCCCTCGCGCTCGTGCACGTACGCGACGAGGCGGTTGACCGGGATGACGATCCGTCCCGCGTCCGAGGCCCGCACCGCCCAGGTGGCCGCGGGCGCTCGCTGCTCGATACCGACGAGGCCGCCGTCGCGCGCGACGTGGATGTCGGCGAGGGTGCTGGGCATCCTCGGAGCGAGCTTGCGGAGCCGGTAGCGGCGAATCTCTTCGTCGAAGTCGACGACCTGCTCGAAGTACATCGCCCCGAACGGCAGTGCGAGCAGCGCCATTCGCAGATGCTCGCGCCACGAGAACCGGTGCTGCCGACGCGGCTTCGCGCCCTCACCCTCGTCACCGACGACGGGTAGCCCGAGCTGCGCGCCGATGTCGGCCACCACCTCCGGCTCCGCCCCGGCCGGGTCCAGCCGCCACTGTGTCGCCAGGATCGGCAACGTCACCGCCTTGAGCACGGTGCGCACCTGCGCGTCCTGCCGGCGCATCGCGTCGAACGTCTTCAGGCACTGCGGCCACCGCAGCTCGAACGCTTCCTCCGGATCGATTGCCCGGTATCCGCCGTCGGGATTCGCGACGACATAGCCGATCTCACCCGGCGACGGTGCCTCCACGGAGCTCACCACGACACCTCCATCAGGTCACCCATCACTGATCCACCGCTCGGGGTCGGCTCGAACGCCAACTCCTGCGGCACTGAACGTTTCGGTTCGAACTGGCCCAGACCCCACAGGGCATTCGACGCCGCGACGACCTGGCAGATCGTTCCGGAGGCCTTGCGTGCCCAGGCGATACCGCCGCCGTCGCCGATCTCCCGCAGCTTCGCGGCCGCGAGACCCGCGGCCATCCGCTCGTCGTCGTCGTGCGAAACGGTGGCCTCGTCGACCGCGGTGAGGAACCCCGCAGTCGAGGCCATCACGTCGGAGACGCGCATCATCTCCGGCTCGATGCCCGCGGCCCGCAGGGGCTGCTCGAGCACCTGCGCCGTCGACTTCGGGTCGATGACGATCGCGATCGGGTCACCGGCCTCGACGCACGCCTTGAGGAACGCGACGACCTTGCGGGTGTCGGCGCTGCCGTGATACCCGATCTGCACGTGCGCGCCGCCGACGGTCTTCGCGGCCGCGACGATCGAGCAGGTGCGATCCCGGATTTCGCGCTCGGTTGACATGTCGACGGCCAGGCAGGTCGTACCCGTGAGCCGAGGCTCTCCGTTGTACAGCCCGGACCACGTGTCCTTGGCGACGACAGGCTTGTCCTCGTCCTCGGCGTCGTCCGGCCAGATGCCCATCGCCTCACGGCGCCACGAGTCCTCGTCCGGAATGTTCTCCCGCATCCGCAGCATCGCCTCCAACGGAGTGCGGTGCGGATACGACGGATTGAACGTCGCGAACTTCGACTGATCGTCCGGGTCGGTGTCCGGGTCCGCGGAGATCTCGACGTACACCTGGTCCTTGGTCAGACCTGTGATCGCCTTCTTCCGCTTCGACCCGAACGCCTCACCATCGTCTGTAGGCCGCGGCGGCGTCCCGATGAAGAACACCAGCCCGCCATGCGGATGCTGCGCCGCGTTCGTCGCTGGCACCATGTCCTCGAGCGCCTTCACCCCGAGGATCTGCGCCTCGTCGAACACCTCGACGTCGATCGCGTCCATGCCGCGGCCGAAACCCTGCTCGCGAGCACCGAACATGATGATCGACCCGTTCGAGAATCGGATCTCCTGCTCGCCGTTCGCCGTCCGGATCCCGTTCGCGGCGATGTGCGGCCACACCTTCTTGCGCCGCACCATCGACTGCATCGACCGGAATGTGTTGGTCGTCGTCCGGTTGTGGTGCGACGTCCAGATGACCCGCAGTCCCGGGAACACCAGGCACATTCCGATAATCAGGTTGCCGACGGTGTACGTCTTGCCGACCTGACGAGGGATCGACGCGACCACGCCACCGATCGACGCGGCGTACTTCCCGGACTCCCGGCACCCGAGCGCGATCTGACCGAACCCCTGCTGCCATCGATCGAACGAGACACCGACGTCCTGCAGGCGTCGGTACACCCGCGGGAACTGCGAGGTGACGATCCCCTCCGGGATCACCAGGTGCCGAGCGACATCGGACAGCTTCCGCTCAGATGGCGGATGCGTCGAAGTGGTCATCGACCATGCCTGCCAGTAGCGGGTGCTCCGGATTGATCTCGCGCAACGCTGCCTCCAGATCGCGCAGACGGTGGCCCGGGGCCTCCTCGGCTTCCCGAGCGTCGATCGCCTCGATCTGGTCCGCGATGTCCTGCAGCCGCTTCGTCAGCGATGCCAGGTCACGCGGTGGGCAGCCCGCGTTCGTGACGGTCTCCGCGATCCGATCGCGCATCGCCACCAGCAGATCCCGATGGGTGCCGGACTTCGCGGCCTGCACGACCGACATCGGCTTCGACGGCGGCGGCGCGGTCTCGTCGGCGGCGACAGCACGCAGAGGCGGCTTCTGTGTGGCCACGTGGCATCACCTCCCGTCGCGGGGTGGGCGTGGTGGAAAAAACGCCGGAGAGAGATAGGTGACTGGGATGAGATGCGGTCACCTGGCGACCCCCTCCGGATATTTCCGGTAGGGGGTCGCAGGGTGACTGGAGGCTTACAGGTCAGGCCATGGGAATACCTGCGGCCGCGGTCGTTCGCGGAGTGCGGGACGTTGATGGTCTCGGCTGCCGTCCTGGCGGGATCGGTTGCAGGTGCTGCATAGGAGCCGGTCAGCCTTGGTGCCGCCCTTCGATCGGGCGAGGCTGTGGTCCGCTTCAAGTGGCCGGCCGTCCCAGTTCTTCGCTGGGTCTCGGTGCATTGGTCTGTTGCACCACCAGCACGGAGTCCCGTCGACGTGTGCCCGAAGCAGGCGTTCGCGGTCCTTGCGGTGCGCGTGTCCGAGCCCGCGCTCGGTTGTGGTGCGCGCGTCGGCCATCAGGTGCGGGGCGGCCAGTTCCAGTGGCCGGGCGTCGGCTCGTCGGCGTGCGGGATGCGCGCGATCGGGGACCTCGGGTCGGTGCCGGTCGTGGCGTAGCCCGGGAGTGCGCCGGGTTGGAAGATCGTGAGTGCGACGTGCGCGTCGGCGTAGACCTCGGTGATGATCGCGGCGAGTGTGCGGCCGTCGCCGTGGTGGTAGTGGACGATTCGTCCGATCGTGGGCGTCTGGCTCATGGGGTCTCCCTCGTCTGGTTGCGGATCAGGTTGTCGATGCGTTCGGTGAGCGTGATGACGGCGGGCATGTTGCAGGCGCGGCGTTCGCGGGTGCAGTGGATGCGGAGGTCGTCGAGTTCGTCTTGGGGTGTCTGCATCGTGACCTCCCGCGGTGGAGTGAGTCTCGCCCTGGCGCAGCTCGCCGGCCCGTGTCACGGGGCTGTGTGGGTGTGGTCCGCTTCGTTCCACCGGTGCACGTTCGTAAGACCAGAGTTGGCCGTGCGGGTGGTGACGTGAACGACAGGGCGAGAGTTCGGGCCCGCCCACACCGACCGCGTTGGCAGTGGGCGTGGGCGGGGTTTCCCGTCGGGCGCCTGCGGCTGCTCCGTACGGGCCGGGACTACCAGGGTGTGCGCGCCATCCGGCAGCTGCCGCCTGGTTGTCCCGGGTGACCGTGGGGTGGATGCGCGAAAAGCGAGCTGCACCGGTAGGGCACAACTCGCTTTCAGCGGCAGCGTATCACGGGGGGTCGGACAAGGAGTCAAGCGCTCCACGTCGGGTCATAGTCCGGGTGGTCGGAGTAGACGGCGGCGAGGGAAGTGAGAACAGGACAGTCGCTGATGTCCTCCGCGATGTAGTCACCGCAGGGGCCTGCGGTGCCGCAGCCGTAGCAGGCATTCGACTGCGACAGTCCGGCGTCCACCGGGCGGTGGTGTTCCAGGATTTCCCGCTTCGCCGCGCACTCTCGCAGCACGCGGGCCGGGTCGTTGTGGACGATGTGCTCAGCCTGTGAGTCTTCCGGTGGTGTGCCGTCCCCGTGCACGACCGTCCGACCCCAGCTGTTGGTCACACTGTTGACGCCTTCGCGGTGCCAGAGACCCGCGTCGCGGACCCGGCCGGATGAGTCCCATCCGGCTGCAGCGAGGGCGATCTCCTCGTCGTCGTCGATTCGTTCGAGCAGGAACTCCACGATCGTCATGCTGTGCCCCTTCTCGTCTTCGCTGCCAGGTGCGCTTCCATCACTTCGCCGAGACGGTAGATCAGTTCGCCGTCGATCTCCCGGATCGGCTTGATTCGGTCCCGTCGCTTCAGGTTTCGCACGCGGTCGGCGGTGAGGCGCGCATACTCCGGGCCGAGCTCCTTCGCTGCCTGCTCGATCCCGCGAGCGTTGAGCTGCGCATTGCGAGCGACGTGCACCGACCGCATCCGCCAATCCTCCGGCCGGGCCGTCATTCGCGCCACACGGCGCGCGTTGCGCACGGCTCGTCCAATGCCCGCCGGCGCCTCCTCGCTGCCAGGCGTCATCGCCAGCGCAACGAGGTGCTCGCGCAGCCAACGGGCGAGCGCGAGCGCCGTCGACCCGCCTCCCCACTCCTGGCCGCGATGGTCGAGCGTGAGGCGCACCCACGATGCGAGCTCAGCGTGCAGCTCGTCGGCGGCATCCCCTGCGCCAGTGTCGTACGGCAGCGGCGCCTCCCCGCCGCCACCCGTCACCTTCGGCTCGTACGAAATCCGTTGCCGGTAGCCGTCGCCGCGGAGCCCTGCGAGTGCATCCACGACCTCGGGGATCTCATCGAGAAGGCCAAGTAGGCGCGCCTGACCGTCCTCGTCGAGGAAGAAGTGCGTCACGAACCCTCCCGCTTCACCGCTTCGCTGAAGTGATGCCCGCCCCAGTAGGTGAGCGCGGCGGCCCCGGCGATGTAGAATGCGACCCACCCCCAGCTGCCCGCCTTCCACGACGATGACACCTGGGCCACGTTCCCGATCGCGATCACGTAGCAGATGAGCGATGCGACGGCTCGGATTGCCTGCGTCACGGTGCCTCCTTGGGTCCGGCGAGTGTGTAGTCGGCCTGGGTTTCCTCAGGCAGTGCGAATCCCATGAGGTGCAGCAACTTGCGCCACCCGGACTCCGAGAGCGTGGGGGTTGGATGCAGGACTGGCGACACGGCGGCAACCCAGTCACCGACATTGCCGCCTCGATCGAACGGCGAGGGTCGTCGGAGGCCGGTGGTGGTCTTGTGCACGATCATCGGTTCCTCCTGCGTCGGGTGTGTGCGGGGTCGATGGCCCACATAGGCGGCTTCTGCTGTGGGCGTGTGTCGTTCATGAATCGTTCGATGAGCTCGGTTGTGCTTCGTATCTGCTCGGTGAGGCGGTCGAAGGCAGCAACGAGGGTGAGGCGGTGCTGCTGCGGTGTTTCGCCGGGCGCGAGCTCGTCGACGATCACGGTGTCCGCGGTGTACCCGCGGATCTGCGGGTTGTCGCGGCCGCCGGTGCGCACGTTCTGTGCGGCGGGGAGGGTCCATCCGATTCGGAATCCCTCGTCGGGGATGCGTAGCGGGTCGGCGGCGTCGTTCCAGCGGTAGTACGGCTGGCCGGCGGATCCGGAGAGGAACGCGCGGACGCGCTCCCGCTCGACGTCGTACTTGACTTTGGGGAGTCCGAGGATGGCACGCATCTCGTCGTACGGGATCTCGCTCGAGCCTGAGATCGATTCTGCGGGCTGTTTGGTGGTCATTGGTCCTCCCATGTCAGTTCGAGCCACATCGCGCCTCCTGCGCCCTTCTGGGCCGGAGCGATGACGGGCATGTGCTTGGTCATCCACTGCGGGGTGTCATCGGGGACGAGGCCGTGGTCGACGAGACCGTCACAGGCCGCCTTGAGGACGGGGGCGATGTTGTCGGCGTCGAGACGGCGGTTGGCGCGCGGTCGGTAGACGAGGGCGACGGTCACGTGGCCGAGGCCGGTGGGGATGCGGTGCGCGCGGGCGAGGGTCGCGGTGGTCTGGCGGATGGTCTTCGTGAGCTTCGCCTTCTGCGCCCAGTGCATGCGGTCGTTCATCGACATCGGGGGCTTCGACCACGGGAGCGGGATGGTCGCGGATCGGGTTGTCGGGTCGGTCGCTTGCGCGCGCTGGTGAGATTTATCCACAAGCCAACTGCTCTCTCTGTACTGGTAAGTGGTTGGTGTATGTACTGGTGTCCCGACATGGGTGTCGGGTAATGGGCGACACCGGTGTCGGGTTGAAACGTCACCGGTGTCGGGTTGATCCCTTCTCGACCCGTCACCCATGTCGGGTTGAAAGGCGTTCTTCCACAGGGTTGTCCACAAGTTGTCAACAGGTTGTCCACACGACACCCATGTCGGGTTGACGTGTCCATCACCCGGCACCCGTGACGGGTCCACCGGCCCGGTCCTCCACGTCGAGCACCACCCGGTCGAGCACATCCGACGGCAGCGACAACCGGTACTCGGTCGCCAGCCCCGCATGCCGATTTCTGTGCGCCGTGATCGAGACGAACCCTGCCGACACGAGCCACGACATCCCCCTCTCGACGGTCCGCTCGGACTTCTCGAGCACGGCCGCGAGACGCGCATTCGACGGCCGGATCCGTGACCCGTCGCCGTCCGCGTAGGTCGCCAGAGCGAGGGCCACGAACTTCACCCCGGACGGCATGGACACGCGGCGCACCACGCGCTCCCAGTCGAACCTGTCGCACGGCTGAGGTGACTCGTCGCGCTCGGCGACCGGTAGGGCGGACATGGTTGGGGGTCACCCCCTTTCAGGGCTGGAATCGGTCAGGTTGGTCGGGTCACCACAGCGTCAGTTCCACTGGCTCCGGTGGATTCGAGTGGCAGTCGCACGAGCAGCGCCAGATGTGCGGCGAGAGCAGGACGGGCCAGCCCGGTGGGCATTCAATGGTCAGCTTCCGGCCGCGCACCCGCACTCCAACGAAGCTGCGGCCAGCAACGCCACCCTCCTGCGGGCCCCCATTCCTGTGAGCGCACCGATCGTGACGTTCACCCAGGCAGTGTCCGGAGCGCTCCAACTCGCACGCGCTGAACGTGTGCGACCAGTCAGCCACTGCGGTCACGGCCGTACCTCCTCGGCTCGTACGCCGACCAGGTACCCGCGATCCACCAGGCAGTGGCCGGGGCCGTTGCGGTCTACGGTCTGCATCTCCACCGTCCCTCGGGATGCGTGATGGAGGAGCCAGCGCAGCCGCGCCCAGCGGCCCGCGATGCAGATCTCACGGCCCAGGTGGCTGGAATTGATCTTCCATGCGGGGATTTCGGTGTCGATGCCGTCGTCGAACAGTGCGAGTTGGCTCATGGTTCCCACTCCGCGTCCTCGTCGCGCCGGTTGCCGTCTTCGTCGTCTCCGTAGGCGAGCCATTCGGCCAGCTCTTCGTATGCGGCGGCGAGGTGCGCGTGATGCTTTGCGCGCTGCCGCATCTCATCCAGTTGCACGTCGCGGTTTCCGTAGCACAGCGATCCTCGGCCCTGCTTGAACGATCCCCAGCCGCCGTAGTTGTCGCCGTCCTTCTTGGAGGAGATCAGCCTCGCGGCAGGCAGCAGGTCGTCGGGGACGAGGCGGGAGGGGGTCGGGTCAGACATGGGACACCTCTTCGTATGTCGCCTCGAAGATGTCGGGCTTGCACGGGTAAAACTCGCCCTTGACGCCTCGAATGACCCAATCGCCGGGGCTGCATGTCATGACGCCTTCGAGCGTTTCGATCTGGAGGTACTGGCGACCGCCCAGGCTGGGAGACCAGCGGTAGACCCCGCCGTTCTCCCTGATCCAGCTCGCAATCGGGAGGTGCGGCCGAACCGCGCCGTCCCACTGCATCGCTTCGATCTCGACAGGCTTCTTGCGGAATGTCTTCGGGCTCACTTCGTCCTCCTTGGATTCAGGCTCGGTGCGGGTCGCGAGTTCGGCTCGCAGTCCGTCGATCTCGTCGGCGAGCACTCCGGCGAGTGCGCCCCACCACCGTTCGCGTGCGCTCTCATCCTGGAGCGCATCGTTCGCTACTGCCCGTAGTGCAGATGTGTCGATCACGGCAGTGCCTCCCCGGCGTCGGCGCAGCGCGCGTGCGCAGCCCACTCGCCCTCGACGTCGACGATGCGCTGCCCTGCGACAATCACCTTGAAGCAGACGCGGCACGTCCGGACGAAGGTGTCACCACCGACGGTTTCACCGGCGGTGTCTTCCTCGACCGCGATCCGGGCCCGCTTCGCGGGGTACGTGCGGGCCATCAGCGGCCACCACTGTTGATGGGGTACACCCCGAGCGGGTGCCGGACGCCGGGATACTTCGCGTTCGCCTCGGTCTGCCGTTGGATCTGGAAGTCGATCCGCAGACCGGTGGCCGTGACGTAGTGCTCGGTGAGTGCCTTCTCGATCAGGTGCCGAAGCGGGTCGAGGGCCGGCCGCGGGAACAGCGCGTCGAACCTCGCGTCGTCGAGGATCACTCGGATGTCGACGTCCCGGTAGTCCGGCCGGTCGAGACAGGACCCGACGAGGTATGGCGTGTCGAGGATCTCGCACACCAGCACAGAGGCGAGGTCCAGGTCGGTGAGGGCTGGTGCGTCGAGGTAGCACCAGGGGCTCTCGCTCATGCGTTCATCTCCTTCTCAGCCAAACGGCAGTTGTGGCAGGTGATTCCGTGGTGCTGGACGCGTCGTCCGCAGCGGACGCAGGTCGGGTGCGCGGTCATGGCGCACCGTCCAGGGCGCGGATCGTCGGGCAGGGGTAGTCCTCGACCTTCCCGAAGTACCTGCCGTTCGACAGCCGGTATGAGCACTCGCCGCAGATCGTGTCGCTCGGCTCAACCTCGACCGGCCGGTGTAGCGCCCGCACGCGGTCGAGGGCGGCGTCTCGGACGGTCACGCCCTGCTTCATCTCGCGGGCGTAAGCCCCCATTGCCGTCGCCTCACCGCGGGCAGCACCGTTCTCCGCCCGCAGCTGGTCAATCTCGTCGCACAGGGCGAGGACTGTCCCGGCCGCCCACGGGGTGACGCGTGGATGCCGAACCGCGGTGCGCAGTGCGGTGGTGTCGAGGTCGGTCATCAGTCCTCCTCGCTGGGGTTGAGTGCGCACGCGAAGAAGCGGTCACGGCGACCGGCTTTCCGTGCGTCGTCGGTGAGCGTCTCGGCGATCGACGAGGCTTCGTCCTCGTCCCAGTAGGGGCCGTGGAGGGTGTCGGGTACTCCGCCGCCTTGTCCGATCTCGACGACGCACCACCAGCCGGGGTGCGCCATCACTGCACCTCGCGGTCGAGCTTCTCGACCCACGCGACAGCGACGGCGGCGACCTGGATCAGCTCGGCGCGCAGCGCCTTCGGATCGGATTCCGCGAAGGCCTCGGCGACCTCCTCGCCGAGGATGTCGCGGAAGCTGACGAGGCCGAGCTCGGCGGCGAGTTGGCAGCGCAGGCGAGCATCGACGGCCTTGGCTCGGTGGCCGGCGCCTCCGGTGCCGTTGGGGTGGTTCTGCTCTCCCCACTGCTCGTCTTGCCGATCGCGTTCGCGCCAGACTTCGGCGAGCACGCCGCGGATGGTGTTCCGGCGGCTGACGGTCTGACGGATTCGATGGGTCCACTCGTCGGCGGGATCCGACCCGGGGTCGGCGTGCGGGTTGATCATCGGAGCACTCCTGGGATGGCGAGGTAGCGGAGGCCGAGCGGCTGCCCGGTCAGCAGGTGGCAGACGACGGTCAGCCAGTAGTCGGCGGCGGTCACCGGTCGGCCGCCTCGTCGGCGGGGAGGTAGAGGATGCGGGCGGGAAGGTCCACCAAGCGGTCCCAGTCGTATCCCGGCTCGAACCAGAGTTCGCCGCTCTTCACGAGTATCTCGTCGAGCCTGTTCCGGATGACGGTGTCGGCGGGCAGCGCATCGAGTTCGTCTGCTGTCCGGACGGTTCTGGGCGAGGCGTCGCTCTTCAGCACTCGGAAGAGGTCTCGTGCGCAGCGGGTGCGCACCTTGTGGCCGGTGCGTGTCCACTCGTCGGCGAGTTCGACGGCGTCGGCGAGCTTCCGTTTCAGCGCGGCCAGCTCGTTTCCTGCGTCGGGTCCGTTCATGGTCGGGTCTCCTGGTGCCGGGATGGATGGGGCCTGCGGGCCGGGCGGGGTTCGTGGTCCCCGCCCGGCCGGCGGTGCGGTGTGGGCGGGTCAGATCTCCCGGACCGGCTCGGGTGCGACGCCGTGCACGATCAGGTACTCGTCGCCGAGCTGCTCGGTTAGCTTCCCGACCACCTCCGTGAACCCGGCCTGCAGCAGGTCATCCGGGCGGTCGAGCTTGTACCCGAGGACCAGGCCTTCCTGCGCGATGCGGTACCGCAGCCGGGCCGTCACCGGGAAGATCGCTCCGTTCCGGTACAGCGGCAGCTGCAGCCGAATCGTCTCGGGGATCGCGATGTCGCCCGCCTGTCCGGCGCCGGCCGACGTCTCCTCGTGGAACCGGAACTGCACGTCACCGGAGTTCAGCCGGGTGCCGGACTCGAACTGCAGGGACCGCTTCGCCTGGAACGTCTGCGCGATCTCAAGCAGGTCCGCGGCCGGCGGCTCGACGACCGACGCGAGACCGTCCTCGATGTGCTCGGCGAACTGCACCTGCCGCAGCAGCTTCCCGTCCTGACCGGCCCAGTGCAGCCACTCCGGGGACAGCTCGAGGTTCAGGGCGAGGCGGTGGTCCCGCCACCCGTTGTCGTAGTTGACGATCGCGGTGACGGTGCTCTTCGGCTGGTTCGCGAAGAGGACAGTGTCGGGCGTGCCGAGTCGCTCCACGAGTGCGGCGAAGCTGTCGACGTCGATCACGCTCGTCGTGCCGCGCGGGCGCCGCGGTACGCCGAGGTAACGCTCGAACGAGTCGGTTTCGCGGCGCTCGTTGTCCCGCGTGACGAACGACTGCACCGAATCCGTGTGAGGCGCGATCGTCTCGGCGCGGTCCCAGCTCGCGCGAACGATCTCGGCGACGGCAGCGGCTTCGGTGGTGTGGGTGCTGGTCATGGGTCAGGCCTCCTTGGCGATGGGTGCGATGGGTGCGATGGACGGCTTCGCGTCCGGGACCGGGGCGATGGACTCGAACGCCAACTGCTCCGGGTTGTTGCGGGTCGGGTTGCCGTTGCCGTCGAGGAACCAGACCTGCGCGGGCCGATCCAGCTGCGGGACCTTGGCTTTCACGTCGTCGGAGATCTCAATCATGCTGGTCTTCTTCTGCTTCGAGATCTTCAGCGTCAGCGTGATCGACCCGACCTTGCCGGTGTCCTTGACGGCGGCGAGCACCTCGTGGAACTGGGTGGTGAGCTCGTCGTGGACGCGGCCGCGGTTGGCTTCGCGGAGGAAGTCGGCGAACGGGCGGACGACCTTCTCGTCGTCCGGTGTCTTCTCGTTGTCGGACATGGGTTTCCCTTCGGGTGATGGGCGCTACTCGGGGGTGGTCTCGGTGACGGGTTCCTCGCCGGCCTTGAGGAACTGGACGGTCGCGGCGACCTCGTCGCGGGTGATCGGTGCCTCGTCGTTGACGTCGCGGCCGAGTCGGGTCCGGAGGAACGAGTCGATCTGGTCGTCGGTCACCCCGGCCTCCTGGAACGCTTCGGCGAGCTTCCGCTGGTCGGTCGCGGTGGCAGGTCGGGCACCGGGCTTCTTCGTCGCGGCGGGCTCCTTGGCCGACGCCTCGGTCGCCGCGGGCTGCTGCGGCGGCTCCGGCTGTTGTTCGGCCAGCGCCTCTTCGATCGCGGCGGGCTCGACCACGACGGTCGACTGCTGAGGCTTGAACGCCTGGTCCTTGCTCAGCTCGCCGTTCTTGATCGAGGTGTAGGTGATGCCGAGGTCGGTGACGTCGTGCTCGGTCCACTTTTCGGACGGGCGGCCGACAGTCTGCTCGAGCTGGTCCCGGGTGATGCCGATGGACTCGAACGTGGCGATCGAGTTCGCGATCCGCTGCGGCAGCGGAACACCGCCGCCACCCTGCAGCGTGGCGCGGCACAGTTCCTGCGCCTCCTCGATGAACCACCCGGGCAGGACCGAGAAGATCGCTTCACGCAGGCGGCGGGCGCCGTTGTTGGCGTTGTTCTCGTAGATGTCGCGCATGTCGGTCAGCTGCCGGACACCCTGCTTCGTGTCGCGCTTGTGCGGGACGATGAAGGTCGTCGAGTTCCGCGCATTCGTTTCGAGATCCCAGGCGAACGCCTGCATCTCGCTCTCGCCCTTGACGTCGTCGCGGTCGAGTTCGGACACGCCGAACTGAATGTTTCCCCAGCAGCGGGCGAGTTCGCGGGCGAGGTGGATCGACGGGCCCGACACGGTGCCCTCGGAGCGCGGGAACCGGAAGAACGCGCGGTCCGCGACCGACTTCTGCTTGCACACCTCGCGCATCTCCGCGACGGCGAACGCCTTGTTGCGTCGGTTCTGCTGCGCAACGAACACCGCGGCCTGGACCTCGGCGACTGCGCGGGACTGCTCGATCGCGGTGGCCTGGCTGACACCCGTCTGCGCGACGGGCGCCGCGGCTACCGGCTGGTATCGGGTTGGACTAGCGGACACGGAGGATCTCCTCTGCTTGGTAGTACGCCCACTTGGGCAGGTCGATGAGGTGGATGCCGTCGCCGAACGCGGGCCACGTGTCGGTGGCCATGCACTCGGCGTAGATGTCGATCGCGCGCCGGTTCAGGTCCCGACCGGCGAGCATCGCGTCCGCGGTCAGCTCGACGACCGACACGAGGTAGGGCGGGGTCTTGTCCTGCACGATGAACAGGAACCCGCAGTCGTGGACACCGAGCGCGGACATGCCGTCGAGGTAGAACGGCGCCTGCTGGTGGTACCCGTACTTCGCTGCGGACGACCGGAAGTCGTCCGGGTTCGCGCTGGTGCTGGTCTTGTAGTCGACGAGGATCGGCCGACCATCGGCACCCGCGGTGGTCCAGTCCGGGCGGGCTCGCAGCCACACACCGGTGGCGGGGTCCTGCCACCACAGGGACCGCTCCGGCACGCCGGTCGCGAGCAGCGCCGCGGCGTACGGGTTGGTGCGCACCGCCGCCGCCATCTCGTGCACCTGCTGGTACTCGTCCGGCTTGAGCGGCACGGCGCCGTCGGCGTGCGCCTGGTCGACGAACTCCTTCGCGGCCTTCGTCGTCGCGGCGCCGTTCGACGACAGGATCTCCTCGGGGATCATGCGCAGCTCGCCGCCTTCGCCGAGGACGAGGGTGTGCGCGGCGTGCCCGAGGTCGAACGCCTTCGTCGGTGCCGGCGGATGGTCCCGCTCGTACCGGAAGATCGCCGGGGCCGACGGCGGCAGCAGCTTCCGTGCACCGGACGACGACAGCGAGCCCTTGTCGGAGTGGTACACGTGATCCGGGATGCCGTCGTAGAACCCGGCGACGTCGACGATGTCGCTCATACCGGCACCACCGCCCCGGCCTCCGCGACAGCGCAGTACGCGCCGATCTTCCCGCCGTGGCTCGCGCTCCGAACCGACCCGACCCGCTTGATTCGACCGCCGTACATGGCTCCGCTGAGCAGTCCGGAAATCCCAGGAATCCTCGGGAAGTCGTTCGCCGAGAACGCTTCACCCGCCGCGATCAATTCGTCCAGCCGCTCGGCCAGCCGGATCTCCCACGGCTCGCCGATCCAGTCGACGCCGTGCCGCCGCACGACGACCCGCAGCGATTCGACCTTCACGCCCAGCCGTTGCGCGATCCGCTCGTTGCTGACGCCCTCCGCCCGCCACTCTCGGTAGCGGATGACGCTGTCCGGCAGTCCTTCGGTGGGACTATCGGCTGCCGTCGGCGGCACCTCGAGGACCTCGACACCGGCGATGCGCGCGAGCGTCGCGTGGGTCTCCTTCCACGGAACGTCCGGGTCGTCGAGCCACACCGCCGCCCACACACCGTGACGTGCGTCGGTCTTGAGCGCGATGTCCGCGCACCCTTCCTGCACGGGGCAGCGTCGGCAGATCGCGGCGGCCGCCTCCGCGTCGCGCCGGCTGCGGGCACTCGCCGGGGCCGCCCCGCCGTTCACGGGGAACCAGATCTCCGGGTCCATGCCCAGGCACGCCTTGGTTCTCACGGCCGTCCCCCGAGCTGCTCGGCGATCGACTTCTTGGACTCGCGGACGCGGACCGCCTTGAACTCGGCCGCCGAGTAGCTGTCAGCCTCCGGGCATGCGGTGTAGCAAGGCGCCTGCCGGGTCCTCTTGCAGTGGTTGCAGTCCCAGGCCACGCCGGTCATTCGGTCTCTCCGTTCTTGTAGGGGGTGAGGTCGTACGCGCGGTCGGCGGCAGCGCCGGGGTCCTCGTCGTCCCACTACTCGGCCGGGTCGTCGATATCGGGATCGAATCGGCGGGCCATCAGGCGATCAGCTCGATCTGGTCGAACAGCGCGTCGAGCAGGCCGAGCCGGTACAGCGCGTCGGCGCGGCTACCTTCCTGGACCGCCTCGGATGCGGCGTCGCGGTGAGCCCGGGCCTCGACGAGCAGGTCGCGAACCTTGGCCATCATGCCGTCACCTGCTCGGCGTACTCGGCGCGAAGGCGCGCGATCAGCTCGGACGCCGGGACACCACCGGCGAGGTCGGAGTCCGGGTCGCCGTCGGGCATGGTCGGCCACATCGCGGGGGCGTCGCCGAGGACGTCGAGCGGGGTGGACGGGCGGTCAGCTTTACGCCGTAAGAATTTGAACATGGTTGGCTCCCTGTGTTTTTGGGCGCGGAAGGTCAGCGCAGGTGGCGTCCTGCGTGAATGAGGTTTGGGGTCAGGTCAGCGGCGGGCGCGCCACACTGCGAGCGAGACGATGAGCGTGAAAGCGAGGACCGCTCCGAAGAAGTCGATCACGTCTAGGTCCCGTAGTAGCTGTAGCCGACCAGCACACTGACGGCGGCCACCACCGCGACCGTCACCGCCACGGTGATCATGATCGCGGCCAGGATGATCCAGTCGGTGCGGTTCACAACGCGTGCCGATCGATGAACGCCTGCAGGTCGTCGGCGTGGACGCGGATCCTCGGCGCGGTCTCGGTGCCGAAGTTGAGGTAGTCCAGCCGGCCGGTGTCGATCAGGTCGTGCACCCCAGCCTTGGAGATGTCGAGCCGCTTCGCGACCTTCCCGACCTTCCAGTGGATCCGCGGGTCCGGGCCATCGGAGACAGCCGCCGGGGATGTGTACGCATCCCCGGCGACCTGCCCGTCTCCTACTGTGGGATCACCACAACCACCAACAGAGGGAGAAGCATCGTGGCCAGCCTGATTTACAACGGGATCACCTATTCGATCAACCCCACCGAGTACGACGCCATCACCGCCATGCTGACGAAGGTCAGCGACGGGAGCGCCAAGGGGGCCTACATCTCCCTGTCCCACGAAGGCGATTGGCACCGGCTCTTCGTGACGGCTGGCGCTCCGATCACCGTGATTGACTAGTTCCTGCATCTCGACGTCCAGCTCACGGAGTCGGCGGAAGGCCGGCGACCTGGCATCGAGGTAGGCGCGGTCCATCTCCTCACGCGCGACGGCGCGTACGTCGTCGCGCGTGAGGGGGTCGACCACCGAGTACGGGATCGGAGTCGCGTCAGTGCGCTCGGCGGCCGCGGCCTGCCGCGCGTCGGCATCGAACAGCTCGGCCGTCACGATGTCGTTCAGCACGCCGACCGCGCCGATGATGCCGATGATCGCGTTGAGCGGGCCATCTTCCAGCGCGCGGAGTTGGTCCGGGGTCATCACGCTGCGTCTCCTTCGGTCCAACGGGGCACCATCCGCGCGATCGCCTCGGCCCCGGCCGGGGTGATCTTCAGCGTGTGCATGACCTCGCCAGCGAACCGCGGCGCCTTGTGCTCCTCGACCCGCCGGAAGTACGGCTTCTTGTGCGCGTACTCGGAGTACCGGTTGATCGTCTCCTTGCACTGCTTCGACTCCGACCACCGCGTCGCCTGCTCGCGGTAGATCCAGCCGCGGTCGATCAGGACTCCGCGAAGTACGTTCTCCGCGATGTCGAGGGTGGAGGCGACGGTGCGGAAGCTGAGAAGGTCGGCGTCGGTGACGAACTCGTCGTGATACGCGACCTTCGGTGCGTCGAGCGCGATCTGCGCGTCCTTCGCGGCGAGGGTCTGCTGTGCCTCGACGAGCGCGGCCGCCATCAGCGCGGGCCCGGTCAGCGCGGGCGCCGTGTTGTACGACCCGGTCTTCCGGATCGACGGCAGCACCTCGTGAGTCAGCCAGCGCTTGACTGCTTTCGCCCTGGCCGACTTGCTACCAAGGATCGCGACGTAGAACCCGGCCTCAGAGATGATGGTGACCTCTTGGAATCCGCCGGGGGTCCGCATTGAGCGCGGACCCTTATCCTCGGCGTCGAGGCGCCGTGTGAGGTCGTACGCCTCGCGGTACTCGAGGATCCGGGCGACGTCGGTAGCGACGAACCACGGCTCGCTATCTATGACGACGGTACGCAGTTCGGTTGACTCGTATCGGAACAGCTCGAGATCGCTCATGCGGCCACCAGCTGCAGGTTTCCCGTGAGGGTGATGGCCTCGCGGTGGTCGGCGTATGCGACGACGCACAGCACGCCGTGCTCGTTTGCGATCTCCTGCTGGAAGTTGTTGTCCGGCTTTATGTAGCCGACGACCGTGACGGGCTCGCCGAACAGCGCGAGGCCCGGGGTCGAGTAGTCTGTCGAGGACATGTGATCTCCAATCTCTGTCGTGGCCGTCAGCTGTTGCACCAGCTGGCGGCCTTCTTCGTGGGCTGCGCCTGTCACTTCCTCCGCCGCTTCGCGACCTGTCCGACAGACAGTTGTTCTTCCTCGCGGAGCCACTGATCGAACGTGTCTGCGCGGACCCGGATGGCGTTGTCTCCTGTTCGCACGTGGGGGAGGGGGTGGTCCTTCCGGACAAACAGTCGGTAGACCGACGTCGGATTCATGGACAGCGCTTCGGCGATCTGTCCCGCCGTCAGGGCGGGTCTGATGGTGGCGGTGCTCAAGGTGGCACCTTCATGTCAGTCTCCTTCGGTCTCGTGAGACGTACTTGCGCCCGGATGTCGGGCGCATGGGACCTGGCGGCATCGGTCGTCGCGCTGCCTCCGCAGTGTCGAATGTTGCTGCGGGTATGCACCTTTGAACCAATGGGCAGGTGTATGAGCGACGGGCTCGCCAGGTCAGTTTTTCTCCGCTGTGAAGGTATGAAAGAGCGCGCCAGGCGTGGACCTGGCGGGGGAATCTTGTGCGTGGCCGCTACGCGGCGACCGTGCGAGTGGGTCGCTTCGCGACGCGGGTGCGTCGCTGTCTGGCCTCTTCGACCGTTGCAATGAAGGCCGTGTCGAAATCGACGCCTAGCTTGATGAGCACCGTTCCGATGCACCGGTTCGACGCTTCGTGCCGACCACTCATCCATCGACTCGCAGTGGATAGATCGACGTCCAACTTCTCTGCCAGTCGGGTCAAAGTGCCGTACTTGTCGAGCTGCTCCTCGACCCACTCGTCACGGATGCGGGTTGTACAAATTTTCTGCACTTGACCTGCTCCTATTCGAGTGCTGCAATCGCTGTGTGCGCTGCTGCAACTGACGATAACTCGAGAATTTCAGTTGTGCAAGTACACATTGCAGTGCTGCATTGACTTGCAGACTTGCAACGTTGCAAGTACCGTCGCGGCCATGACAGACAGCCGATGGTGGATCTACCTTCAGCGACTCATGGGAGACGACAACGCCATGACGGCCGCGCAACGAGCCGGCATCAGCGCCTCGAACTTCTCCCGCTGGAAGAAGGGCGCCAACGCTGACCCCGAGTTCGTGGTCAAGATCGCTCGGGCGTACCACGCGAACGTTCTCGAGGCGCTCGTCGAAGCCGAGTTCATCACCGAGGATGAAGCAGGCCTGACAGAGGTCCGGGTCGGCGAGCAGGAGCTGCTTCGAACCATCGACATCGTGCCGCTCACAGAGGAAGTCACGCGTCGAGTCCGACTGCTGAAAGCCCACGGTTCGACAGAGAAGAAGCCATCCGCGACGGTGCACAAGCTGCCAGAGCGGCGTGCGCCCCTGACGAGCGCACGCGGCGCAGCATCTCGGCGAAAGAAGGAGATGTACCCGGAGACGCCTGATGAAGGTGTGTAAGCGGCATCACCCGTGGCGGAAGCTGCGAGACCACTACCCGCACATCGACATTGTTTGGGACGACACCCTTCCCGACGGCGTCGCTGGGTTCTGGGACGGGGAGACAACGATCTACCTCGACCCTCGGTTGACCCAGGCAGCCAAGCGAAGCACTCTCGAGCACGAGACTCAGCACGTCGACCGCGACTTCGCCCCGATTGACGAGGTGCTCCTCGCTCGCGAAGAGGCACTTGTCGACAAGTTGGCGGCCCGGAATCTGATCACGATCGACGCATTGATCGATGCGCTGCGCTGGTGCCGGGGAGTCGCCGGCGCGGAACTCGTGGACGAAGTCTGGACCGACCACCACACGCTGAATGTCCGCCTCGCATCGCTCACGCCAGACGAGCGAACGCAGATCGAATCCGCTCTCACAGACTGTGATTGGGTGCACTGAGTCGTTACACCGAAGGAGGCTCCAAACGTGGGACAGCCTGAGAACGACATCGATATCGAGACACTGATCGCTACAGAAAAAGCCATCGTTTGCAAGCGATCCACCAAGGGTCGCGACATGCGCGACCGGTGGGACGAGGTCGCCGAGGCGCCCGACGAGGACGGTCCGGAATGGGGCGCATGACAGGGGCAGGTACGCGGGTGCTTCACAGCGCGTTGCAGGCGGTGAGGTCCTAATGAAGGTCCAGAAGCGGACACGTAACGGCAAAGTCAGGTGGGTCGGTCGGTACTACGGCGCCGATGGCCGCGAGCTCAGCAAGACCTTCGACACGAAAGCGGAGGCCACGGCATGGGTCGGGGAGCGTCTTCGCGAGCTGCGCCGCGGTGAGTGGATCGACCCGCGGGACCAGCAGGTCACCGTCGGCCAACTCTGGCAGGCATGGGAGAAGGCCGCCGAGTCTGATGGCACACGAAAGATCCGCGAGCTCATCGGTCGCAATCTCGGCCGCCTTGAGGATGCCCCGATCGGAGCGGTGAAGGCGTCGGACATCCGGGCCTGGAAGACAGCACTGGAAACGGGGCGGCCGTGGAAGCCCGGATGCAAAGGTGTTGCGGAGAACACCGTCTCGAACTGGTCGGGCCAGCTCGCCGGATTCTTCAACATGGTCGTTTCCGACGGGCTGCTACTGAAGTCGCCGGCGGCAGGGGTGGGGAAGCGCTCAGCGAAGCGCGACACGGCGCATGCCGTCACTCGTGGCGAGCTCGTGTCCGCCGCTGACATCTGGCGTCTTGCTGACGCGGCACGTCAAGGAGGGAAGTCCGGAGATGGTCACGCGCCCGCGCATCCGACGTTCGCACGGATGATCGTTGTCGGTGCGGCGACGGGACTCCGCGCGGGTGAGATCGCAGGCCTGCGAATCCGCTCGGTCGACTTTCTGCGCCGTGAGGCGTCGATCGTCGAACAGTCGAAATCCGGCACCTCGACGTTCACATGGTCACGCCTGAAGACGCCAGCGGCCCGGCGGGTGATCCCGCTGCCCGCCATCGCGATCGAAGCACTGGCCGAGGAGCTCCGTGACAACCCGAGCGATGACCGGGCCATGCCGCTCTTCCGGACCGCGCAGGGCCGGATGTGGTCGTCGGCCACGGTCGGCGGGGCGCTCAAGACCATCCGCGAACGGGTCGGGGTCTCCGACGAAGTCACCTGGCACTCGCTGCGGCACTTCTACGCGAGTGCGCTGATCCACGCTGGCGCGTCGGTGAAGACCGTCCAGGAGCGCCTCGGGCACGAATCAGCCGAGACGACACTCGGGGTCTACGCGCATCTGTGGCCCGGCGAGGACGAGCGCACACGGGTCGCGGTCGACGAGGCACTGGTGCGGGACCAGTGCGGGACCGACACCCCGGAGGCGGACGCCAAGTAGCGGCGGCAGCCCAGGTGAGAGGCTCATCCTGGGCTGCCGACACGCCGATTATTTGACGATGTTGACCATCTTGCCGGGGACGACGATGACCTTGCGCGGGTCGGCGCCGTCGAGGAAGGCGACGATCTTCTCGTCCGCGAGGGCGGCCGCCTCGATGGTCTTCGCGTCCGCGTCCGCGGCAACGGTGATGCGGCTGCGGACCTTGCCGTTGACCTGGATCGGGTACTCCACGGAGTCCTCCACCAGCCACTTCTCGTCCGCGGTCGGGAACGGGCCGTGCGCGAGGGAGGTCTCGTGCCCGAGCCGCGACCACAGTTCCTCCGCGACGTGCGGGGCCACCGGGGCCAGCATCAGCACCAGCGGTTCGACCGCCGCCCGCGGCGCCCCGTCCGGGTACGCCTTCGTCAGGTGGTTCGTCAGCTCGATCAGCTTCGCGACGGCGGTGTTGTCGCGCAGCGCGGTGTAGTCGGCGTTGACGCCGTCGATCGCCTTGTTCAGCACCCGCAGGGTGTCCTCGGACGGCTCCGCGTCGGTCACCCGCACTGCACCGGACTCCTCGTCCACGACGACACGCCACGCGCGCTGCAGGAACCGCTGCGCACCGACGACGTCCTTCGTCGCCCACGGCCGCGACGTGTCCAGCGGACCCATCGACATCTCGTAGACGCGCAGGGTGTCGGCGCCGTACTCCTCGCAGATCTCGTCCGGAGCAACGGCGTTCTTCAGGGACTTGCCCATCTTGCCGTACTCACGGTTGACCTCGGCGCCCTCGTAGAAGAACTTCCCGTCGGACTCGACGACGTCCGCGGCGGGCACGTACACACCGCGGCTGTCGGTGTACGCGTACGCCTGGATGTAGCCCTGGTTGTACAGGCGGCGGTACGGCTCCGACGAGCTGACGTGCCCGAGGTCGAAGAGCACCTTGTGCCAGAAGCGGGAGTACAGCAGGTGCAGCACCGCGTGCTCGACACCGCCGACGTACAGGTCCAGACCACCCGGGTCGTTGGGGCCGTGCAGCTCCGGACGCGGACCCATCCAGTACTGCTCGTTCTCCTTGGCGCAGAACGAATCCTGGTTGGTGGGGTCGATGTAGCGCAGCTGGTACCAGGAGCTGCCCGCCCACTGCGGCATCACGTTGGTGTCGCGGTGGTAGCGCTGGAGCCCGTCACCGAGATCGAGTTCGACGTTCACCCAGTCGGACGCCTTCGCCAGCGGCGGCGACGGCTCCGAGCTCGCGTCGTCCGGGTCGAACGACACCGGCGCGTAGTCCTCGACCTCCGGAAGCTCCACCGGCAGAGCCGAATCCGGCAGCGCGTGGGCCTGACCCTGCTCGTCGTACACGACCGGGAACGGCTCGCCCCAGTACCGCTGCCGGGCGAACAGCCAGTCGCGCAGCTTGTACTGGATGGTGCCGACGCCGCGGCCGTCGGCCTCGAGGTGCGCGATGACGGCCTTCTTGGCCTCGTCCACCGGGAGCCCGTCGAGGAAGCCGGAGTTCACCAGCGGACCGTCACCGGAGTAGGCACCGGTGGTGATGTCACCACCGGAGATGACCTCGAGGATCGGCAGCCCCAGCTCGGTGGCGAACTCCCAGTCGCGGTGGTCGTGGCCGGGCACCGCCATCACGGCGCCGGTCCCGTAGCCGGTGAGCACGTAGTCGGCGATGAACACCGGAACCTTGTGCCCGTTCACCGGGTTGACGGCGTAGGAGCCGAGGAAGACACCGGTCTTCTCCTTGCTCTCCTGCCGCTCGAGGTCCGACTTCGCGGCGATCGCGGCGCGGTAGGCCGCGACGGCCTCGACCGGGGTCGCGGCGCCGCCGGTCCAGCGCGGATCCGTGCCCTCCGGGTAGACATCGGCGACCAGCTGGTCGACCAGCTCGTGCTCCGGAGCCAGCGCGACGTACGTGGCGCCGAACAGGGTGTCGGCGCGGGTGGTGAACACCTCGATGTCGTAATCGGGGGTCGCAGCGCCGTGTTCGCGATGCGCGGCGAACCTGACCCGCGCACCGTGGCTGCGGCCGATCCAGTTGCGCTGCATGGACTTGACCTTCTCGGGCCAGTCCAGGTACTCGAGGTCGTCGGCGAGGCGGTCGGAGTAGGCGGTGATCCGCATCATCCACTGCCGCAGGTGCTTCCGGAACACCGGGAAGTTGCCGCGCTCAGAGCGGCCGTCGGCGGTGACTTCCTCGTTGGCCAGCACCGTGCCCAGACCCGGGCACCAGTTGACCATCGAATCGGACTGGTAGACAAGGCGGTACGAGTCGATCTCGGCGCGGCGCTCGGCGTCCGACAGCTCGCCCCACGCGCGTCCGTCGGCAGGGGTGCGGGCGCCGGACGCGAACTCCGCCTCCAGCTCGGAGACCGGGCGGGCCCGGTTCAGGTCGGTGTCGTACCAGGCGTTGTAGATCTGCAGGAAGATCCACTGCGTCCAGTGGTAGAAGTCCACGTCCGTGGTCGCGACGCTGCGACGCTCGTCGTGCCCGAGACCGAGCCGGCGCAGCTGCCGCTTCATGTTCTCGATGTTCGCCTCGGTGGTGGTCCGCGGGTGCGTGCCCGTCTGCACCGCGTACTGCTCGGCGGGCAGACCGAACGCGTCGTAGCCGAGGGTGTGCAGCACGTTGTGGCCGTGCATCCGGTGGAACCGCGCGAACACGTCGGTCGCGATGTAGCCGAGTGGGTGCCCGACGTGCAGGCCGGCACCGGACGGGTACGGGAACATGTCCTGGACGAACAGCTTGTCCGCGGGCAGCTCGCCGGCGAGGTCACCGACCGGGTTCGGGGCGTTGAAGGTTCCCCGCTCGCGCCACCGCTCCTGCCAGCGCGCCTCGATACGGCCCGCGAGATCCGCGGTGTAACGGTGCTGGGGGGTCGCGTCGCCGCCTGGCTGCTGCACTGACTCGGTCACTGATTCGCTGTCTTCTCTGCGCTGGGGGCTGATGGAGCCCGCGGTCGTGGTCCCGGCCCACTCCTGGCTCCGCTGTCAGGGGCACCGCACCCGGTTTCGGGCAGGGATTCCCGACACCAGCCTAAAGCGTCACCCTCGAGAAGCCCGCCGACGGCCCCCGCCGTACCCTGGATGTCGTGCTCATCGTCGCAAGCGTGCTGTTCGCCGTCGCCGTCGTCGTCGGAGGGGTCGCGGCCGCCGGGATGACCGGCCGCCTGCCGCGCAACCGGTGGGCGGGGGTCCGCACTCCCGACACCCTCGCGTCCGAGGAGACCTTCCGCCTCGCCAACCGCATCGCCGCGCCGACCCTGGCCGCGGCCGCGGTGCTGCTGGTCATCGGCGGTATCGGCGCCCTGACGCTCGGCACCCTCGGCGGCCTGGCTCTGGCCGCGGTCGCCGTCCTCGCGTCTCTGATGATCGCCGGCTACGGCGGCACCGTCGGTGCCCGTACGGCCGCGGCCGCCGCACCTGCCGGTTGCGGCGACGCCTGTGGCTGCGGCAGCGCGCCCGAGGCCGCCACGACGTCCGCGCTCGTCAGCGAATCGGCCGCCGACAGGGCCGCCGCAGCGGACTGCGGAGTCGACTCCTGCGGGTCCTGCACACTCAAGGGTGCCTGCCAGCCGCACTGAGCCCCACCGGCCGCACCGAGCCCTGCGGGTTCGCTCCCCGGCCGTCCACGGACTGGTTGAATCGGCGGGCATGAGCGAATCGAGGTCGTTCGACCCCGCCGGTGTGGTGTTCGGCGTCGTGGTCCCGATCGTCGCTGCGGCCACGGTTCTGGTGACGGCCCGGGTGTGGGACCCTCGCCTCCCCACGACGCTGGCCGTCCACTTCAGTGGCGCCGTACCGGACGGCTTCACCGACACCGGATCCGCGGCCTGGACCGTCGCCATCGTCATCGCCGTGATCGGTGGTGGGGCCAGCGCGATCGCGGCCCTCGCCCAGGCGCTGCTGGTGATGCGGAGGGCGATGTTGATCATCGGATCGGCCGTCACCGGGCTGATGCTCGCGTTGTGGATCGGTCTGCTGTCCGCGCACCTGGATGTCGCTGCACCGGATCAGGCCCGCTTCTCGGCCACCTGGATCGCGGTCGGGGTGCTCGTCGGCGGCGCGGTCGGCGTGCTCGGGGCGTCGCTGCTGCGCGACCACCGGGAACGTCGACCGGCGACCGGCAGACCCGACCCGCGCCTGCCCCGCGGCCCGCTCGCACTGCCGATCGTCGATCGCATCGGACTCGGCGCCCCCAACACCGTCGTGCTGGCCGTGGCGGCCGGGCTGGTCACGGTCGGGTTGTGCCGGCTGGCGGACGCGTGGTGGCTGCTGGCGGTGTTCGGACCGGTCGCGGCGCTGGTGATCGGGCTGCTGCGGTACCGGGTCGTCGTCGACGAGTCCGGACTGCACGTGTTCAACATGGGCATGTGCGCCCTCGGGTACGGCGTCGACGAACTCGAGGGCGCGGAGGTCACCGAGGTCGCGCCGTTCCGCGACTTCGGCGGCTGGGGACTGCGCGTGCGTGGGCGCGGCAACTACGGCGTAGTCACCGAGACCGGACCGGCACTGGTCGTCACCGCAGCCGACGGACAGCGCCTCACCGTGACCACCGCCCGCGCCGAGGAAATGGCCGGCGCGCTCAACTCCCTCGCCGACGCCGCCCGGCCCGCCTGAACCGGCCGGGTTCCCCGCCGGTTCCGGAGACGTCGAACCGGCGGGGGAATCGGCCTTGCGGGGTTCGGCTCAGAGCAGGCCGAGGGCGAACTTGCCGATGTAGTCGCGCGCGGCGTCGCTGTTCGGCGGGTGGAACGCACCGGCGCGGACGTCGCGGTACAGCCGTTCGAGCTCACTGCGCCGGTGGATGGACCCGGCGCCGGCGATCTCGAGTGCCAGATCGGTGGCCGCCCGCGCGGCCCGGGTCCCGTTCTCCTTCGCCGCGAACAGTTTCAGCAGCGCCCGGTCGCCGAGGTCGCGGCCGGAGGCCAGGGCGGCGGTGAGATCGTCGAGTTGACCCGTCGCGCCCTCGAGAATCAGCTCGGCCTCCGCGACGTGGTACTGCACGAAGGGATTCGTCGCGACCGCCGCACCACCGAGGCTGAGCGCGGTGCGCGTCGACGCGGCATCGATCGCCACGTCCAGTGCCCGCCGCCCCACTCCGAGGTAGATGTTGCCGAGCGCGGGCAGCACCCAGGGGAAGATGCCCTGCACGTACGGCCCGGGCACACCGCCGACGGGATGCACGTCGACGACGTGCCGCTCGTCGACGAACGCGTCGTCGAAGAGGGTGTCGTGGCTGGCGGTCGCCCGCACCCCGAGGGTGTCCCAGGTCTCCACCGTGCGCACACCCGCCGCGGTCCGCGGCACGAACGCGTGGACGATCACCGGCGCGTCCGGGTCGGTGTCGTCGCGGAAGTGCACGCCGAGCCAGTCCCACGCGGGGGAGAGCGACGTGAAGATCTTGTGTCCGGTGATCCGGTAGCCGCCGTCCACCCGGACACCGCGGGTCGTGGAGTCGTCGATCGCCACGTCGTTCCCGGGCTCGCCGTGTCCCGCGGCGATCACCTTGCCCGCCGCGACCTCGTCGAGAAGCCAGTCCACCGACGTGTCCCCGGCCGCGGAGCGGTCCGCGGCCGGACCGGTCCAGTACAGGTGCATGTTGACGCCGAGGGCCGTCGCCGGCGCCCAGTACGCCAGCCGGCGCTGCTCGTGGTTGACCTCGTCGACGCTCAGCCCCAGCCCGCCGCGCTCGACCGGCACCGCCGAACGCAGGTAGCCGGCCTCCCGCAGATCGTCGAGATCCTCTGCGAAGAAACGGTTCTCGCGGTCGTAGTCGGCGGCCCGTGCGTGCAGGCGAGCCAACAGGTCGTCGCTCAGCACGCGGCGCCGGCCCGCGGCGTCGGTGGTGAGCTGCAGGTCAACGGTCTCCGTCATGGTGCCCTCCGTGGTCGGCGAAGATCTGCCGGTCGGGAAGCACCCCGAGCGCGAGCGTGATCCTGTTGGTCGCGTTGATGATCGAGACGATCTGCACCGCCTCGAAGATGTCCTCGTCGGACAGGTCGACCTCCCGCAGGGCCTCGATCCGGTCGTCCGAGACCTCGCCGGGCGTCCGGGTCAGGACCAGTGCCAGATCCGCGAGCAGATGCTCCCGCTCCGAAAGTTCCTCTACCTCACGGTGATCGAGCGCCACACGATGCGCGAGCCAGTGGTCGTCCAGCACCTTGCCCAACCCGTCGACGTGGAGGGTGTGGCAGTACGCGCAGCCGTTGTCGACGGACACGATGGTCGCGAGGATCTCGCGCTCACGCAGCGTGAGCCGGCCGGGAGCATCGGCGGAGCCCTCGAGAAGCGGGAAGAGGTAGCGGTTCAGACGCTGGAAGTGATCTTGCCCCAACGAGAATGCGGACAGCCAGTTCGGGATGTGACCTTCACGGCGTTCGGTGGCCTCGAAGAACCGGGCCACCTCCGGCGTCCGCTCGGCGGGTGTGGGGACGCGCAACCGGGAGATGCGCAGGTCGGTGGGTGCGGACATTCGTGTGCTCCTCAGCCGAAGAACTGGTCGTCGGGGGTGACCTGCAGGAAGATGGTGAACCGGTTGGCCGCGGCGAACGACGACACCACGTGCACGGCCTCGAAGATCTCCTCGTCGGACAGTCCGAGTGCACGCAACCCCTCGATGTCGGCGTCCGTCACCTCGTTCGGGTGCAGGGACAGCTTGCTCGCGAATTCCGAGAGCACCCGCTGACGCTGGGTGAGTTCGCGGACCTCGCGGTAGTCGAGGGCGATCCGGGTGCCGAGGCGCCGGTCTCCGAGGGCCTCGCCGAGGCTGCCGGCGTGGTTGAGACGGCAGTAGCTGCAACCGTTCTCGCCCGACGCGACGGTCGCGAGCAGCTCACGGTCCGCGTAGGTGAGCAGACCGGAGTTCCGGTCGAGCAGGGGCAGCAGGTAGTCGACGAACCGTTCGGTGTGCGCGCCACCGATTGCGAGGGCCCGGAGCCAGTTGGGGGTGTATCCGAGCTGGCGGGTCAGATCCGCGATCTGCTTCTGCAAACCGGTGGGAAGTTCTTCGACCTCGGGGACACGAAGCCGCGAGATCGACTGCGCGGCTGCAGGCTTGGTCAGGGTGGCTTCGGACATGGTGGGCCTTCCGTCGACGACGAGTCGTGGGTACCTCGCAGACGGTAGGTCGCGTCCGGCCACCGACCCAGGGTATGAATCACACTGATTCTGGGATGTGAGTTCGCTGTGAACCGATGCCGGCCCGATCAGAAGGTGCTGGTCAGCAGCACCTGATCCGTTGCCACCGAGCGGATGTCGACGCGGTCGATCCACAGCATCGGCACACTGGTGGTCGCGGACGGCGTCACCGTCTCGCCCGCCGCGGCACTCCAGGTGGCCAGGCGGGTGGTGGCGCCGGTGTGGTCGGTGAGGACCATCTCGAACTCGGACCGCTCGGTGCCGTACCCGCCGCCGGGCGGAGCCGAGTAGCGGCAGACGACGTCGATGCGGGTACCCCACTCCTGCGGGATCACCGAGACGTCCGCGGTGATCGGGCTCGGCACGACCGGCTCCATCGCCTGCGCCGTCACCGGCGCGGACGGACCCTGCGGAGCGTTCGCCGACGGCCCACTCGGCTGGATGGGCAACACCGAGACCACGACCACCCCGGCCGCCACCACGAGGGCGGCGACGACCGCGACCCCGAGCGCGCGGCCCCAGCGACGACGTGGCCGCGTCCGGGCGATCAGTCGCGGCAGCAGGTCGGGCGGCGGGTCACCGACGGCCCCGTCCCGCAACGCGACGACCACGGCGGACGGATCCTTCGCGCTGTCCAGTTCCAGGGCCTGGTGCGCGGGGACCCGACCGAGCAGTGCGGGCAGGCCGGCAACCTCCGCCACCGCCATCGCGCAGGTGTCGCAGGAGGCCAGGTGCCGCTCGTAGGCCCGGCGGTCGTCGGCGTCCAGGCTACCGAGCACGTGTGCGGCATCCCACCGTTCGTAGGTGTCGCGGTCGGTGGTCACGGCGTCACCCCCATTTCCTGCAGGGCCAGCCGCAGCGACCGCAGCGCGTAGTGCAGGCGCGACTTCACGGTGCCGTCGGGGATGTCCAGGTCGTCGGCGATCTGCCGGGTGGACATCCCGCGGTAGTACGCGCGCAGCAGGACCGCACGGTGGTCGGCGCTGAGTTGGGCGAGGGCGTCGGTGATCAGCCAGGAATCGAGGGCCGCGTCGGTGTCGTCCGGACTCGGCCGCTCCGGTGGCCGGTCCGTCCCGAACTCCCGTTTCGCGTGCGCGCTGCGGTGTTCGTCGACCACCAGATTGCGGGCGACGGTGAACAGCCACGCCCGCGACGACCGCTCGGACTGGTCGAGGATGTGCGGCCGCTGCCAGGCCCGGATCAGCGTTTCCTGGACGACGTCCTCTGCCTGTACCCGGTCCCCGGTCAGCCGCATCGCGTAGCGCCACAGGGCGGCAGCGTGTTCCCCGTACAGTACGCGCATCAACTCCGCCTGGTCCTGCGGCATTCGCCACCTCCCGCCCACCACGGTATCGCCGGGCGGCTCGGTTCAGCAGGCGTTCGCGCGGGCCCAGTTCAGTTGCGCGCGACGTCGATGGGATGGGTGGCGAGCATCGCCAGCGGCAGCGGCTGACGGCGCAGCACCTGCGCCCACAGGTCGACCCGTGGCGGGCCGAGGACGTCGGAGGGCAACGCCGAGACCACCATCCAGTCGTCGCGCTGCAGTTCGCCGTCGAGCTGCCCCATCGTCCAGCCGGAGTAGCCGGCGAACACGCGCACCCCCTCGACGTGCGGGCCGACCGTGTCGGGGTCGCTGTCGAGGTCGACCATGACGACGCGGCCGTGGACACGGCGCAGCCCGCTCACGCCGTCGATGCTCGCGCCGGTGCGCAGCGTCGCCAGGCACAGCGCGGAGTCGAGCTTGACCGGTCCGCCGATGTGCAGTGCCTGCGGCCGAGCGCACAGCGGCGCCCACTGCGGCAGGACGGCGTGGACGGCCGTGTCGCTGGCCCGGTTGAGGACGACGCCGAGACTGCCCGCGTCGTTGTGTTCGATCATGTAGACGACGGTCCGCCGGAACGTGGGCTCGGTGAGATCGGTCGCGGCGACCAGCAGACTGCCCGGACGCACCGCCGGTTCCGTCGAGGCCGTCCGGTCGTCGGGTTCGTCTGCGGGATCCACCGCACAATCATTGCACCGTGACCGCGAGCACGTGACCACGCTAGAGACCCACGGTGTCGACGAGCACCGCGACGTGGTGCTCGAACAGCGCCCGCGGGTCGGTGAACGTGTCCGGCCCGTACTGCCCGAACACCTCGAATCCGACGGCCCCGAACAGTGCCGCCCAGCCGAACACGCCGCGGGCGAGCGCCTCGTCCGGCAGCGTGAGATCGAGCTCGCTGCGAATCCGCTGCGCATCCGTCCGGAACCGATCGGCGATCGGAAACTGGTGCACCTCACGCAGTTTCCCGGCTCGGTACGCCTCGTCGATGATCCCGGCGAGGGCTGTGATCACCCTGGTGCCGGGTCCGGTGGTCCGTTCCGCGGGGGCGCGGTAGCCGGGCACCGGGCTGCCGAAGAGGAGTGCGTAGCTCGCCGGTTCACGCAGCGCCCAGTCCCGGACGGCGTGACCGAGTGCCCGCATCTTCGCCGCCGGGTCGTCCGACGCGGCCGCGAGCGCGGCGTCCACCGCGTCGCCGAGCTCGGTGTAGCACTCGACGACGAGGAGCGTCAGGAGCTCGTCCCGGTTGGCCACGTAGCGGTAGACGGCGGACGACACGACGCCGAGGTCGCGGGCGACGGCGCGCAGCGACAGTGCGGCGGCGCCGTCGCGGGCGAGGTGGTCGCGGCCGATCCGCGTGATGTCGGCGAGGGTGCGTTCGCGGGCGCGTTGCCGTGGGGTTCCGGTCACGGTGTCAGCCTGACGCCGGGCGCGAGCACTGTCAACTTTCGAGAGCAGTGCTCTTGACACGGGCCCGGGGGTGGTTCATCCTCGAAAAGAGAGCAGCGCTCTCGAATCGACGAGAGCCCCCGACCAGAGGAGAACCCCATGTACCACGTCGTCACCGGTGCCGGTCCCGTCGGCTGGACCGTTGCCACCCGGCTCGCCGACCGCGGCGGCCGCGTCCTGCTGCTCACCCGCTCCGGCTCCGGACCCGACCACCCCGCGATCGAACGCCGCCGCGTCGACGTCTCGGTGCCCGGCGCACTCGACGACGCACTGGACGGCGCGGCGTCGGTGTTCCACTGCACCCACGGCTCCGCGTACTCGGCCGCGGCCTGGCGACGCGAACTGCCCGGCACCGAGGCCGCCGTGCTCGCCGCCGCGGGCCGCGCCGGCGCCGTCGTGGTGTTCCCGGAGAGCCTGTACGCGTACGGGCCCGTCGACGGCCCCATCACCGAGTCGACCCCGCGCACCGCCACCATCGGCAAGCCCGGGGTCCGGGCCGAGCTCCTCCGGGCCCGCGAACGATCCGCGACCCCGACGGTCAGCGTCGCCGCGTCCGACTTCTTCGGTCCGCGCGTGCTGACGGCGCACGGTGGGGAGCGGATGGTCTCGGCGGTCCTGGCCGGCCGCACGGTCCGCGTGATGGGTTCGCCCGACGTCCCGCACTCGTTCACCTACGTTCCCGACCTCGCCGCCGCGATGATCGCCGCGGCCGACGACCGCGCGCTGTGGAACACCGTGCTGCACGCCCCGACCGGACCGGCGGTGACGCAGCGGCAGATGGTGCAGGCCGTCGCCGACGCCGCCGGCATCGCGGACCCCGGGATCGGGGTGCTGCCGGGGTGGGCGCTGCGGACTCTCGGCCGGGTGCACGGGCCGACGCGGGAGCTCGCGGAGATGCTGTACCAGTTCGAGCGTCCGTTCGTGATGGACTCGACCCACAGCGAACGGCAGCTGGGCCTGACGCCGACCCCGCTGCCCGAGGCGATGGCCACGACCGTCGCGTGGTGGCGGAAGCGGCTGGCCACGCCGGTCGCGGTAGGGTCCGGCGGTGGGCAGAACTGACGAGACTCAGGACGCAGGAGGCGCCCACCGGCGGCTGCTGCACGCGATCCGGGCGACGCCCGGCCTGGGCCGGCTCGTCACCGTTCGCTTCGCCAGCCAGTTCGGCGACGGCATGTTCCAGGCGGCCCTCGGCGGCGCGATCCTGTTCAACCCCGAGCGGCACACCGACCCGCTCGCCATCGCCGCCGGGTTCGCAGTACTGCTGCTGCCGTACTCGGTGATCGGCCCGTTCGCCGGCGCCCTCCTCGACCGCTGGGACCGGCGCGCCGTCCTGAAGTGGGCAAACCTGTTGCGGGGCACCTTCATTCTGGCGACCTCGGTCTGCCTGCTGGTCGGTGCACCGAACACTCCGATTCTGCTTCTCGCTCTCGCGTCCGTCGGGGTCAGCCGCTTCGTCCTCGCGGGGGTGTCCGCCTCCCTGCCCCATGTGGTCCGCCAATCCTGGCTGGTGTCAACCAATTCCGTTCTCGCTACGGTCGGGTCCGGCGTCTCGGCGGCGGGCGCGGGCGCGGCGGTCACGGTGATCGGGATCCTCGGCAGCAGTGACCGCAGCTCGGGTGTCGCGGTCGCGGTCGCGGCACTCGGGTCTCTCGTCGGCGCCGTCGCGGCGGCCGGATTCGCGGCGCAACGCCTCGGACCCGGCACCCGAACGGCCACCGCCGGGACGGGAGCAGACACGGTGCGGGCGGTCGCCGCCGGCCTGCGAGTCGGGGCCACTGCGGTGTGGCAGGCCCCCGGGGTGACCACGGCGATGATCGGCATCGGCGCACACCGAGTCGTGTTCGGCATCGACACCCTGATCATGGTGCTGTTGCTGCGCGCCCCCACCTCGGACGACGCCATGCCCGCCGGGCTCGCCGGCTTCGGGGTCGCGGTCGGCGCCACCGCCGCAGGCATGCTGCTCGCCGCGGTGGCCACCCCGCTGCTGATCCCGCGCATCGGCCGCACCCGCACCGTGGTTCTCGGTCTGACAACGGCTTTCGTCGTCCAGGTGACGTTCATCGCGACCCTGACGCAGGGCGCCCTGCTGATCGGGGCGTTCCTGCTCGGCGTCGCCGGCCAGACGGTCAAGCTCACCGGCGACGCGGCGATGCAGATCGACATCGACGACGCCCGGCGCGGTCAGGTGTTCGCGCTCCAGGACACCGTCTTCAACATCGCGTTCCTCGCCGCCCTCGCCGTGGCCGCGACCGTCGTCGCTCCCGACGGCGACACCCCGGGCCTGGTGTTCGCCGGCGCCGCGGTGTACGCGCTGGGACTCGTCGCCGTCGGCGCCAACTCCCGTCGACAGTCCTGAACACCGGGGCACATTTCCGCGGCTCGTCCCACATTGCGGGGCAGAAGGCTATTCCATCCGGGGAGAATTGGCGTTAACTTGTTATCGCCAAATGCGGTATCCGATCCTGAGCGGACCGATCTTCTGGCCGCTCCGAGCACTGTGAGGTTCGATGACATTCGGGGGACATCAATCTCGACGGAAGTTTCTGCAACACGCGGCGACGGGGGTTGTGGCCGCGGGCGCGCTCACCGCACTCGGCCCCGGACGGGCCGGAGCGGCGGGGGCACGCACCGCACCGTCACCGTCCGGCAAACGGGTCGCCGTCTTCGGCGCCGGGCCGGCGGGCCTGACCGTCGCCCACGAACTGGCCGAACGCGGCTTCGGGGTCACGGTGTACGAGGCACTCGACGCGTTCGGCGGCAAGACGCGCAGCATCTACGCACCCGATTCCGGGGCGGTACCACTTCCCGGCGAGCACGGATTCCGGAGCTTCTTCGGCTTTTATCACAACCTTCCGGACACGCTGAGACGAATCCCCTTCCCCGGTAACAGGAACGGAGTGTGGGACAACCTCGTCCGGCTCAACGCCGCGATGATCGCCGGGCAGGACCGCGCCAACCTGACCATCCCGCTCCCGCTTCCACTGCCCTTCTCGCAGCCACCGATGTCGGTCCAGCAGTTCATCGACTCCTGCGTTGCTGTCTTCCAGACCCTCTTCCGGCTGCCACCCCACGAGGCGCTGTTCGCGGCGGAACGGCTCGTCGTGTACGTCACCAGCTGCGACGAACGCAAGCTCGGCCAGTGGGAGTACATGACGTGGACCGACTTCGCGAAGCTGGAGAACTCGTCACCCGAGTACAACCGCTTCCTCGGCGACGGCTTCATCAAGTCGCTGGTCGCTACGAAGTCCGCGAACTGCAGCGCCCACTCCATCGGGCTGGTCGGCGAGGAGTACGTCTGGTCCTTGCTCGGGATCAACAACGACAACGACGACCGCGGCAACGATCGGGTACTCAACGGGCCCACCAGCGAGGCGTGGATCGATCCGTGGATCGCGCACCTGCGGTCCCTCGGTGTCGAGTTCCACACCGGGGCCCGGCTGTCGTCGCTCACCCTCGACGGCACCGGTATCCGGTCCGCGACCGTCACCCTGAGTTCCGGTGCACCGCAGACCGTCGAGGCCGACCACTTCGTCTCCGCGATCCCGCTGGAGAAGTTCGGCGCGATCCTGTCCGACGACATCCTCGCCGCCGACCCCACCCTGGCCGGCGTCCACCGACTGCAGAACGCCTGGATGGTCGGACTGCAGTTCTTCCTGAAGGAACGCGCCGACATCGTCAACGGGCACATCTCGTACGTCGACTCGCCGTGGTCGCTGACCTCGATCAGCGAGGCACAGGTATGGAAACGGCCCCTCACCACGTACGGCGACGGGACCGTCGAGGACGTGCTGTCCGCAATCGTCTCGGAATTCGACGTACCGGGCACCCTCAACGGGAAGACCGCGCGCCAGTCCACCCTCGAGGAGATCGCTCGGGAGTCCTGGGCGCAGATCAAGGCCCACGTCCACGGCAAGGGCGGTGTGCGGCTCACCGACGACATGCTCCACTCGTGGATGATCGACCCGGCTCTGACCGGCGCCGGTACCCCGCAGGTCGCCTACAACGACCCGATCTTCATCCAGAACCCCGGATCCTGGTACGACCGGCCCGACGCGACGACCGCGATCGACAACCTGTTCCTCGCCGGCGACTGGATCAAGACGCAGATGAACGTCTCGTCGATGGAGAGCGCCAACGAGGGTGGACGGCTCGCGGCGAACGCCGTCCTGCACGCCTCCGGTTCGGCCCACGCCCCGGCCGAGATCAGCCCGCGGTTCCGACAGCTGCTGTGGGAACCGTTCAAGGCCGCGGACGTCGCGCTGTACCGGGCCGGGCAACCCAACGCCTTCGACATCGTCGACCGGCGGTATCCGCCGACCGCGAACCCGCCCGGCAGCAGTGAGGGCGGCAGCAGCGGCCTGTTCACCGGCAGCAGTCAGGGCAGCGTGGCGGGCAGCAGCCTGATCACCGGCAGCACCGGCTCGTAGGGGCACACGCTCCGGGTCACCACAGGCGGACGGGGCGCCACGGCGTCCCGTCCGCGTCAGTGCTCGACCACCGACTCCGCGTCGCGATCGACCACCGAGTCCGCGCGGCGATCCACCCGTCCGTCGCCGTCCGAGTCGACCAGCCGCAGATCCATCGTCCCGTCGTCGTCCGAGTCGACGAACAGTTCCGCGGCGGCGCCGCGGGACACGACGACGGCGTTGGGCACACCGTCGCCGTCCGTGTCCACCGCCGTGTCGTCCGTGGAACCGTCATCGGTGAAGTCCACCGGCGCCCACCGACCCGAGTCCGATTCGGCAGCAACGGTTTCGAGAGCGGACACGTGCCCGGCGACCGATGCGGGACCCGTCTGCGCGTCCGGGTACGGCACCTCCACCGCCCAGGTCCCGTGACCGTCGGGATCGGTGAAGTACCGCACCGTGTCCGCCCCCACGTCGAGGACCGACACATCCGCACGGCCGTCGCCGTCGCGGTCCCACAGCGCGTCGTCACGCCACCCGTCGCCGTCGAAGTCGAGGGCGACGGCGTCGACACCACCCGCACCGCCCAGGTCGAGGTCCGGCGGCGACTCCCAGATCTGCACCTCGCCGACGCCCGTCCCGAATCCGTACTCCACCAGGTCCATACGTGTAGGACGCCGCGAGTCGGTGCCCGGTTCCGACGGATCGACAGGTGACGCGCGGTCAGCCGATCTGCTCGAACAGGGACACGATGATCCCTTCGGGCCCACGCACGTAGGCCATCCGCACGCTGTTCTCGTACTCGCCGATGCCGCCGACGAGCCCGTATCCGTCTGCGGCCACCGCGTCTACGGCCGCCCGGAGGTCGCCGACCTCGAAGGACACGTTGCGCAACCCGAGCTCGTTGGCCATCGCCGTCGGCGATCCGGGCACGTGGTCGGGCGTGACGAAGCTCGAGAGCTCGATCCGGGACCCGCCGCCGGGCGGCCGCAGCATGACGATCTCGCAGTGCGCGCCGGGGATTCCGCAGACCGTCTCGACGAACTCGCCCTGCACGGATCCGGTGCCCTCCACCTCGAGACCCAGTCCGACGAAGAACGCCGTCACCGAGTCGAGGTCCGCGACGGTGATCCCGACGTGGTCGAACCGTTGTACGTGTGCCATGGGGCCCATCCTTCACGGTGTCCTGCCGATTCCGTGCCCGGACGGGGCCCACGATCCCGAACGTGTTCGTGCAGTCGGAAGGCTCGGACAGCCCGCCCGACCCGTCCACCGAACGCACGACGTGACGAGAAGGCCGGTTGTCCCGCTGTTAGATTGACCGGACGGTCGGTCCGATCCGACCGGGGACCACGAGGGGACTCGATGTACCGCCGTATCGCAGTGTCGCTGGGCGCTCTTGCCGTCACCGTGTCCGGGTCGATCGTGGCCGCACCGCCCGCGAGCGCGGCGCCGGGCGCACCGATCAATGCATGCGGCGAAACCGGATTCGACCCGTCGGCCGTCGCCGATGCCGGGGGCTCCCCGCTGCCCGGCAACATCGACATCCGGTATCCGTGGCCGCAGCTCGTCACCGTGCCCGTGCCCGACCCGCCACAGGACCGGACGCGGGTTGCGCAGGATCCGCTGCCCGCCGACCCCTGCGCCGACCCGTGCCCCGACCTGACCGACCCGGCGCCCGAGAGTCCCGACGGCTCCGGGTCGTCCGGGTCGGCCGGCGGCTCCGGGTCTTCGGGGTCGTCGTCCTCGGGGTCGTCGTCCTCGGGATCCTCGTTCGGGTCCACCGGATCCGACGACTCGTCGGTCCCGCGGTTCTCGATCGCGCCCGACATCGAGCCCATCCCGATCCCCGTTCCCGGCCCGGCGCAACCACTTCCGCCCGCGCCGGCTCCCGAGGCACCCCCGGTCGAGCCGGCACCCGTGACGGCCGCACCACCCGCCGCGACCGTCGGCGCGACGACGCTGGTCGCCCAGCTGACCGGACCGGGGTCGATCAACCGGACCGACAAGCGCTGGCAGGTCGACGGAACCGACCTCGGGATCACGTGGGAGTCCAAGCCCGGTGAGGTGTCGATCGTGTTCGGCGACACCTTCGGCGCCGACTGGGCGCCGCCCGGCGCCAACGGCGACGACTGGCGGTCCAACGTCCTCGGGCACAGCACCGACACCGACCTGTCGGACGGGCTCACCATCGACTCGATGGTGCAGGACAGCCGATGCCACGCCGCCGAGATCCTCGGCAGCCGCAAGATCAAGAACTGGGAGACCACCACCATCCCGACCTCGGGCTTCGCGATCGGCGAGCGGCAGTACCTGAGCTACATGTCGGTCCGGCGCTGGAGCATCGTCCCCGGCATGTGGTACACGAACTACGGCGGCATCGCCTACTCGGACGACGACGGGTCGACGTGGACCAAGGACCCGTACGCCCGGTGGGAGAACATCTTCGGCCTCAACAACTTCCAGGTCGCCGGCATGGTCCCCGCGGGCGATCACGTGTACCTGTTCGGCACACCCAACGGCCGCCTCGGCAGCGTCGCCGTCGCCAGGACGCCGAAGGACCAGCTGCTCAACAAGACCGCCTACCAGTACTGGGTGGACGGGCAGTGGACGCCGGTGGGGGAGTCGCGGCCGACGCCGATCGTGCGCGACACCGCCGCCGAACTGTCGGTGCGCTACGACGAATCCCGTGGCCTGTGGCAGATGAGCTACCTCGACACCGTCGCCGGCGCCGTCGTCCTGCGGCAGGCCACGAGCCCGCAGGGCACCTGGACCGCCGGCGTCCCGCTCGTGCGCTCCGCCGACTACCCGAAGATGTACGGCGGCTTCATCCACCCGTGGTCCACCGCGGACGACCTCTACTTCACGATGTCGGAGTGGGACAGCTACAACGTCTATCTCGTGCGGGCCGAACTCGGCGGCTGAGCGGCGGTCAGTGCGGCTGCGACGCCCACCACGCCAGCAACTCGGCCTCCGCCTCGTCGCGGGAGAGGGGACCGCGGTCGAGGCGCAGTTCCTTGAGGAACGTCCACGCCCGCCCCACGTCCGGTCCCGGCTTGAGACCGAGCAGCGCCATGATCGAGTTGCCGTCGAGATCCGGGCGTACCCGCGCCAGGTCCTCCTGCTCCGCGATCCGCACGATGCGGCTCTCGAGATCGTCGTAGGTGGCCTGCAGACGTGATGCCCGGCGCTTGTTGCGGGTGGTGCAGTCCGCGCGGACCAGCTTGTGCAGCCTCGGCAGCATCTCACCGGCGTCGGTGACGTAACGGCGCACCGCCGAGTCCGTCCACTGCCCGTCGCCGTACCCGTGGAAACGCAGGTGCAGGAACACCAGGTGCGAGACGTCCTCGACCATCTGCTTCGAGTACTTCAACGCCCGCATCCGCTTGCGCACCAGCTTCGCGCCGACCACCTCGTGGTGGTGGAAGCTGACGCCGCCGCCCGGCTCGTTGCGCTTGGTGCCCGGCTTGCCGATGTCGTGCAGGATCGCCGCCCAACGCAACACCAGGTCGGGGTCGCCGTCCTCGAGGTCGATCGCCTGCTGCAGCACCGTCAGCGAATGCTGGTAGACGTCCTTGTGCTGGTGGTGCTCGTCGATCTCCAACCGCATCGCCGGGATCTCCGGGATCACCCGCTCCGCCAGGCCGGTCTCGCACATCACGTCGATGCCCTCGACGGGGTACTCGCCGAGGATCAGCTTGTCGAGCTCGGCGCGGACCCGCTCGGCGGTGATGCGGTCGATCTGGTCGGCCATCGCCACAATCGCGTCGTGCACCCGCGGCGCCGGGGAGAACCCGAGCTGGGAGACGAACCGCGCGGCCCGCAGCATCCGCAGCGGATCGTCGTTGAACGAGATCTCCGGGGCGGCCGGGGTGTCGAGGACACCGGCGAGCAGTGCGTCCATCCCGCCGAGCGGGTCGACGAACTCCTGCTCGCCCCCGGCGCCGATCCGGACGGCCATCGCGTTGACCGTGAAGTCGCGGCGCACCAGATCCTCGTCCAGGCTGGTCCCGTACCGGACCTCCGGATTGCGCGTCACCCCGTCGTAGGCGTCGGTGCGGAACGTGGTGATCTCGATCTGCTGGTCGTCCTTCGCGGCGCTGATCGTCCCGAACGCGATGCCGGTGTCCCACTGGTTGTCGGCCCAACCCTTCAACAGGGCCTGAACCTGCTCGGGGCGGGCATCGGTGGTGAAGTCCAGATCGGTTCCCAGGCGGCCGAGAACCGCATCCCGCACGCTGCCTCCGACGAGGTACAGCTCGTGACCGGCGGCGGCGAACCGCTCCCCGAGCGGGGTCAGCACGTCCGCGAGACCACGCAGGGTCACGGAGGCGGCCGCCAGCAGCCGGGAACGACGTTCGACGTCGGGAGTTGGGGAAACCACGACTGTGCAGCTTACCGATGCCGTGCCACCCGCCGAGCCGGGAGCGGCGCCGCGACGATCCCCCGGACCGCCGCCGGTGTGGGACGCGTCGGTGACCCTGTGGAGACAACTAGTATCGATTGGGTGTCTCCTGCCGAACGCGCCAATCGCAGTCGCCGCAACCCGCGGCGTCGCGGCGCGCACGGTGACCGCACCAACCCGCGGATGCGCACGGTCCGCGAAACGTCCGCGGGCGGCCTCGTCGTCGACGGTCTCGACGGCCCCGTGGAGAAGCAGTCCGCCGCACTGATCGGACGCACCGACCGCCGCGGGCGGCTGTTGTGGTCGCTGCCGAAGGGGCACATCGAGCAGGGCGAGACCGCGGAGGAGACCGCGATCCGCGAGGTCGCCGAGGAGACCGGCATCCGGGGCACGGTCCTCGCGTCCCTCGGCAGCATCGACTACTGGTTCGTCACCGAGGGCCGGCGCGTCCACAAGACCGTGCACCACTACCTGCTGCGCTTCCAGGGTGGGGAGCTGTCCGACGAGGACGTCGAGGTCACCGAGGTCGCGTGGGTGCCCCTGTCCGAACTCGAATCGCGGCTCGCCTACGCCGACGAGCGCCGGCTCGCGGAGGTCGCCGGGGAGCTGATCGCCCGCCTGTCCGAGGGCGGGAACCTCGACGAGCACACCGGAAGCCACCCCGCCGATCCGGACCGTCCCCTCGGCGACAGGACCCGAGAGAACGGATGAGGAAGGCCCTGCGTCGCCTCGCCGCGACGACCCTGACCGCACTGGCCGTGGCCGCACCGCTCGCACACACCGCGTCCGTCGCCGCCGCCCAGACCACCACCCCGGCGCCCGGTGGCTCGCCGCAGCAGTTCGTCGCGCTGTCCGTCGACACGGTGTCGCCGAGCACCGTCACCACGTCGAGCTCCCCGGACGTGACGGTCACCGGTCACCTCACCAACATCGGGGACCGGCCGGTCGAGGACCTCCAGGTCCGGTTGCAGCGGGCTCCGGCCGTCGACACCACCGACCGGCTGCGGACCGTACTGCAGGCCAGCCAGGACGAGTTCGACATCGTCGGCGAGTTCACCGAGGTCGACGACCGGCTCGACGTCGGGCAGTCCACGTCCTTCTCCCTGTCGCTGCCGCTGCGCTCGACGGACGACCTGTCGCTGCACATCGACGAGCCCGGGGTGTACCCGCTGCTGGTGAACGTCAACGGCACACCCGAGTACGGGGGCACCGCCCGACTCGACGACGCACGCTTTCTGCTGCCCGTCCTCGGACTGCCCCGCGACCCGAGCGCGAGCGATCCCACCGACGTCGATGCCGCTCCGGTTCCCCCGTCCACGACCGATCCGGTGGCGGTGACCCTGCTCTGGCCGCTCGCGGACCGGCCCCGGCTCGCCGCGGGACTCCCCGGATCGACCGACGAGCCGGTCCGCCTCGTCGACGACGACCTCGCGACCTCCCTCGCGCCGGGCGGTCGACTCGAACAGCTCGTCGCCGCCGCCGAGTTCGCCACCTCCGCAGACCTGGACCGCGACCGCCGCCTGTCCGACAGCGTGTGCCTGGCCGTCGACCCGGACCTGCTCATCACCGTCGCGAACATGACCCGCGACTATCTCGTCGTCGACAACCCCGCCGACCCGACGGGACCCGCGCGCGCGGGCACCGGCCAGGGCGCTGCGGTCGACTGGCTCGACCGGCTCCGTCAACTCGCGTCCCGGCTCTGCGTCACTGCCGTCCCGTTCGCGCAGACCGATCTGACCGCGCTGGCCCGCCTCGCCGACCCGACACTGACGATCCGCGCACTCGAGCGGCCCGCCGACATCGTCGACGCGATCCTCGGCGTGACCTCGCTGCGCGGGCTGACCTGGCCGGATTCCGGAGTGCTCGACCCCCCCGCCGCGACGACGCTGCCCGGGCTCGGGCCGGTGACCCTGCTCGCCGCGAACGCGGTCACCGAACCGACCACGCAGGCGAAGGTGCCACTCGCGGGTGGCAACAACGGCGGGCCGCTGGACGCCGCGCTGTTCGACGTGTCCGCCGCGACCGCTCTCGCCGCGGTCGGGTCGTCGCCGCAGACCCCGACGTTCACCCCCGAGTCGGCCCGCTACGACCTCGCCGACGACTCCCGCACCGCGCGCCTGCAGGACGCTCTCGGCGCGCTGACCTGGACGTCGTTGACGAGCCGCAGCGCGGCCGAACGCCTGACCGACGCC
Source organism: Rhodococcus sp. NPDC003318 (assembly GCF_042879035.1). Classification (NCBI taxonomy): domain Bacteria; kingdom Bacillati; phylum Actinomycetota; class Actinomycetes; order Mycobacteriales; family Nocardiaceae; genus Rhodococcus; species Rhodococcus sp. NPDC003318. The sequence continues at coordinate 7,582 of NZ_JBIAOU010000009.1, read as the reverse complement.
AGTCCACGTCCGCTGACGCTGGTGCCGCCGCAACAGTGGTCGGCCGACGGCGAGGAGGCGCGGGCTGTGCTGTCCACGGTCGCGACGCTGCTGCGGTCGGGGCTGGCGACGCCACGCACGCTGCCCGAGCTGGTCGAGCGGGCCGCGACACCACCCGCGGCCGACCTCGAGCTTCCCGACCAGGCGGACCCGGACGGCGCTCCGGCCGCGGTCGTCGAGGGGGCCGCGGCGCAGGCGCCGGAGATCGACGCATTGACCGAGACGCTCGTGTACGACCCGCAGTCCTCGCTGACGCCGGATCGGTTCACCGCCCCGCTCGAGGAGGACCTGCTGCGGGCGCTGAGCACATCGGGGCGCCGCGAAGGCGATCCGAACCGTGCGACCGCCGCCGCCGAACAGCGCGTCACCCAGGTCGGCGCGGCACTCGACCGGGTCTACGACTCGGTGACGGTCCTGGCACCGGGCGGCGCGTACACCCTCGCCTCCGAGCAGAGCCCCCTGCTCTTCGTCGCGCGGAACGACCTGCCGATCGGGATCACCGTCCGACTGCGACTGTCGGCGCCGCCGGGCATGACGATCACCGACATCGGCGATCAGCCGCTGCCCGCCCGGGGCAGCCGCGCCCTCCAGGTCCCCGCGCAGGTCACCGAGACCGGCAAGATGGTCGTCGACGTCGCGTTGACCACCACGAACGGCCGCGAACTCGGGGAGTCGACGTCGGTGTCCGTTCGGTCCAATTCGTACGGCAAGGTGCTGGCGCTGATCACCGCCGGTGCGGGCGCACTACTGTTGTTGCTTGCTGGACGCCGGCTCTGGCACCGGTTCCGGGGTCAGCCGGATCCGGCGGACGAAGGGTACGAAGGCCGATGACGGGCAGCACGCGACGACCACCGGGCAACGACCCGGAGCTGGCGCAGCCGTTGGTCGGCACCGACCCCGCGAGCGGGCCGCGCCCCGACCGCCCGCAGCACCGGCAGTCGCCCGCGGCGCCGTGGGAACGACCGGCCGCGGCACCCGGACCCGTGCCGCCTCGACCACAGCAGCCGCCGCAGCGTCCGTATCCGCCGCAGCCGCATCCCCGGCAGACTCCGGTGTACCCGCCGCAGCCGTACCCACGGCAGGCACCCGCGTACCCGCCGCAGCCCCAGGAACCTCGGTACCTGCCGCCGCAGCCGGACCCGCGGGTCGCGGCACGGCAGTCCGCACCGACAGCGGCACTGCAGTCGGCGCGGACACCGGCGACACCGACGCAGGGGCGTCAGGCACCCCCGCCGGCACCCGAGCACGACGACGAGCCCTCGTACGAGCCCGACAACTCGAACCGCAGGCTGATCGCGTCGACCGGCTCGATCGCGATCGCCACGCTCGTCAGCCGGATCACCGGGTTCCTCAAGCAGGTGCTCCTGCTGACGTCGCTCGGCGCCGCCGCGGCCAGCTCGTTCACCGTCGCCAGCACGATGCCGAACATGATCTCCGAGCTGGTGCTCGGTGCGGTCCTGACCGCGATCGTCGTGCCGGTCCTGGTGCGGGCGGAGAAGGAGGACGACGACCACGGGGCCGCCTTCGTCCGGCGGCTGTTCACCCTGTCCGTCGCGACGCTGGGCACCGTGTCGGTCGCCGCCGTCCTGGCGGCGCCACTGCTGACCAGACTGTTCCTCCCGCAGGACGGCAAGGTCGACGACCAGCTCGCGACCAACTTCGCGTACCTGCTGCTGCCGGCGATCCTGTTCTACGGGCTCTCCGCGCTGCTGACGGCCGTGCTCAACACCCGCCAGGTGTTCCGGCCCGGGGCGTGGGCGCCGGTGCTGAACAACCTGACCGTGCTGGTGGTGCTCGGTCTGTACTGGCTGCTGCCCGGCGGCGACCAGGTCACCACGACGCGACTGTTCGTCCTCGGTGTCGGATTCACCCTCGGTGTCGTGGTGCAGGTCGTCACGCTGCTGCCCGCCATCCGACGGCAGGGCATCAGCCTCAAACCGCTGTGGGGGATCGACAATCGCCTCAGGACGTTCGCGGGCATGGGCGTCGCGATCGTGCTGTACGTCCTGATCAGTCAGATCGGCCTGATGATCGGCACCCGCATCGCCGCGAACGTGGACTCCGCGGGTCCGGTCATCTACCAGCAGGCGTGGCTGCTGCTGCAGTTGCCGTACGGCATTCTCGGCGTCACCGTCCTCACCGCGATCATGCCGCGACTGAGCCGCAACGCGGCCGACGAGAACACGCCCGCCGTCGTCGACGATCTGTCCGTGGCAACCCGGTTGACGATGGTCTCGCTGGTCCCGGTCGTCGGGTTCCTCACCTTCGCCGGACCGCAGGTCGGCCAGGCCCTGTTCGGCTACGGCAACTTCGGAGCCGCCGACGCCGAACGCCTCGGCCACGCCGTGAGCTGGTCGGCGTTCACGTTGATCCCGTACGCCCTCGTCCTGATCCACCTGCGGGTGTTCTACGCCCGCGAGCAGGCATGGACCCCGACCTGGATCATCCTCGGCATCACCGGGGTGAAGGTCGGGCTGTCGATGCTCGCGCCGGTAGTGGCATCGGACGATCAGCAGGTCGTCAGCCTGCTCGGTGTCGCCAACGGCCTCGGGTTCACCGCCGGGGCGGTGATCGGCGGGGTGCTGCTGCACCGCAGCCTCGGCTCGCTGCGGATGGTGAACGTCGGCAAGACCGCCGTCCTGGTGGTCGTGGCCTCCGTCGCGGGCGGCATCGCGATGCTGACGATCGAGCGGCTCCTCGGCCTCGACGAACTCGGTGACCGGTTCGGTGGCCCCGGCGCTTTCGTACAGGTCGGGATCTGCGCCGTGATCATGCTCGGCGTGACGTTCACCCTGCTGAGAATCGCCGGGATCCCCGAGGTCGTGGCGGGCACGGTGGCCGTTTCCCGACTGGCGAGGCGGGTACTGGGGCGGGCACCGAAGCAGCGCGTCGCCGCCCCCGCGGACACGGTGTCGATCTACGAGGCCGAGACCGAACTGCTCCCGGTGATCGGACGTGTTCCGGTGGAACGCGGCGACGGCGGACAACTCCCGTACCCTGGTCCCCGGCGTGCCGGGGCGCCGATCTCGGACGATTCCAACGAGCTGCACGAAGGAGCGAGGGTGAGCGACGAAGACGTTGCCGGCGGCCAGGCCGGCAATTCCACGGTGGAGGCCTCGGCACCGGCCCCGCGCGCACCCGAATCCTCTTCCTCCCACCCGGCAGAGCGCGCACCCCAGTCGAGGCCCGGAGACAGGGACGACGCGAAGCGCGCCGCCGACCGCCCGGTCCGCCGGGAACGGGACCTCACCGTCGACACCGGTGTCATTCCGATCGGCTCGCCCCAGTTGCCGCCGCTGCGTGTCGGTGAGGGCAACGGTGGCGCGCCGCGCCGCGCACCGCGCGGCCCGAAGCTGATCGCGGGCGCGTCCGTTGCGGGTGGCCGCTACCGGCTGCTCGCTCCGCACGGCGGTGCGCGTGGCCTGAAGTTCTGGCAGGCCCACGACACGAAGCTGGACCGCGAGGTCGCGCTGACGTTTGTCGACGCCGAGCAGCGCGCCGGCGCCGACAGCTCCGCCACCGAGGGCCCGCAGGCGGTGCTGTCCCGAACGCTGCGGCTGGGCCGCATCAACTCGCCGGGTCTCGCCCGCGTCCTCGACGTCGTGCGTGGCAGCTCCGGCGGCATCGTCGTCGCCGAGTGGACACCCGGCCGATCCCTGCGCGAGATGGCGGACACGAATCCGTCGCCGGTCGGTGCGGCGCGTGCGATTCGCGCGCTCGCGTCCGCGGCGGAGGCCGCGCACCGCGGCGGAGGCGCACTGTCGATCGACCACCCGGACCGCGTCCGGATCTCCGCCGACGGCGACGCCGTCCTCGCGTTCCCCGCAACCCTCGCCGACGCCGACGCGTCGTCCGACGTCCGCGGGCTCGGCGCGATGCTGTACGCGCTGATCACCGCGCGCTGGCCGCTCGGCGAACCCGCACCGGCACCCGAATCGGGGTCGGCGCCGCCGGCACCCGACGACCGTCCGGTGAACTCCGTCGGCGGCATGAAGCTCGCCGACCGGACCTCCGACGGCGCCCCGATCGAACCGCGAGTCGTGCGTCCCGAGGTTCCGTTCGAGATCTCCGCGGTCGCGGTCCGCGCGCTCGAGCAGGGTGGCGGCATCCGTACCGCCGCGACGGTGCAGCACATCCTCGACCAGGCGTCGGTCGTCGACCAGAAGACCGACATGATGCCTGCCCTGCGTCTCGGGCAGCGCCCGGCCGGCGTGGGCGGTCCCGGCCTGCCCGACGAGGCCGATCCCGAGTCCCAGCGAGCACGCAGCAACCGGATGCTGATCGCCCTGACCACACTCGGGGTGCTGACGGTGATCGTGCTCGCCCTGGCCGGCTGGTGGCTGGCGAACCTGTTCGCGGGCAGCAATTCCGATCAACCGCTGACCGAGCAGAACATCGGCCTGACCACCGCCGCATCGGAGCCGGCGTCGGCGTCGGCCACCGCGCCCGCGGTGGCCCCGACTCCGGTGACCCCCGCCGGCGCGACCGTGTTCTCACCGCAGGGGTCCGCGGACAATCCGACGACGGCCCGCCTCGCCGTGGACGGTGACCCGAAGACCGAGTGGAGCACCGACGCCTACTTCGAGCAGTTCCCGAGCTTCAAGAACGGCGTCGGTCTGCTCGTGACGCTGACCGATCCCGCCCGGCTGTCCGAGGTGTCGATCACCTCGCCGAGCCCGGGCACCGTCGTGGAGATCCGCAGCGCGCCGAGTGATCGCCCCACGCTCGACCAGACCCAGGTCATCGGACGGGCCACCCTCGTCGACGGTGTGACCGACATTCCGGTGACCGCGGACGGCAGCACCAGCCGGGTGCTGGTGTGGATCACCAAGCTCGGTACGGACAGCGGCCAGAACCAGACTTCGATCGCGGAAGTCGGTTTCACCGCGGGATAGGGCGCGTCTGCCAATCCCTCGGCCGCCCCGCGGCCAACGGCTCGCCCGAATGACTCGAGACCCCCCGGTCGGTTAGCATCGCGCGTGCGAATCTACAGGGGGATCGCCGGAGCGGGGTTGACGGATGCCCAGCTACTGGCAGCGCATGCGGCTGGGGACCCGCATGCATTTGCAGAACTGCTCGGCAGACATCAGGACCATCTGTGGCAGACGGCTCGCCGCACCAGCTACACGGCCGAGGACGCGGCGGACGCACTGCAGGAGGCGCTGCTGTCCGCGCACCGCACCGCCGGGTCGTTCCGCGAGGACGCGGCCGTGCGGAGTTGGCTGCACCGGATCGTGGTCAACGCGTGCCTCGACCGGATCCGGCGCAACAAGGCCCGGCCGACCGTGCCGTTGAGCGACGACGATCCCGAGCCCGCGCACAGCAGGGACGTGATAGCGGACCGGGAGACCGTCCTGGCGATCGAGGATGCGCTCGCGATGCTGCCTCCGGAGCAGCGCGCAGCGGTGGTGATCGTCGACCTCGAGGGGCATTCGGTGGCGGAGGCCGCCGCACTGCTCGGCGTTCCGGCGGGGACGGTCAAGAGCCGGTGTTCCCGGGCTCGCGTGAAACTGGCGCAGCAGCTCGAGTACATGAAGCCGGAACGGAACCAAACCCGGGCGCCCGGGGTCTAATCCGTGTGAAGCATGTTGTGTGTGAGGATTGAATCGAGATCGATCGCAGCCGGGAGGTGTCATGGTCGCCGAGGGTGACGCGCTTCGCCCCCCGTTCACTCCCGAACTACTGGCCGATCTGCACGGCGACGTGCTTTCCCCCGAGCAGGCGAGCCGCCTGTGGGAGGCAGCCTCTGCCGATCCCGCCGCGCGCGACACCCTCGCCGCGCTGGACCGGGTCCGCGCCGAGCTCGGCGCGCTGCGCGCGGATCAGTCCACTCCGCCACCGATTCCGCCCGACGTGCTCGCGAGGATCCGCGGCGCACTGGAGTCCGAGCCTCCACGGGTGGCCGAGTCGGGTGCATCGGTCAGCGAGTTGCCGGCCCGGCGGCGCAACCCGGTTCGGGTCGCCGCCGCGGTCGCTGCCGCCTTCGTGGTCTTCGCGATCGCCGGTGTCACCCTGCTGCGGCCGAGCGCCGAGGAGCCGCACCGGTCCGCGGACGCCCCGACCGGTGCGGTGCTCGCCGATCCGGCGACGGTCCAGTTGGGTGACGACCTGGGCGCCGCCGCGGCACTGACCGTGCTCGGCAACACCGACCTCGGTAGCCTCTCGGATCCTGCCCGGTTGTCGGAATGCCTGCGCGCCAACGGAATCGACGCGGACACCCAGCTGCTCGGATCGGGACCCGTTCAACTCCGCGGGATTGCGGGCACCCTTCTGCTGACGGCCGGACCGCAGGCCCCGAAGATCACCGCTCTGGTGGTCGGATCCACCTGCAGCACAAACGATCCCGCAACCCTGGCTCGCGCCGACATCGGCTGAACCCGGCCCTCACGCCGAGGTGTCGGCCACCGGCAGCAGGATCGACAGGATCGCGGCACGCACCTCGTCGGTGTCCTCCGACGGCGCGATCAGCGACAGGAACATCGCGGCTCCGGCGCCGAGGGCGAGCAGTGCCCGCGCGGTGTCCGGGTCACCGGGGCCGCCACCGGTCGACGCGGGCCCCGGCAACAGCTCCACGGCCGGTCCGGCGAAGGTCCGCCACAGCGTCGTCCGCAGCTCGTCGTGGTCGCGGAGCGTGGCCAGCAGTCCCGGGACGGCCGCCCTGACCTCGGGTTGCCGGAACAGTTCCGAGCTGCCGGTGACCACCCACCGGATCCAGCCCTCCCGGTCGGCGCCCTCGAACGGGGCGAGGTCGGGGGTCACTCCGAGCACTGCGTCGAGCACCAACTGCCCCTTCGAGTCCCATCGGCGTCCGATGGCGGCCCGGCTCACACCGGCGCGGGCCGCGACGGCGCGGATGCTGAGCTGGTCGAATCCGACCTCGAGCAGCAGTTCGCGGGTGGCAGCCAGCACGTCGGCGTCGATGCGGGGGTTCCGGGGCCGACCCCCCGATCCGGTGGAGTTCATCGCCCGCATTGTCGACCATCGGCCCCGCGGGGGCCACCTCCTCGGCGCCCGCCGAAGTGATGTTCGTCGCCGGTCGGCGTCGCTGCGGGAACATCACCCCCTACTCTGGTGTTGAGCGAGACAACGTCCACCACCTCCCGGAAGGCCCGCATGACTACTCCGACCTCGGTCCACGAACTGATCATCATCGGCTCCGGACCCGCCGGATACACCGCCGCGGTCTACGCCTCCCGCGCCGAACTGAAGCCGCTGCTGTTCGAGGGCACCCAGTTCGGTGGCGCCCTGATGACCACCACCGAGGTGGAGAACTTCCCCGGTTTCCGGGCGGGCATCATGGGCCCGGACCTGATGGACGAGATGCGTGAGCAGGCCAAGCGGTTCGGCGCCGACATCCGCACCGAGGACGTCGACGAGGTCGAGCTGACGGGGACGGTCAAGAAGGTCGTCGCGAACGGCGAGACCTACTACGCCCACGCCGTCATCCTCGCGATGGGTGCCGCCGCCCGCTACCTCGGCGTTCCCGGTGAGGAGACGCTGCTGGGCCGCGGCGTCAGCGCCTGCGCGACCTGCGACGGCTTCT
>NZ_JBIAOU010000008.1:89784-205827 GCF_042879035.1 Rhodococcus sp. NPDC003318 | reverse complement strand
CGGTCCTCGTCGGTCAGCGACTCCTCGATCGACCCGACGATCGGGTCGGTCGGCGCCAACCGGGGTGCGGCGGCCTGGTTGTTCGACGGCAGGTACGACAGCAGGTCCTTGACGTAGTCGAGGGCGTCCTGCTCACCGGAGGCGACGTAGTGCGCGACCCCGGACTTGGCCATGTGGGTGTGGGCGCCACCGAGGTCCTCCATGGTGACGTCCTCACCGGTGACGGTCTTGATCACGTCCGGGCCGGTGACGAACATCTGGGAGGTCTGGTCGACCATCACCACGAAGTCGGTCAGCGCCGGGGAGTACACGTGACCGCCCGCGGCCGGGCCCATGATCAGCGAGATCTGCGGGATCACCCCGGACGCCTGGACGTTGCGGTGGAAGATCTCCCCGTACAGGCCGAGGGAGACCACACCCTCCTGGATGCGGGCGCCGGCGCCCTCGTTGATCCCGATCAGCGGCCGACCCGTCTTCAGGGCCAGGTCCATCACCTTGACGATCTTCTCGCCGTAGATCTCACCGAGGCTGCCACCAAAGACGGTCGCGTCCTGGGAGAACACGCACACGTCGCGGCCGTCGATGGTGCCGTACCCGGTGACCACACCGTCACCGGCCGGCCGGTTGTCCCCGAGCCCGAAGTTCGTCGACCGGTGCCGCGCCAACGCGTCCACCTCGACGAACGAGCCCTCGTCCAGCAACGCCTCGATGCGTTCACGCGCGGTCAGCTTGCCCTTGGCGTGCACCCGCTCGACCGCGGCCTCACCCGACGGCAACGCCGCCTCCGCCTGCCGTCTGTGCAGGTCCGCAAGCTTGCCCGCGGTCGTGTGGATATCAGGGACATTCGATGCCGCGGTCACGGCAGGCTCCTGGACGCTGGTCATGGGCACAGAGCTTATCGACTGCCACGGGCGCACGACGGCGAGAGGTGCGGATACGCCGAATCCCCAACCCTAAGCTACCGGCCAGTACCGTGTCGAGTCCGGTTCGTCGGCGCCGCGGTCGCCGTCCGACGCCCTACGCTCGACCCATGTACACGGACCTGAACCGGCCCCCGTTGAACGTCGACTCGCTGCGAGCAGCGTTGGTGACCCGGGAGGGCGGCAACGATCCCCGCACGTTCTACCGCTCCCTCGACGTGGTCGCGGAAACCGGGTCGACCAACGCCGACCTGCTGGCCAGGTCCGTCGACACGGCCCTCGACCGGGCCGTGCTGATCGCCGAGTACCAGGACCACGGGCGGGGACGGCACTCGCGGAGCTTCGTGGCCCCGGCGCGGTCGTCGGTGTCGGTCTCCGTGCTCCTGAGGATGCCCGGACTTCCGCTCCAGTCGCTGGGGTGGTTCCCGCTGATGACCGGGATCGCCGTCGTCGACGCGCTGCGGTCGGTCGCCGAGGTGGACGCCACCCTCAAGTGGCCCAACGACGTTCAGATCGGTGGGAAGAAGGTCGCGGGCATCCTCGCCGAGGTCGCCGCGACCGCGCCGATTCCGTCGGTGGTCATCGGAATCGGACTCAACGTCACGATCACCGAACCGGAGCTGCCCGTCCCGACCGCGACGTCGCTGCAGCTCGCCGGCGCCGTCACCACCGACCGCGACACCATCGCGCGCGCCGTCCTGCGGTCACTGGCCACGCAGTTCACGGCCTGGCAGGCGGACGGATGGCAGATCGAGGGGCTCGCCGCCGACTACCGGTCGCGCTGCAACACGCTCGGTCAGCGGGTGCGGGTGGAACTGCCCGGCAACGAGGAGATCGTCGGCATCGCCACCGACGTCGACCTGCAGGGCCGCATCGTCGTGCAGCCCGACGGCGGAGCGGCGCCGGTGCCGGTGTCGGCGGGTGACGTGACGCATCTGCGCCCCCACCCCGCGTAGCCCCCACCCCGCGTAGCTCTCACCCGAATGGCCCTCACCCGCGTCGCCCGGACCGCGTGGAGCACTGACACAGCAGAAGGGGTGCCGACGATGCTCAGTTCGTCGGCACCCCTTCGTGATTGGTGCGCAGAGATCAGACGCGATCGGTGTCCCAGGTGGTGATCGCCCAGATGATCACCACGTCGAGCGCGATGATCAGGATCGACCACACCGGGTAGTGCGGCAGCCACAGGAAGTTCGCGATGATCGACAGGGCGGCCAGGAAGATGGCCGTGATCCGAGCCCAGGTCGCACCGGTCATCAGGAAGAAGCCCGTCAGCGCGATCAGGATGCCGACCACGAGGTGGATCCAGCCCCACGCCGTGATGTCGAACTTGTAGGTGTACTCCGGGCCGAACACCAGCACCTCGTCCTTGGCGAGCGCGGAGATGCCCTGGAATACCTGCAGAATACCGACGGTCAGGAGCAACACGGCCGCCGCGATGGACGTGCCCGCGGCAAATCCCTGCTTGACGCCGCCGTCGCTGTGCTTCGCCACCGAGGGGTCAGTCATGGCCCTTCCTTTCCGAGATGTGTCGTGACGGTCGTGAAGTAGTTTCCGGGCTCTCGTCGGACGAAACCTCATCCGTCGCGGGTGAGGTTCGAACGCCGACGCCGGAGAAGCCTTCAGGGGAAGGGTCACTGGAAGGAAATGCGATGACCGACTATCCGGGGGGAGTGCCCACACCACGGGCACCCGAACGCGGCATCTCGGCGGCGAAGTTCTGGCCCGGAGCCGCGGCCGCGGCGCTGGTGACTGCGTTGTCCGCGCTCGTCGTGGCACTGCTGTTGCGGGCCTTCGCAATTGACCCCCTGCCGCCGCCGTGGCTTCCCGATGTCTCCGTGCCGGTCCGATTCGCCGTCCTGGGGTTCGTGCTGGCGTTGCTGGCATCGGCGCTGCTCTACCTGCTGGTGGTGAGCACACCGGGGGGTGTGACCTTCTTCGGATGGATCGTCGGGTTGCTGTTGCTGGCGTCGGTGATCCTGCCGTTCGTCTACGACGCGACACTCGCCGACCGGATCGCGACGGCACTGGTGCACCTGGCGATCGGGTTGCCGATTCTGGGTCTTCTCCCCGGTGTCGCCCGGCGGGCAGCGGTGTGGAAGTGATGGCGGTACCGGAAGTGAATCAAGGAGTACAGGTTCCGACGCGGCCGCAGACCCCGGAGGGCTGGCCCCGTGGTCTGATCGTGCTGCTGGCGTTGGCCGGCGGCGTCGTCGCGATCGCCGGTGTCCATGCGTTCTCCGGCATCCTCGGCCCGGTGTTCCTGGCGTTGATGCTCGTCGTCGCGGTGCAGCCCCTCGGGAACCGGCTCCGCCGCAAGGGCGCACCGATGTGGGTGGCGGTGCTCGCGACACTGGCGTCCGTCTACTTCGTGCTGTTCGGATTGATCGGGGCGCTCGCCGTGTCGGTGGCGCAGCTCGCGACGCTGTTGCCGCAGTACGCGGACAAGGCCGATCAGCTGGTCGCCGACGTGCAGACTCGACTCGGGCAGTTGGACATCGGTTCCGACCAGGTCGAGACGGTGCTGTCGAACATCGACTTCGGCAAGCTCGTCGGATTGCTCGACGACGTCCTGCTCGGTCTGCTCGGGGTCTTTTCCAACCTGTTCTTCCTGGTTGCGGTGCTGCTGTTCATGGCGATCGATGCGGCGTCGTTCGGTGACCGCATGCGCGCGGTCGCGTTCTCGCGTCCCGACATCGCGTACGCCTTCTCGGCATTCGCGTCCGGCACCCGCAGTTACCTCATCGTGTCGACGGTGTTCGGTTTGATCGTCGCGGTGATCGACGCGGGCGCGCTGTGGGCGATGGGTATCCCGCTGCCGCTGCTGTGGGGACTGCTCTCGTTCATCACCAACTACATCCCGAACATCGGCTTCGTGATCGGGTTGATCCCGCCCGCCCTCATCGCACTGCTCGAGGGTGGCCCGGTGATGATGCTGTGGGTGATCGTCGTCTACAGCGTCATCAACGTCACCATCCAGTCGGTGATCCAGCCCAAGTTCGTGGGCGACGCCGTCGGGTTGTCGGTGACGGTGACGTTCCTGGCGTTGGTGTTCTGGGGATGGGTGCTCGGCCCGCTCGGCGCGTTGCTGGCGATTCCGGCGACGCTGCTCGTCAAGACGCTGCTGCTGGACATCGATCCGACGACGAGGTGGGCGAACGCGCTGATCTCGGGGTCGGCACCGACCCCGGAGGAGATGGTGGTCGCGGAGCAGGAGGCCGAGGTGCGAACGCGCGAACTGCAGAGCGCCGCCGAAGAGGATCTCACCGACGGCGAACGCGGCGAGGTTGTCGGGACCGTGGTCGGCGACGACGTGGACGGTGAGGTGGAGCGGGCGTAGGACGAGGGGAACGAAGGTGCCACGTCCGAGGTGGCAGACTTTTGGGAATGGGCTACCCGGACGACGCGCTCGCCGCAGACGAGGAACTGTTGCTGCACAGGCATCCCCACTGGAAGATGCTCGTGCTGCCCGCGCTGACGTTCATCGTCGCGACCGCAGTCGCGGGATTCGCCGCCGGTCTCGCGCAGGCCCGCCTGGACGGCACCGCCCGGACCGTGGTGTCCGTGATCGTGCTCGTCGCGTGGCTGGCCCTCGTCGGGTGGCGGTGTGTGGTCCCCCTGATCTCCTGGAAGTCCACGCATTTCATCGTCACCGACCGCCGGGTGCTGATCCGCCAGGGGGTGCTGACGCACAGCGGAATCGACATCCCGCTCAGCCGGATCAGCAACGTGCAGTTCCGGCACGGACTGCTCGACCGGATGATGCGGACCGGCACCCTCGTGATCTCGTCGGCGGCCGACGATCCGCTCGAGTTCGACGACATCCCGGACGTGCAACGCGTGCATTCGCTGCTCTACCACCAGGTTTTCGACGCCATGCAACTCGGCGACCGGCCGGGCGGCGAGCACCTCGACCACGGCACGGACGGTGGGGACGGCGAGGGCAGGCAGCCACGACGAGGCTGGCGCCGCTGATCCGCATGGCGCGGCGGTGCCGCTGATCCGCATGGCGCGGCGGCGCCGCGGCGTGGACGCTCCGTACTGTGGTGACGTGACTTCCGTACTACTGGCCGAGGACGACGAGGCCATCGCCGCGCCGCTGTCCCGGGCCCTGGGCCGTGAGGGCTACGACGTGACGGTCGAACAGACCGGCCCCGCCACCCTCGAGCTGGCGCTGAGCGGCACCTTCGACCTCCTGATCCTCGACCTCGGTCTGCCCGGCATGGACGGACTCGAGGTGTGCAGGCAGCTGCGCGTCAACGGGTCCGAACTCGCTGTTCTCATGCTCACCGCCCGCACCGACGAGGTGGATTTCGTTGTCGGCCTCGACGCCGGCGCGGACGACTACGTCGGCAAACCGTTCCGGCTGGCCGAGCTGATGGCCCGTGTGCGAGCGCTGCTGCGTCGCCGCGGCGGCCCGGACGACTCGGCGATCGAGGTCGGGGACCTGCGTCTCGAGCCGGCCGCCCGGCGGGTGCTCGTCGGTGGAAACGAGATCTCGCTGGCCAACAAGGAATACGAACTCCTCAAGGTCCTGATGGACCGGGCCGGTGAGGTGGTCTCACGCGATGTGATCCTGCAGGAGGTGTGGGGCGACGTCGACCTGCGCGGCTCGAAGACCCTCGACATGCACATGTCCTGGTTGCGGCGCAAGATCGGCGACGAGGGCCCCATCGCGGAACGCCGCATCGCGACCGTGCGCGGAGTCGGATTCCGCCTGAACACCTGAGTGCAGCGGAATGCGTCGCCGCATCCTGCTCTCCATCCTCGCCGTGGTCCTGGTGACCGGGCTGCTGCTCGGTCTGCCGCTGACCTACACGGCGTGGCTGTGGGTTGAGGACTTCACCCGTCGTGACCTGCAGGCCCGCCTCGACCGGATCTCCGCGGAGATCATCGACCAGGAGGGCCAGAGCGGGGTGGTCGAGGGCAGTCTCGACGTCGGTTCGCTGCGAGTGGCGGTGCCGGCGGGGGGACGCCTGTCGGTGGTCTATCCGTCGCGCGACGATCCGAACGCCCGGATCGACATCGGCGCCGCGGAGGTCGAGGACCCGCTCGTGGAGGCCATCTCGATGGGACGGTCCGGGTCGCTGCGGCTCGAGACGCCGTCCGCGGCGATGCGGACCCTGCAACAGCAGGCCGTCGGCGGGGTGGCGCTCATGGTGCTCGTGTCCCTCGCGGTCGGCACCGCGATCGCGACGGTCACCGCCCGGCGCCTCGCCGACCCCATGCAGGACGTCGCGGACCGGGCGGCGCGACTGGCCAAGGGCGACTTCCGCACCGACGCACGCCGGTACGGCATTCCGGAGCTGGACCGCGTCTCCGACGTCCTCGACTCCGTCACCGTCGAGATCGCGGGCCGGTTGCAGCGCGAGCGGGCGCTGGTCGGGGACGTGTCGCACCAGTTGCGCAGCCGGTTGACGGCGGTCCGGCTGCGACTCGACGAACTGTCGGTGCATCCGGATCCGGATGTCGTCGACGAGGCCAACGCGGCCATGGCCCAGGTGGACCGATTGACCGTCGCGATCGACGAACTGGTCCGTTCCTCGCGCATCGACGGTGTGGACCGCCAGTCGTTGTCGGTGGTGCGGGAGCTCGACGCGGTCGTCGCCGAATGGCAGCCGCAGTACCAGCAGGAGGGACGGTCGCTGGTGTTGCGGGGCGATCGCACCGTCCGGACGTCCGCGACCCCGTCGCGGCTGCGTGAGGCGGTCGCGGTGCTCGTCGACAATGCCCTGATGCACGGAGGGGGAACCTGCACCGTCGTGGTCCGGGTGCTGCCCGGTGTCGGTCCCCGGCGGGAGGCGATGGTGTGCGTCGAGGTCGGCGACGAGGGTGACGGTGTCAGCGATCAGCTCGCGCCGCACATCTTCGACCGCGGGTTCTCCGCTGGTGGTTCCACCGGTGTCGGGCTGGCGTTGGCGCGTGCGCTGGTCGAGGCCGACGGTGGACGTCTGGACCTGCAACGCAGGCGGCCGGCGCTGTTCGCGCTGTTCCTGCCGACCGAACCGCGCACGGACGTCGAGGCGTCGCTCGAGCCGCGTTAGCGCGCGGCCAGTTCGTCCGGTGTCGGGTCGAAGTCGGATCCGCCGCGCGCGTTCTCGTCGGGGAACGCGAACCGGCGCAGCGCCCAGAACCGGAACGCCATCTGCAGTAGGTTGCCGATGATGTAGTTGAGCACGAAGTCGATGATCACGACCGTCGTCACGCTGGCCTGGTCGGCGCGGACGTCGAAGATGTTGTTCGCGATCCACAGCGGCGCCGCGGAGATGACGACGCCGATCAGGCTGATCACGAAGAACAGGATCGCCTCGTGGTGGCGTTCGCGTCCGCCGCGGTTCTTGAACGACCACTCCCGGTTGAGGACGTAACTCAGGATCGTGGCCATCACACCGGAGATGACCTTGGCGATCACCGGCTTCTGCTCGAGCACCGTGAGGCTGAGGGAGTAGAAGATCGCCAGGTCGAAGACCATGGTGGTGCCGCCGACGATCGCGAACTTGATCAGTTCGCGGTGACGCAGCACAACGTCCCGTAACGGCCTGGGCACGTGGCTGAGCGCCTGATCGACAAAAGACACAGGAGGACATTCTACGAACCTCGTCGCGCCGGGTTCGACCGGACACTCCGATCACAGCCTGTTCTCAGATTCGGACCACGGAACCTGGGGACGGCCCGGGGGAGGCGTCGTGACACCATGGACAACCGTGAGCACCGATTCCGGATCCCAGCCCCGCCCCACGACTCCCCGCGGCCGGGATGCCGCGATGCCGGTGGTCACGATGATCGGCGGCGGCCAGCTGGCCCGGATGACGCACCAGGCGGCAATCGAACTCGGACAGTGCCTGCGGGTGCTCTCCGGCGGGCCCGACGAACCGGCCGCGCAGGTCAGCGCCGACATCGTGCTCGGCTCCCACACCGACCTCGACGCGTTGCGTGCCGCCGCCGTCGGGTCGTCCGCGCTGACCTTCGACCACGAGCACGTCCCCACCGAGCACCTCGACGTGCTGATTTCGGAGGGCGTGAACGTGCAGCCGCCGCCGCAGGCGCTGATCTACGCCCAGGACAAGCTCGCCATGCGTCGCAAGCTCGCCGAGCTGGACGTTCCGATTCCGGCATTCGCCGAGGTGACCTCGGTCACCGACGTCGAGAAGTTCGGGGACGAGCACGGCTGGCCGATCGTGATCAAGTCGATCCGCGGCGGCTACGACGGTCGCGGCGTGTGGATGCCCGACGAGCTCGGGGAGGCGTCGGAGATCGTCACCGAGCAGCTCGGCAAGGGTGTCGCGCTGATGGTGGAGCAGAAGGTCCCGATGCGCCGCGAGCTGTCGGCGATGGTGGCGCGGTCCCCATTCGGGCAGGGCGCGACGTGGCCCGTCGTCGAGACCGTGCAGCGCGACGGCCAGTGCGCCGTCGTGATCGCGCCGGCGCCGGAACTGTCCGACGAGCGGGCCGCGCAGGCCGAGCAGTTGGCGCTGACCATCTCGTCGGCGCTGGGCGCGACCGGTGCGATGGCGGTCGAGCTGTTCGAGACCGTCGACGGGGAGCTGGTCGTCAACGAGCTCGCGATGCGCCCGCACAACTCCGGGCACTGGACGCAGGACGGCGCCCGCACCTCGCAGTTCGAGCAGCACCTGCGTGCCGTGCTGGACTACCCGCTCGGCGACACCGCCCCGATCGCCCCGGTGACCGTGATGGCGAACGTGCTCGGCGCACCCGAGGCGCCCGAGATGAGCATGGACGAGCGGCTGCACCACCTGTTCGCGCGGATGCCGGACGCGAAGGTGCACATGTACGGCAAGGGCGAGCGCAAGGACCGCAAGATCGGGCACGTCAACGTGGTCGGCCCCGCGGCGGGTTCGCTCGACGACGCCGCGTACGTGGCCGCGGTCCGGGAGCGGGCCGAACGCGCCGCGCACTGGCTCTCCCACGGCGTCTGGACCGATGGCTGGGACCCGCACGCGGGTGGCGGCCGGGATCCGCACGCCGGCCACTGACGCATCAACGACCATCCACGACAGGAGACAGGCGACGATGACGGAGCAGCAGGGACCGCTGGTCGGACTGATCATGGGCAGCGACTCGGACTGGCCGACGATGGAGGCCGCCGCGGAGGCGTTGGCGGAGTTCGGCATTCGGTTCGAGGTCGGGGTCGTCTCGGCGCACCGCACCCCGCAGCGGATGCTCGACTACGCGAAGGACGCCGCCGGTCGGGGCATCCGGGTGATCATCGCCGGCGCCGGCGGCGCTGCCCACCTGCCCGGCATGGTCGCCTCCGCGACCCCGCTGCCGGTGATCGGGGTGCCGGTGCCGCTCAAGTACCTCGACGGCATGGACTCGCTGCTGTCGATCGTGCAGATGCCCGCGGGTGTCCCCGTCGCGACTGTCTCGATCGGCGGGGCCCGCAACGCCGGCCTGCTGGCGGCGCGGATCATCGGCACCACCGACCCGGCGGTCCGCGAGGCGATGGAGAGGTTCCAGGCCGGTCTGGAGTCGATGGTGCTGGAGAAGGACGCGGCGCTGCGGGAGAAGTTGCTCGGCTGATTTCGGCCCGGGGTGCGGGCGGGCGGCGATAGATTCGCGGGGATCGGTTTGCGTATCACCGTGAAACGGAAATCACCCCTGGGAGTGTCGCCATGCCCGCACCGCTCGACGAGTACCCGATCCACCAGACCCCGCTGCCGATGTCCCGAGTGGTCTCGAGCGACAAGAACTTCTACGACCGCTCCTACTTCAACGCCCTCGACGCCGGCAGTGACGTGTTCCTCGTCACCGGGTTCGGGGTGTATCCGAACCTCGGCGTCACCGACGCGTTCGCCACGGTCCGCAAGGGCGACCGGCAGTGGGCGGTGCGCTTCTCCGATGCCCTCGAGCACCGGTCGCTGGATCTTGCCGTCGGGGGCTACCGCATCGAGGTGCTCGAGCCGCTGCGGCGGCTGCGCGTGGTCTGCGAGGGCGACGACGCAGGCGGGGTCGGGTTCGACCTGACGTGGGAGGGTTCCTGCCCGGCCGTGCAGGAACAGCCGCACCTGCTGACCAACGGGTTGCGTCCGCAGCTGGAGTCGAGCCGGTTCGCGCAGACCGGGACCTGGACCGGCGTGTTGTCGATCGACGGCGAGGACGTCGTGGTCACCCCGGACCGGTGGATGGGCACCCGCGACAGGTCGTGGGGGATCCGCCCGGTCGGCGACCCCGACCCGGCGGGGCGGCTCGTCGACCAGCCGTCCGAGGGATTCTGGTGGCTGTACGTGCCGCTGCGCTTCGAGGGCTTCTCGGTGATCGTGATCGTCCAGGAGAACCCGGACGGGTTCCGCACGCTCAACGACGCCACCCGGGTCTGGGACGACGGCCGGGTCGAGCAGCTCGGCTGGCCCCGTGTCGAATTCAAGTACAAGTCCGGGACCAGACAGGCGCTCGCCGCGACCCTGAATCTGACGGCCACCGACGGCAGTCCCGTCACGATCGAGGTCACCCCGCGCACCGGCATCGCCCTGCACGTCGGCGCGGGCTACGGCGGCGACCCGGAGTGGACGCACGGGCAGTGGCGCGGTCGCGGCTGGTCGGACCGCGCGGTGTACGACCTCACCGATCCGGCGATCGCCGGCCGAATCCCGTACGGCGTCAGCGACTTCTCGGCATCCGCCACTTGCAACGGCATTCCCGGCGCAGGCCTGTTCGAGCACGCCAGTATGGGCAGGCACGACCCGACCGGCTTCGCCGATTGGACCTCCGTGGCACCGTGATGCGCTTCGCGCAGTGGTGCACTTGTGGAGGTCGGCACGTCCGTAAGTGCACCACTGGCGAAGCCATCTACCCTGGGCCCATGCCCGACGATGCAGACCGCTTCCGGCTCCAGGTGGTGTCGGAGGCTCTCCGGCTGTTCTCCGAGCAGGGGTACGAGGCCACCTCGGTCGACGAGATCGCCGAAGCTGCGGGCATTTCGCGGCGGACGTTCTTCCGGCAGTTCCGGTCCAAGGAGGACGTGGTCTTCGCCGACCACGAGGTGCTGCTCGAGCAGGTGTCGTCGTTCCTCGCCGCCGAGCATCCGGACCCGTGGAATGCGGTCTGCGACGCGGCGACGATCGTCTTCGAACGGTTCTCCGGCTGGAACGAGGTCGCGCGGCGTCGCTATGCGGTCGTGCACGAGGTGCCCGCGCTGCGGGACCGGGAGATCGTGACGATCTACCGCTACGAGCGACTGTTCGTCGAGTACCTGCGACGCGCTGCGCCGGGTGCGCCGGATCTGATGCGGGTGCAGTTCGCGGCCTCGGTCATCGCCACGCACAACTATCTGCTGCGCCGGATGGTGCGGGACGGCGCGCGGACGACCTCACCCGAGCTGCGCGCCGCACTCGCCGACATCCGCCGTCGTCTCGATCACGTCCCGGACGGCGCCCCCGGTGACGACGTGGTGGTCGCGGTGTTTCGGCGCGGCCTGTCTCCGAGCGCGATCGTCGACGTGATCGCGCAACGTCTCGAGCAGGACCAACTCTAGCTTGGCACTCGGTGCCGACCACGTGGCACGTCGGGCCTGGATGCTTGTGAAGTCGTCGGGTATGCTGAGCCAAGCGTGGCACTGAGTGCCGACCCTCCGACTACTCTCCACGAGGAGCGACTGATGGCTGGAAACCCGGACTTCGACCTGTTCAAGCTCGCCGACGAGCACGACGAGCTGCGGGCCGCGATCCGCGCGCTGTCCGAGAAGGAGATCGCGCCGTTCGCCAAGGAGGTCGACGAGAAGGCCCGCTTCCCGAAGGAGGCACTCGACGCCCTCGTCGCGTCCGGCTTCAACGCCATCCACGTCCCCGACGCCTACGACGGCCAGGGTGCCGACTCCGTCGCCACGTGCATCGTCATCGAAGAGGTGGCGCGCGTGTGCGGTTCCTCGTCGCTGATCCCGGCCGTCAACAAGCTCGGCACCATGGGCCTGATCCTCAAGGGCTCCGAGGACCTGAAGAAGAAGGTGCTCCCCGAGATCGCGGCCGGCGCGATGGCGTCCTACGCGCTGTCCGAGCGCGAGGCCGGCTCCGACGCCGCGTCGATGCGCACCCGCGCCAAGGCGGACGGCGACGACTGGATCCTCAACGGCTCCAAGTGCTGGATCACCAACGGTGGTCAGTCCAGCTGGTACACCGTCATGGCCGTCACCGACGGCGACAAGGGCGCCAACGGCATCTCCGCGTTCATGGTCCACAAGGACGACGAGGGCTTCGTCGTCGGCCCGCTCGAGCACAAGCTCGGCATCAAGGGCTCGCCCACTGCGGAGCTCTACTTCGAGAACTGCCGCATCCCCGGCGACCGGATCATCGGTGAGCCCGGCACCGGCTTCAAGACCGCGCTCGAGACCCTCGACCACACCCGCCCGACCATCGGCGCGCAGGCGATCGGCCTGGCGCAGGGCGCATTCGACGCCGCGGTGGCGTACACCAAGGACCGCAAGCAGTTCGGCACGTCCATCGCGTCGTTCCAGAACACCCAGTTCATGCTCGCCGACATGGCGATGAAGATCGAGTCGGCCCGGCTGATGGTCTACACCGCCGCCGCGAAGGCCGAGCGCGGCGAGAAGAACCTCGGGTTCATCTCCGCAGCCGCCAAGTGCCTCGCCTCCGACGTCGCGATGGAGGTCACCACCAACGCCGTGCAGCTGTTCGGTGGCGCCGGCTACACCACCGACTTCCCGGTCGAGCGGATGATGCGCGACGCCAAGATCACGCAGATCTACGAGGGCACCAACCAGATTCAGCGCGTCGTCATGTCGCGCGCGTTGCTCAAGTGAGCTGACTGTCCGGAGCGGGTTCCCGTTCGACGGCTTCTCACGCAATCGCGCCGTCGAACGGGAGACCGCTCCGAACGACGGTCGGCGACGCCTGTCCGTTCGGCGGTCCTGCGGAAACGCCCTCGTCTGTGGATGGATCAGCGGCTGTGGACACCCCGGAGCCGATGCACACGTCGTGCCCTCCATCCGTGGGTTCCGCGCTCCGAGGGCACGGAGCGTGTGCGGACTCCGTGCCGGGGTCAGTGGCGCTGTGCGGTGACCTTCTCCGATTCGATCCGCCGAGCGCGGCGCTCCTCGTCGGGGTTGGTCACCTGCACGAGTGACGCGCCGACGGCCAGCACGGCCAGCAGCCCGTCGACGAGTTCGTCGGCGGTGGCCCAGTCCGTGGTCGAGAGCACGCGGTCGACCGAGGAGAACCCCTGCGCGGCAGCGGAATCGGCGGCCCGCTCGAGAACGTCGGCGACGCTGCGTCCGTCGAGGGCGGGCGCTCCGGCCGGAGCTGGGTCGGGTCGGAACTGGTCGCCGTGCACCCGCACCGCCGTGGCGTAGTCGGTGACCCCGACCGGAAGGTCGGCGACCGGTCGTCCGAATGCGTCGAGGGACAGCACCGCGACCTCCGCCGCGTCGGCCGCCTCGTCGAGCCGGTCCGCGGTGACCAGCGCGAGGTCCGCGTCCGGGTCCGGTTCGAGCACGACCTCGGTTCCCGCCCACCAGCAGCCGAGCAGCACGGCCGCGGTCTGCCAGTGCGCCGGCAGCAGCACGCACACCCGCGCGCCGGGAACGAGGCCGAACTCGTCGCGGACCAGGTTCGCGGTCTTGGCCGCCCAGTTCGCCAGTGTCAGCGCCGACAGTTCGATCCGGGCACCGGTCTCGTCGTCGTAGTGCGTGATCCGCGGCCCGGCCGGATCGGTGCGCAGGATCGGATCGAGCAGTGCCGCAGTGAGATTGGTCGCTGCTGTCATGGTGGTGCGGTGCTCCTCACGCCGTCAGTTCACGCATTGCGGTCCGCTGCGGCCCGCGTCGATCGACGGGCCCGATGGAACCGGAGTCGGGCTGGTGCCCTGGTCCACGATGTCGGTGGCCGCGCCGGTCGTCGTGACCGACCCGGTTCCCGGACCCTCGTAGTCCGCGGCGAGGACCACCACGACGGTGTCGCTCGTCAGGGAGGAATCCTGCACCACCTCGAGTCCGCCGAGCGCGGCGGCCACCGACTTCGCCGCCTCCGAGTCGGGGTCGGCAACCCGCACGACGCTCGACGAGACCGGGGAGCCGTCGTTGTTACCGACGACGCCGGGTCGATATCCCTTGGTGGCCAGGGCCTGCGACACCCGCGCCGCGAGCCCGCCGATGCCGCT
Source organism: Rhodococcus sp. NPDC003318 (assembly GCF_042879035.1). NCBI lineage: Bacteria > Bacillati > Actinomycetota > Actinomycetes > Mycobacteriales > Nocardiaceae > Rhodococcus > Rhodococcus sp. NPDC003318. The sequence continues at coordinate 191,779 of NZ_JBIAOU010000008.1, read as the reverse complement.
GTCGTTCGCGACGTCGACGGTCACCGTCGCCGGGTCCACCGTCGGGGTGGTGTCGGTCCGTGCATCCTCGGCGTCGTCCTCGCCGGCGAGGTCCGCCACGAACGCCCGCACGGCAACGGGATCGACCTGGACGACGGATTCGCCGTAGTCGGTCATCGCGTTGATGTCCTCGACGGGAATCGTCCGGAACTGCACCTGCCCACCGGCGAGATTCTGCAGCTCGCGGGCGAAACCGACGATGTCCCAGTCCTCGTCGAGCACCACCGACCGCTGCACCGCCGACGTCAGCTGGCCGAGCTTGCCCGGGCTGCTCAGGGTCTTCGCGCTGATCACCTCCTGGACCAGCGACGCCATGAACACCTGCTGTCGCACGATGCGGTCGAGGTCGCCACGCGGCAGGCCGTGCCGTTGCCGCACGAACGACAGCGCGCTCGCACCGTCGAGGGTCTGCTCGCCGGCCGGGAAGTTCGCCCCCGAGAACGGCTCGTCGACGGCGGCGTTGAGGCAGACGTCGACGCCGCCGACCGCGTCGGTGAGCAACACGAAGCCGAGCAGCCCGATCTCGGCGTAGTGGTCGACGGTGACCCCGGTCAGGTCGGCGACCGACTTGATCAGCGCCTCGCGGCCGGCCTGGGTCGCGTCCTTCTCGGCGGTCGCGTCGTCGACGCCCTCGTCGATCAGCTCCTGCTTCTCGGTCGCCTTCGTGGCGCCGAAGGCGGCGTTGATCTTCGACATCCCGATTCCGGGGACCTTCACGTAGGAGTCACGGGGAATCGAGATGGCGGTCGCGGACTCGCCGTTGTTCGGGATCCGGACCAGGACGATGGTGTCGGTGTTGTCGGATTCGGCGTCACCGGCACGCAGCGACGCGAGTTCCTGTTCGCTGAGCGGGTTGCCGTGCGCGTCGGTGCGGCTGTCCGTGCCGACCAGGAGCAGGTCGAGTGCGCCGTCCTTCGCGCCGCCGAGCCCGAGTCGGGCAGTGGCGAGACTCGACTCGAGGGCGTCGATGCCGCGCCAGGCGAAACCCGTCACCACCAGTGCGAGAACCGATGCCGCGGCGACCGCGATCCGGAGCGGGCGCTCCCCGGGTGTGCCGGTGCGGGGTGCGGGTTCGCGCCGCGAGCGTGGCCTCCGCGTGGTCGGCCGGCCCGGTGAATCCTCGCCCGGTTCCCTGTTGTCCGGCAACACTGCCCCTAATCCGTCTCGCAACTCACAGCTCGCGTCTCCACGTTACTGGGCGGTGGGCGCCTTCCGCGGCAGCCGCAACCGGCGTGCCAGACTTTGCCGTGTGATGAAGATCCTCGTGACCGGTGCCGGTGGCCAGCTCGGCACGCAGCTGATGCGGCGTGCGCCCGACGGCGTGAACATCGTGGGTGTCTCGTCGTCGGAGCTCGACATCACCGATGCCGCCGCCGTCCGGGACGCCGTCGAGCCGGGAACGGTCGTGCTCAACTGCGCCGCCTACACGGCGGTCGACGCGGCCGAGACCGACGAGGCAGCGGCGGTCGCGGTCAACGCGACCGGGCCGCGGAATCTGGCCGAGGCGACGGCCCGCGTCGGTGCCCGGCTCGTGCACGTGTCCACCGACTACGTCTTCCCCGGCGACGCGACCGAACCGTACGACGTGGATGCGCCGACCGGGCCGCGGACGGTGTACGGGCGGACGAAGCTGGCGGGGGAGCAGGCGGTGCTCGCCGCCGATCCGTCCGCCTCGATCGTGCGGACGGCGTGGGTGTACACCGGGACGGGGTCGGACTTCGTCGCCACGATGCGGCGCCTCGAGCGTGAGCGCGACACCGTCGACGTCGTCGACGACCAGATCGGGTCCCCGACGTACGCCGCCGATCTCGCCGACGGCCTCCTCGAACTCGCGACGGGGAACCGGGCGGGAGGGGTCCTGCACGCGACGAACAGCGGGCAGGCCAGTTGGTTCGAGCTGGCGCGGGCGGTGTTCGCCGGCGTTGGGGCGGACCCGGAGCGGGTGCGTCCGTGCACCAGCGCCCAGTTCCGGCGGCCGGCGCCGCGGCCCGCGTACTCGGTGCTGTCGCCGGCCGCCTGGCATTCCGCGGGCCTGACACCGCTGCGGTACTGGGGCGATGCCCTGGCCGCCGCCCTGGCGGAGGTTGCCGACTAGGGTGACGGGCGTGAGTTCGCAGCTGGCCGTGGTGACGGTGACGTATTCGCCCGGCAAACATCTCGAGGAGTTCCTCGACACCCTCGAGGACGCGACGGAGCTGTCGATGCAGGTCGTCCTCGCCGACAACGGGTCCACCGACGGCACGCCGGAGGCCGCCGAGCAGGCGCGGGACAACGTCCGGCTACTGCGGACCGGCGGCAACATCGGGTACGGCGGCGCGATCAACCGGGCCGTGGCGGAACTGGATCCGGCCGCGGAGTTCGTGGTCGTCGCGAACCCGGACATCCGCTGGGGTGCCGGGTCGATCGACGAGCTGCTGAAGGCGGCGGCCCGGTGGCCGCGGGCCGGCGCGTTGGGGCCGCTGGTGCGCGAACCCGACGGCACCGTGTACCCGTCGGCGCGGCACGTGCCGGGTCTGGTGTCCGGGGCCGCGCACGCGGTGCTCGGCACGGTGTGGCCGTCCAACCCGTGGACCACGCGGTACCGGCAGGAGGACGAGCAGCTCACCGAGCGTGGCGTCGGCTGGCTGTCCGGGTCGTGCCTGCTGGTGCGGAGGGCGGCGTTCGACTCCATCAACGGTTTCGACTCCCGGTACTTCATGTACATGGAGGACGTGGACCTCGGCGACCGGCTCGGCCGGGCCGGCTGGCACAACGTGTTCGTGCCGTCGGCGGAGGTCACCCACGCGAAAGGGCATGCGGCGGGACGGCATCCGGAGCTGATGTTGCCGGCCCACCACGCGAGTGCCTACCGCTTCCAGGCGGATCGTCATCCGCACTGGTGGCAGGCGCCGCTGCGGTGGGCGCTCAAGGGGGGTTTGGCGGTGCGATCGAAGGTGGTCGTGGCCGCGGCAGTACGAAACAGGGCGAAAGACGACGAGGGGAACTGACATGACGAACGCTGATGCGCCCGATGCCGGTGACGTGGATGCGGTGGTCCTGGTCGGCGGCAAGGGAACCCGGCTGCGGCCACTGACGCTGTCGGCGCCGAAACCGATGCTGCCGACGGCGGGCCTGCCGTTCCTGACACATCTGCTCGCCCGGATCAAGGCGGCCGGGATCACCCACGTGGTGCTGGGCACCTCGTTCAAGGCGGAGGTGTTCGAGGAGCACTTCGGTGACGGCTCCGAGCTCGGTCTCGAGATCGAGTACGTGACCGAGACCGAACCGCTCGGCACCGGCGGCGGCATCCGCAACGTGCTGCCGAAGTTGCGGGCGGACAACGTGGTCGTGTTCAACGGGGACGTCCTCGGCGGCATGGACCTGCGGGACGTTCTCGCGACGCACAGCAAGCACGAGGCCGACGTGACCCTGCACCTGGTGCGGGTCGGCGATCCGCGTGCGTTCGGCTGCGTCACCACCGACGAGGACGATCGGGTCACCCACTTCCTCGAGAAGACGCAGGATCCGCCGACGGACCAGATCAATGCCGGCTGCTACGTGTTCAAGCGCGAGATCATCGAGAAGATCCCGGCTGGGCGACCGGTGTCGGTCGAGCGCGAGGTGTTCCCGGGTCTGCTCGCGGACGGCCGCCGCGTGTACGGCTTCGTCGACAGCTCGTACTGGCGCGACATGGGCACCCCGGAGGACTTCGTCCGCGGTTCCGCCGACCTGGTTCGCGGTATCGCGCCGTCCCCGGCCCTCGACGGCCAGCGCGGCGAGTCGCGGGTGCATCCCGGCGCGGGGATTGCTCCGGGAGCGGTCCTGATCGGTGGCACCGTCGTCGGGCGCGGCGCGGAGGTCGGGGCCGGTGCGCGCCTCGACGGCGCCATCCTGTTCGACGGGGCGGTCGTCGAGGCCGGGGCGACGGTGGAGCGGTCGATCATCGGGTTCGGTGCGCGGATCGGTCCGCGGGCGCTGGTGCGGGACGCGGTGATCGGCGACGGCGCCGACGTGGGTGCTCGCTGCGAGTTGCTGCGCGGTGCGCGGGTGTGGCCGGGCGTGGCGCTGCCGGACGGCGGCGTACGGTTCTCCACCGACGTCTGAGACGCGAGGCGCTCCGGCTGCCCGTGCGTTGTTGCACGACGCAACCCGAGCGTCGGTGGTGACGGTGGCGGTGGCAGGATGGTTACCCGTGAGTACGCCGGAACCCGTTCTGCACCGTCCCGTCTTCCACCGCTACGTCGCCCTCGGCGACTCGTTCACCGAGGGACTGGGTGACCCGGCACCCTCGCGGCCGAACGGGCTGCGGGGCTGGGCCGACCGCGTCGCCGAGCAGCTCGCCGCGCGCACCGACGACTTCGCGTACGCGAATCTCGCCGTCCGCGGCAAGCTGCTCGGACAGGTCCTCGACGAGCAGTTGGACGCGGCGCTGGCCATGTCGCCGGACCTGGTGACGATGTACGCGGGCGGCAACGACATGATGCGGCCGTCGGTGGACATCGACGCGCTCGTCGCCCGCTACGACGACGCCGTCGGGAAGCTCACCGCCGCCGGCGCCCGGGTGGCGATCTGGACGGCCTACGACGCCGGCTGGGACTCGGTGTTCAAGGTGTTCCGGGGTCGCACCGCGATCTACAACGAGTTGGTGCGCGAGGTCGCCGAGCGGCACGGCGCGACACTGGTCGACTTCTGGCGGTTCGACGGCTACGACGACGACCGGATGTGGGACTGGGACCGGCTGCACATGTCGGCGGCCGGGCACCAGCGCATGTGCGTCGAAGTCCTCGACGCGCTCGGCGTCCCCCACGAGGTCACCGCGCCCGACCTCGGCCCCGCCCCCGTCCGCGGCAGGGCGGAGCAGAAGAAGATCGACTCGACGTGGCGCCGCGAGTTCCTGGTTCCGTGGTTCGGACGCCGGCTCACCGGAAAGTCGTCCGGCGACAACGTCGCTCCGCGTCGACCCGTCCTCGGGCCGATCGCGGCGACGGACTGACGGTTCGCCTCAGGTCCGGCAGCTCAGCTCGATCGTGTCGTGACGTTTCCCCGGCAGGTTGACCGAGGTGTAGCCGTTTCCGGGGTCGCGCACGTAGTCGAGATAGGGCATGGCGTCGGCACTCTCGGCGTTGTCGGCCAGGACGAGGGTGCCGGACGGCAACCGGTCCTCCAACAGGGTCAGCACCGGAAGGTAGAGGTCCTTCCAGCCGTCGAGGAGCACGAACCCGATGGGGCCTGTCACCTCGCCGAGGGTGGTCAACGCATCGCCTTCCAGGACGGTGACGAGATCGTCGATGCCCGCCTCGGCGAACGTCGCCGACGCCTGCGCGATCTTCTTCGCACTCATCTCGGTGGTGTGGATGTGACCGACACCGTTGTCGCGGACCGCCGCCGCCAGGTGCAGGGTGGAGATGCCGTAGGACATCCCGAACTCGACGATCTGTGCGGGTCGGGACGCACGGATCAGTGAATACGCCAGCCGGCCGGTGTCCGGGCTGATCGGCATGTAGATGTCGCTCGCGGCGTCGGCTCGTTCCTGCGCGGTCGCGGTGGTCGAGTGGTGGCGGCCGGTTCCACGGGGGCGGCCCGTACGCCCGGCGGCGTCCGCGTCGTACAGCCTCGCGAGGATGCCGGCGAGCGGCTCGGTGGTCAGCGAAGAGGTCATGAACCGAGAGACTATCCACCGATGCCGGCAATTCGGTGTGCGTCAGTGCCGCCGCGGCGGCGAGTGATCCGCGTCCGGTCACCGCCGCCGGCGGGCGAGAGCGACCAGGTGGTCGATGGTGTCGTGCTCGGCGGTGTCGGGGAGGGCGTCGACGGGCCACCAGCGCAGGTCGTCGGACTCGTCGCTGCGCACCGGCTCCGACCCGGTCGGTGCCCACACCAGGAATCGCAGGTCCAGGTGCCGGGTCGGCCTGCCCAGGGAGCACGTGATCGGGTGGGTGTGCGCGGACAACAGCAGCGGATCGATGCGCAGGCCGGAGATACCGGACTCCTCGGTGGCCTCGCGCAGGGCCGCCGTGACGACGGTGTCGTCGGCGGGCTCGCAGTGTCCGCCGAGCTGAATCCACCTGCCCACTCTGGGGTGCAGGGTCAGCAGCACCTGCCGCGCGTCCTCCGTGAGGACCAGTGAGGAGGCGGTGATGTGGCCCGGCTCGTGTTCACGCAGACACCCCGACGGCGACGCGTCGAGGAACGCGAGCATGGTGTGGCGCAGCGACTCGTCGGCCTCGTTCGGGGTCTGCCACTGCAGCAGGGCGGCCCGCGCCGACGTGTGCAGTGACTGTGCGCTCACCGCTCCACCAGGAGTTCGTGTGGCTCGACGGGCGGGCGCGGTGACAGCGGCTCGGACGGGTGCCCGATCGCGACCGATCCGAGCGGTGCCCAGTCGTCGGGCAGTCCGAGTTCGGTACGGACCAGTTCGGGCGTGAAGATCGTCGATCCGATCCAGCAGCTGCCGAGCCCCCGGGCGGCCAGCGCGACCAGCAACCCCTGCACGGCCGCACCGGCCGCCACGGTGAACATCGTCTGTTCGGCCGCGGTGCGAGCGGCATCGGGATACGAGTGCGCGCCGTCGGGAACGCAGAAGGGGATCACCAACTCCGGTGCGTCGAACAGTATGGCGCCGCGGTCGAGGCGTCGGATGATCGCCCGTTCGTCGAGACCGTCGGCCGTCAGGTCCGCCCGCCACCTCTCGCGCATCGCCCGCAGCAGTCGGTCGCGGGCCTGCGCCGTCCGGAGCCACACGAACCGCACGGGCCGGGTGTGGTGCGGCGCCGGTGCGGTCAACGCGTCGGCGATCGAATTCCGAATCGACTGGGGGTCGACGGCTTCGGCGGAGAACTCTCGGACGGACCGGCGCAGCAGCAGGGCTTCGCCGCGACCGCGCGTGATCGCCTCGTCGGCGCCGAGCCAGAACAGGTCCTCCTCGCCGCGGCGGATCAGGTCCGACGCGCTCGACCCGTCGTCGACGAGGGCGAGGCCGCGGACGACCGCGACCGGCAGACTGCCGGTCTTTCCCTTCACCAGATCGCCCGCGGCAGCCAATTCGTCGGCCACCGCGACCGAGGTGACCATCAGCTCGTTGCCCTGTGCGTCAACGGATCCCGCGTACCCGTGCAGCACCGGAACGCCGGCGGATCCGATGGCGGCATCGGTCTGGCCGTTGCGCCACGCGCGTCCCATGGTGTCCGTGATCACGACCGCCACCCGCACGCCGAGCAGGTCGGCGATCCGCGCGCGCAGCGTCCGGGCGCTGGCATCGGGATCCTCGGGCAACAGCGCGAGCTCGGTGGGGAGGACGTTCGAGCCGTCGATGCCGGAGGCGGCCTGCACGATTCCCAGCCGGTTCTCCGTGATGAGGGTGCGACCCTTGCGGGCGAGCACGCGGACCGCCTCCTGGTCCACCAGGCGTCGCCGTGCCGCGTCGCGTTTCTCGGGGTCGATGGGGGAGGCCACGATTCGGCCCTCGACCTTCGAGACGATCTTGCTCGTCACGACCAGGACGTCGCCGTCCGCCAGCCACGGTGCTGCCGCGACGAGTGCCGCGGCCAGGTCGTCGCCGGGTCGGAACTCGGGCAGTCCGGGGACGGGAAGGATCTCGATCGCGTCGCCGGCGCCGTGGTCGCCCACCTCGCTGCCGTGGTTCCCGACACCCGCGATCGCCGCGCCGTTGTCGTTCACAGCTCCACCCCGGCCAGGCGCAGCGCGGTGCGCGCCATCTCGGCGGTCGTCTCGGGGTCCGTCATCAGCAGTGGTACCGCCTGCACCTGAACGCCGGGCACCTCGGCGGTGTCCGTCTCGTGGATCAGCCAGCCGTCGAGGATGCCGGTGGTCGAGCGCGCGCCGTAGTGGCGGCCGACGGCCTCGGCGGAGGTCTCGACGCCGATGACGTCGAGGCACTCGTCTGCCATGCCGCGCAACGGTTTTCCGCCGACGACTGGCGAGAGTCCGACGACCTTGGCGCGTCCGGTGCGCAGGGCTCCGCGGATTCCGGGTACGGCGAGGATCGCGCCCACGCTCACCACCGGATTCGACGGGGCCAGCAGGACCGCGTCGGCGTCCGCGAGCGCCTCGAGGACGCCCGGTGCCGGCGTCGCGGAGTCCGCGCCGACATACGCGAAGCTGTGTGTCGGGATCTGCGCGCGATGCCGGACCCACCATTCCTGGAAGTGGATCGCGCGCTGCTCGCCGTCCTCGGGATCGGTTACGACCACGTGTGTTTCGCTGCGATCATCGGTCACGGGGAGCAGGCGTACACCCGGCTGCCAGCGATTGCACAGCGCTTCGGTCACGGCGGAGAGCGGGTAGCCGGCACGGAGCATCTGCGACCGGATCAGGTGCGTGGCGATGTCCCGGTCGCCGAGGCCGAACCAGTCCGGCTTCGCCCCGTAGGCGGCGAGTTCCTCCTTGGCATTCCAGGTTTCGCCGACATGTCCCCAACCGCGGACGGGATCGATGCCGCCGCCGAGGGTGTACATGCAGGTGTCGAGGTCGGGGCAGATCCGCAACCCGTGCATCCACACGTCGTCGCCGACGTTGACGATCGCGGTGATCTCGTCCGTGTCGGCGAGCAGACTGCGCACGCCCTGGAGGAAACGCGCCCCACCGACACCGCCGACCAATACAGTCACTCTCACGTTCCAAGAGCCTAGGCGTCGCTGCGAACGAGGTGGGCGGCGCACCCCCGGCCGGGGGCCGCCGACGCGACACGCCGGTGACGCGCACGAACGTGATTTCGTCATGGATTCGGGGTGTGTGATGGTAGGGCAATCGCCACTGACGGCTTGACCCTGTCCGGTGGGCCGTGTCTAATCACAGATGTGTCATTCCGCGGTCGCCGTGAGAACGATTGAGGTGGCTCCAGTTTCGAACACGCGTTCCCATTGGGGTGGGAGCGATGGTCGGGGGTTGGGGAACGGCATTGTCGGGGAGGCATTTTCAACTGTTCAGGAAGTTCTGCGCTATCAAAGGTGAGGAGGCGGAACGGATGCTCAATCAGCCCGAGTCGAAGACTCATCTCAGCGTGCTTGGCTACGAACCGCAGACCGATTCCAGGGCGGGCGCAGCGGGGGGCGTCTGCCAATCACAGGAGGAGCGGGAGGTCGATCGCCCGATCCTCAGTCTGATCGTCAACGGTTTCGACGAGATGTTCGACGCCGTGGAGGATCAGTGGCAGGACCGCGCACTGTGTGCGCAGACCGATCCCGAGGCGTTCTTCCCGGAAAAGGGTGGTTCGACACGGGAGGCGAAGCGCATCTGCCTCGGTTGTGAGGTGCGTGACGAATGCCTCGAATACGCGCTCGCGCACGACGAGCGATTCGGGATCTGGGGTGGGCTCTCCGAGAGGGAACGCCGACGCCTCAAGCGGGGCATCGTCTAGCGCGCGCCGAATTCCGAAAGGGATTGGCGCGCATTTGTTTTCGGACCGTGGATCACAGTCGGGTCACCATATGATCTCGGCGCTGTCACGGTTGATCGTCACTCGTCGGAGTCGTCCGGCAGGTCGGGGTCGATGATCTCGGGCTCCACGCCGAGGTAGGTCGCGACCTGCCGGACGAGCACCTCGTTGAGCAGATCGACGAGGTCCTCCGGGCGTTTCGCACGCAGTTCCAGCGGGCGACGGAACAGCACCAGGCGGGCGCGGGTCGCGTTTCCGTGCCGGTCGACGCCCGCCGGAACCAGACGCGACAGTGGCACCGGACCTTCGGCGACGACCTCCGGTGGCCACGTCACCGAGTCGGGATCGAGAGCGCGGATCTTGGGTACCTCGTCGACGGCGATGTCGAGTTTCGTGATGCGGTCGTGCCAGCGCGCGTCGATCGGCGCGAAGGCCTCCAGTACCAGCATGTCGAACTTCTCGGCGCGGCTGCGCCAGGCCGGCACGCTCGGCGGCAGTACGGGTCCACGGATTCCACGGCCACGCCTGGCCACCGAACGGGAAGACAGTGGTCGACCGTGTCGGGCTCTACGCATAACCGTTGATGCTACCGACGCCCACCGGCGGCCCGGTTCCCCCCGACTGTGCGGCGTCGAGCCCTTTCGGTGTGTCCGAGTAGGTCTCGTCGGGTCCGGGGCGTTACCCTCTCAGTCGTGAGAGGACTGCGTCGATGCTGCCGGCCCGGGTGCAAGAACCCCGCCGTTGCGACCCTGACGTACGTCTACTCCGATTCGACCGCGGTCGTCGGGCCGCTGGCCACCGTCGACGAACCGCATTCCTGGGATCTGTGCGAACAGCACGCGTCCCGGATCACCGCGCCCAAGGGGTGGGAACTCGTCCGCCACGAGGGCGGCTTCTCCAGTGCCACTCCGGACGAGGACGACCTGACTGCGCTCGCCGAGGCGGTCCGCGAGGCCGGTCGTGGTGAGCGGGGTGACGCGCGTGTGTCCGATGCCTCGGCGCCGACGTCGTTGACGGCCCGCACCGGCCGGCGCGGGCACCTGCGGGTATTGCCCGACCCCGGCAACTGAACGCGCTCGTAGACGCGACACCCCGGCAAACGACGGTGGGGCGGTGGCCCACTCCGGGCACTAGGGTGATCGGAGTACCGACGTCGTCTCGGTACGGGACGACGTCGGTACCGCGTTCGTCCGGTACCGCGTGACCGACACCGAAGTTCCGAACTAGGAGAACCGCTGTGGCCCGAACCGCCGAATCCGTCCATGCCCTGATCAAGGCATACGACGTCCGCGGTGTTGTCGGTGAACAACTCGACAGCGACTTCGTGCGGGACGTCGCGGGCGCGTTCGCCCGACTGGTTCGCCAGGATCCGACGCAGAACGCCACCCGCGTCGTGATCGGGCACGACATGCGGGCCTCGTCACCGGAGTTGGCCGCGGCGTTCGCCGACGGTGTCACCGCGCAGGGGCTCGACGTCGTGCTGATCGGTCTCGCGTCGACCGACGAGCTCTACTTCGCCTCCGGCCTGCTGGACTGCCCGGGCGCGATGTTCACCGCAAGCCACAATCCCGCGCGGTACAACGGAATCAAGATGTGCCGGGCCGGCGCGAAGCCCGTCGGCCAGGACACCGGGCTGTCCACGATCGCGAACGAGGTCATCGCCGGGGTTCCGGGTCACGAGGGACCGGTGGGCAGTGTCACGGAGAAGGACGTGCTCGGTGACTACGCCGAGTTCCTGCGCGGCCTGGTGAACCTGTCGGGGATCCGCCCGATGACCGTCGCCGTCGACGCGGGCAACGGCATGGGCGGGCACACCGTCCCCGCCGTGCTCGCGGGCCTGCCGCTGTCCGTCGAACCGCTGTACTTCGAACTCGACGGCACCTTCCCGAACCACGAGGCCAACCCGCTCGACCCGAAGAACCTGGTCGACCTGCAGGAGTACGTCCGGTCGACCGGTGCCGACGTCGGACTCGCCTTCGACGGCGACGCCGACCGCTGCTTCGTCGTCGACGAGAAGGGCGATCCCGTCTCGCCGTCCGCGGTGACCGCGCTCGTCGCCGAGCGGGAGCTGTCGAAGACGCCGGGCGCCACAGTGATTCACAACCTGATCACCTCGCGGGCGGTGCCCGAACTGGTCACGGAACTGGGCGGCACTCCGGTCCGGACCCGGGTCGGACACTCCTTCATCAAGCAGCAGATGGCCGAGACCGGTGCGGTGTTCGGTGGGGAGCACTCCGCGCACTACTACTTCCGCGACTTCTGGGGCGCGGACTCCGGCATGCTCGCCGCGCTGCACGTGCTGGCCGCGCTCGGCGAGCAGGACGAGCCGCTGTCCGAGCTGATGGCGTCCTACAACAAGTACGCGGCGTCCGGCGAGATCAACTCGACGGTCGAGGACGCCGGAGAGCGGACCGCGGCGGTGCTCGCGGCGTTCGTCGAGCGCACCGCATCGGTCGACCGACTCGACGGGGTGACGGTCGATCTCGGCGACGGTGCGTGGTTCAACCTCCGCGCCTCGAACACCGAGCCGCTGCTGCGCCTGAACGTGGAGGCGCCGACCGCCGAGCAGGTCGACGCCCTCGTCGCCGAGATCCTCGCTGTGGTGCGTGCCTGAGCCAGCCTCGATGAGCACCACACACTCGCGGGGCCTGCGGTGCGAGAATGGTGGCACCGGGCAGCGTGAGAGCCCCCGGCAGTGCGCACGGGCCGAGTTCCCGAGCGGTGGCGAGAAAGGAAGGTTGCCATGACGGCTCCGTCACCCCTTCTCGATCTCGACGACGCCGCGAGCGTCGCCGCCGCCGACACCGAAGGCGCCATGCGTGCCGCCGCGCTCGGTGGGGCGCAGGTCCGGTCGGTCGCCGCTGCCGTCTCCGAGGGCGCACTCGACCGAATCCGGGGCCTGCGGCCGCGCAGCGTCGTGCTGGTCACGACGGGAGGACGCGCCGGACGCGCCGCGGCACTGCTGCAGGCGGCGCTCGGTGCGCGACTGGGATTGCCGATCGTCCACGCGTCCGCTGTTCCGCCCTGGCTGGGTTCGCTCGACGTCGTGGTCGTGGCCGGCGAGGATGCCGGTGACCCCCGCCTGGTCGCCGCCGCCGACTCCACGTTGCGGCGCGGTGCAGAACTGGTGGTCGTGGCCCCCGCGGAGGGGCCGCTGCAGGCGGCCGCGGCCGGGCGGGGGTCGCTGCTCCCGCCGCGCCTTCCGGTGCCGGACCGGCACGGATTCCTGCGGTACGTCGCGGCCGGGCTGGCGGTGCTGTCGGTTCTCGAGTCGGGCCGGTCCGCCGGTCTACCGGCCGACCTGTCGACCCTCGCCGACGTCCTCGACGCCGAGGCGGCGCGCAACAGTCCGTCCGCCGAGGTGTTCCACAATCCGGCGAAGACGCTGGCCGTGCGCATGCAGGGGCGGCGCGTGCTGCTGGTGGGCGACGACGCCGCGACCAGCGTCCTGGCCGACCACGGCGCGGACATGATGCTGCGCACCGCCGGGGTGATCGCCGGAGCGGCCGGTCTGGCGGACGTGCTCGCCTCCGCGGCTCTGCTGAGCGCGGCGGCGGACGCCCCGCCCGGATACGACCCGATCTTCCACGACGAGGAACTCGACGGACCCGCACCCGTTGCGCCGGCCCGGGTGTTCGTCCTGGCCACGACGGAGTCGCGCGGATACACGGGGCGTCGGATGGCGGCGCTCGCGGATGCGGAACTGATCACGACCGCTGAAGAGGTCGACGAAATGGGAACGGGGGACAGGGAGATGACGGGTCGGGCCGCGGAGGGTCCCGCTCAGGGTGGGGGGAACACCGAGGTGGAACAGTTGGCCGTGATGGCCGTCAGGTTGGAGATGGCGGCCGTGTACCTGCGACTGATCGGCGGGCGATAAGTGCATCCGCTGCAGGGCGCGATCCGTACCTACGCCTGGGGGTCGCGCACCGCGATCGCCGAACTGTGCGGTCGTCCCGTCCCGTCGAACCATCCGGAAGCCGAACTCTGGCTCGGCGCGCACCCGGCGAACCCGTCCCGGTTGCTGATCGGCGACTCCGAGGTGTCGTTGCTGGCCGCGATCACGCAGGACCCGGTCGGTCACCTCGGTACCCGGGCCCGCGCGGGGTTCGGTGACCGGCTGCCGTTCCTGCTCAAGCTGCTCGCCGCCGACGAACCGCTCTCCCTGCAGGCGCATCCGAGCGCCGCACAGGCCAAGGAGGGCTTCGCCCGCGAGGAGGCCGCGGGGATCCCCCGGGACTCCCCGGTGCGGAACTACCGCGACGACAGCCACAAGCCGGAGCTGGTGGTCGCACTGACCCGATTCGAGGTGCTCGCCGGCTTCCGGGATCCGCGGCGCACGGTCGAGTTGCTGCGGGCGCTCGACGTGCCCGCGCTCGAGCACTACATCGCCCTGCTGGAGGGACAACCGGATTCGTCGGGGCTGCGCGCCCTGTTCACCACCTGGATCACGCTGCCGCCGCCGGCCCTCGGCACGTTGCTGCCGCAGATCCTCGACGGGTGCGTGCGGTACCTGTCCGGGCCGGCCGAGGCGCGCGAGTTCGCGGGCGAGGTGCAGACGGTCCTCGGTCTGGGGGAGTCCTACCCGGGTGACGCGGGTGTCCTGGCGTCGATGCTCCTGAACCGGATCACGCTCGAACCGGGAGAGGGCCTGTACCTGGCCGCGGGCAACCTGCACGCCTACCTGCACGGTCTCGGCGTCGAGGTGATGGCCAACTCGGACAACGTGCTCCGGGGCGGACTGACGCCGAAGCACGTCGACGTGCCGGAACTGTTGCGGGTACTGGACTTCGAGCCACTGACCGGTCCGGTGCGCACCGCGACGGCGGCGGAGGGAAGCGCGGGCGGCCCGGTCCACCTCTACGACACCCCGGCACCCGAGTTCTCCCTGTCCCGGATCGAGCTGACGGCGGACACACCGGCGGCCGAACTGGGATCCGCCGGCCCCCGGATCCTGCTGTGCACGTCCGGATCCGTCACCCTCCGGTGCGGCGACGACACCCTGGTCCTGGCGCGGGGTGAGTCGGCGTGGATCGCGGCGTCCGATCCGCCGGTGACGGTCACCGCGGAGACGGCCGCCCAGGTGTTCGGCGCGACCGTCGGCTAGGGGGTGTCTCGCGCCTCGTTGCCGAATCGTCGCCGCGGGGGACCCTCGAAATCGCCAAGTGTGACGGAGACGGCAATAGGCTCGGATCCGTACCCTTGTCGCCCTTGTCGAGGAGGCCGCCATGTCAGTGCACGAGGGACCGGGCGAGACGTCCGGACGCAAGGCCGGACTGTTCCGCACCAAGTCGGTCGAGCAGTCGATCGCCGACACCGACGAGCCGGACAGCAAACTCCGGAAGGACCTGACGGCATGGGACCTGACGGTCTTCGGTGTCGCCGTCGTCGTCGGTGCCGGCATCTTCACGCTGACCGCGCGGACGGCGGGCAACGTCGCGGGACCGTCGGTGTCGCTGGCGTTCGTGCTCGCCGCGATCGCCTGCGGTCTGGCGGCGTTGTGCTACGCGGAATTCGCGTCGACGGTGCCCGTCGCAGGCAGCGCCTACACCTTCTCGTACGCGACGTTCGGCGAACTCGTCGCCTGGATCATCGGCTGGGACCTGATCCTCGAGTTCGCGCTCGCCGCATCGGTGGTCGGGAAGGGCTGGTCGCTGTACCTCGCCGACGTCATCGGTGTCGAGTCGACGGTGGTGCAGATCGGCGACCTCGACTTCGACTGGGGTGCGGTCCTGCTGATCGCAGCCCTGACGGCGCTGCTGGCGACCGGGACGAAGCTGTCGTCGCGGGTGTCGGCGGTGATCACCGCGGTCAAGGTCTTCGTCGTGCTGTTGGTGATTGTCGTCGGTGCGTTCTACATCACCGGGTCGAACTACTCGCCGTACATTCCGCCGTCGGAGCCCGGCGAGACCGGGGAGGGAATCCACCAGTCGCTGTTCTCGTTCCTCACCGGAGCCGGCGGCAGCACGTTCGGCTGGTACGGCCTGCTGGCGGCGGCGTCGCTGGTGTTCTTCGCGTTCATCGGTTTCGACGTGGTCGCGACGACGGCGGAGGAGACGAAGAATCCGCAGAAGGCGCTGCCGCGCGGCATCCTCGGATCGCTCGCGATCGTGACCGTGCTCTACGTCGCGGTGACGCTGGTGCTGACCGGGATGGTCAAGTACACCGAACTCTCCGGTGAAGGGGCGACGCTCGCGACCGCGTTCGAGTTCCACGGCATCACCTGGGCGCAGTGGGTGATCAACCTCGGAGCGCTCGCCGGCCTGACCACCGTCGTGATGGTCATGCTGCTCGGTCAGACCCGGGTGGCGTTCGCGATGTCCCGGGACGGGCTTCTGCCGCGCCCGCTGTCGCACACCGGCAGGCACGGGACCCCGGTCCGGATCACCGTGATCGTCGGCGTGGTCTCCGGTGTGCTGGCCGCGTTCTTCCCGATGGGCACCCTCGAGGAGATGGTGAACATCGGCACGCTGTTCGCGTTCGTCCTGGTCTGCGTCGGTGTCATCATCCTCCGGCGCACCCGGCCCGACCTGCCGCGTGGATTCCGGGTGCCGCTCGTTCCGCTGATCCCGATCCTCGCGGTCGCGGCGTGCCTGTGGCTGATGATCAACCTCTCCGTCGAGACGTGGATCCGGTTCGTCGTCTGGATGGTGATCGGCATCGTCGTGTACTTCCTGTACGGACGCCGTCATTCGGTGTTGGGGCAGGGCGGCCGTCCCGTTCCCGGGGTGGCGGCGCGGGCACTCGACCACCTCGGCGGGCCCGACGAGCCCCGGCACCGCGGTCGATAGCCCCCACCCTCTCCCCGGCTGAAGGCCGCCTTCGTCTCGATCAACCGCACGAAGGGCGCCTTCAGCCGGAAACGAGGATTGTACAAATAGCGATAGTTTGTCTAGACAGAAGACATCTCGTGGAATATTGTCGTCACCCGAGTGGCTTGAATCACACTGTCGTCTTCTCGGGTGGAGGTAGTGGTGCGGATGCACAGCGAGGCGGGGGAGCGGATCCCCGTGCCGTGGCGGGACAGGAAGCGTCACCTGTGGTTGCTCGGTCTCGTCCCGCCGACCGCGGTGTTCGTGGCCGCCGGGCTGGTGTGGGGCTTCAACGAGCTCGGCTGGTCGGCGATGTCGCCGATCTGGTGGTGGATCGGCCCGATCCTGGTGTACGCGTTGCTACCGGTGCTCGACCTCTGGTTCGGGCCGGACGGGCAGAACCCGCCGGACGAGGTGATGGAGCGGCTCGAGAACGACCGGTACTACCGGTACTGCACCTACGCCTACATCCCGTTCCAGCTCGCCAGCCTGGTCTTCGCCTGCTACCTCTGGTCTGCGGACGACCTGGGTTGGCTCGGGGTGCCGGACGGTCTGGGTCCGGTGTCGAGGATCGGTCTCGCCCTGAGCATCGGAGTGATGGGCGGCATCGGCATCAACACCGCGCACGAGCTCGGGCACAAGAAGGACGACCTCGAGCGCCGGCTGTCGAAGATCACCCTCGCCCAGACGTTCTACGGGCACTTCTACATCGAGCACAATCGTGGCCACCACGTGTGGGTGTCGACTCCCGAGGATCCGGCGAGTTCGCGTCTCGGTGAGTCGTTCTGGGCGTTCCTGCCGCGCAGTGTGTGGGGCAGTCTGCGGTCGTCGTGGGAGCTGGAGAAGGCGCGCCTGCAGCGACTGGGGAAGGGGCCGTGGACGATTCGTAACGACGTCCTGAACGCCTGGCTGATGTCGGTGGTGCTGTGGGCGGGGCTGGCCGCAGTCTTCGGCTGGGAGGTGTTGCCGTTCCTGGTGATTCAGGGTGTGTACGGGTTCTCGCTCCTCGAGACCGTCAACTACCTCGAGCACTACGGGCTGTTGCGGCAGAAGACGGCCGGCGGGCGTTACGAGCGGTGCACGCCCGAGCACAGCTGGAACTCCGATCACATCTGCACCAACATCTTCCTGTGCCACCTGCAGCGGCACAGCGACCACCACGCCAATCCGACCCGCCGCTACCAGACGTTGCGCAGCATGGACGGTGCGCCGAACCTGCCCGGCGGGTACGCGAGCATGATCACCCTTGCGTACTTCCCGCCGGTGTGGCGGCGAGTCATGGACCGCCGGGTGCTCGCCCACTACGACGGCGACATCACGCGGGTGAACGTGCAGCCGTCCCGTCGGGAGAAGATCCACGCCCGTTACGGGGTGGCGTGAGATGGCCGCCTACGTCTGCCCGGTGTGCGACTACGTCTACGACGAAGCGAAAGGTGCTCCGCGGGAGGGGTTTCCGGCCGGAACACCGTGGGGTGCCGTCCCCGACGACTGGTGCTGCCCCGACTGCGGGGTACGCGAGAAGATCGACTTCGAGAGGAACGCGTCATGAAGCTGTACCGCTGTGTCCAGTGCGGATTCGAGTACGACGAGGAACTCGGCTGGCCCGAGGACGGGATTGCGCCCGGCACCCGCTGGGAGGACATCCCCGACGACTGGAGCTGCCCGGACTGCGGCGCGGCGAAGGCGGACTTCTACATGGAGGAGGTCGCCCGACCGTGACACGCCCCCGGCGGGGCCGGTGTTGACGGCCCACCGGTCTGCTGCCACCCTCGCGATCATGGCGCAGTCGTCCCGAGTCCCGTACCAGCAGGCCACCCGCACCCTCCTCCGGGAGTCGGTGCTCGGGGCGATGCGGGACCTGCTCGCCGGGAAGGACTGGTCCGACATCACGATGACCGAGGTCGCGACCGAGGCGGGGGTGAGCAGGCAGACCGTCTACAACGAGTTCAAGTCCCGTCAGGGTCTCGCCGAGGCCTACGCGCTCTCGCTCGCCGACACGTTCGTCAGCGCCGTGGACGACGCCGTGTACTCCAACGTCGGGCGGCCGCGGGAGGCGCTCGTCGACGGCTTCACGACCTTCTTCCGACGCGCCGCCGCCGACCCGCTCGTGCAGTCGCTGCTGACCGGTGACGTGAAGCCGGATCTGCTCCGGCTGATCACCACAGGCAGTGCGCCGCTGATCGATCGCGCGGCCACCCGGCTCGCGGACACCTTCACGCGGAGCTGGGTGCAGGCGTCGGACGAGGACGCCGCGATCCTCGGTCGCGGGATCGCACGCCTGGCCATCAGCTACGTCTCGATGCCGCCGGAATCGGATCGGGATGTGGCCGAGGATCTCGCGCGGGTGTTCTCGCCCTTCGTGGAGGCGATCACCGCCGCCGGGACTGCGCAGGTCACCACGCGATACCCGTAGCTCCGCCGGTACCGATAGCCTCTATGGGGATATTGCCAACCAGGAGAGGCAGATGACGACCAGCGTGTCTGAGAACAAGCTCGTGGCGGACAGCCGCAACGGTATCGACTTCAAGGTGGCGGATCTCTCGCTCGCCGAGTTCGGCCGCAAGGAGATTCGCCTCGCGGAGCACGAGATGCCGGGTCTGATGGCGCTGCGCCGCGAGTACGCCGAGGTGCAGCCGCTCAAGGGCGCACGCATTTCCGGGTCGCTGCACATGACGATCCAGACCGCCGTGCTGATCGAGACCCTCACCTCGCTCGGCGCGGAGGTGCGCTGGGCGTCGTGCAACATCTTCTCCACTCAGGATCACGCGGCGGCCGCGATCGTCGTCGGCCCGCACGGCACGCCCGAGGAGCCCAAGGGCACCCCGGTCTTCGCCTGGAAGGGCGAGACTCTCGAGGAGTACTGGTGGGCGGCCGAGCAGATGCTCACCTGGCCCGGCGAGCCGGCGAACATGATCCTCGACGACGGCGGCGACGCCACGATGCTCGTCCTCAAGGGCGCGCAGTTCGAGAAGGCCGGCGTCGTCCCGCCGACCGACGAGGAGCACGACTCCGACGAGTACAAGGTGTTCCTGGCGCTGCTGCGCAGGTCCCTCGAGGCCGACAAGTCCAAGTGGACCGCCGTCGCGGAGTCGGTCAAGGGTGTCACCGAGGAGACCACCACCGGCGTGCTGCGTCTGTACCAGGTCGCCGCGGCCGGTGAACTGACGTTCCCGGCGATCAACGTCAACGACTCGGTCACCAAGAGCAAGTTCGACAACAAGTACGGCACCCGGCACTCGCTGCTCGACGGCATCAACCGCGGCACCGACGTCCTCATCGGTGGCAAGAAGGCGCTGATCTGCGGCTACGGCGACGTCGGCAAGGGCTGCGCGGAGTCGCTCGCCGGTCAGGGTGCGCGGGTGCAGGTCACCGAGATCGACCCGATCAACGCGCTGCAGGCGCTGATGGACGGCTTCGACGTCGTGACGGTGGAGGAGGCGATCGGGGGCGCCGACATCGTCATCACCTCGACCGGCAACAAGGACATCATCCGGCTCGACCACATGAAGTCGATGAAGGACCAGGCCATCCTCGGCAACATCGGTCACTTCGACAACGAGATCGACATGGCCGGCCTCGAGCGTTCCGGTGCCACGCGCCTGAACATCAAGCCGCAGGTCGACCAGTGGACCTTCGAGTCGGGCAAGTCGATCATCGTGCTGTCCGAGGGCCGGCTGCTCAACCTCGGCAACGCCACCGGGCACCCGTCGTTCGTGATGAGCAACAGCTTCTCGAACCAGGTCATCGCCCAGATCGAGCTGTGGACCAAGCCCGACGAGTACGACAACGAGGTGTACCGGCTGCCCAAGCACCTCGACGAGAAGGTCGCGCGGATCCACGTCGAGGCGCTCGGCGGCTCGATCACCAAGCTGACCAAGGACCAGGCCGAGTACATCGGTGTGGATGTCGAGGGTCCCTACAAGCCGGAGCACTACCGGTACTGAGCGGCTCCGCCGCCCGTGAGTCCTGTCGGTCCCGTGGGGGTCCGGAAGTGCTCACGGGCGCGCAGCGCCTCTAGGCTGGCCCGTCGTGGGCATACTCATCGCACTCGAAGGCCTGGACGGCGCAGGCAAACGCACCCTCGTCGACAAGGTGGTGGCACACCTGGAGGCGGCGGATCTGAAGGTCGCCGTCCGAGCGTTCCCGCGGTACGGCGAGTCCGTGCACGCGGATCTCGCCGCCGAGGCGCTCAGGGGCGGTCACGGCGACCTCGCGCAGTCGGTGCACGGGATGGGCCTGATGTTCGCGCTCGACCGGGGCGGATTCGCCGACGAGTTGCACAACCTGTTGGGCGACAACGACATCGTTCTGCTCGATCGCTACGTGGCCTCGAACGCCGCCTACGGCGCCGCGCGGTTGCGTCAGGGCGCCGACGGTGACTACGTGCGGTGGGTCCACGACCTCGAGTTCGGGCGGCTCGGCCTGCCGCGGCCGACCCTGCAGCTGTTGCTCGACGTCCCGGTCGAACTCGCCCGGTCCCGGGCCCGCGCGCGGGAGGCGCAGGACGCGACCCGTGAACTCGACGCCTACGAGCGCGACGGCGACCTGCAGACCCGCACCGGGCAGGTGTACCGGGAACTGGCCGCCGCGAACTGGGTCTCGACCTGGCGAGTGCTCGCCCCCGACATCGATCCGGCCGCCCTCGCCGCGGATCTGGCACAGTGGTTGTGAGCGTGCACCACGCAGTTCACGCGCGGTGAACGCACGACACGCCACCGGAGCGGCGTTTGCGCCGGTTTTCGGGGTGGAGGGATGACACGATAGGGACATGAAGCCACGCATTCTGGTTGTCGACGACGACACGGCACTTGCCGAGATGCTCACCATCGTGCTGCGAGGGGAGGGATTCGAGCCCTTCGTGGTCGGGGACGGAACCCAGGCGCTCTCCGCGGTGCGGGAGATCCGCCCGGACCTGGTGCTGCTCGACCTGATGCTGCCGGGGATGAACGGCATCGACGTGTGCCGTGTGCTCCGCGCCGATTCCGGGGTGCCGATCGTGATGCTGACCGCGAAGACCGACACCGTCGACGTGGTGCTCGGGCTCGAGTCCGGTGCCGACGACTACGTGATGAAGCCGTTCAAGCCGAAGGAACTCGTCGCCCGGGTCCGTGCCCGGTTGCGCCGGACCGAGGAGGAACCGGCGGAGTTGCTGTCGATCGCGGACATCGTCATCGACGTACCCGCGCACAAGGTCACCAGGGACGGGCAGCTCATCTCGCTCACACCGCTCGAGTTCGACCTGTTGGTCGCGCTCGCCCGGAAGCCGCGCCAGGTGTTCACCCGTGAGGTCCTGCTCGAGCAGGTGTGGGGATACCGCCATGCCGCCGACACCCGGCTGGTGAACGTGCACGTGCAGCGACTGCGCGCGAAGGTCGAAACAGATCCGGAGAATCCGCAGGTGGTGCTCACGGTCAGGGGGGTCGGCTACAAGGCCGGACCGCCGTGATCCGTTCCACCCGCATGCGGCGCCGTATCAACGGCACGTTCACGCCGGTGATACGGCGGTTCCGTGACCTGAGCCGCTACCTCACACACCTGTGGCGTCGGTCGTTGCAGCTCCGGGTCGTCGTCTCGACCCTGTCCCTGTCCTTGGTGGTCATCACGATCCTCGGTGTGGTGCTGACCAGTCAGATCACCGACCGCCTCCTCGAGGCGAAGATCGCGGCGGCCACCGAGGAGATCGATCGCGCCCGGGGCACGGTGCAGAGCGAGCTCGCCGGGACCGACGACGCGGCCGCCGTCAGCACGCGGCTCGAGGGTGCGCGCGCCTCGCTGACCAACCGCAATTCCGAAGTCGGACCCGCGTCGGGTGCGGCAGGCACCTTCGATCCCGTGCTGATCGCCCGCGCCGAGGACTCGGCCGAGGAGCCGGTGGCGGGCCCGTCCGACCAGATTCCTCGGAACCTGCGCGAATTCGTGCACAACGGACAGATCAGCTACCAGTTCTCCACCGTGAACGATCCCGACGGCTACTCGGGTCCGGCGCTGATCGTGGGCAGCCCCGTGGTCACGGACATCCCGAACCTCGAGCTGTACCTGGTGTTCCCGCTGGCCGGTGAGGACCGCAGCCTCTCGCTGATGCGGAGCACCCTGCTGATCGGCGGCGCGGTGCTGCTGGTGCTGCTCGCGGCGATCTCGCTGATCGTCGCGCGTCAGGTCGTCCTGCCGATCCGCTCCGCGTCGCGGATCGCGGAACGGTTCGCCGAGGGCAAGTTGCGGGAACGGATGCCGGTGCGCGGCGAGGACGACATGGCGCGCCTGGCGATGTCGTTCAACGACATGGCCGAGTCGCTGTCCAAGCAGATCGCCCAGCTCGAGGAGTTCGGCAACCTGCAGAAGCGGTTCACCTCCGACGTCAGCCACGAGCTGCGAACGCCGCTGACCACCGTCCGGATGGCCGCCGACCTGATCCACGACGGCAGCGCCGACCTCGATCCGGCGCTGCGCCGGTCCTCGGAACTGCTCGTCGCCGAACTCGACCGCTTCGAGTCCCTGCTGAACGACCTGCTCGAGATCAGCAGGCACGACGCCGGTGTCGCCGAGCTCGCGGCCGAGAAGCTGGACCTGCGGATGAGTGCTCGCGCCGCGGTGTCCACGATCCGGCACCTGGCCCGTGAGACGGCCACCGAACTGATCCTCGACCTGCCCGAGGAACCGGTCCTGGCGACCGTCGACCCGCGGCGGGTCGAGCGAATCCTGCGCAACCTGCTCGCCAACGCGATCGATCACGGTGAGGGCAAGCCGGTGCTGCTGCGGCTGCGGGCCGACGACGACGCCGCGGCGTTCATCGTCCGCGACCACGGCGTCGGCTTGCGTCCCGGCGAGGAGAAGTTGGTGTTCAACCGGTTCTGGCGATCGGATCCGTCGCGGGTCCGCCGCTCCGGCGGCACCGGGCTCGGCCTGGCGATCAGCGTGGAGGACGCACGCCTGCACGACGGCCGACTCGACGCCTGGGGCGAACCGGGGGTCGGTGCCTGCTTCCGGCTGACGTTGCCTCTGGTACGCGGCCACAAGGTCACCAACAGCCCGCTGCCGCTGCGCCCCCCGAACCCGAAACGCGTCCAGGGCCGGGAACCGGACGGGGGGAGACGTCGTCGCCTCCGCAACAGCCGGAGTCGACGAAGAGCGAGCCGCTGGATCCGGACGAGACGGCGAGCGTCCCCGTGCTGCGGGAGCGTCGTCCGTGAACCGGGGTGCGGTGGCGGGGGCGCTCGCGGTGGTCGCGCTGCTGATCGGCGGCTGTGCGAGCGTGCCGTCCTCGTCGACACCACAGGCGATCGGCACCATCGAACGCGAGCCGGTGAACTCCGCGGTTCCGGAGCCCACGCCCGGCAGGGAACCGGATCTGCTGCTGCGGGACTTCTTCGCCGCGAGCACCGATCCCACCGACCGGCACGCGGCGGCACGGCAGTTCCTGACCGCGGACGAGAACGCCACCTGGGACGACTCGGCGAGCACGTCGATCGTCGACAAGGTCGACGTGCTCCCGGAGTCCCGGTCCGGCGACACCGCGAGCTACACGATCCGGGCCAACCGCGTCGGCGAGCTCGATGCCGGTGGTGTGTACCGCGCGGTCGAGGGCACGTTCGAGGAGACCGTGGAACTGGTGCGGAGCGGCGGCGAGTGGCGGATCGACGAACTGCCGCCGGGTGTTCTCCTCGACCGACCCCAGTTCCTGCGGACCTACCAGCGCAAGGCGCTGTACTTCCTCGACCCGACCGGCACCACCACCGTCCCGGACCTGCGGTGGATCGCGGCTCCGCCGCAGGACATGGCCGAGACCCTGATGCGGATGCTCGTCGCGGGCCCGAAGCCCGCGCTCGCGTCGGCGGTGTCCAACCAGTTGGCCGACGTCACGCTCGATGAACCGATCACGAAGGCCGACGGCCGCAGTGTCGGCGTCGGCATCGGTTTCGGAGGGCTGCGCATCGAATTCAGCGGCACCGGCACGCTCGACGTGGTCAGCCGGGACCGGATGGCGGCACAGATCGTCTGGACGCTCGCGAACGCCGACATCCCCGGCCCCTACGTGCTGATGGGCGACGGCAAACCGCTCGACGACCGGTATGTGAACGGGTGGACCACCGCCGACGTGTCCTCGACGAATCCGGCCGTGTCGGCGGAGAACGAGGTCGGTCTGCACGCACTGCGGGACGGCGCGCTCGTCCGGGTGACCGACGACCAGATCACCGCGTTGCCCGGGTACTTCGGATCGGGCCCCGGCCTGCGGTCGATCGCGCTGTCGCGGGACGGCAGCCTCGCGGCCGGCGTGGCGACCACCCAGCGGCCGGGTCAGTCGGATCAGGTCGCGAGCCTGATGGTCGGCCCCGTCGAGGGACTCGCGACGTCGGTGGTCGAGGGCGGGACACTGACGAGGCCCACGTGGGCGTTCGACGATTCCGCGGTGTGGACGGTCGTCGACGGTTCGAAGGTCGTCCGGGCCGCGCGTGCGCCGTCCGGGGAGTTGGTCGCCCAGCCCGTCGACACCGCCGAGATCGCCGGTCTCGGAACGAACATCACCGAGTTCCGGCTCTCCCGCGACGGCGTGCGGGCCGCGGCCATCATCGACGGCAAGGTGTACGTGACGACGGTCCAGAGCCGTGACGACGGCACCTACCGATTGGTGGGTGCGTTGCCGGTCGCGGTCGGGCTGGGCAGCCCGGCGGTCGGGTTGGACTGGTCGACCGGCGACGCGATCGTCGTCTCGCGCGCGGCCTCCGACATCCCGGTGGTGACCGTCTCGGTGGACGGTTCGCGGATGGACGCGCTGCCGAGTCGCAACCTGACGCCCCCCGTGGTGTCGGTCGACGCGTCGCCGACGATGACATTCGTCGCCGATTCCCGTGCGGTGTTCCAACTCAACGGCAACGACCCCCTCGGCGACCGGTACTGGCGGGAGGTTCCCGGACTGACCGGGGTCAAGGCGATCCCGGTGCTGCCGGGGTAGGGCACGTGCGTCGAGTGTGTCGGTACGGCGGTGCACACTGCCGCCATGCGCACCCTCCTCGATCTGGTCCTGCCCCGCGAGTGCGGGGGCTGTCGTGCGGTCGGCACCCTGTGGTGCCCGCGCTGCGCCGAGCAGCTGGCAGGGGAGCCGATCGCGGTTGCGCCGCGGGTGGATCCGGGACCGCCGGTGTGGGCGTTGGGAACTCACGCCGGACCGCGGCGCGAGGCCGTCGTCGCGGCGAAGGAACGGGGCCGGCGCGACCTGACCCGTCCGCTCGGAACTGCGCTCGCCGACGCGCTCCGCGCGCTTCGGGAGGCCGGTGAGATCGACCCACCGGAGCTGGCCCGCTTGACCCTGGTGCCCGCGCCGACGCGGCCTCGTGCGGCACGCGCTCGTGGTGGCGATCCGGTGCTGGCGACGGCGCGCCGTGCCGCCTCGGCGCTGGACAGGGAACCGGTTCGGGTCGCGCCGATTCTGAAATTCTCTGCGGGAGTGAAGGATTCGGTCGGTCTTTCGGCTCGCGAACGGGTGGCGAACCTCACCGGCCGGATTCGGGTGGCGCCGACGCGGGCCACCGGTCCGTCGGATTGCGTGGTGCTGACCGACGACGTGCTGACCACCGGGGCGACCGCCGCCGAGTCGGTTCGGGCGCTCGCGGCGGCGGGGGTGCGCGTCGACGCGATCCTTGTGATCACGACCGCATGAATCAATCGAGGTCAATACTGGCACTTGGCCCGAACTCGTACTAGCGTCGCCACCACAACCGACGAACAGGTGGGAGGTGATAGTTCCGATCCTGACGCCGGGCGGTCCCCTTCCCGGCGTAGCTCATCCGCCGCAGTCCAACTCATTGACTCGGCCGTATTCGGGAGGTACGCGTGACGACCCCTTCGACAGCAACTGCCTTTGTTCAGGACGCTGCAGAAACCACCGGGCAAACCGATGCCCCACGCTCCGAAATCGTGGTGAAGGGCCGCAATGTCGAGGTCCCGGACCATTTCCGGGTTTACGTTTCCGAGAAGCTCGCTCGACTCGAGCGATTCGACCCCACGATCTACCACTTCGACGTCGAACTCCAACACGAACGAAATCGACGGCAGGCGAAGAACTGCCAACGGGTCGAGATCACCGCGCGGGGCAAGGGCCCCGTCGTCCGCGCGGAAGCCGCAGCCGACAGTTTCTACGCCGCCTTCGAGAGTGTCACCGCGAAGCTGGAGAGCCGGCTCCGCCGAACCAAGGACCGCAGGCGCGTGCACTACGGTGACAAGACGCCGGTGTCCGTCGCGGAAGCGACCGCGGTCCTCGCCGAGGACGAGTCGCTCGGCATCTCACCGGAGCTGTCGCTCGAGCCGGAGCAACCGGAGGGTCCGGGACAGATCGTCCGGACCAAGGTGCACTCCGCGGTGCCGATGTCCGTGGACGACGCACTGTACGAGATGGAGCTCGTCGGGCACGACTTCTTCCTCTTCCAGGACAAGGAGACGGACCGCCCCTCCGTCGTGTACCGAAGGCACGCCTTCGACTACGGCCTGATCCGGCTCGCGTGACCGACGGCCGAAACCGCCGGACAAGCCTGAGCAACAGACAAGAATGAGCGGTCGATCGACTCGATCGGTCGCCGCAACGCCTACCATGGGATCCGGTCGAGGGGTTTGCTCCTCTCGACCGGATCCTGCTGTGAAGGCAGCCGGGGTCCACCGCGTACACACTGCCCACCGAGACCCGAGGACGTTCAAGCCCGTGCCGTCGCTGTCACTGTCCAAGCTGCTCCGTTTTGGTGAAGGTCGCATGGTCAAGCGGCTCAAGCACATCGCCGAGCACGTCGATTCGCTCTCGCCGGAGTACGAGACGCTGTCCGACCAGGAGCTGCGCGGCAAGACCGCCGAGTTCCGGGAGCGGTACGGCAACGGCGAATCGCTCGACGACCTGCTGCCGGAGGCCTTCGCGGTGGCTCGCGAGGCGTCGTCGCGGGTACTGGGGCAGAAGCACTATCTCGTGCAGATCATGGGCGGCGCGGCCCTGCACTTCGGCAACGTCGCGGAGATGAAGACCGGTGAGGGCAAGACCCTGACCTGTGTGCTCCCCGCCTACCTCAACGCCATCGCGGGCGACGGCGTGCACGTCGTGACCGTCAACGACTACCTGGCCAAGCGCGACTCCGAGTGGATGGGCCGCGTGCACCGCTCCCTCGGCCTCGAGACCAGCGTGATCCTGTCCGGCATGACGCCGGCACAGCGACGCGAGGCGTACGCCGCGGACATCACCTACGGCACCAACAACGAGTTCGGGTTCGACTACCTGCGCGACAACATGACGCACAGCCTCGACGACCTGGTGCAGCGCGGCCACAGCTTCGCCATCGTCGACGAGGTCGACTCGATCCTCATCGACGAGGCCCGCACCCCGCTGATCATCTCCGGGCCCGCCGACGCGTCGAGCAAGTGGTACGGCGAGTTCGCGCGGATCGCGCCGCTGCTGAAGAAGGACGTGCACTACGAGGTCGACATCAAGAAGCGCACCGTCGGCGTGCACGAGGCGGGCGTCGAGTTCGTCGAGGACCAGCTCGGAATCGACAACCTGTACGAGGCCGCCAACTCGCCGCTGGTCAGCTACCTCAACAACGCGGTCAAGGCCAAGGAGCTCTACCAGCGCGACAAGGACTACATCGTCCGCGACGGCGAGGTCATCATCGTCGACGAGTTCACCGGCCGCATCCTGGTGGGCCGGCGGTACAACGAGGGCATGCACCAGGCGATCGAGGCCAAGGAGAAGGTCGAGATCAAGGCCGAGAACCAGACCCTCGCGACCATCACGCTGCAGAACTACTTCCGGCTCTACGACAAGCTGTCCGGTATGACGGGTACCGCCGAGACGGAGGCGGCGGAACTGCACCAGACGTACAGCCTCGGTGTCATCCCGATCCCGACGAACAGGCCGATGATCCGCGCCGACCAGGGCGACCTGATCTACAAGACGGAGGAGGCGAAGTTCGACGCCGTCGTCGACGACGTCGCCGAGCGGCACGCCAAGGGGCAGCCCGTCCTGATCGGTACCACCAGCGTCGAGCGGTCCGAGTACCTGTCGAAGCAGTTCACCAAGCGCGGGATCGCGCACAACGTCCTCAACGCCAAGTTCCACGAGAAGGAGGCGCAGATCGTCGCGGAGGCCGGCCGGACCGGCGCGGTGACCGTCGCCACGAACATGGCCGGACGCGGTACCGACGTCGTCCTGGGCGGCAACCCGGACATCATCGCCGACGTCCTGCTGCGCAAGCAGGGCCTGGACCCGGTCGAGACGCCCGACGAGTACGAGGCCGCGTGGGACGACGCCCTCGCCCAGGTACAGGCCCAGGTGAAGGCGGACGCCGACCAGGTGCGCGCCGCCGGCGGCCTGTACGTGCTCGGAACCGAGCGGCACGAGTCCCGGCGGATCGACAACCAGCTGCGCGGTCGTTCCGGCCGGCAGGGCGACCCCGGTGAGTCCCGCTTCTACCTGTCGCTGGGCGACGAGTTGATGCGCCGGTTCAACGGCGCGGCGCTCGAGTCGATCATGACCCGACTCAACCTCCCCGACGACGTCCCGATCGAGGCGAAGATGGTCTCGAAGGCGATCAAGAGCGCGCAGACGCAGGTCGAGCAGCAGAACTTCGAGATCCGCAAGAACGTCCTCAAGTACGACGAGGTGATGAACCAGCAGCGCACCGTCATCTACGACGAGCGCCGCCGGATCCTGGCCGGCGAGGACATGGAGGGCCAGGTCGAGAAGATGATCACCGACGTGGTCACCGCCTACGTCGACGGCGCCACGGCCGAGGGTTACGTCGAGGACTGGGACCTCGACCAGCTGTGGGCGGCGCTCAAGACGCTGTACCCGGTCGGGATCGAGCACCGGGCGCTGACCGGCGAGACCGAGGACGGCGAGCGGGGCGACCTGTCCCGCGACGAGCTGCGGGAGGCGCTGCTCGAGGACGTCCGCGCCGCATACACCACCCGTGAGGCGCAGATCGACGCGATTGCGGGCGAGAACGGCATGCGGGAGCTCGAGCGGCGGGTGTTGCTGTCGGTCCTCGACCGCAAGTGGCGCGAGCACCTCTACGAGATGGACTACCTCAAGGAGGGCATCGGCCTGCGTGCGATGGCCCAGCGCGACCCGTTGGTGGAGTACCAGCGCGAGGGATACGACATGTTCACGGCGATGCTCGACGGCCTGAAGGAGGAGTCCGTCGGGTTCCTGTTCAACCTCCAGGTCGAGGCGGCACCGGCGCAGGCGCAGCAGCAGCCGTCCGGATGGACGGCCGCGGCCGCCGCCGCGCGCAGCGGCGCCGCCGCCGGTCAGCAGGCCGTTGCGCCCGCCTCGGGTGGGACCGCCCCGCTGCCGACCGAGGAGGCGGCGCGCGAGGGCGGGCGCACCGCCGCCCCCGCCGCCCCCGCCGCGCTGCGGGCGAAGGGTCTCGACGAGAAGGACGAGACCCGCCTGACGTTCTCCGGTCCCGCCGAGGACGGGACGGCGGCCGTGCGCACCAGCGACGACGGTGCGGGCGACGGCGGCGAGACCGCCGCTGCCGCCGGCACGCGGCGCCAGCGGCGGCAGGCGGAGCGGGACAGCCGGAAGGCGTCCCGGCCCAAGCGCAAGCGCTGAGTCGCCGCGGCGACTCAGCCGATCTGCAGGGACGTGAACATCCAGCCGCCCCGGGCGCCGGTTCCGCCGGTGCCCGGGGCCGCTGCCGTGTTCTCGAGCCGGCCCGCGATCGCGAAGGTCCGGTCGCCGCGGGTGTAGCTGCCGAACAGTTCGGCGCTGCCCGCGCCGGCGGGACACACGTGAATGCGCCGCACCCGCGCGACGCCGAGCCGCCGCCCCGGCAGGTCCCGGCGGCTGAGTGCGACGACGAGGTCGAACGGGGCCGGTGCGAGCATCGCGCGCAGCCGTGGTGGCTGGCGTCGCCGGTCGAGGACCTCGAGCGTCAGGCGCAGCGCGGTCTCGGCGAATCGGTGGGCCTCGGCGCAGAGCTGTGCCGGGTTCGGGTCCAGGCGTCCGGTCACCGCTGCCGTCGCGTGCCGGTGGCGCGGCGAGACCGCGTCGTGGGGGACGCGGCGCGGAGCGCGCAGGTCGGGTCGGCGGGGGCACCGCGGTGGAAGCGCTGCGGTGGCAGGGGGTTCCGCGTTCGGTGCGGCGGTCAGGTAGGTCCTCATGTCGGCTCTCCTCGTCGCGCCGGAGGGCGCGCAGGGCGTCGGGTGGTGCGCTGGGCGCGCGGTGGTCGAGCCCGGGGAGAGTCCGGACGATGCAGAGGATCGCACGAATCTCGATTGCTCGCACGGGTTCCGCGCCCTTGCGTCGCGCACAGCGGGCGGCCGCCCTATGGTTGGCGCCATGTGGGGCTTGCTGTTGGACGTCGGTGGTGTGCTCGACGGTGCGCGCGCGGACGTGGAGGTGCTGACCGCGTACGTCGCGGAACTGCGGTCGCGCGGGGTGCGTACGGCCCTGCTCAGCAACGACCCCGGCGGCCCCGGCGGTGAGCCGCTGCGGAGGCTGGGTGACGGGCGCTTCGTCGACGAGGTGGTGCTGTCCGGGGATGTCGGTGTCGCCAAACCCGATTCGCGGATCTATCGGCACGCCGCGGCGCAGCTGGATCTCGATCCGGGTCAGTGCGTGTTCGTCGACGACCTGGCGGTCAATGTGCGGGGTGCCGTCGCGGTCGGCATGGTCGGTGTCCACCACACGGATACCGCGACGACCGTGGCGGAGCTCCGGATACTGTTCGACCACGAGTTCGGTCACGGGCACGTCGGGACGGGGGACAGCGGGGAATGAACACGAGGTTGACGACGCAGGACGCGTCCTTCTACTTCCTGGAGGCGAGCAGCACTCCAATGCACCTGGGGTCCCTGGCGATCCTGCGACCCCCGGAGGGTGGG
Source organism: Rhodococcus sp. NPDC003318 (assembly GCF_042879035.1). Taxonomy (NCBI): domain Bacteria; kingdom Bacillati; phylum Actinomycetota; class Actinomycetes; order Mycobacteriales; family Nocardiaceae; genus Rhodococcus; species Rhodococcus sp. NPDC003318. Next base: position 160,696 of record NZ_JBIAOU010000008.1, on the reverse strand, counting down.
CTGGATTACGAGGACCTGCTCACCCACGTCGAGCGCAGGCTGCCGTTGGCGCCGCGATACCGGCAGCGGGTCCGGGAGGTCGCGTTCGGCCTGGCTCGGCCGGTGTGGGTCGACGACAGGGACTTCGACATCACCTACCACGTGCGCCGGTCCGCGCTGCCGAAGCCGGGTTCGGACGAGCAACTTCACGATCTGGTCGCCCGGTTGACGTCGCGGCCACTGGACCGCAGCCGCCCGTTGTGGGAGATGTATCTCGTCGAGGGGCTGGCCGACGATCGGATCGCGATCTTCACCAAGTCGCATTCGGCGTTGGTCGACGGTCTCGGCGCTCTCGAGATCGGCCAGGTGATCTTCGACGCCTGCGGCAAGCCGCGCGAGGTCGACGAGGAACTGTGGCGGCCGGAGCGGGAACCGCACGAGGCGGAACTGGTGGCGGGCGCGATCGCGGAGATGATCACGCGTCCCGCGGAGGGGATCGCGACGCTCCGGATGCTGGTCGGTGACATCGTCGGCTCCGCGACGAGCGCGGTGGGAAACGTGGCCGCACTGTTGCGGACCGCGGCCACGGTCGCGCCCGCGTCGCCGTTGAACGCCACCATTTCGCGCAATCGCCGGTTCACGACGGCGAAGACGTCGCTCGAGGACTATCGAACGGTCCGGGCGAAGTTCGGCTGCTCGGTCAACGACGTGGTGCTGTCGGTCCTGACCGGTGCGCTGCGGAACTGGTTGCTGTCGCGGGGGGAGCCGGTCACCGCGTTCTCGACGATCCGCGCGATGGTGCCGATCGCGGTCCACCGCCCGGGTGAGGGGCCTCCGGGCATGGATCAGGTGAACGGACCGGTCGAGCCGGGTACGGCGTCGGGCAACGAGGAGCGTCGCACATCGTCACTGTTGATCGATCTTCCTGTGGGAGAACCGAATCCGATCGTCCGGCTCTCGCACATCGCGCACGCGACGGAGGCGCACACCCGGCAGAACCGAACGATGACCGCGCAGACGCTGGTGCGGGTCTCGGGGACGGCACCGGCGACCCTGCACGCGATGGGCCTGCGGATGGCGAGCGGTCTGTCGCAGCGCATGTTCAACGTGATGATCACGAACGCGCCGGGGCCGCAGGCGGGCTTGTGCCTCGGCGGCGCCCACCTGCTCGAGACGTACCCGGTGTCACCGCTGATCCGGAATCAGGCCCTGAGCATCGGCCTGACGTCGTACGACGGCCACGTCTACTACGGTTTGAACGGTGACAGGGACGCGATGTCGGACGTCGATGTGATCACCGCGTTGCTGTACGAAGCACTGGACGAGTTGGTGGAAGCCTGCCGGTAAGGGGAATGCATGAGGGTCTACGTGCCCGCGACGATCGCGATGCTGCAGCGGTTGGTGGCCGAGGAGGAGCTCGTGCCGGTCAGCCGGACGGCGTTCGCGGTGACACCGACGCTGCGCGAGTCCTATGCGGCCGGCGACGACGACGAGCTGGCCGAGGTGGCCATGGCGGAGGCGGCGCGCGCGTCGTTGCGGCTGATCGCCGCCGAGACCGGTGACGCCGAGACGGGTGACTCGTCGTCCGGTGCGCGTGAGGGTGTGGTGTTCCGGCGGGCGGTGATCGCCGCCGACGTCGACGACGTGACGCTGCGGCCGGACCTGGACGACGCCGTCGTCCGGCTGGGTGCGCCGCTGACGCTGGCGTCGGTGGCGTCGGTGCACGTGGACCTGTCGGAGGCTGAGCGCGCGATCGAACGGGCGTCCGCGGTCGTGGACGACGCGGATCTGGGCGATGCGGACGCGGAGTTCGTGCTCGGCGACGCCGAGGACCACGAGCTGGCCTGGTACGCCACCCAGGAACTGCCCTTTCTGCTCGAGCTTCTCTGACGCCCGGACGGGTACCGTGGAGACTGCGTGACAGGTTGGCCGCCCGACGGGTAACCTACGGAACCGTAACCTGGGCGAGTGGACGGAATTTTCATGGGTTTGAGGAAGTGGCTCGAGGCACCGGCGGCTGACGTCTCGGCACCGCGACGGCCGAGTGTGAACATGTTGCGCGGCGCGGTGACAAGGGTGACGACCCCGCTGCTGCCGGACGACTTCCTGCACCTGGCGAATCCGCTGTGGTCGGCGCGGGAGTTGCGCGGCAAGATCGTCGAGGTCCGCGAGGAGACCTCCGATTCGGCAACCCTCGTCATCCGGCCGGGATGGGGTTTCGACTTCGACTACAAGCCCGGTCAGTACATCGGCATCGGGATCCTCGTCGACGGGCGCTTCCACTGGCGGTCGTACTCGTTGACCTCACCGCCGAGTCGGGACCACAAGCTGATCACCATCGCGGTCAAGGCGATGCCGGAGGGCCGGCTGTCGAGTCACCTGATCAACGGTGTCCCGGCGGGCACCGTGGTGCGGCTCGCCGCCCCGCAGGGCAACTTCTTGCTGCCGGAACCGCCGCCGGAGAAGATCCTGTTCCTCACCGCGGGCAGCGGCATCACCCCCGTCATGGCGATGTTGCGGTCGATGGTGCGCCGGGACACGCTCCCCGACGTGGTGCACGTGCACTCGGCCCCCACCGAGCAGGACGTGATGTTCGGCGACGAACTGGCCCGGTTGCACGACTCCCACCCGAGTTTCGTCCCGCATGTCCGGCACACCAGCACCGGTGGCCGGTTCCGGCTAGACGAGCTGGACGCGTTGTACCCGGACTGGCGGGATCGGCAGACCTGGGCGTGCGGTCCGGTCGAGATGCTCGACGAGGTCGAGAGGAAGTGGGCCGAAGCCGGCATCGCCGATCGTCTGCACACCGAACGCTTCACGATCTCCCGCGCGGACATGTCGGGGCAGGGCGGAACGGTCACGTTCGCCAAGTCCGGCCGGTCCGCCAAGATCGACGGCGCCACAACCATTCTCGAATCCGGAGAGAATCTCGGTGTGCAGATGCCGTTCGGCTGCCGGATGGGGATCTGCCAGACCTGCGTCGCGCCGCTGGTGTCGGGGCATGTGCGGGACCTGCGGTCGGGCCGTGAGCACGGCGAGGGCGAACGGGTCCAGACCTGCATCTCCGTTGCTGCCGGCGACTGCACGATCGACCTGTAGCGCACGTCATGGCCATCACCGACATCGCCGAGTTCGCCCACCTGACCGACGCCGACATCGACGAACTCGGTCGGGAGCTCGACCGGATCCGGCGGGACGTCGAGGACTCGCGCGGTGCGCGGGACGCGCGGTACATCCACAACGTGATCCGGCTGCAGCGGGCGTTGGAGTTCGGCGGCCGGCTGATCCTGCTCGGCAGCCGGTACCGGCCCACATGGCTGGCGGGCACCGCGATGCTCGGCGTGGCGAAGATCATCGAGAACATGGAGCTCGGGCACAACATCGTGCACGGCCAGTGGGACTGGATGAACGACCCGGAGATCCACTCGACGACGTGGGAGTGGGACCAGACCGGCCCGTCGGCGCAGTGGAAGCGCGCCCACAACTACTCCCATCACACGTACACGAACGTCGTCGGGATGGACGAGGACGTCGAGTTCGGGATCATCCGCATCACCCGGGACGTGCCGTGGCGCCCGGTCAACCTGGTGCAGCCGCTCGCGAATGTCGTTCTCGCGCTGGCCTTCGAGTGGGGAATCGCGCTGCACGACTGGCACATCACCCGGGAAGCCGAAGCACTGCGGGGGGAGGAGCACCGCCGCGAGGTGGACCGCGAGTTCGCGCGCAAGGCGACGCGGCAGGTGGTCAAGGACTTCGTGATCTTCCCGGCGCTGACCGGCCCGGCGTGGCGCACCACACTGACGGCGAACCTGGCCGCGAACGTGATCCGCAACGTGTGGGCGCACGCGGTGATCTTCTGCGGTCACTTCCCCGACGGGGCCGAGAAGTTCACGATCGAGGAGCAGAAGCGGGAGACGAAACCGCAGTGGTACCTGCGGCAGATGCTCGGCAGCGCCAACATCTCGGGGGGGCGGGTCACCGACTTCATGACCGGGAACCTCAGCTTCCAGATCGAGCACCATCTGTTCCCGGACCTGCCCAGCAACCGGCTGCGGGAGGTCTCGGTGCGGGTGCAGGAGTTGTGCGACAAGTACGACCTCCCCTACACGACCGGCCCGTTCGCCAGGCAGTATCTGCAGTCGTTGCGGACGGTGTTGAAGCTGTCCCTGCCGGACCGATACCTTCGGGCGACGGCCGACGATGCGCCGGAGACGTCGTCGGAGCGGAAGTTCCGTGGCGACCTGGCGAGGGTGGGACGGGTCGACCCGGTGACGGGACGTCGCGTGGGACTGCGCTCGGCGCTGCGGCGCCTGCGGGGCCTGTGAGTCTACTCACAGGAACTTGGCCGTAACCTACGGAGCCGTAACCTACGGTATGGTAAGGCCGGTAACCGCAGTCTACGTCCGGGAGATTCGATGGCTATATCGGACATCAAGGAATACGCACACCTCACCGAGGCCGACATCGAGACGCTCGGTCGAGAGTTGGACGCGATCCGCCGGGACGTCGAGGAGTCGCGCGGAGAACGCGACGCCCGGTACGTGCGCAACACCATCCGCCTGCAGCGGTCCCTGGAGATCGGTGGTCGTGCGGTGCTGTTCGGCAGCCGCCGGCGTCCCCTGTGGCTGCTCGGGGCCGGCATGCTCGGCGTCGCGAAGATCATCGAGAACATGGAACTCGGGCACAACGTGATGCACGGGCAGTGGGACTGGATGAACGACCCCGAGGTGCACTCCGCCAACTGGGAGTGGGACAACGCCGACCCCTCCGCGCACTGGAAGCAGACGCACAACTACCTGCACCACAAGTACACGAACATCCTCGGCATGGACGACGACGTGGGATACGGCCTGCTGCGGGTCACCCGCGACCAGCGGTGGTCGCCGTTCAACTACGGCAACATCGCCTACAACGCCCTGCTGGCACTGCTGTTCCAGTACGGCGTCGCGATCCAGCACCTCGAGCTGGGCAAGGTGGCCAAGGGTCGTGACGACCGCGAGGAGACCAAGCGCAAGCTGCGCGAGGTCGGCGAGAAGGTCGGCAAGCAGGTCCTCAAGGACTACGTGCTGTTCCCGGCGCTGACCGGCAAGGCGTGGAAGTCCACGATGACCGCGAACATGACCGCGAACGTGATCCGCAACCTGTGGACGAATGCCGTCATCTTCTGCGGACACTTCCCGGACGGCGCCGAGAAGTTCACGAAGGAAGACATCGAGAACGAGAATCAGGCTCAGTGGTACCTGCGTCAGATGCTCGGCAGCGCCAACATCTCCGGTGGTCGCGGCATGGACTTCATGACCGGCAACCTCAGCTACCAGATCGAGCACCACCTGTTCCCCGACCTGCCGTCGAACCGGTACGCGGAGATCGCGGTGCGGGTGCGCGAGTTGTGCGAGAAGTACGACCTGCCGTACACCACGGGGCCGCTCCTGGTGCAGTACGCGAAGTCGTGGCGCACGATCGCCAAGCTGTCGCTGCCGAACAAGTACCTCGTCGACACCGTCGACGATGCGCCCGAGACCGCGTCCGAACGCAAGTGGGACGGTCGTGAGACCGTCCTCGTCGTGGACCCGGCCACCGGCCGGGCGCGGGGCCTGCGGACGGCGATCCTCGAGTCGAGGAAGAAGCGCGGACTGCGCCGCCTGGTCAGGCGTTGACACGCCGACGCCGCGTCCGGGTGCCCTCGGTGCATCAGGACGCGGCGTGTCGGTTCAGGAGCCGACGATCGACGATCCGAGATCGACGAGGGTGGCGATGATGCTCTTGACGTCGCCGAGAATCGAGGACCCGGCCGCGAGGACTTCGTCGAAGCTACCCATCTGGAAATCTCCCTTGTGTCGTGACGGCGGACGATCCGTCCGGATCGTGATGGCGGGCGACCGCCGGTGCCGTGACCTTGTGAGCTGATTCGAATCAGAGTGAGCTCGTACAGTGTAAACACCGGTGTCGCGTGATTGTTGCGCCCGTCACACGCTCGACGTGCAACCGTGATCTGTCACCAGGTGTCGTTGGACGACAGCGCGACCAGGAGTTGACGCACGGCGCCCGCCCGGCGGGCGGCCTGGCCGTCGAGTCGGTCGAGTGCACATTCGGGGTCGGCGGGCGGGCCGAGGTGGGTGCAGCCGCGCGGGCAGTCCTCGATGGCGGCGGCGAGGTCGGTGAATGCACCCATCACGTCGTCGGGGGAGATGTGCGCCAGCCCGAACGACCGGATGCCCGGGGTGTCGACGACCCAGCCACGCGCGGGGTCGGGTGCTTCATCGGCCAGGGCCGGCAGCGGTAGCGCGACCGACTGCGTGGAGGTGTGTCTGCCCTTGCCCACGCCGGAGACCACGCCGGTGGCCCGATCCGCATAGGGCACAAGACGATTGACGAGGGTCGACTTGCCGACGCCGGAGTGTCCGATCAGTGCGGTGACCGTGCCTGCCAGGGTGTGCCGCAGCGCGTCGAGTGGCTCGGCGGTGCCGGCCAGCACCACCGGCACGTCGAGGTCCTCGAACGCGGCGGCGAACTCGCGGTGATCGGCGAGATCCCCCTTCGTCAGGCACAGGATCGGCTCCAGTCCGCCGACGTACGCTGCGACCAGAGCCCGCTCGACGAATCCGGTGCGCGGGGGAGGGTCGGCCAGCGCGACCACGATCAGCAGCTGTGACGCGTTGGCGACGACCACGCGTTCGTACGGGTCGGTGTCGTCCGCGGTGCGGCGCAACACCGTCGTGCGGTCCTCGACGCGGACGATGCGGGCGAGGGTGTCCACTCGGCCGGAGAGGTCGCCGACCACGCCGACCCGATCGCCGACGACGATCGGTGTCCGCCCGAGTTCGCGTGCCCGCATTGCCACCACCAGGCGGTCCGGGTCGCCGCCCAGTACGCACCCCCACCGCCCGCGGTCCACCGAGACCACCATCGCGGTCTCCGCGGCCTTGTGCTCGGGCCGGGTCTTGGTGCGCGGCCGCGAGCCCTTGCCCGGACGGATCCGGACGTCGGACTCGTCGTACCGGCGGGCGTTCAGGAGTGGGCCTCGATCGGGCGGTTGAGCATTGTCTCCCAGAGCTTTTCGAATCCGGGGAGGGTCTTCGCCGTGGTCTCGACGTCCTCGATGTCGACGCCGTCGACGACCAGCCCGACGATCGCACCGGCGGTGGCCATGCGGTGGTCCGCGTACGAGTGCCAGCTGCCGCCGTGCAGGTCGCGAGGTTCGATGCGGAGGCCGTCCTCGGTCTCGCTGACGGCGCCGCCGAGTTTGTTGATCTCGGTGGCCAGCGCGGCGAGGCGATCCGTCTCGTGGCCTCGGAGATGTGCGATGCCGCGCAGGACGGACGGGCCGTCGGCGAGGGCCGCGAGGGCCGCGACCGTCGGGGTCAGCTCGCCGATGTCGTGGAGGTCGATGTCGATGCCGCGCAACGACTCCGGGCCCGTCACGGCGAGTGTGCCGTTCTCGAGACGGACCTGCGCGCCCATGTCGGTGAGGATGTCGCGGATGGCGTCGCCCGGCTGCGTCGTGCGCGACGGCCACAGCGGCACCCGCACGGTGCCGCCGGTGACGGCGGCGGCCGCGAGGAACGCGGTCGCATTCGACAGGTCCGGCTCGACCACCCAGTCCACGGCACTCACCGTGCCGGGCAACACCGTCCAGGTGTCCGCCGTGCCGCCGTCGCGGGGTGTCAGGACGGTCACCCCGGCGGTGCGCAGCATCTCGACCGTCATGTCGATGTGCGGCATCGACGGCAGCGACCCGCCGGAGTGGCGAACGGTGACGCCCGCGTCGAAGCGGGGCGCGGAGAGCAGGAGACCGGACACGAACTGCGACGACCCGGACGCGTCGATCGTGACGTCGCCGCCGGGCACCGCTCCGCGTCCCGTCACGGTGAACGGGAGACCGTCGCCGTCGACGGTCACCCCGAGGCGGCGCAGTGCGTCGAGGATGGTGGCGAGCGGCCGGGTGCGTGCCTGCTCGTCACCGTCGAACGAGACGGTGCCCGCGGCCAGCGCGGCCGCCGACGGCAGGAACCGCATGACCGTGCCGGCGAGGCCGCAGTCGACCGCTGCGCCGTGCAGCGGCCCGGGGGTGACGCGCAGGGTCGTCGGTGTGCCGTCGACCTCGTCGATCCGGACGCCGAGCCCGCGCAGGCCGTCGATCATCAGGTCGGTGTCGCGGCTGCGCAGCGCGCCGGTGATCGTGGAGGGTCCGTCCGCGAGCGCCGCGAGAATCAGGGCCCGATTGGTGATGGACTTCGACCCGGGCAGGGTGACCGTCGCGTGCACGGGCGATTCGGCGAGGGGCGCTCTCCACAGACTCACGTGCACCATCTTCCCGCATCGCCGTCGGTTCCGGTGCAGCGCCCGGCATCGCGGTCGTTCGTCGACCCGAGGTGCGCCGATCGCGGTTGTCGGAGAGCGGGGACACAATGGGGTCATGTGCGGCAGATATGCGACGACCGTGGACCCGGCGCTGCTCGCGGTCGAGCTGGATGCGATCGACGAGGCGGCGTCGGCGCCACCCCAGCCGACGGAGCGGTACAACGTCGCGCCCACCGATCCGGTGCTGGCGGTGGTTGCGCGCCACGACCACGACCATCCGGAGGGCCCCGCGACGCGGCGGATCCGCCGGATGCGCTGGGGTCTGGTGCCGCCGTGGACGAAGGCCGGTGACGACGGTGCCCCGGTGCGGTCGGCGCCGCTGTTCAACGCCCGCTCGGACACCGCTGCCGACAAACCCGCGTTTCGGGCGGCGGTGAAGTCCAAGCGGGCCCTGGTGCCGATGGACGGCTGGTACGAGTGGACGAGTGAACCCCGAGCGGGCGGCAAGGTCGCGAAGGTGCCGCACTTCATGACCCCGGCGGACGGGTCCACCCTGTTCATGGCCGGACTGTGGTCGGTGTGGCACGCGCCGGGCGCCCGGCCCGGCGCGGCGCCGCCCCTGCTGAGCTGCACCATCCTCACCACCGACGCGGTCGGTGCGCTGCAGTCGGTGCACGACCGGATGCCGCTGATCCTCACCGCCGAGCACTGGGACCGCTGGCTCGATCCCGACGCGGACGTGCCTGCCGACCTCCTGGCCGCGGGGATCTCGGAGGAGATCGCCGCGGGCATCGAGATCCGGGATGTCTCCGACCGCGTGAACAGTGTGCGCAACGACGGCCCCGACCTGATCGCGCCCGCCGGACCCGCCGGATCCGCGGTGGGGGAGCAGATCAGCCTGCTCTGACCGCCCGGGGCCGGGCATCCGACAGCGACGTCACGGTCCTGTCTCCGACAGGACCCGGAGTCAGTGGGCGAGGCTGGTCAGCTCGCTGACCTCGGCGACGAGCTCGAGCGAGCGCAGCCACGCGGCGCGTTCGGTGACGGAGGAGACGACCATGAGCTCGTCGGCTCCGGTCCGGTCGGTGAAGGAGTCGAGGTAGTCGCGCACCTGCCGCGCGGTGCCGACGCCGGTGTGGCGCATCATGCCCAGCACCTGCCGGCCCGCCGGCGACTCGAGGACGAGGTCGGTCTCCTCCGGGGTGAAGGTCCGGCCGCGCCCGACGAACCGTTGGACGCGACTGCGTTTGGTCGCGGTGAAGAGGCGCTGGGCCTCGTCCTCGGTGTCGGCGGCGATGACGTTGACGGCGGCGATCAGGTACGGCTGCTCGAGCTGCGCGGACGGCCGGAACTCGCGACGGTAGAGCGCGACGGCGTCGTCGAGTGCGTCCGGCGCGAAGTGCGACGCGAACGCGTAGGGCAGGCCCAGCATCGCGGCCAGCTTGGCGCCGAACAGCGACGAACCGAGGATGTACAGCGGCACCCCGGTGCCGCGGCCCGGCACCGCCTCGATCCCCGGGATCCGGGACGGTCCCGTGAGATACCCCTGCAGTTCGAGCACGTCCTGCGGGAACGAGTCCGCGGACGACGGATCGCGGCGCAGTGCCCGCATCGTCTGCTGGTCGCTGCCGGGCGCCCGGCCGAGCCCGAGGTCGATGCGTCCGGGATGAAGTTCCGCGAGGGTGCCGAACTGCTCGGCGATCGTCAGCGGCGCATGGTTGGGCAGCATGACGCCGCCGGAACCGAGCCGGATGGATTCGGTGTTGGCGGCGATGTGTGCGATCAGCACGCTGGTCGCGGAGGACGCGATGGACGGCATGTTGTGGTGCTCGGCGTACCAGATGCGCCGGTAGCCCTGGCGTTCGGCGGCCTGGGCCATCCGGACGCTCCACCGGAAACTGTCCCCGGAGCTCTCGCCCTCGCCGATCTGTGCCACGTCGAGGATGGAGAGGGGGACGGTCACGAGGGCACCCGCTTTCTTCGCTGTCGGAAACATGTTGTGTCGTGCAACCGTCCGGCCGGAGAGAGTATTTCCCGACGCGTCAACCAGCGGTGATCGGAGCGAGCACGGCGCCGGTGAGGCGGACGAGATCCGCCGGATCGAGATCGATCTCGAGGCCGCGTCGTCCCGCACTGCACAGCACCCGGTCCCAGGTGGTGGCCGAGGAGTCGATCACGGTCGGGAGCGTGCGGCGTTGGCCGAGCGGGGAGATGCCGCCGAGCACGTATCCGGTCGAGCGCTGCGCCTCCGCCTGATCGGCCATCACCGCCTTGCCCGAACCGAGAGCCGCGGCGGCGGCCTTGAGGGAGAGCTTGTGCGGCACCGGGAGGACCGCCACGGCGAGTTTGCCGTCCGCGGTCTTGACGACGAGCGTCTTGAAGATCTGCGCCGCGTCCAGGCCGAGCTCGCCGGCGAGCGCGTCGACGGCCTCGGTGCCGTACGAGGCGCTGCCGGGATCGTGGTCGTAGCTGTGGACCCGGTGCGCGACCTTGGCCTTGACCAGCGCCTGCGTTGCGGGAGTAGCGGAACCTGCCATGCCGTCCGACTCTAGGTCCCCGCCGTGCGTCCCTCGCGAGCGGGAACAGTCGCCGCCCTCGGCGCGTTGCACGAAACACCCTGGTCCATGTCGGAAGGAGCCGCCGGTGTCGGTGCAGTGCCTCGAACGTCCCGCAGTGCAGAGTTCGCGTGATGCTGCCGCTCGGTCGGTCGGTGCGGGGGCGGTAGCCTTGATCTCTGACGAGAGCGAAGGGATCACCGTGCCCAACGACCTGAGCGAAGTGCCCAACGACCTGAGCGGACCCGGCGACGTCGCCGCGGACGCACCCCCCGGGGCAGACCCGGCCGTCGAGTCGGAGGCGGAGCTGACGCAGCGTTTCGAGCGGGACGCCCTCCCGCTCCTCGACCAGCTGTACGGCGCTGCGCTGAGGATGACCCGCAATCCGGCCGATGCCGAGGACCTCGTGCAGGAGACGTACGTCAAGGCGTACTCGGCGTTCCGGTCCTTCAAGGAGGGCACCAACCTCAAGGCGTGGCTGTACCGGATCCTGACGAACACCTACATCAACTCGTACCGCAAGAAGCAGCGTCAGCCCGCGCAGTACCCCACGGACGAGATCACCGACTGGCAGCTCGCCGCGACCGCCGAGCACACCTCCCAGGGGCTGCGTTCGGCGGAGGTGGAGGCGCTCGACGCGCTCCCCGACGACGACATCAAGAACGCCCTGCAGCAGCTTCCGGAGGAGTTCCGGATGGCCGTGTACTACGCGGACGTGGAGGGTTTCCCGTACAAGGAGATCGCGGAGATCATGGGCACCCCGATCGGCACCGTGATGTCGCGGCTGCACCGCGGCCGCAAGCAATTGCGCGGACTGCTCGCCGATGTGGCCCGCGACCGTGGTTTCAACCGGGCCGGCGCAGGCCAGGAGCAGGAGGCGTCCCGGTGAGCGAGCAGAACGAATTCGACCGGCTCGACTGCTCGGCCGTGATCGCCGACGTGTGGTTGATGCTCGACAACGAATGCGACGACCGCACCCGTGCGCGGCTGCAGCAGCACATGGAGGACTGCGGGTCCTGCTTCGAGGCGTACGGCATCGAGGCCAAGGTCAAGTCGTTGCTCGCGCGCAAGTGCGGCGGCGAACACGCCCCGGACAGCCTGCGGCAGCGGCTGCGCGTCCAGCTGAGCCAGACCACGATCATCACCCGGGTGGATCCGGGGCAGTAGGCGTCCGCGCCACAGCGAAGCCACCACAACGAACCCACGGCCCGGGCCGGGACCAGTCGGTCCCGGCCCGGGTCGTTTTCTCTCCGACGAGTTCGACAGGTGATGTCGAGAAGCCGAAGCCTGCTCCGTCCCAGCTGTGAACGCGACCACAATGGGTTGCACAGCGCAGAGGAGAATCACCATGGCCAAGTACCTGCTGCTCAAGCACTACCGCGGCGCGCCGGCCGCGGTCAACGACGTCCCCATGGACCGGTGGACGCCGGAGGAGATCTCGGCCCACATGCAGTACATGAACGACTTCGCGGCGAAGCTCGAGGAGACCGGCGAGTTCGTCGACGCCCAGGCGCTGGCTCCCGAGGGCACGTTCGTCCGGTACGACGGCGAGGGTCGTCCGCCGGTCACCGACGGACCGTTCGCCGAGACGAAGGACCTCGTCGCCGGGTGGATGGTGATCGACGTCGACAGCTACGAGCGGGCCCTCGAACTCGCCGGCGAGTTGTCCGCGGCTCCCGGGGCGGGTGCGAAGCCGATCCACGAATGGCTCGAACTGCGTCCGTTCCTGACCGCGTCGCCCACCATCACCGAGTGATGCCTGCGTGAACGGGGCTCGTGTGAACGGGGCTCGTGTGGACGGGGCTCGTGTGGACGGTGCAGTGGTGGACGCGGACCTGCTGCGCGGCCTCACGCCGACGGTGCTCGGGATCCTCGTCCGCCGCGGCGCGGATTTCGCGGCGGCCGAGGACGCCGTACAGGACGCGTTGCTCGAGGCGGTCCGGGTCTGGCCGACCGACCCGCCGCGTGATCCGAAGGGCTGGCTGGTCACCGTGGCCTGGCGCCGGTTCCTCGACGCCACCCGGGCGGACGTGGCACGTCGACGGCGCGAGGACGCAGTCGACGGGCAACGGACGTCCGGGCCCGTGTCCGCGGTGGACGACACCCTGCAGCTCTACTTCCTCTGTGCGCACCCCTCGCTGACGCCGTCGTCCGCGGTCGCGCTGACGCTGCGCGCCGTGGGCGGGCTGACCACCCGTCAGATCGCCCGGGCGTACCTGGTGCCCGAGGCGACGATGGCGCAGCGGATCAGCCGGGCCAAGCGCACGGTCGCCGGCGTGCGGCTCGACCGGCCCGGCGATGTCGCGACCGTGCTGCGGGTGCTCTACCTGGTGTTCAACGAGGGCTACTCCGGTGATGTGGACCTCGCTGCCGAGGCCATCCGGCTCACCCGGCAGCTGGCGTCCGCGATCGACCATCCAGAGGTGTCGGGGCTGCTCGCGCTCATGCTGCTCCACCATGCGCGGCGGGCGGCGCGGACCGCGCCCGACGGCAGCCTGGTACCGCTCGCCGAACAGGACCGCGGTCGGTGGGAGACGGCGGAGATCGCCGAGGGCATCGAGATCCTGCAGGCCGCGCTCGCGCGGGACCGGCTGGGCGAGTACCAGGCCCAGGCGGCGATCGCGGCACTGCACGCCGACGCGGCCACGGCCGAGGAGACGGACTGGGTGCAGATCGTCGAGTGGTACGACGAGCTCGTGCGCCTGACCGACAGCCCTGTCGCCCGGCTCAACCGCGCGGTGGCCGTCGGCGAGGCCGACGGGCCGCGGGCAGGTCTGGCCGCGCTCGCGGAGTTGGACGACTCCCTGCCCCGTCACACCGCGGTGGCGGCGTACCTTCACGAGTGTGACGGTGACCCGGTGACAGCGGCCCGGCTGTACGCCGAGGCGGCGGGGAAGGCGCCCACCCTCGCCGAGCGCGACCACCTCGCGCGCCGGGCCGCCCGCCTGAACACCCACCGGGATCCGCGGCCGTGAACGCGACGAGGGCCGGACACCGTGCTGGTGTCCGGCCCTCGTGAGGCTTCGTCTACGCGCTCAGGCGTTGGGACGCTTGCCGTGGTTGGCGGCACTGCCCTTGCGGCTGCGCTTCTTGCGACCACGCTTACCCATGGTTGTCTCCCTTCTTTCCGATCTCGCTCGGGACCATTGTTCCATGTGTGGTTGGCTGTACTTTCACTGGCAGGTCTACACAAGCGAGGTGCCCGATGGCAGAGGACGTGCGCGCCGAGATGGTTTCCACCGTCTTCGAGGTCGTTGTCTCCACGGGAGACGAGGTGAAGGAGGGTGACACCCTGGTGATCCTGGAGTCGATGAAGATGGAGATTCCGGTGATCGCGGAGGTGGACGGCACCGTCTCCTCGGTCGACGTCTCGGTTGGTGACGTGATCCAGCAGGGCGACCTGATCGCCGTCATCTCCTGATCTCCACGCTCGATGTCGACCCTGAGTGACCTGCTCGCCGAGCACACCGATCTACCCGGCTACGCGGTCGACCACCTGCAGCGGGTGGTCGGGGAGTGGCAGTTGCTCGCCGACCTGTCCTTCGCCGACGTGCTGTTGTGGGTGGCGACCGACGCCGGCGCAGCCGAGCCCGCGGACGACGCGGAACTGGTGTGCGTCGCGCAGTGCCGGCCGACGACGGCGCCGACGGCGTTCGCGGAGGATGCCGTCGGGTGGGTCGTGTCCGATGTCGAGCATCCGCACGTGCGGCAGGCGCTGTCGGAGTGGCGGATCGTGCGGGTCCCGGACGGTCCGGCCACCGAGGACGCGCCGGTCCGGCGGGAGGCGGTCCCGGTGCGCTGCAACGGCGACGTGATCGCGGTCCTGAGCCGGGACACCAACCCGACGCAGCAACGGCAGGCGAGCCCGCTCGAGGTCGCATACCTGGACTGCGCGACCGAGCTGTGCCAGATGATCAGCGAGGGCACCTTTCCGACGCCCGAGGAGCGCAGCGAGATCCTGTCGAGCCCCCGCGCCGGGGACGGGTTCATCCGCCTCGATCCCGACGGCACCGTCGTCTACGCGAGCCCGAACGCGCTCTCGGCCTATCACCGGATGGGGTTGACGACCACGACGCTGACCGGTCGGGATCTGGCGTCGGTGACCCGGACGTTGATCACCGACCCGTTCGACGCGCAGGACGTCGCGACCGACATCCGGGCCGCGTTGGCCGGCAAGGCGGGCAAACGCGTGGAGGTGGAGGCTCGCGGGGCGATCGTGTTGCTGCGCACGCTGGTGCTGCGGCCGGGTGGCCAGCCCGCGGGTGCGGTGGTGTTGATCCGGGACGTCACCGAGGTCAAGCGGCGGGACCGGGCCCTGCTCAGCAAGGACGCGACGATCCGGGAGATCCACCACCGGGTGAAGAACAACCTGCAGACCGTCGCGGCGCTGCTGCGGTTGCAGGCCCGCCGGACGCAGCACGACGAGGCGCGCCTCGCGCTGACCGAGTCGGTGCGCCGGGTCACGTCGATCGCCCTGGTCCACGACATCCTGTCGATGTCGGTCGACGAGGAGGTCAATCTCGACGAGGTGGTCGACCGGCTGGTGCCGATCATGGCCGATGTCGCGGTGGTCAACAGTGCCGTCCAGATCCGGCGGGAGGGCAGTTTCGGGGTGTTTCCGGCGGAGCGGGCGACGCCCCTGGTGCTGGTGCTCACGGAGCTGGTCCAGAACGCGTTCGAGCACGGGTACGAGCCGGGGCAGGGTGGGACGGTGACGATGCGGGCGAGTCGGTCGGCGCGGTGGCTGGACGTGGTGATCCACGACGACGGTGCCGGTCTGCCCGAGGGGTTCAGTCTCGAGCGTTCGGAGAGCCTGGGACTGCAGATCGTCCGGACGCTGGTGTCGGCGGAGCTCGGTGGCTCGCTCGGTCTGCGGCCCGGTCCCCAGGGCGGTACCGAAGCGGCACTTCGGGTTCCGCTGGGCCGCCGGGCGGCAGCCCGTCTGTGAACGGTGCGGCAGCCCGTCTGTGAACGGTGCGGCAGCGTCGCGTGTGACGGTGCGGTGGGTCGGGATTCGCGGGGTCGGTCGCGAACGCACATGAGGCCCGGCGCCTTTCGGCGGCCGGGCCTCATGTGGGATGTTCGGTGACTAGACCGCGCTGCGGGCCCGGGTGCGCGCGTTCCGACGCTTGAGTGCGCGGCGCTCGTCCTCGCTCATGCCGCCCCAGACGCCGGCGTCCTGGCCGGACTCGAGTGCCCAGGAGAGGCAGTCAGCGGTGACGGGGCACCGGTTGCACACCAGCTTGGCGTCGGCGATCTGCGCGATGGCCGGCCCACTGTTTCCCACAGGGAAGAACAACTCCGGGTCCTCGTCCCGACAGATTGCCTTGTGGCGCCAGTCCATCTTCTCTGCTCCTTTGCTGGGTGCGAGCGCACCGTGTCGTGGTGATGCGCTGCGTACCGGGTGGTTGTGGTGTCGCGCACCGTGTCGTTTCGCGTAAGTCATGCGCGGTTCGGGCGAATGTTTCCGCGCTGTTGCTTGTGAATGCTTTCACGAACGCGCAGGAAGTCAATAGAAAATGGCCCGTCCGTGGGGTAACTCACTTCAAGTGGGTCACCCGATGTGGTCTGCATTACTTTGTACCCCGCTGACGGCGAGATTGCAGTATGGGGGTAGAGTTTTTTTCGCCTTTGCCCTTAGTGGGGGTTGCCGGGCGTGACCTGGCCCAGGCGGTCGACGGCCTTCACCACCGCCCCCGGTCATCCCAGGCTCGGAGCCACCACCGTCAGCGCCTCCCGGACCGCGATGAATTCCACGTCGGTGCGTTTGCCGATGTAGTCGCCGTCCAGTTGCAGCCCGATCGGGACGGTCGACCGGATTCGGACCCGTGGGGCGTCGTCGACACGAAAGAGCTTGCGGGACTTGGGGCTCGCTCCCTGGGTGAGGAGTTGGCGAACCACCGGCATCGTCGCGGCCACGCTCATCGTCCGCATCGCGAACACGCCGAGGCCGGTGTCGAACCCGGTTTCCGGGTTGACCGCGACGGGGCGTTGGTTCAGATACGTCCACGGGCTCGAATTCGAGACGAACGCGTAGTGCACGCCGTCCACCGGATCGGTTCCCGGGATCTCGACGGTCAGCGTGGGTTCGAGGCGGCGGTTGCGGAAGAACGCGCGGACCGCCGTGCGGACGTAGCGGGCGGGGGTCGCCGCGTGTCCCTTGGCGCGGGCGAGGTCGATCGCCTCGCACACCTGCGCGTCGAGACCGAGGCCGGCGTTGAACGTGAACCAGCGCCCGTCGCAGTGCGCGAGTCCGATGCGGCGGCGCTCGCGCAGCTCGAGCAGCTCGATCAGCTGATTCGTCGCGACCACCGGGTCCGGGTCGATACCGAGCGAGCGGGCGAACACGTTCGCCGATCCGCCCGGGACCACGGCGACGAGAGGGGTGGGTCCGATGGGGACCGCGATCATCGAGCCCGGTACCGGGGCGCCCAGAAGTCCGTTGACGACCTCGTTGACGGTGCCGTCCCCTCCGTGCACGATGATCAGCCCGATGCCCTCGAGGGGCGCTCGGCGGGCCAGTTCGGCGGCATGGCCGCGATGCGTCGTGTGGACCACCCGTACCTGCACGCGACTCGACAGGGCGTGCGCGAGCAGGTCACGCGCCGCGGCGGTGGTCGAGGTTGCGTTGGGGTTGACGATCAGCAGCGCGCGCACGGGTGCCCAGCCTAGCGGGGACGTGACGCGGGGAGCCGACGGCATTCGGTGCGCCGTTCTATAGGCTGGCGCCGTGTCCGAGTCGCCCACACCTCCCAGTACGCCCACCACCGTCCGATGGGCGGGAGGCCTCGTCGCTTTCGAGGGTGCGCTGGCCGTCGTCGTCGCGATCGTGCTGGTCGTGCGCGGACTGCTCGGCCACGACGGTGAGGCCGCCAACCCGTACGGCACCGCCGCCTGGTTCGTGATCCTGGGCGGGGCGGTCCTGGCCGCCGGCCTGGCACTGCTGCGGGGTCGTCGGTGGGGCCGGGCGATCGCGGTCGTCGCCCAGCTGCTGCTGCTGCCGGTGGTGTGGTCGCTGCTGACCGACTCGCACCAGCCGATCCTCGGGGTGCTCTGCGCGGTGATCGTCGTCCCGGCGCTGGCCTTCCTGTTTGCCGGGCCGACGTCGCGGTGGATGGCGCAGGAGTACGGCGGGGACACGGCCGACCGGGACTGACGGCGCTCATCCGCCGGCCCGACGGGCGACCGGCATCCCCGCCGCCGGCTACGCCGTCGCGGCCAGCTCGCGCAGCGCCGTCCCGCTGAGGCGGTAGCCGGTCCATTCGTCCTGGGCGCGGGCGCCGAGGGCGTCGTAGAACTCGATCGACGGCGTGTTCCACTTCAGCACCGACCAGGCGAGGCGGGTGTAACCCTGGTCGACGCATTCCTTGGCCAGCGTCGCCAGCAGTGCCTTCCCGTGTCCCCGGCCACGGGACCGTGGCTGCACGTACAGGTCCTCGAGGTAGATGCCGTGCACGCCGTCCCAGGTCGAGAAGTTGCGGAACCACAGCGCCGTTCCCACCACGACGCCGTCCTCCTCGGCGACGTGACCGAACGCCGCCGGCGCCGGGCCGAACAGTGCGGCCTCCAGCTGGGACTCGGTGACGGTGCACTCGTGGCGGGCCTTCTCGTACTCCGCGAGCTCGTACACCAGGCCGGTGACGGCTGGGACGTCGTCGGGCCTGATCCGGCGAATCATGCTGTACCTCTTTCGTTCTCGCACTCGACGGGCTGCGGGTCAGTGCACGTTGTGGCTGACGATCTGGCGGACGCCGTGGTCGAACCCGAGGACCGTGATCGCTCCCGGCGACAGTGCGAACCGCCTGCCCTCGACCAGCGGCAACCCGGCCCACCGTGCGATCAGGGCCCGGGAGAAGTGGCCGTGCCCGACGAGGACGACGTCACCCTCGGGCAACCGGGACTCGGCGACGGCCAGCACCAGTTCGGCGCGGGAATCCACCGCGTCGAAGCCCTCCCCGCCGGGGCAGGGGTGCGTCCACACCGTCCACCCGGGGACCGTCTCCCGGATCTCGGCGGTCGTGAGTCCCTCGTAGTCGCCGTAGTCCCACTCGACCAGGGCGTCCCAGGTGCGGGTGTTCAGACCGGCGACCTCGGCGGTGCGCACCGCCCGCTCGCGCGGGCTGCACAGCACCTCCGTGTCACGCAGCCCCAGCGCGTCGATCCGGCGCCCGGTCTCCCGCGCCTGCTTCTCGCCCTCCGCGGTGAGCGCCACGTCGGTGCGCCCGGTGTGGCGTCCGGCCGCTGCCCACTCGGTCTGGCCGTGGCGGAGCAGGACGATGCGGGCGTCGGCGAGGTTCCTGGTTGCCGGGTGGCCGGTTCGTGTGTTTTCGGGCGTGGAAGTCGACACCGTCGCATCATCTCAGGCGTGTGGGTCGCATGGGACGCCCGAGTAGGCAATGATCTCCGTCGTGACAACAGTGCTCGCGGTGGCGAATCAAAAGGGTGGGGTCGCGAAGACCACGACGGTCGCGTCGCTCGCGGCCGCATTGGCGGGTCTCGGACGCAAGGTGCTGGTCGTCGACCTCGACCCGCAGGGATGTCTGACGTTCTCGCTCGGGCACAATCCGGACCGGCTCGAGGCGTCGGTCCACGAGGTGCTGACCGGGCAGTTGCCGCTGCGCGAGGTCATCCTCGATACGGAGGAGGGGTTCTCCCTCGTTCCGGCGACGATCGACCTCGCCGGGGCGGAGGCCGTGCTGTTGATGCGTCCGGGGCGCGAGTTCACCCTCAAGCGGGCGCTCGCCACTCTGGGCGACGACTACGACGTCGTGCTGCTCGACTGTCCGCCGTCGCTCGGTGTGCTCACCCTCAACGGTCTCACCGCGGCCGACGCGGTCCTGGTTCCGTTGCAGTGCGAGACGCTCGCGCACCGGGGTGTCGGGCAGTTGCTGCGCACGGTCACCGAGGTCCAGCAGATCACGAACCCGGAGCTGACGTTGCTCGGGGCTCTGCCCACGCTGTATGACGCGCGCACGACCCACAGCCGCGACGTGCTCTCCGACGTCGCGGATCGCTACGACCTGCCGGTGCTCGCGCCGCCGATTCCCCGCACCGTCCGGTTCGCCGAGGCGAGCGCGTCGGGCGCGACGGTGCTCGCCGGACGCAGCAACAAGGGCGCCCAGGCGTACCGGGAGCTGGCGGCGAACCTCGTCGCGTACTGGGACGGGGAAGCGGAGTTGCGCAGCTTCACTGCCGAGTGATCGCGGGGCGGTGCCGGCTCGGTGTCGAGTGAGCGACTGCCGCGCCGCGTCAGCGGAGGGCGACGAGAACGTCTCCGCGCTGTTCGAGCAGAACGGATCCGACCGCGGCGCTCGTGATCGGCAGCCCGCCGAGATCGGTCGGCGCGACGCCGCGGTCGACGGTGATGCGCCGGATGTGCGTGCCGGTGGCCGGGTCGAGCACCTCGATCGCACCGTCGACGGGGACGAGGAACTGCCCGCCCATCGGCGTGCCCGGGCCCAGCGCGCCGTCGACCGTCCAGGCGGGCGTGAAATCGGTTGTGCGAAGGGTGATCACCTGCGAACCCGTCCACCACGACCAGAACGACCCGGTGCGTTCTACGGCGGCGGTGGGGGACACGTCGGCGGGCGCCGCGAACCGGGACACCTCGGTGCCGGTGCCGTCGACGACGATCACGGTGGCGCCTGCGGTCCCGCCTTGCGGGAGGTAGATGGCGGTGCGTTCGCCGGACACCGCGAGCACCCGGGCGCCGGAGCCGGACGGGCCCGCCTCGGACAGGAGGCGGGAGCCGTACTCCTCGGGCGTGGTGTTGTCCTTGGGCGCCGGATTGAGCACGCTCAGCCGGACCTGCTCCTCGCCGGGGCACGATTCGAGCACCGAGAGCCGGCTGCTGCTCGACGCGGACGAGAGCAGCGTGCACCCCGTGCGGGGCTGGGCGCCGGGGGTCACCGGAGCGTCGACCCGGCCGAACTCGAGGGTGCGCACCAGATCCGAACGCCACACCTCCAGCCGGGTGTCGCCGCGCGAGGTCAGGTAGGTGCCGTCCTCCGACAGGCTGACGTCCGCGTCGGCGTCGCTGGACCGCTGTGCCTGCCGGACCCCGGTCGACCCGTCGAGTTGGGTGACCTGGCCGCACCCCCGGTCGTCCGGGTACACGGCGACGGCGGTGTTCCACGCTCCGATCGCCCCGCACAGCGGCCGGTCGCGCCGGTACTGCCAGAGCTGTTCGCCGGTGGTCGGGTCGTGACCGGTGACGGCGTCCCCGTCCGCACCGACGACGGCGCCACCCGCGACCAATGGGGTGCGGGTGGCGTCGCTGTCGATGTGCCAGGCCTCGGTGAGGGTGTCGGGAACCGCGAGCGCGGTGTCCGCCGGTGCGGCCGGGTTCACGGCCGTCACCGACTCGGTTCCGTGGGCGTCACTGGTCAGCCAGATCGCGCCTGCGGCAACGAGAACCACGAGGACGATCGCGCAGGCGGCCAGGACGTCGGCACGGCTGCGCCGCTCGGGTGCGAGCACTGTTGTCGGTTACTCCGCGGGCGAAGGGGACGCGGAGGCAGCGGGCGCGGCGGAACCGGCCGCCGGACGCCGACGCCGGCGGCGACGTCGCGCCGGGGCGGTCTCACCGGTGGGTGAAGTGGGTTCCGGTGCAACGGTTTCCGGCGAGGTGTCCGCCGGTGCGGTGGTGGACTCCGCGATGCGACCACCGCGGGTGCGCTTGCGGGTGCGGGTCCGCCGCGGACGCTCCGCCGAATCCGAGCCCTCGCTCGAAACCTCCTGCGCCCGTTCGGGCTTCGGGCGGCGGATGGTGCCCTTCACGCCGGTGGGGATGCCGAGGTCGGAGTAGAGGTGCTCGGAGCTCGAGTACGTCTCGATCGGCTCGGCGATGCCGAGGTCGAGAGCCTTGTCGATCAGCTGCCAGCGCGGCACGTCGTCCCAGTCGACGAGGGTGACGGCGGTGCCGGTGCGGCCCGCGCGGCCGGTGCGGCCGATCCGGTGGACGTACGTCTTCTCGTCCTCCGGGCACTGGTAGTTGATGACGTGGGTGACGTCGTCGATGTCGATGCCGCGGGCCGCGACGTCCGTGGCGACGAGGACGTCGACCTTGCCGGAGCGGAACGACTTGAGGGCCTTCTCCCGGGCGATCTGCCCGAGGTCGCCGTGCACGGCGCCGACCGAGAAACCGCGCTCGTTCAGATCGTCCGCGACCTTCTGGGCGGTGCGCTTGGTGCGGGTGAAGATCATCGTCGCGCCCCGGCCCTCGGCCTGCAGGATCCGCGCGACCATCTCGGCCTTGTCCAGGGCGTGGGCCCGGTAGATGTGCTGGGCGGTGCGATCGTGGACCGCCGACGATTCCGGCTCCTCGGCGCGGATGTGCGTCGGCCGGGTCAGGAACGTCCGGGCCAGGGTGATGATCGGGCCGGGCATGGTCGCCGAGAACAGCATGGTCTGGCGGGCGTCGGGCACCATCTGCAGGATCCGCTCGATGTCCGGCAGGAAGCCGAGGTCGAGCATCTCGTCGGCCTCGTCCAGCACCAGGACGCCGATCTTGCCGAGGATCAGGTGCCCCTGCTTCGCCAGGTCCAGCAGACGGCCGGGCGTGCCGACGACCACGTCGACGCCCTTCTGCAGCGCCTCGATCTGGGTCTCGTAGGGCCGGCCGCCGTAGATCGAGAGCACCTCGAGCTTGCGGTCCTCGCTGCCCTTCAGGTGCTTGCCCGCATTGACCAGGTCCTGGGTGACCTGGATGCACAGCTCACGGGTGGGGACGATGACCAGTGCCCGCGGTGTCCCGTCGAGCGGGGCGGTACCGGAGTCGGCGGTGGCGACCCGGTGCAGCAGCGGCACGCCGAAGCCGAACGTCTTGCCCATGCCGGTGCGTGCCTGACCGATCAGGTCGTCGCCCGCCAGCGCGAGCGGCAGCGTCAGCTCCTGGATCGCGAAGGTGCGTTCGATGCCGATCTCGGCCAGTGCCCGGACGATCTCGTCGCGGACGCCGAGCTCGGCGAAGGTGGGTGGGGTGTGGGTCTCGTCGAGCTGAGCGGACAGCGTGTTCTCGCTCGCGTCGTCTTCGTGGTCGATCGTGATCTTGCTCAGTGCTCCGGCCTTCCTCGTCGGCACGCGCGCACGAGCGGGGCCAGGCCGATTGCCGGCCGGTGGGCGGTGCCGCGGCTCTTCGTCCGGGCCGTACCCAAGTCCGACTCTCGTCGGGTGCCCTCGTCCGAGGTCTCGCCTCCTGCTTCCTGCGCGGAGACGGTTGTCTCGGCGCGGCGCGGGAACGGACCTGCGGATCAGGTGCGCGCACATTTTCCGTGGGCCGCCACATACGCTCGAATACCCGAATCGGTCGATCCGAGGCGGCGTCCCGCAACCATGGTAGCTGCCACGCCGGTGTTCGCAGGTACGCGTCTAGGCTGTCGAGGCATGGGAGCCAATTCCGCCGATTCGCTGTCGTCCGTCGTCGCCGCCGATCACCCCGGTGTGAGTGAGCTGTTCGCCGTCCTGGCGTACGGCGAGATCTCCGCCTTCTACCGCCTCGCCGAGGACGCCCGGATGGCCCCCACGCTGGCCGGCCGGGTCGCGCTGGCCCGGATGGCCGGCGCCGAGATGCGCCACTTCGAGACGCTCGAGACGGCGCTCGCCGACCGCGGCCTCGACGTCTACGAGGCGATGACCCCCTTCGTGCAGCCGCTCGACGACTACCACGCGTCCACCCACCCGTCGACCTGGCTCGAATCGCTGGTCAAGGCGCATGTCGGTGACGGCATCGCCGCCGACTTCTACCGGGAGATCGCCGGTGCGCTGGATCCGTCCGTCGGCGCCGTCGTCCGGGAGGTGCTCGCGGAGACCGGGCACTCGGAGTTCGTGGTGCACGAGGTCAGTGCCGCCGTCGCGGCGAGCACCAAGGAGAAGGACCGCCTGATGCTGTGGGGCAGGCGGCTGCTGGGGGAGGCGATCACCCAGGCGCAGTACGTGATGGCGCAGCGGGAGGCGCTGACGGAGCTGATGCTCACCACCACCGGCGACCTCAACGGGGTCGCGGCGCTGTTCGACCGGATGCAGCAGCGGCACGCGGAGCGGATGGCGGTCCTCGGCCTGGTCTGAGCCGGGGCGCCGGCGGCGTGTTCGCTGTCAGCACACCGGTGATCGGGTGTTCGCGTCACCCGCTGCACTAGCCTGGGCAACGGTAGTGATGGCACGACAATTCGGAGGTTGGCCGTGGAGGTCAAGATCGGCATTTCTGACAGCCCGCGCGAGCTGGTCATCAGCAGCGCGCAGACCCCGGAAGAGGTGACCGACCTCGTGTCCGCGGCGATCGGTTCGGACGCGTCCGGAGTCCTCGCCCTCACCGACGACAAGGGCCGCAAGTTCCTGATCCAGGCCGCGAAGGTCGCCTACGTGGAGATCGGTCCGTCGGACAGCCGCAAGGTCGGTTTCGCCAGCTGACGGTCGGGAGAACCCGAACACACGAAAACGGGGCGCGGATGGTTCCGCGCCCCGTTTTCGTGTGCTCTGTCGGTCGTGCTCGGTCAGTCGCGCGCCGTCACGGGTGCATCGGCACGTGCGAGAGGCCACCCCATGCGAGCGCGACGGTGGTGTCCACCGCTTCCTCCTTGGGGATGGGCCGGCTCGCCTGCAGCCAGTAGCGGGCGGTGAACTGGCTGGTGCCCACCAGCCCGACCGCGAGGATGCGCGCCCGGTAGGGGTCGAGCCCGGAGTCGTGGGCGACCAGGTCGAAGACCGCGTCCACGCAGGCTTCGGTGGCGCGGTCGACGCGGGCCAGCACCTGGGGGTCGCCCATCAGGTCCGACTCGAAGACCAGTCGGTAGCCCTGGCTGTCGTTGTCGACGAAGTCGAAGAAGGCCTGCACCGCGGCGCGCACCCGCTGACGGTTGTCGGTGGTCGACCGCAACGCCTGGCGCACGCCCGAGATCAGGCTGTCGACGTAACTCTGCAGTACGGCGAGGTAGAGGTCGAGCTTGCCGGGGAAGTGCTGGTAGAGGACGGGTTTGCTCACGCCCGCGCACTCGGCGATCTCGTCCATGCCTGCGGAGTGGTAGCCGCGGCTGACGAACACCTCGCTCGCGGCCTGGAGGAGTTGGAGCCGGCGGGCGTCCCGGGGCAGGCGGGTGCTGCGCTTGGTCGGCTGCCGGCCGTTCGCTGCGGAACGATCCGCGAGTTCAGTCATCGTGCTCCCAATCTTGCGTTTTCACCGTCCGTGCCTCGTGCTGGGGGTGAGGTGGCTCACGGCACCGGGTGCACAAAGTGATCGAACAATACGGAACGAGCATCCGGTCATCCGTGAAATGACGCATGCCGTTCCCGTCGAGTATTCCAGGTCACTGTCACAGCGCGATGTCCAGTGCACGTAAATGTCGTCCCATCGCAGGTCACGGCCCGACTATCGGGGACGGCGGGCGGTCCCGGACCGGTGGTGTCGGGCGGGACGAGCCCGCACTTGTGAGACTCTGGTCCCGTGACGGATCGAGGCGGAGGACCGCGAGTGCGGGATGAACACCCGTTGCGGCTGGAAGACCCCGACCGCACTGCCGGCACAGGTCGCCGGGCCGACCCGGGTGGCACGGCGGAGCGTGAGCGCGGCTCGCACCAGCCGCTGCGGGCGCAGTGGGACCCGATCGGGGAGGACACGGGCCGCCCCCGTGGTCCGCGCCCGGAACGTCAGGTCCGCAAGCAGAGCAGGCTCGGCAGGTTCGTCTCGACCTACGGATGGCGCGCCTACGCGATCCCGATCCTGGTCGTGGTGACGATCCTGGTGATCGTCGACGCCGTCCGCGGGGGCGGGTCCGACTCGGAGACCCTCGGTGATCCGGGGTTCGGAGCCCGCAGCAACACGGCGGACGGTACCGGCGTGATCGGGGTGCCCCCGCAGGGCGACGGCAACTTCGCCGCGACTATCCCGTCCGGCGCACTGCCCGACGGTGGTTCCTTCACCGAGACCGGCGCGGCGACCTGGCGTGTCGTCCCCGGCACGGGCCCGAAGGTCGGTCAGGGCACCGAACAGGTCTTCACGTACACGGTCGAGGTCGAGGGCGGCGTCGACACCGCGGGCTTCGGTGGCGACGAGTCCTTCGCCCGGATGGTCGACCAGACCCTGGCCAACCCGAAGAGCTGGACGCAGGACCCGCGGTTCGCGTTCCAGCGGATCGACTCCGGGGAACCGACGTTCCGGATCTCGCTCACGTCGCAGATGACGGTCCGGCAGGCGTGCGGCTACGACATCCAGTTGGAGGTGTCCTGCTACAACCCGGGCATCGACCGGGTGGTTCTCAACGAGCCGCGCTGGGTTCGCGGGGCGGTCGCGTACCAGGGCGACATCGGTTCGTACCGGCAGTACATGGTCAACCACGAGGTCGGCCACGCGATCGGCTACCAGGCGCATCAGCCGTGCGAGGTGGAGGGCGGGCTGGCACCGGTGATGATGCAGCAGACGTTCGGTACCGCGAACAACGACATCGCCGAGCTCGACCCCGAGGGCGTCGTGCCGATGGACGGCAAGACGTGCCGCTTCAACCCGTGGCCCTACCCGCGGGCCTGACCGGGCGGGGCACCGGGGTCAGGACGGTCGCACCCACGGTGCCAGCCGGGCGCGCTGCTCCGTCGTGAGGCGACGCAGCGTCTGGGTGTACGGATCGCCCAGGGCGAGCTGCGTCGAGGCCTCCACGGCGGGACGGGCCGTCGGATCCGCCCCCGCGGCCCGCACCTCGTAGCGGACGGTCAGGTCGGCGCTGCGTACCCGGTCCAGCCACATCGACACCTCCAACGGGTTGTCCGCGTGGGTGAGCGGTGTGCGATACCGCACCTCGAGGTGCGCGACGACCGAATTGCGCAGCATCGCCGCGACGTCGGGGTCCACCGAGGCCAGCCAGTCGACCCGCGCCTCCTCGAGCAGCGTCACCATCCGGGCGTGGTTGATGTGCTTGAACGCGTCCATGTCGGACCAGCGGACCGCGATCCGGGTGCGATGGACGGCGGGGTCGGTCGGGTCGAGCGGGGTCATCGTGCTCCTCGGGACAAGGTGGCGGGAAAGGTGGATCGGCGCCCCGGACGGTATCGGAGGGTCCCGCGGCGTGGCGGCGTCACGCGCGGGGACAATGGATCACATGCCGACACCCGCCCCGACCTCAGCCGCCTCGACCGGTGCACTGCCGCCGCTCGTGGAGCCGGCCGCCGAGCTGACCCGCGAGGAGGTGGCCCGGTACAGCAGGCACCTGATCATTCCGAACATCGGGATCACCGGGCAGAAGCGGATCAAGAACGCGCGGGTCCTGGTGATCGGCGCGGGCGGTCTCGGCTCGCCGACGCTGCTGTATCTCGCCGCCGCGGGTGTCGGGACGATCGGCATCGTGGAGTTCGACGACGTCGAGGAGTCGAACCTGCAGCGTCAGGTGATCCACGGCCGTGCCGACGTCGGCCGTCCGAAGGCCCGCAGTGCCCGCGACTCCATCCTCGAGATCAACGACCGTGTCGAGGTGCGACTGCACGAGGTCCGGCTCGACAACGGCAATGCCGTCGACCTCTTCTCGCAGTACGACCTCGTCCTCGACGGCACCGACAACTTCGCCACCCGCTACCTCGTCAACGACGCGGCGATCCTCGCGGGCAAGCCGTACGTGTGGGGGTCGATCTACCGGTTCGAGGGTCAGGTGTCGGTGTTCTGGGAGGCCGCTCCGGACGGGCGCGGCCTGAACTACCGGGATCTGTACCCGGAGGCGCCGCCGCCGGGCATGGTCCCGTCGTGCGCCGAGGGTGGTGTGCTGGGGGTGCTGTGCGCGTCGATCGGGTCGGTGATGGCGACCGAGGCGATCAAACTGATCACGGGGATCGGCGAACCGTTGCTCGGGCGGTTGATGATCTACGACGCGCTCGCGATGAACTATCGGACGATCCGGCTGCGCCGCGACCCGGGCCGGGTTCCGGTCACCGAGCTGATCGACTACGACGCCTTCTGCGGAGTGGTCTCGGAGGACGCGGTCGCCGCGGCCTCGGGGTCGACGCTGACCGCGCCGGAGCTCGCCGAGCGGCTGGCCGCGGGCGGCGACATCGCGCTGATCGACGTCCGGGAGCCGGTCGAGTGGGACATCGTGCACCTGCCCGGGGCGACGCTGATCCCGAAGGACCGCATCCTGTCCGGCGACGCGCTCGCCGACCTGCCGCAGGACCGGCCGATCACCCTGTACTGCAAGACGGGGATCCGGTCGGCGGAGGTGCTCGCCGCGCTCAAGAGCGCCGGATTCGCAGACGCCACCCACCTGCAGGGCGGCATCGTGGCGTGGGCGAACCAGGTCGACCCGAGCCTGCCCACGTACTAGGCGGAGACCGACCTCGGTTCGGAAGATCACACAGGGCGCGTCTGCGCCGGTCGGACACGACTCGGCGGTAAGTTGGGCGCGTGAGCTCCGTCGAACCTCCCACCCACGTGCGGTCCACCTTCGGTCTGCGGGAGACCACACCGGTCCCGCTCGGACCGGACTGGGAGGGCGGATGGCGCTGTGACGACGTCGTGCTGTCGCCGGTCGCCGATCATGCGCGGGCGGCCTGGTCGGCGAAGGTGCGCGAGACGCTCGACCCCGGCGGCGTCCGACTCGCCCGTCCGGTCCGGGCGACCGACGGCCGGTACGTCGTGTCGGGGTGGCGCGCCGACACCTTCATCGGCGGTACGCCGGAACCGCGGCACGACGAGGTGGTCTCGCTGTCGCTGAGGCTTCATGCCGCCACTGCGGCGCTGGAGCGGCCGCGGTTCCTGGTGCAGCCGCCGGTGCTGCCGTGGGCGGACGTGGACGTGTTCGTGGCGGCCGATCGTGCGGCGTGGGAGCAGGTACCGCTGCGGGGTGTGAAGGGACAGTTCGAGCCGACGTCCGCGGACGGCCGCACGAGCATCGAGCTCATCGGGCAGCTCGCGACCCTGCGCAAGCCGGTGCACAGCCCAGACCAGCTCGTCCACGGTGACCTGTTCGGCACGGTGCTGTTCTCGGGGTCGGATGCGCCGGGTATCACCGACATCACGCCCTACTGGCGTCCGGCGGCGTGGGCGGCGGGCGTCGTCGTGGTCGACGCACTGTCGTGGGGCGGGGCGGACGAGGAACTGGTCGGCCGCTGGGAGGACCTGCCGGAGTGGCCGCAGATGCTGCTGCGGGCGTTGATGTTCCGGCTCGCCGTCCACGCACTGCACCCGCGGTCGACGGCCGAGGCCCTCCCCGGCCTGGTGCGCACGGCCGACCTCATCCGACTCATGCTGTGAGCGGCTGAGGTCGGGTCGTCAGGGGGTGTCGACGTGGCCGTCCGGGTGGCGGGCGAATCGTCCGGAGTCGGCGGCGTGGACGGGGTCGTCCGCGGGCCACGGCCAGCCACCGAACGCGGTGCGGCGGTAGTCGTCGAACGCCTGCTGCAGTCCGGTGGCGTCGTTCATCACGAAGGGGCCGTGCTGCGCGACGGGCTCCCCGATCGGGCGACCCTGCAGCAGCAGGATCTTGATGCCGCCCGCTCCGGCGGTCAGCGTCACCGGCGCGGACGCGTCGACCAGCACACCGGTGCCGGTGCCCACCTCGGAATCGGCGACGCGGACCGACGACCCCTCGTACACGTACAGCACCCGGTGCGTCTCCGGCCCGGTCGCCGCGGGCAGCTCGAACTCGGCGTCGGCGTCCAACTCGAGGTGCCAGATCGCCAGGTCGGCGCTCTCGGTCGACGCCCAGGACTCGGGCGGCGCAGACGGCGGGTCGGTGTCGTCGAGCGTTCCGGCGATCACGGTCACCTCGGTGGTGCGGCCCGCCGAGTCGCGCCGGGTCACACGGGGGGTCCGCTCGCTCCAGAACATCGAGAAGTGCGGGTCGGCGGTCTTCGACGCGGCGGGCAGGTTCAGCCAGATCTGGAACAGTTCGAGGGGGTTGGGGCGCTCCCGGTCGAGCAGGGGGAACATCTCCGAGTGCGAGACGCCGCGGCCGGTGGTCAGCCACTGGGTGTCGCCGTCGCCGTAGCGGGCGGTCGCGCCGAGGGAGTCGGCGTGGTCGACGACGCCCTGCCGCACGTAGGTCACGGTCTCGAATCCGCGGTGCGGGTGCTGGGGGAAGCCGGGAACGGTGCGTCCGTGGTACATGTTCCAGCCCGCGGGGTTACCGAAGTCCTGGCCGAGCGGTCGTCCGGCGAGCGAGGCGTCGGGCCCGAGGTCCGCGGTGCCCTCCGGGTACGCGTCGAGGTGGTAGGCGACGAACAGGAACGGGTCGACGGTCTGCCACGGCGAGCCGAGGCGGAACGTCTGCAGTACGGGATCGCTCACGGTCATGAAAAATTCAACTAGTTGTCGGGTCGGTTGATTCCCGGGCCGCGGCGCGGACCAGTCGCATCGGGACGTGGTCGATGCCCGCCTCGACGTAACCGGGGCCGGTGCGCACGAAGCCGAACCGGCCGTACCAGGACTCGAGATGGGCCTGCGCGGAGATCTCGACGTCGCCGCCGCACGTGGCGAGGGCGGCCTCGATCAGCGCCCCGGCGACCCCCTGCCCGCGGGCCGGGACGGCGGTGGCCACGCGCCCGATGTGGGCGACGGGACCGTCGGTGAGTACCCGCAGCGTCGCGAGCACCTCGTCGTCGCGTTCCGCCCAGAACAGCGTGGTGGTCGGCTCGAGGTCGCGGCCGTCGAGTTCCGGCTCGCTCACGATGCCCTGCTCGTGGACGAACACCGCGGTCCGCAGGCTCATGATCCGGTACAGCGTGACCGGGTCGACCTGGTCGAGCGGCGCATGACGGATGGTCGGCACCCTGTCGATCGTAGGGCCGTCAGGACGTGGGTGCCTCGGGCCGGCGCAACCAGATCAGCTCCGTGAGGAACTGCTGCGCCACGGTCGCGGCGCGCTCGGGGTCGCCGTCGACGACGGCGCGCACCAGTTCCTCGTGCTGCGGTTCGAAGGAGTTGGCGGCATCGACCGGATGGCGGGCGACGGTCTGCTCGATCGCGGGCAGCAGGGAGTCGTAGAACTCCAGGTAGACCTCGTTGTGGCTGGCCGCGACGATCGCGCGGTGCAGGTCGAGGTCCGCCGCGACCGCGGCCTGCTTCTCGTGCGGCGTCGCCGTCTCGGGGTTGCGCCAGAGCTCGTTTCGGCGGTCGAGCAGCGCGCGCAGCGTGTCGATGTCCGTGTCGTCGCGGCGGCGGGCGGCGAGGGCGGCGGCGGTGACGTCGAGGGCCTGACGGAGCTCGAGCACGTCCCGCTCGTGGGCGGAGGCGAAGTACTTCGACAGTGTCCCGCCGAGATCGCTCGCCGCGATCACGTAGGTGCCCGAGCCCTGCCTGCGTTCGAGCATCCCGGCGTGCACGAGTGCCTGCACCGCTTCGCGCACGGTGTTGCGGCCCGTTCCGGTGAGTTCGGCGAGTGCGGGCTCGGTCGGGATGCGGGTTCCCACCGCCCAGCGTCCGGCGGTGATCTCGGCGCGGAGCTGTTCGGTGACCTGGGCGATCAGGGTGCTGCGTCGTACGGGTTGCACGATGACCTTTCTCCGACCGGCGCGCGGGCGCCTGTCGCCTGCGGGGAACGTGATGCAGCATATTGGTTGCCCTAATTCATCCAGTCATCCTATGATTTTTCGGGTCCCGTCGTCACGGGACGAAACCGTGCATCGAGCGAGGTGAGTGATGACCGTGCAGGAGACGGCCCCGCAGACGACCGTCGCGGCAGGTTCGGCGAAGCGATCGCTCGTCGCAGGCCGGCTCACCGTCCTCGCCGCGATCGTCCTCTCGGCGCTCACCCTGCGTATCGCGGTGACCTCGCTGACGCCGCTCTTCGACGACATCGGAAACGACGTCGGTTTCGGTTCGGCGGTCGTCGGCATCTTCGGGATGCTCCCGACCGCGATGTTCGCGCTGTTCGGCATCCTCACCCCGCGCCTGGGTGCCCGGTTCGGGCTCGAGCGGGTGGCGTTGACGGCCATGGTGATGACGGCCGCCGGCCTGGTCGCCCGGTCCGCGTTGTCCGGCACCGCCGCGCTCCTGGCGTTCTCGGCGCTGGCGCTCGGCGGCATGGGAATCGGTAATGTTGTCATCCCTCCGCTGGTCAAGCGCTACTTCTCGGACCGGCTCGGTCTGGTGAGCACCGTCTACATCCTGTGCGTGCAGATCGGCACCATGCTTCCCGCCCTGGTCGCCGTCCCGCTGTCGGAGTCGTACGGCTGGCGGGTCTCGCTCGGCGTGTGGGCGCTCCTGCCCGTCGCGGCGGTGCTGCCGTGGCTGGGTGTACTGATGTCACGCCGCGGTCACGCCGACGCTCAGGTCGACGATGCGCCCGGCCGCCGGTCCGCGGCCCTCGCGGCGGCCGGGGGCCGGGTGTGGCGCTCGCCGGTGGCGTGGGGCATGGCCGGCATGTTCGGCATGACGTCGCTGATCACCTACTCGATGCTGACCTGGATCCCGAAGATCCTGACGGAGGCTGGGGCCGGAGCCGCGTTCGGCGGCTCGATGGTCGCGCTGTTCAGCGCGGTCGGGTTCATCGCCGCCCTCGGCGCACCCGCGCTGTGCATCCGGATCGCGAACCCGTACCCGCTGGTGCTCGCCTGTGTCGTCTGCTACCTGATCGGTTTCGCGGGCCTGCTGTGGGCGCCGATGGCGGCGCCCGTGCTGTGGATCGTCGCGGTCGGCCTCGGGCCCAGTACCTTCCCGATGTCGCTCACGCTGATCAACCTGCGCACCCGCTCGGCCGCCGGATCGGCCGCGCTGTCCGGGTTCACGCAGGGGCTGGGTTATGCGGTCGCGTGCATCGGACCCCTGATGTTCGGGGTACTGCACGACGCCACCGGTGGCTGGACGTGGCCGTTCGCACTCCTCGTCGGGGCGGTGTGCGTGATCCTGGTGGCCGGCTACGTCGCGTGCAAACCACGGTTCCTCGAGGACTCCTGGGGCGCCCCCACCGGCTCGTGAGAGACCTGGATCACATCCGGTAACGTGCCGTTCACCTGCGGAAAGGTTCTCACAGTCGGGTCCGGAACAAGGTGAGAGCAAGTTCATTGCCGGGTCACTGACGGCAGCACCGGGGCAACATCCCCCTCGTAGTTTCTGGGTCATCCCAATCCAACGAGGAGGCTCGGTGACCACACGATCGGACGACGCCACGGCAACGGCCGTGGGAGTCGAGACCCCAGTCTCGACTCCCAAGCACTACATCGCGCACTGGGATGCAGAGGACGTCGAGGCCTGGGAGGCCGGCGGCAAGGACGTCGCCAAGCGCAACCTGATCTGGTCGGTCATCGCCGAGCACGTCGGGTTCTCGGTCTGGTCGATCTGGTCCGTCATGGTCCTGTTCATGCCGACCGACATCTACGGCATCGACGCCGCCGGCAAGTTCTTCCTGGTCGCGGTCCCGACCCTCGTCGGTTCGATCCTCCGGATCCCGTACACCGTCGCCACCGCGAAGTTCGGCGGCCGCAACTGGACGATCTTCAGCGCGCTGGTCCTGACGATTCCGCTGATCGGGGCCCTGTACCTGATGCTCAACCCCGGCTTCAGCTACACCACGTTCCTCGTGGTCGCGGCGATCGCCGGTGTCGGCGGCGGCAACTTCGCGTCGTCGATGACCAACATCAACGCCTTCTACCCGCAGCGCCTCAAGGGCTGGGCGCTCGGCCTCAACGCCGGCGGCGGCAACATCGGTGTTCCGGTGGTCCAGCTCATCGGTCTGCTCGTGATCGCCACGGTCGGCAACACCGAGGCATGGATCGTCTGCGCGGTCTACCTCGTGCTCTGTGGTGTCGCCGCGATCGGCGCCGCGCTGTTCATGGACAACCTCGGCAACCAGAAGGCCGACCTGCGGGCCATGGGCCAGACCCTCAAGTTCCGCGACTCCTGGGTCATCGCCTTCCTCTACATCGGCACCTTCGGCTCGTTCATCGGCTACAGCTTCGCGTTCGGCCAGGTCATGCAGATCAACTTCCTCGCAGGCGGCGACACCCCGGCGCAGGCGGCGCTGCACACCGCACAGATCGCGTTCATCGGTCCGCTGCTCGGCTCGATCGCTCGGCCGTACGGCGGCAAGCTCGCCGACCGCATCGGTGGCGGCAAGATCACGCTGTACACCTTCGCGGCGATGACCCTCGCCGCCGGTGCCCTGGTCACCGCGAGCATGCTCGACGACGCCACGCCCGGCGCCGCGAGCACCGGCGTCCTGGTGATGCTGGTCGGCGGCTTCATTGCCCTGTTCCTGCTCTCCGGGCTCGGCAACGGCTCCGTCTACAAGATGATCCCGTCGATCTTCGAGGCCAAGGCGCAGGGACTCGACCACCTGGACGCCGAGCAGAAGGCGACGTGGTCGCGCAACATGTCCGGCGCGCTGATCGGTTTCGCCGGCGCGATCGGTGGTCTCGGTGGCGTCGGCATCAACCTGGTGCTCCGCGCGTCGTACACCAGCGCCGCCAAGTCCGCGACGATGGCGTTCTGGGTGTTCCTCGCCTTCTACGTCGCCTGCATGGCGGTCACCTGGGTGGTGTTCCTGCGCCGCCCGAGGGAGCGCACGCACGCCGAAGGTGCCGCGTCCCCGGCCCTCGTCACGGACTGACCCGGCGGGTCCGGTCGGGACGGAACGGCCCGACCGGACCGGTGACACCGAGAAGTCGAGCAACACAGCACATCCCATCTCCACCAGCAAGACTGTGCAGCGTCGTACAGGCTGCGCGATCGATCCAGGAAAGGTGCGCCATGAGCCACAAGTCGGTAGTCGTCGTCGGTCACGGAATGGTCGGACACCGGTTCGTCGAGGCCCTCCGCTCTCGCGACGAGGACGGCCAGTGGCGGGTCACCGTCCTGTGCGAGGAGGCGCTGCCCGCCTACGACCGCGTCGGCCTGTCCTCCTACGTCGGATCCTGGGATGCAAAGGAACTCGCGCTCGCAGGCAACGACTACCTCGGTGACGGCCTCGTCGACCTGCGGACCGGTGTCCGCGCCGACACCATCGACCGGGCCGCGCGCACCGTCACCACCTCGACGGGTGACACCATCGGCTACGACGCGCTGGTGATGGCCACCGGGTCCTACGCGTTCGTGCCGCCGGTGCCCGGACACGACCGCCCCGAGTGCTTCGTCTACCGCACCCTCGACGATCTCGACGGGATCCGGGCCCGCGCCGAGGCGGCCGGCCCCGGAGCCGTGGGTGTCGTGGTCGGTGGTGGCCTGCTCGGCCTCGAAGCGGCGAACGCGTTGCGGCTCATGGGAATGACTCCGCACGTCGTCGAGTTCGCGCCGCGGCTGATGCCGTTGCAGGTCGACGAGGGTGGCGGCGCGCTGCTCGCCCGACTCGTCGAGAGCCTCGGTGTCTCCGTGCACACCGGCGTCGGGACCGCCGCCATCAGCGAGGGGCCGGACGGGTTGAGCGTCGAGCTGTCCGACGGTTCGGTCATCGACGCCTCCCTGCTGGTGTTCTCGGCCGGCGTCCGGCCCCGGGACCAGCTCGCCCGGGACGCGGGACTGGACGTCGGCCAGCGCGGCGGCATCCTCACCGACCTCGGGTGCCGCACGTCGGACGAGGCGATCTACGCGGTCGGCGAGTGCGCGGCCGTCGAGGGGACCTGCTACGGCCTGGTGGCCCCGGGCTACACCACCGCCGAGATCGTCGCCGACCGGATGCTCGGCGGCGCAGCGGAATTCCCGGGTGCGGACCTGTCGACGAAGCTGAAGCTGATGGGTGTCGACGTCGCGAGCTTCGGTGACGCGCACGCGCAGACCGAGGGTGCACTCGAAGTGGTCCTCTCCGATGCCGCGAAGGGCACCTACGCCAAGCTCGTCGTCTCCGACGACGCGAAGACCCTGCTCGGCGGCATCCTGGTCGGCGACGCGTCCGCGTACTCCTCGCTGCGACCGCTCGTCGGCCGCGAGCTGCCGGGCGACCCGGCCTCGCTGATCTCGCCTGCCGGCGAGAAGCCCGGCGCCGGATCGCTGCCCGACGACGCCGAGGTCTGCTCCTGCAACGCCGTCACCAAGGGCGCCATCTGCGGTGCCATCGCCGAGGGTGCCTGCGACATCGCGCAGGTCAAGGCCTGCACGAACGCCGGCACCACCTGCGGCGGCTGCCTGCCGACCATCAAGCAGCTGCTCGCGTCGTCGGGCGTGGTGATGAGCAAGGCGCTGTGCGAGCACTTCGAGCAGTCCCGCGCCGAGCTGTTCGAGATCGTCCAGGCCACCGACACTCGCACCTTCTCCGCACTGATCTCGAAGTACGGCAAGGGTTCCGGCTGCGACATCTGCAAGCCCGTCGTCGCATCCATCCTGGCGTCCACCGACTCCGACCACATCCTGCACCGAAACCAGGCGGGACTGCAGGACACCAACGACCACTTCCTGGCGAACATCCAGAAGAACGGCACGTACTCGGTGGTGCCGCGGATGCCCGGTGGTGAGTGCACCCCGGAGCAGCTGATCGTGATCGGTGAGGTCGCCCGCGACTTCGGCCTGTACACCAAGGTCACCGGTGGTCAGCGGATCGACCTGTTCGGTGCCCGCGTCGAGCAGCTGCCCGCGATCTGGAAGCGTCTCGTCGACGCAGGCATGGAGTCGGGGCAGGCGTACGGCAAGTCGCTGCGCACCGTGAAGAGCTGCGTCGGATCCACCTGGTGCCGCTACGGTGTGCAGGACTCCGTGGGGATGGCGGTGAACCTGGAGAACCGCTACCGGGGGCTGCGGTCGCCGCACAAGATCAAGTTCGGTGTCTCCGGCTGTGCCCGCGAGTGCGCGGAGGCGCGGGGCAAGGACGTGGGCGTCATCGCCACCGAGAACGGCTGGAACCTCTACGTCGGCGGCAACGGCGGCCAGTCGCCCAAGCACGCACAGCTCCTCGCCGGCGGCCTCGACGACGAGACACTGGTCAAGTACATCGACCGCTACCTGATGTTCTACATCCGCACCGCCGACCGGCTGCAGCGCACCGCGCCGTGGGTCGAGGCGATGGACGGCGGACTCGACCACCTCAAGGAGGTCGTCTGCGAGGACAGCCTCGGCATCGCCGAGGAGCTCGAGGCCGCGATGGCCAAGCACGTCGACGGCTACAAGGACGAGTGGGCCGGCGTGCTGGAGGATCCGGAGAAGCTCTCCCGCTTCGTGTCGTTCGTCAACGCGCCCGACGAGGCCGACCCGACCGTGGTCTTCGACGAGTCCGGTGCCCGCAAGGTGCCGGTGCTGATGGGAATGCCGCCGATGCCGTCCTGAGTGTCAGCTGCTTACCGTCAGGGAATTTGGCCTTAACGCCGGGGTAACACCACACCGGAAAAATGTGAGGTCAGTTGTTACAGGGAGGACCACCACCATGACCGTGATCGATACCACGGCGGACGCCGTGACCGGATCCCATGCCGACGCACCCGAGTCCGCGGGCACCGCACCGGAACTCGTGGACACCGTTCTGGCATCGGCGGGCACCGCGCCGGGTACCGGCCGCAGTAGCGTCAACAACGGCCGCCTCGAATGGACCTCGGCGTGCCCGCTGAGCCGGCTGATCCCGGGGCTCGGGGTGGCAGTCCTGCTCCGCGGAGGTGAGCAGGTGGCGCTGTTCCTGCTCGACGACGGTTCGCTGCGCGCGGTCGGCAACATCGATCCGTTCGGCCGGGCCGCCGTGATGTCGCGCGGTCTGGTTGGTGACCGGGCGGGTGAACCCACCGTGGCGTCGCCGCTGCTCAAGCAGGTGTTCTCCCTCGTCGACGGTCGCTGCCTCGACGACGAGTCGGTGCGTCTGCCCGTGTACGACGTGCGAGTGTGGGCCGGGGTCGTCCAGGTGCACAGCCCGCTGCAGGCAGGCGCGGGTAGCGCGTGACGACGGCGGCGGATCAGACGAACAGCAGTGAGCCGCACCGGTCCTCAGGAGGTGAACCCCTCAAGGGGTTCACCATCGGCGTGACCGCGGCCCGACGCGCAGAGGAGTTCACCACCCTGCTCACCCGACGGGGCGCAACGGTCGTGCAGGCCGCGGCGATCCGCATCATCCCGCTCGTCGACGACGCGGAGCTGGAGCGGGTCAGCCGGGAGTTGATCGAGCGACCCGCGGAGATCACGGTGGCGACCACCGGGATCGGCTTCCGCGGGTGGATGGAGGCCGCCGACGGCTGGGGGCTGGCGGAGGATCTCGGGCAGGCACTGGGCCGGTCCCGGATCCTGGCCCGCGGGCCCAAGGCGAAGGGCGCCATCCGGGCCGCCGACCTGCGGGAGGAATGGTCGCCCGCGTCGGAATCCTCCGCCGAGGTGCTCGACCACCTGCTCGCGGAGGGGGTGGAGGGCAAGCGGATCGCCGTGCAGTTGCACGGTGCCACGACGGAGTGGGAGCCGCTGCCCGACTTCTGCGAGGTGCTCCGACTGGCCGGGGCCGAGATCGTTCCCGTCCCCGTCTACCGGTGGACGCCACCGGACGACCAGGCCGCGATGGACCGCCTGATCGAGTTGACCGTCACCGGCGGTCTCGACGCGGTCAGCTTCACCAGCGCGCCCGCGGTGGCATCGATGCTGATGCGTGCCAAGGAGACCGGGCTCGTCGACCCGCTGCTCGCGGCGCTCGGCGGACGGGTGTTGGCGGTGTGCGTCGGCCCGGTGACCGCGGCGCCCCTCGAAGCGCTCGGCGTCCGCACGACGATGCCGGCGCGGGCGCGGCTCGGCTCCCTCGCCCGGCACATCGCCGAGGAACTGCCGCGGCGCGCGATGAAGGTGCGTGCCGCCGGCCACGACCTGAGCGTGCGCGGGGGCTGCGTCGTCGTCGACGGCGAGGTACGCCAGCTGGCACCCGCCGCGATGGCGCTGATGCGCACCCTGGCACGGCGTCCGGGCCGGGTCGTCTCACGCGAGGAGCTCCTCGCGGTGCTGCCCGGCGGCGGTGGCGACACGCACGCCGTGGAGACGGCGATCGCCCGGCTGCGGTCCTGCCTGGGGGCCCCGAAGATCGTGCAGACCGTGGTCAAGCGTGGCTACCGGCTCGCGACCGACCCGACCGACTGCGGAGACGGTGACGGAGGACGACCATGACGGAACACCGAACGACCGGACACCCGACACCCGCGCTGGTCCTCGTCGCGCACGGCACCCGCAACCCGCGGGGTGTCGACCTGGTGGCCGAGCTCGCGGAGGAGGTGGCCGCGACCGTCGGGACCACCCGGGTCGCGTTCGTCGACGTGCTCGGCCCGTCACCCGCCGAGGTGCTGCGCGACCTCGACGCGCCGGCCGTCGTCGTGCCCGCCTTTCTCGCGTCCGGCTACCACGTGCACACCGACGTCCCCCGGGAAGTCGCCGAGTCCGGCAACCGCGACGTGCACGTCACCGCCGCGCTCGGCCCCGATCCGGTACTGGCGCGGGTCCTGCTCGAGCGGCTCCGGGAAGCGGGGTGGCGCCGCGGCGACGCGATCGTGCTCGCCGCCGCCGGATCATCCGACCCGCGTGCCCTCGCCGACGTGCGCCGCGCCGCGACGATGCTCGCCGAACTGGCCGGTGACCGCGTCGACATCGGGTACGTCGCCACCGCGGAACCCCGCGTGCCCGCCGTGGTCGACCGGGTCCGCGCCGAGACGGGCAGGCGGGTGTTCGTCGCGTCGTACCTGTTGGCTCCCGGCCTGTTCCACACACGGCTCGCCGAGGCCGGTGCCGACGGGGTCGCCGAACCGCTCGGCGCGCACCCCACCCTGGTGCGTCTACTGGTGGCGCGCTATCGCTCCGGCGTCGCGGCCGTGGAAGTTGCTGCGGCAGAGGGGTACTCGACTCTCAACGGGGCAGCGGCAGCAGTTCCGCGACTCCTCCGTCGGGTGTTGCCGGTTCGATGACGGCGAGGGCGTCGGCCCCGACCAGCGCCCCCAGGTGCGCGGTCCGCACCTGATTGACGCCGCGCCAGCTGCCGTCCGGTTGCCGGGTGACCGGCACGATGCGCGGTGTCTCGCCGCGGCTCCCGGCGGGCGCGAGTTCGGCGCCGTTGGCGATGGTGCCGGTGACCGCCGTCGGCCGCGGTGCCCCGGTCAGGGCGGCGGCCACCGCGGGTGCGGTGAGCAGTACCGTCGCCAACGCGGCGTAGGGGTTGCCGGGCAGTCCGAGCACCACCCGCTCGTCCGGGAGCGTCGCGACGATCTGCGACCCCCCGGGCCGGCATCGCACCCGGCTCACCACCGTGCGGGCACCGGCGCGGTCGAGTGCCCGACGCAGGTGGTCGGCCGCACCGCCGCCGGTCGCGCCGACGATGACGATGACATCGGTGTCGGTGGAGCCGGCGGCCAGCAGCTCGTCGAATCCGCCGACGGTGTCGCGCAGGTGCGTGTCCGCCCTGGTGTGCAGTCCGCACCACGAAAGGTAATGGGGCAGAACGGGTCCGAGAGAGTCTCGGGTCTGCCCGTCGCGGAGCGGCCCGTCACGGCGGATCTCGTCGCCGGTGACCACGACGTGCGCGCGCACCGGGCCCCGCACCAGCAGTTCGGTGACCTCGGCGCTGCGGGCGAGCGAGGCGAGCGCGGCGGTGACCGGGGTGCCGCCCGGTGCCAGTGACGCACCGGGGGTCCAGTCCTCGCCGCGGCGGCGCGTGTCGTCCCGGTCCGGGGCGTCCGCGGAGCGCGACAGCGTCCTGCCGTCGAGGGTGACGTGCTCGTCGCGGATCACGGACGTGGCGCCGACCGGCAGGTGTGCGCCGGTCGCGATCCGCACCGCGTGTCCGGGATCGAGGACCACCTCGTCCGGGGAACCCGCGTAGCGGACGGCGTCGTCGAGGTGCCACGGCCCGGTCCCGGACACGGCGTAACCGTCCATCGCGGACACGTCGACGCGGGGGAGTGCGTCGGCGGCGATCAGCGGCTGCGCGAGCACGCCCCCGATCGCGTCGAGTGGAGGCAGTTCGAGCGCGGGCAGTGTCTCGATCCGGCGGCGGATCGCCTCGCGGGCATCGGCGATCGCGAGCGGTGCCCCGGCCCGCGTGGCCTCGGCCCTGGCCCGGGCGGCCGCCAGATCGGCCTCGGTGTCGCAGTCGGAGACATCCGACATCCGCACCGTCGCATAGCCGTTCGGGACGAGCGACTTCATCGCCTGGTTGGTGAACCCGTCCAGTGTGTCGAGGCGGGCGGTCAGGGCGTCGGTGCGCCACAGTCCGAGCAGGAACTGCACGCGCCCGGCCTCGTCGACCGCGAACACCGCGTCGGCACCGGTCTCGCCGAGCGTCCGGCGCAGACGGTCGATCGCGTCGGCGGTCAGTGACGGCAGATCCGCGGCCAGCACCGCGACCGCCGGAGCCCCGCCGACGACCTGCAGTCCCGCGGCGAGCGCCGCGACCGGGCCCGCGCCGCGGGGGGTTTCCTGTACCTGATGCACCGACGGATCCAGGTCGGGCCGATGCGGTCCGACGACGACGGTGGCGGCCGCGCCCCCGACCGCGGCGAGCGCGGTGGCGAGCATGCTGCGGCCGCCGACCTCGATCGCGGGCTTGTCGACCCCGCCCATCCGGCTGCCGGAACCCCCGGCGAGGACGATGGCGTCGAACGATTCGGCAGTCATCCCGTTATCGTCGCACGGCGCAGCCATCGACCCCTGACGGCCGTGGTCGACAGCCGGCCGTGCCGATGCGGATCAGGCGGGCAGTGCGACGTTCTGCAGTCGAACTTGTCCGCGGGCAAGGGCTTTGCCGGTCTGCTCGCTGGTGATCGTCACCAGCCACAGCTGCTGTACTCGGCCCTGCTGCAGCGGCTCGGCGACCACGAGTGCGCGTTCGCCGCCGGTCGAGGACCGGAGAAAGTCGGTGCCGTTGTGGACGCCGACGGCGAACTGGCCGCGCTCGACGACGGCCGCGCTGGCGCCGATGCTCGCGGCCGACTCGACCGCGGTCGCGTAGACGCCGCCGTGCACCACACCCCACGGCGTGAGGTGGTCCGCGGTCAGGTCGATGTGTCCGGTGACGCGGCTGCCGGTGGCCTCGTCGACGATCAACCCCGCGGCGGTCACGAAGGCGCTCTCGGGACGGGAACGGATGTCGCTGGTGAAGTCGGTGGTGGTCATGCGACGACGCTAACTGCTGATTTCGAAGTTAGCAAGGACTAGGATGGCGACCATGGAGTGGCTGGAGATGAGCACCGAGAACTGCTCGGTGCAGCGCACCCTCGACGTGATCGGCGAGAAGTGGACGATGCTGGTCCTGCGCGAGGCCTTCAACGGCGTCCGCCGCTTCGACGACATGCACCGCCACATCGGGCTCTCCGAATCCGTTCTCGCCGACCGTCTCCGGAAGCTGGTGGCGGCCGGCGTGCTCCGCGCCGTGCCCTACCGCGAGGAAGGCAAACGCAGCCGCAACGAGTACCGGCTCACCGACAAGGGGCTCGACCTGCTCCCGGTGATCGTCGCCCTGCTGCAGTGGGGCGACCGGTACTGCGCCGACGACCACGGGCCGGGCATCGAGGTCCGCGAACGCGCGACGGGCGTTCCCGTCCACGCGGTGGTGCGGCCGGTCGGCGAGCCGGGATTGACGGCGCGCGAGACGATCGGGGTTCCCGGGCCGGGCGCGCGACCGCTCGCGAGGTGAGATCGCCACCGGCAGACCGGCGTTCGGTGTCGGCTGCCGTCAGTACCGGTGCCGGGCGGCGCCGAGGTCGACGCGGCCGTCGCGAATCGGAACATTCTCGGCGGCAAGGCGTTCGAGCTGCCGTCGGGCGAGGTGCGCCGCGGGCCGGCCCGACGCCGGGACCACCCGGTGCCAGGGCAGGTCGGACGAGTCGGTGCGCATGATCCAGCCGACGGTGCGCGGGGAGCTCAGGCCGGCCGCCGCCGCGATGTCGCCGTACGTGCTCACCCGGCCCGGCGGGATCGCCGCGACGAGTTCGCGGACCCGCTCCACCTGGTCCTCGGTGGTCGCGGCCATCTACAGCAGCTTCTCGACCAGTGCGGCCACCTCGGCGGGCCGTGACGACGCGACCATGTGGTCGACGTCCATCTCGATCACCGTCAGCCGGTCGCCGAGGTGCTCGGTCAGCGCCGCGCGGACAGCGGGCGTCACGTACGGCGGCTGCACGCGCATCGCCTGCACCAGGACGGTCGGCAGGTCGGCGGGCGGCAGCGCCACCGGCCGGGCCAGTTCACCCCAGGACGCCACGACCGCCGGCACCGCGTACCGCCAGCCGACACGACCGTTGTCGAGGCGGATCAGGTGTTCGGCGATCTCCTCGTCGAGCACCTCGTCCGCGACGTCCGCCCACGCCCCGTGGACCTTCTCCGAGC
Organism: Rhodococcus sp. NPDC003318; assembly: GCF_042879035.1. Taxonomy (NCBI): domain Bacteria; kingdom Bacillati; phylum Actinomycetota; class Actinomycetes; order Mycobacteriales; family Nocardiaceae; genus Rhodococcus; species Rhodococcus sp. NPDC003318. The sequence continues at coordinate 117,709 of NZ_JBIAOU010000008.1, read as the reverse complement.
GAGCCTCCGCCGCGTCGGTGTAGTCGGGGTAGCGGACGGTGAGGTCGGCGATCTCGAGCATCCGCGCCGGGTCGAGGCCCATCGCCGGATCGAGCAGCACCAGCGCGCGCACCCGCTCCGGGACCCGGGCGGCGAGATGCAGTGCGACTGCACCACCGTACGAGTGACCGACGAGGACCACCGGGTCGACGTTCTCGGCGGTCAGCATCGAGGCGAGCGCCTCCACCTGGTCGGCGATGCCCCACGGCGGGCCCCACGTCGAGTGCCCGTGTCCGCGCAGGTCGGGGGCGATCATCCGCACCTTGGGCAGATGGCCGTCGGCGAGGTGGCGCCAGCGTCGGCCGTGCCCGGTCAGGCCGTGCAGGGCGAGAACCGGGGGGCCGTCGACGGGGCCGAAGCGATGCACTGTCAGGTCGGACACGCCCGCCATTGTGCCCGAAGGCGGTTCCGGTGCCGGAGTGTCTCGCCGACCCCTTCCCGGGCGGTGCCCGGCGTGTGGCCCAGGACGGTGGAGCGGGACCTGTCGGTGGCGCGTGATGAAATGCCCGGCATGATCGACGAGCGGACGCAGCGGCCGAGCACCACCCTGGTGCGTCGGCCGCACCGGGTGCCGCCGACCCGTACGTGGGGTCCCGAGGTGGCCCCGCTGCTGGAGGCGGCGGCCGCCGGACGCGGCCCGGTCGATCGCCGGTCCTGGCAGGTGCTCGGCGGTCCGGGGACGGGCAAGACGTCGCTGATCGTCGACCTGGCCGCGTCCCGGATCGCCGGGGTGAACGGCGACCCGGAATCGGTTCTGGTGCTGACCCATTCGCGTAAGGCGGCGACTGCTGTGCGGGAGTCCGTGACGGCCGCGCTGCTCGAGTCGGGGCCCTCCCGCGCGACGCGGGAGCCGCTCGTGCGGACCGTGCACTCGTATGCCTTCGCAGTGCTCAGGTTGCAGGCCGCCGCTCACTCGAACCCGCCGCCTCGACTCATCACCGGTGCCGAACAGGACGCGGTGCTGCGCGAGCTGCTGCGCGGCGACGTCGAGGACGGAGCAGAGTACTGGCCGGAACGACTGCGTGCGGCGCTGCCCATGGTCGGGTTCGCGGCCGAACTGCGTGACCTGATGCTGCGGGCGGGGGAGCGGGGCCTGGGACCCGAGGATCTGATCCGGCTCGGGCGGAAGCACTCCCGGCCCGAGTGGGTGGCCGCCGGCACGTTCGTCACCCACTACGAGCAGGTGATGCTGCTGCGCGGGTCCGTCGGCGTGGAGGCGCCGGAGGCGACCGCACCGGCCCTCGACGCCGCCGAACTCGTCGGGGCGGCGCTGACGGCGTTCGCCACCGACCCGGACCTGCTGGCCCGCGAACGCGCCCGCATCCGGTGCCTGCTCGTCGACGATGCACAGCACCTCGACCCGCAGGCCGCCGAACTGGTGCGGTTGCTCTCGCACGGCGCCGACCTCGCGGTGGTCGCGGGCGACCCGGATCAGGCGGTGTTCGGATTCCGCGGCGCCGACTCCCGCTACCTGACCGACCTCGCCGACGCGGGCAGCGATCGGCGGGTGCTGCTGCGGACGGATCACCGTGCCGCGCAGCGCGTCTCCGAGGTGACCACCCGGATCGCGGCGCGCCTGCCCGGTAAGCAGCCGCATCGGGCGCCGGAGGCCGTCACCGACGAGGTGGGACACGCCTCGGTGGCGGTGCTCGGCACGGCGGGACGGGAGTCGGCGCTGATCGCCGACACCCTGCGCCGCGCGCACCTGCACGACGGCGTGCCGTGGTCACGGATGGCGGTGATCGTCCGATCGGTGCCGCGCGTGCTGGCACCCCTGCGGCGGGCGCTGCTCGCCGCCGGGGTCCCGGTCACCACCGCCGCGTCCGAGGTGCCCCTGGCCCGGCAACACGCAGTCGGTGGCCTGCTGCTCGCGCTGCGAGCGGTCGGCGGCGGCCCGTTCACCGGCGAGGACGCGCTCGCGCTGCTGTCCGGGCCGGTCGGCGGTGCGGACCCGGTCACGCTGCGGCGGCTCCGGCGGGGGCTGCGCCGCGTCGAACTCGCCGCCGGTGGCGAACGGGACTCCGCGGAACTGGTGCGGGCGTTGGTCGTCGACGGTCAGGAGGCGCACGGGGCGCTGGTCGGCAAGCTGACCGAGGGCGAGTTCGCGGCGCTGCGACGCGTCCTGACGGTGCTGACCCGGACGCGTAAGGCCCTGCGGCAGGGGCGCGGTGTCGAAAACGTGCTGTGGGCGTGCTGGCAGGCGACCGGCCTGGAGAAGCGGTGGGCGGCGGCGTCGTTGCGCGGCGGTCCCATCGGGGCGCAGGCCGACCGCGACCTCGACGCCGTCGTCGCCCTGTTCGACGCGGCGGCGAACTACGTCGACCGGTTGCCGCGGGCCAGCCTCGCCGGATTCGTCGCGTACCTGGTGGACCAGGAGATCCCCAGTGATCCGCGCTCCGCGGCCGCGCCCTCGGAGGCGGTGTCGGTCCTCAGCGCGCACGCCGCGGCCGGACGGGAGTGGGATGTCGTCGTGGTCGCCGGGGTCCAGGAGGGGTTGTGGCCGGGCCTGCGGGCACGCGGCACGCTGCTCGGCACCGAGGCGCTGGTCGACCTGACCGCCGGTGTCGGCGACCCCGACCGGACGCCGCTGTCGCGGACCGCGCCGCTGCTCGCCGAGGAACGCCGGCTGTTCCTCCTCGCGTGTAGCCGCGCCCGCCGGACCCTGCTCGTCACCGCCGTGCGTTCGGCCACCGGTGACGCCGACCTCGAACCGTCCCGGTTCGTCGACGAACTCCTGGGTGCAGACGACGAACTCGCCGACACCGCACCGGATCTCGCACCCGCACTGCCCAGCCGGGTGCTCGCCCTGCCGTCGCTGATCGCCGAGCTGCGCCGCGTGGTCTGCGACCCCGACCTCGCCGAGAGCGACCCCGACATGCAACGACGGGCTGCAGCGCAGTTGGCTCGCCTGGCCCGTGCCGGGGTCCGCGGTGCCCACCCGGAGGACTGGTACGCAGTCGGGGAACCGAGCACCACCGACCCGCTGTGGCTGCTCGAGGACGGCCCGGTTCCGCTGTCGCCCTCCACGATCGAGCAGCTCGACGCGTGCCCGCTCCGGTGGGCGCTCGAGCGGCACGGCGGTGCCGACGGCGAGAACACGCACGCCGTGACCGGCACGCTCGTGCACACGTTGGTGCAGGCGGTCGCCGGGAAGATGCCACCGGATCAGGTGCGCCGCGCGCTCGCCGCCGCGTGGGACGCCGTCGATCTCGGATCGCAGTGGTACTCGCGCCGCGAGATGGACCGCACCGCGCAGATGATCGACTCGTTCTCCGAGTGGCTCCGCCGCACCCGCGGTGAACTCACCGAGGTGGGCGTCGAGGTGGCCGTGGACGGAGTGCTCGAGCCCCGAGCGGAGGGCGAGCCCGCGGTCCGGCTGCGGGGCCGGATCGACCGCCTCGAGCGGGACGCCGACGGTCGCCCCGTCGTCGTCGACGTCAAGACCGCCCGCAACCCGGTCAGCAAGGACGCCGCGGAACAGCACGCCCAGCTCGCCACGTATCAGCTCGCCGCCGCGCGGGGCGCGATCGACGGTGAGCCCGCGACCCGACCCGGCGGCGCACGGCTGGTGTTCGTCGCCAAGGCCAACCGGACGGACGGCGCGACCCAGCGGCTGCAGGCGCCGCTCACCGAGGAGACCGAGGAGCAGTGGCTCGACCTGGTGCACGCGGCGGCCGCCGCGACCCAGGGCCCGCACTACCCGGCGCGTCCGAACGACGGGTGCCGGCACTGCCCGGTGACGTCGAGCTGCCCAGCACAGGAAACGGGAAGGCAGGTGACGGACGCATGAGCGCGGCGACACCGCGAATCGCGCCGTCCGATCTCGCCGCGGCCCTCGGCCAGTTCCCGCCGACACCGGAACAGGCGGCGGTGATCGCCGCGCCGCTCGGGCCGACGCTCGTCGTCGCGGGCGCGGGAGCGGGCAAGACCGAGACGATGGCCGCGCGGGTGGTGTGGCTCGTCGCCAACGGCCTCGTCGACCCCGACCAGGTGCTGGGGCTGACGTTCACCCGGAAAGCCGCCCAGCAGTTGACCTCCCGCATCCGACAGCGGCTCGCCCGGCTCGCCGATCCGCGGGTGACCCGCCGGCTGGGGCTGAGCGAGGAACTGCGCACGCGGATCCTCACCGGTGAGCCGGAGGTGAGCACGTACCACTCGTACGCGGGCCGCCTGCTCACCGAACACGGGCTGCTGCTGCCGATGGAACCGTCCGCGGAACTGCTGTCCGAGACGGCGCTGTGGCAGCTCGCGTTCCGGGTCGTCAGCACCTGGGACGGCGACCTCGACACCGACCGCAATCCCACCTCGCTGACCGAGGCGGTGCTCGCCCTGTCCGGACAGCTCGCCGAACACCTCGTCGAACCCGAGGACCTGCGCGAGGCACACACCGAACTCGACAAACTGATCCACACGTTGCCCGCCGGCCCCCGCCAGCGTGGTGGACCGAAGAAGGATCTCCTCGACCTGCTCGCCACCCAGCACGAGCGGGTCGGGCTGCTGCCGCTGGTCCAGCGGGTCTCGCAGACGCTGCGGCGCGAACGGGCACTGGACTTCGGCAGCCAGATGTCGCTCGCGGCGCGGGTCGCCGCGGAGCACCCCGAGGTCGGGCGGGCCGAACGCACCCGATTCCGGGTGGTGCTCCTCGACGAGTACCAGGACACCGGGCACGCGCAGCGGGTGCTGCTGTCGTCGCTGTTCGGCGGCGGCGAGGACGCCACGCTCGCGCTCACCGCCGTCGGCGACCCCATGCAGTCGATCTACGGGTGGCGGGGTGCGTCGGCCGCGAACCTGCCGCGGTTCGCCACCGACTTCCCGCTGCCGGGTGGCGAGCCCGCGCCGCGACTGGAGCTGCTGACCAGTTGGCGCAACCCCGCCGAGGCCCTCACGCTGGCCAACGCCGCGTCCGCGGGACTCCGCGAGCGCGGCGTGCCGGTTCCGGAACTGCGGCCCAAACCCGATGTCGCACCGGGCGATGTCCGGATCGCGTTGCACACCGACGCCGTCGCCGAACGCGAATGGGTCGCCGAGCGGATCGCGGCCGAGTACGCCGCCGCCCGCGACCGCGAGGAGCGGCCACCCACCGCGGCGGTGCTGATCCGGCGCAACGCCGATGCCGCGCCGGTCGCCGCCGCGCTGCGACGGCGCGGCCTGCCGGTCGAGGTCGTCGGGCTGGGCGGGCTGCTGCACGTGCCGGAGGTCGCGGACGTGATCGCGATGCTCCGGCTGGTCGCCGATCCGCTCGCCGGCAGCGCCGCGGTCCGGGTACTGACCGGTGCGCGTTGGCAACTCGGTGTCGCCGATCTCGCGGCACTGTGGAAGCGGGCCCGCGAACTCGCCGTCGGGGCCGCCCGTCCCGCTGGCGGCGCCGTCACCGACCCGGCTAGCCTCGACGAGGCGCTCGAGTCGGCACAGCCCGGTGAACATGCAGAACAGGCCGGCCTCGCCGACGCGATCGCCGATCCGGGGGCACCCTCGCGCTACTCGGTCCTCGGCTACGCCCGCATCGGAGCGCTCGCCGCCGAACTGACGTCGCTGCGCGAACGGATCGGGCAGCCCCTGACCGAACTCGTCGCCGAGGTCGAGCGGGTGCTGGGCATCGGCATCGAGGCCCAGGCGCGGCTACCGTGGGTGGCGCCCGGCGGCGCCGGACGCGAACACCTCGACGCGTTCGCCGACGCCGTCGCCGGCTACGCCCGCACTCCGTCGTCGACGCTGACCGGGCTGCTCGCATTTCTCGCGGCCGCCGACACCATCGAGAACGGGCTCGCACCCGGCGAGGTCGAGGTGGCCCCGGACCGCGTTCAGGTGCTGACCGTGCACTCCGCGAAGGGTCTCGAATGGGAGGTCGTCGCCGTCCCGCACGTCGTCGACGGAGTGTTCCCGTCCGGCACCGCGACCGGAACCTGGCTCGGCGCGGTCGGGGAGCTGCCGCCGCCCCTGCGCGGCGACCGGGCCCGCGGTGCTGACGGCTCCGACGGGTTTCCGGTGCTCGACCTGGACGCCGTCTCCGACCGCAAGGACCTCGAGGATGCGCTCGTCGCGCACAAGGCGGCCCTCGCGCGCCGCAAACTCGAGGAGGACCGGCGCCTGTTCTACGTCGCGCTCACCCGGACCGAACGCGCTCTGTACGTCTCGGGGCATCACTGGTCCGAGGCCGGCACCACACCGAAGGGACCGTCGGACTTCCTGACCGAGATGCGTTCGGTGGTCGAGCAGGCGCAGCAGGCGGGAACGCCCGTCGGAGTCGTCGAGCACTGGGCGCCCGATCCGGATCCGGAGGCTCAGAATCCGCTGACCGCCGAAGCGGTGACGGCGCTGTGGCCGCGGGATCCGCTGGGGAACAGACGATCCGCCGTCACCCGCGGAGCGGAACTGGTGCTCGCCGCGCTCGCGGGAAAGGCGCCCGCAGCGAACCCGGACGACGCGCCGGAGGACGACCCGGAGGGGTGGGCCGCGGACGTGGACGCCCTGCTCGCCGAGCGCGCCGCCCGCGCCGCCGCCCGCGCCGAGGTGGCGCTGCCCACGCAGATGTCCGTCAGCCAGCTCGTCGACCTCGCCGCCGCGCCCGACGAGCTCGCCGCCCGGCTGCGCCGTCCGCTGCCGTTCCCTCCGAACCCGCTGGCCCGCCGGGGCACCGCGTTCCACGCCTGGATCGAACGGCGCTTCGGCGCGACCCGGCTGCTCGACATGGACGAACTGCCCGGCGCCGCCGACACCGACGGCGCCGCGGACAGCGACCTCGAGGCACTGCAGGATGCGTTCCTGCGCTCACCGTGGGCCAACCGGAGCCCCGTCGAGGTGGAGGTGCCGTTCGAGACCTCCATCGCGGGCACCGTCGTGCGTGGCCGGATCGACGCGGTGTTCGCCGACCGGGACGGCGGCTGGACCGTCATCGACTGGAAGACGGGCGCCGAACCCAGCGCCGCGAACGAGCGGGCCGTGGTGATGCAGCTCGCGGCGTACCGGCTCGCGTGGGCGGAACTGATGTCCGCGCGCGTGCAGGCCCGCGGCGGCGCCGCGGTCGATCCGTCGCGGGTGCGGGCGGCGTTCCACTACGTCCGCACCGGCCGCACCATCGCGCCCGACGACCTGCCCGACGCCGACGCCCTGGCTCGCCTGATCGAGACCGCCGGCGCGAGCACCGGCGAACCGGGCGACGGGCACCCGAGTGATGCGCAACCGCACGTCGGCGAGGGCGAGCACGACGGGTGACCCCGCGTCGGGGGGTCGGCCGCCGTCGCCGTCAACCCTCGCGGCGCACCTTCAGTGCCGCCGCGACGAGCGGGATCTGCAGTGGAAGCCGAACCACTGCAACGGCTTTCAGGGGCACCGGTACGGAATCCCTGCGCAGCCAGTCGATCGCCATCTGCACGTTCGCCGGGAACACCGCCACCAGCAGGGCCGCGGCGAGGGTGCCGCCGAACCGGCGGGTGCGGGGGATCGCGATCGCGGTCCCGATCGCGATCTCGGCGACACCCGAGACCTGCGTGTAGGCGCGGGCCGGGCCGGGCAGCCGGCGGGGCACGATCGAGTCGAACGGCTTCGGCGACACGAAATGCATGACACCCGCACCGAGCAACAGGGCGGCGAGGCCGGACCGGGTCAGCGCGGCGCGGCGGCCGGGATCGGATGACGTGGACACGGCACAACAGTGGCGCACCGTGGCCCTCCACGCCAGCACCGGCGGCGACCATGGGTGCGGAAGCGGCCGCTCGCCGTACTGTACCGACGCTCCACCGCGTGGCCGCGCGCGTATCGGCGCGGCGGGACGTTAGGCTCCCAGCCGATGTCTGCGAACTGGAGTTCGGCACATGGCCGGTAAGTTGCGTGATCGATTGCGTGATCAGGAGAGCCTGATGACGCAGCCCGACTATGCCCTCGTCGGCGTACTGCGGATCCCCGAGCTGGTCCGCAGCCCGTTCCGGCTGATCTTCCGACGCGTCATGATGGCCGTCGCGGTGCTGTTCCTCGCCGTCATCGTCGTCTACCTCGACCGGGGCGGCTACCGGGACGTGCAACCGGACCCGCTGTCGTTCCTGGACTGCCTGTACTACGCGACGGTGTCCCTGTCGACGACCGGTTACGGCGACATCACGCCGCTCACCCCGGGCGCCCGGTTGATCAACGTGCTGGTCATCACGCCGCTGCGGGTGCTCTTCCTGATCATCCTGATCAGCACCACTCTGGCCGCGCTCACCGAACGGTCCCGGCAGGCCTACAAGATTCAGCGTTGGAGGCACACCGTGCGTAATCACACCGTCGTCGTCGGCTACGGCACCAAGGGCCGCACCGCGGTCGACGCGATGCTCGGCGACGGCATCAAGCCGTCCGACATCGTCGTCGTCGACACCGATCAGGCCGTCCTCGACTCCGCCGCCGGCATCGGACTGGTCACCGTCCTCGGCTCCGCGACCAAGTCGGACGTGCTGCGCCTCGCCGGCGTGCAGAACGCGGCATCGGTGATCGTCGCGGCCAACCGCGACGACACGGCGGTGCTGGTGACGCTGACCGCCCGCGAGGTCGGCCCGAAGGCCAAGATCGTCGCCGCGATCCGCGAAACCGACAACGCGCACCTGCTGCGGCAGTCCGGTGCCGACTCGGTGGTGGTGTCGTCGGAGACCGCCGGCCGGCTGCTCGGCATCGCCCGCACCACCCCCACCGTCGTCGAGATGATCGAGGACCTGCTCACCCCCGAGGCCGGGTTCGCCATCGCCGAACGCGAGGTCGAACGAGACGAGGTCGGTGGGTCCCCGCGGCACCTGTCGGACATCGTCCTGGGCGTGGTCCGCGACGGGCGCCTCGTCCGGGTCGGCGCACCCGAGGTCGACGCGGTCGAGGAGAACGACCGGCTGCTCTACATTCGCCGCGTCGGCAACTGACCCGCCGCCGAGGGCGACCGGGACCCGACCCCTAGGGTGGGTGCGTGGCTGAATTCGAGATGACCAGCGTTCCGCTGCTGTCCCGGTCCGCGTTGGACCGCGCCGAGGAACTCCGGTCCGACACCGACGCCCTGCGTGCCGGCTGGGCCGACGCCCAGGTGCTGAAGGTCAACCATCGCGGGCAGGTCCGCATCGACGACACCGACCTCGTTCTCGAACCCGCGACCACCCTCGGGGACGAACCCGTCGCCGGGGCGGTGTTCCTCGGTCGGCGTGAGGGCAGGCACCTGTGGGCGGTGCGGGTCCCGGCGATGATCGGACAGCTCGGCGACCTGCGCATGGTCGGGCATCGGCTCGACGACTCCAGCGCTGGCATCCTCACCACCGCGGTCGCAGTCCTGAACTGGCACGACTCCGCCGGATTCAGCGCCGTCGACGGGGCGCCGACGACCCCGACCGTGTCCGGATGGTCACGGCACAGCGTCAGCACGGGGCACGAGGAGTTTCCGAGAACCGACCCGGCCATCATCTGCCTCGTCCACGACGGCGCCGACCGGGTGCTGCTCGCACGCAACGGGAACTGGCCCGAACGTCGCTACTCCGTGCTCGCAGGCTTCGTCGAGGCCGGCGAATCGCTGGAGGCGTGCGTGGCACGGGAGATCGCGGAGGAGGTCGGCGTCGAGGTCCGCGACATCCGCTACCTCGGCAGCCAACCGTGGCCGTTCCCGCGGTCCGTCATGATCGGCTTCTCCGCCGTCGCGGACCCCGACGCACCCCTCACCTTCGCGGACGGCGAGATCGCCGAGGCGCACTGGTTCGCACGCGACGAGGTCCGGGAAGCGCTCGCACTCGGGGACTGGACGTCCCCGGCCGACGCCCGACTGCTCGTCCCCGGGTCGGTGTCCATCGCCCGCGGCATGCTCGAGGCCTGGGCGAGCTAGTTCTCCCGACACACGGCGCCCGCCTCGATCTCGGGGCGGGCGCCGTGTGTGCCGGGGTCAGAGGCCGAGTGCCTGCTTGACCTCGACGAGCGACGGATTGGTGGCCGTGGAGCCGTCCGCGAACTTCACGGTCGGCACGACGTGGTTGCCGCCGTTGACGCTGCCGACGAACTCGGCGGAGGCCGGGTCGTCCTCGATGTCGATCTCGACGTAGCCGATTCCGTGTTCGTCGAGTTGCGTCTTGAGCCTGCGGCAGTACCCGCACCAGGTGGTGGAGTAGATGGTCAGGGCGGTGGCGGTGTCAGTTGAGGTCACGAAGGAGTGAACATCGCGACCTCGGTGTTTGTTCCGCCGGTGGCTCGGCGGTGCGGTGTCGGACCGCCCTGCCATGATGGTGGCCATGGCAGCGGACGCACCGGACTCATCAGGACTCGATCCGCAGCAGTCGGCGGCGGTGCTCGCCCCCCGCGGCCCGGTGTGCGTTCTCGCGGGCGCAGGCACCGGCAAGACCCGCACCATCACGCACCGGATCGCCCGCCTGGTCGCCGACGGTCACGTCGCGGCGGGGCAGGTCCTCGCGGTCACGTTCACCGCGCGGGCGGCGGGGGAGATGCGGGCCCGGCTGCGCACACTCGGCATCGGTGAGGGCGCGAGCCAGGTGCAGGCCCGCACGTTCCACGCGGCGGCCCTGCGGCAGCTGCGGTACTTCTGGCCGCAGGTGATCGGCGACACCCAGTGGGAACTGCTCGACCGCAAGTTCACGGTCGTCGCGCAGGCCGCCAACCGGGCCGGTCTGCCGACCACCACGGAGAGTGTCCGGGACCTGGCCAGTGAGATCGAGTGGGCGAAGGCGTCGCTGTTCGCGCCGGAGAACTACGCGGCGGCCGTCGCCCGGTCGCGGCGCGAACCGCCCGCCGACCCGGCCCGGGTCGCCGACGCGTACGCGGCGTACGAATCGCTCAAGGTCCGCGGCGACGCGATGCTCCTCGACTTCGACGACCTGCTGCTGCACACCGCCGCCGCACTGGAGAACAACGCCGCGGTCGCGGAGGAGTTCCGCGACCGGTACCGCTGCTTCGTCGTCGACGAGTACCAGGACGTCACGCCGCTGCAGCAGCGCGTCCTCGACGCCTGGCTCGGTGACCGCGACGACCTGACCGTGGTCGGCGACGCCAACCAGACCATCTACTCGTTCACCGGCGCGAGCCCGCGGTACCTGCTCGACTTCACCCGGCGATTCCCGGGCGCGACGATGGTGCGACTCGAACGTGACTACCGGTCCACCCCCGAGGTCGTGTCGTTGGCCAACCGGGTCATCGGAGCGGCCCGCGGCCGGATCGCCGGCACGCGTCTGCAGCTCATCGGTCAGCGTCCGCCGGGTCCGGAGCCGACGTTCGCGGAGTTCGACGACGAACCCGCGGAGGCCGCGGCGATCGCGAAGCAGGTCAAGAAGCTCATCGACTCCGGTGTGGAGGCCGCGGAGATCGCGGTGCTGTACCGGATCAACGCGCAGTCGGAGGCGCACGAGCAGGCGCTGACGGAGCTCGGCATCCCGTTCCAGGTACGCGGCGGGGAGGGTTTCTTCACCCGCCCGGAGGTCCGGCAGGCGGTCACCGCACTGCGGCAGACGGCGTCGCGCGACGATCTGCCCGGGGGTGCCGACCGCGGCGCCGCGCTGGTGACGCTGGTCCGGGCGGTCCTGGTGCCGCTCGGCTTGACCGACACCGAACCGGTGGGTGCGCAGGCACGGGAACGCTGGTCGGCGCTGACCGCGCTGGTCGAGCTCACCGAGGAGCTGCTCACCCACGAACCCGATCTCGACCTCGCAGGTCTGCTGCGTGACCTCGCCGCGCGTGCCGAGGCCCGGCACCCACCGACGGTGCAGGGCGTGACCCTGGCGTCGCTGCACGCCGCGAAGGGCCTCGAATGGGACTCGGTGTTCCTGGCGGGGCTCACCGACGGGACGCTGCCGATCGCTCACGCGCTGGGCGACAAGACGACGCCGCCCGACGAACAGGCCATCGAGGAGGAACGCCGGCTGCTGTACGTCGGAGTGACGCGCGCACGGGTCCACCTGCAGTTGTCCTGGGCGCTGTCACGCAGCGAGGGCGGACGCCGGTCGCGGCGGCGGTCACGGTTCCTGCACGGCCTGATCCCGGACGATTCGCCGGCGTCGCGGATCGCCGCGCCCGCGCCGCAGAAGAAGCAGCCGCGGTGCCGGGTCTGCGGCAAGCAGCTGCTGGGGACCGCCGCGACGATGCTCGGCCGGTGCGAGACGTGCCCGTCGAACCTCGACGCCGCGCTGTTCGACGCGCTCAAGGCGTGGCGTTTGGAGAAGGCGAAGGAACTCAAGGTGCCCGCGTACGTGGTGTTCAGCGACAACACCCTGACGGCGATCGCCGAGCAACAGCCTCGCGACGACCGCGCACTGGTGGGGATTCCGGGTATCGGAGCGAAGAAACTCGAGCGGTTCGGGGCCGACGTGCTGGCGGTTGTCCGTGGGGAGGATCCGCTCGGCACCGCGCAACCCTCACTGATCGAGGGTGCATAACCGCAGGTCAAAAATGGGTTGTGTGGTTCGGGTCGTTCCACCTACCCTGGATTTCGACGTTGCGGGCTGCGGTCTGCCGTCACGACCACCCTCGGCGCTCGTCGCCGAGGACCGCACGAACGACAAGGGAGGTGATCGGAAACATGATTGATCGCAGCAGCAGCCTGCAGGGCGTCTTCGCTCTGGGCAACTCCGTGCTGGGCAGCTTCGCGTACGGCAAAGCCTCGCGTGGACATGCGTCGACCATCCGTGTCGCCGCCACCGCCCAGCTGCCCGCCGCCGTGTGGGCGGAGGCGCCGAAGCGCGTCGTCCGCCGTCGCGCACACGCAGCAGCTCTGTCGTCCGTGCCCCGGATCGGAAACCGAGAACACTCTCGGTAGGGAACTCTCCACCGGCCACGGACGCCCCAGCGGACCGTGGCCATTCGTGTTTTCGGGCGCCTCCTCGCATGGAGGTGCGCGGGGGCCCGCCACAGGTTCGCACCACGACCCGAACCCAAGACGAGCCCAAGGAGCACGACGTGTCCACCGCGACAGTCCGCACCATCACCGAACTCACCACGACCGGTCCGGTGCAGCGCGAATTGCCTTGCCGTGCCGACAATCCCGACCTCTGGTTCGGGGAGACCCCTGCCGAGCTGGAACTCGCGAAGTCCCTCTGCGCCGAGTGTCCGGTGCGGGCCCGCTGCCTGAGCGCGGCCCTCGACCGCGGGGAGCCGTGGGGGGTGTGGGGTGGGGAGATCCTCGACCACGGTGTCGTCATCGCCCGCAAGCGTCCCCGCGGCCGCCCCCGCAAGGTCGCCGTCTGCGCGTGAGGGGGCGTCGCACCGCCGTTCGCGCCCGCGCCGCCGCCGCAGCCCCTTCGGCTGAAGGGCACCTTCGTACGCTTCAGGCGCACGAAGGTGCCCTTCAGCCGGGAGTGGGGCCGAGCGAATCGAGGTGGTAGTCGACGACGACGGGGGCGTGGTCGCTGATCCGGCGGTCCGCAGCCGGTTCGCGGTCGGTGCCCGCCTCGACGGCCGCCCGCGCGAGCCGCGGCGTCGCGAGGTGGTAGTCGATCCGCCACCCGACGTCGTTGGTGAACGACTGCCCCAGCCACGACCACCACGAGTAGGGACCGTCGATGTCCGGGTACCGGGTGCGGACCACGTCGACGAGGGTGCGCGGGGACAGGATGGAGCCGAACCACTCGCGTTCCTCGGGGAGGTAGCCCTCGACCTGGTTGCTGCGCCGCCAGTTACGCACGTCGTGGCGGGTGTGGGCGATGTTGAGGTCGCCCATCAGGAGCAGCTCCCGACCGCGGGCGCGGGCGTCGCGACGGGCGCGGGTCAGGTGCCGCGCGAACGCGTCGAGGAACCGCATCTTGCGCTCGTACCGGGCACCGCCGTCGGGTGCCTCCCGCATCCTCCCCGGCTTCTGCAGGTGCGCGGGCAGGCCACCCTTCGGCAGGTAGAGCGACGCCACCGTGATCGGTGCGTCGGCGAGGTCCACCTCGATGTACCGGCCCTGATCCGCGAACTCGCGCAGTCCCCGGGCCAGCGGTGTCGGCTCGAGTTCCGCTGCGTGGGTGTGTGTGTCGGAAGGCGTACGCACCAGTGCGGTGCCCGTCCACGTGCGAATCGCATCGGGGGCGTGGCGGGTGAGCACGGCCACGCCGTTGCGTCCGGGGAGCACACCCTCGTCGTACGCGAGGTGATAGGCGCCGAACACCCCGGACGGGATGGCGGCCGCCGGGGCCCGCATCTCCTGCAGCGCGACCACATCCGGATCTCGCTCGCGCAGCCACTGCTCGAAGCCGCGACGCTGCGCGGCCCGGATTCCGTTGACGTTGAAGGTCGCGATCCGCACGGTCGCCCAGTGTATTCACCCGCGTATGCAGCCGCGCGAGGCAGACACCGGGTAGCCGCGGCCCCGGCTGTCGACCCGGAATTGCGTGTCCGGGTTCGCGAATGTCGGTCTCGTGTCGACTCTAGCGATCGTCGGACCGATCGTGCTTGGGTGGAGAAGGGGACCCCGATGAGGAGCCGACATCATGGCCAAACCATTCAGAGGCGTCGTCAATCTCGACATTCGTGACTCGGTCCCGGACTGGGGACCGTACGAGCAGCCGAAGGCCCCGTCCGGTGTACCGAACGTGCTCTACATCGTTCTCGACGACGTCGGGTTCGGTGCCCTGGGCTGCTACGGCGGTCCGATCGAGACACCGAACATCGATCGGATCGCGGCGAACGGGCTGCGGTACGGCCAGTGGCACACCACCGCCCTGTGCTCACCGACCCGGTCCTGCCTGCTGACGGGCCGTAATCACACCACCAACGGCATGGCGTGCATCAGCGAGGCCGCTGTCGGTTTCCCCGGCGCGAACGGTCACATCCCACCCGAATGCGCCACCCTCGCCGAGATCCTGGTCGATCACGGTTTCAGCACCGCGATGGTCGGCAAGTGGCATCTGTGCGCCGAGGACGAGATGAACATGGCGTCCAGCAAGCGGCACTGGCCGACCGGCCGCGGCTTCGACCGCTTCTACGGCTTCCTCGGCGCCGAGACCAACCAGTGGTTCCCGAACCTCGTCCACGACAACCACACCGTCGAGCAGCCCGCCACCCCGGAGCAGGGCTACCACTTCAGCGTCGACATCACCGACAAGGCCATCGAATACATCGACGACGTCAAGGCGATCGCCCCGGACCGGCCGGTGTTCCTGTACTACGCGCCCGGCTGCGCCCATGCCCCACACCATGTTCCGCAGGAGTGGGCCGACCGGTATCGTGGCAGGTTCGACGCGGGATACGAGGCGATCCGGGAACGCACCCTCGCCCGCCAGAAGGAGCTCGGTCTGGTCCCGGAGAACACCGAGCTGCCGCCGCTCAACCCGATCGGCACCCCCGAGGCACGGACCGGGCCCGACGGGCAGCCGTTCCCCCCGCTGGACTACACGCGCCCCTGGGACACCCTGTCCGCCGACGAGCAACGGCTGTTCGCCCGGATGGCCGAGGTGTATGCCGGTTTCCTGTCGCACTGCGACGACCAGATCGGTCGACTACTGGACTATCTCGAGGAGATCGACCAGCTCGACAACACTCTGATCATGCTGGTCGCCGACAACGGTGCCAGCGGTGAGGGCGGTCCCAACGGCTCGGTCAACGAGAACAACATTGCCAACGGTGTGCCCGACGACCTGGCCGAGAACCTCGCGAAGCTGGACGAGCTGGGCGGCACCAGGACGTACAACCACTACCCGAACGGGTGGGCGATGGCGTTCAACACCCCGTTCAAGATGTGGAAGCGGTACTCGTTCAACGGCGGCACCTGCGATCCGTGCATTCTCTCGTGGCCGGCGAACATCGCCGCCCGCGGTGAGACCCGCGACCAGTACCACCACGCCATCGACCTGGTGCCGACCGTGCTGGACTGTCTCGGCCTCGAATTGCCCGACGCGATCAAGGGTTACACGCAGCATCCGTTGCAGGGTGTGAGCATGCGCTACAGCTTCGACGCGAAGACCATCCCGACGGCGAAGCACACCCAGTTCTATTCGATGCTCGGTACCCGGGGAATCTGGCACGACGGGTGGAAGGCCGTCACCACCCATCCGGCGATCAGCGGGTGGAGTCACTTCCCCGACGACACCTGGGAGCTGTACCACACCGATGTGGACCGGGCCGAGCTGCACGACCTCTCCGCCGAGGAGCCCGGCAGGCTCGCCGAACTCGTCGGCCTGTGGTTCCACGAGGCCGGCGCCAACCGGGCGTTCCCACTCGACGACCGCTCCGCCGTCGAGATCCTCACCACCCCGCGTCCCCAGCTCGCGGCGCCGCGGAACCGCTACGTGTATCGCGGTGGGGGTGCCGAGGTGCCGGAATCGGTCGCGGTCAACATCCGCAACCGGTCCTATTCGATCGGGGCACTGGTCGATCTGCCCGGTCAGGGTGCTGCCGGGGTGCTGCTCTCGCACGGCAGCCGGTTCGGCGGGCACGCCCTCTACGTGAAGGACAACCGGTTGCACTACGTGTACAACTTCCTCGGCAGCGAGGAGCAGCGGATCAGCGCGACCGAGGACCTGCCGACCGGGGAGAAAGTGGTCCTGGCCGCGTCGTTCGACAAGGACGGCGAGGATCCGCCCGGCACAGCTCATGGTGTGCTGCGCCTCTACTACGGCGACCGTCAGGTCGGCGAGGGCCGGATCCGGACCCAGCCCGGAAAGTTCGGCATCGCGGGGGAGGGTCTCACGGTGGGTCGCAGCGCCGGGGAAACGGTCACCGACGACTACCCGGGCGCCGCACCGTGGGCGTTCACCGGCGGGACCCTGAACCGGGTGGCGATCGACGTCAGCGGCGAACCGTACGTCGACCTCGAACGCGAGGCGGTCGCGATGCTCTCCCGTGAATGACGGGGGCGACGCCATGACGGACGCGGCGCGGGCCGCGCGCCCTGTGGGCTCGCCGCAGGGGGAGTCCCGCCGACTCGGCAGCGGAGATCCGCTCCCGAGTTGGCGGGAGGGCGCCACCAAACGGGCCATCCTCGACTTCGTCCGGTCCGTGACGGACGAGGGAGATTCCACCGTCCCGATCGAGGAGCGGATCGCGGTCTTCGACAACGACGGCACGCTGTGGTGCGAGAAGCCGATGCCCATCCAACTCGACTTCATCCTGCGTCGTCTGGTCGCCATGGCAGAGCAGGATCCGTCGCTGCGTACCCGCCAGCCCTGGCAGGCCGCCTGCACCCGCGATTACAGCTGGCTGACCGGCGTCCTCGTCGACCACTACCGCGGCGACGACAGCGGGGTGAAGGTGTTCGCCGGCGGGGTGCTGACGGCATTCGCCGACATCACGGTGGAAGCCTTCGAAGCCCAGGCCGACCGATTCCTCCGCACCACCGACCATCCCACCCTCGGCCGCACCTACCTGACGTGCGGCTACTCGCCGATGATCGAGTTGCTCGGCTACCTCGCGGCCCACGGGTTCCACAACTACATCGTCTCCGGCGGCGGCCGTGACTTCATGCGGCCGATCAGTCGACGTGTACGGGGTGCCCCGCGAACGGGTCATCGGAAGCAGCGCCTCACTGACCTGGACCGGCGCCGGCCGTGGCGGCACGTTGATCCACCAACCCGAGTTGGACGTCCTGGTCGACGGTCCCGAGAAGCCGGTCCGGATCTGGAGCCGTGTCGGTCGCCGGCCTCTGCTGGCGGTCGGGAACAGCAACGGGGACATCCCGATGCTGCAGTTCTCCGAGCAGCCGGAACGACCCTCGCTGCAACTGCTGCTGGTTCACGACGACCCCACCCGTGAGTTCGACTACCAGGAAGGAGCCGAACAGGCGATCGCCCTCGCAGGCGTCAGGGACTGGACCGCCGTGAGTATCAGGGACGACTGGGCGACCGTGTTCGACCGGCGCGGGATGTAGAGCAGCAGGGTCCGAACCCGGTCACCGGCCGGCGTGCACCGACCGGTCCGGCCGTGTCTACTCGGCCCGGCGCACATCCTCGGTGAAACCGGGCAGCCAGTGCGTCAGGATCCCCATGTAGGGGGCCTCGGCGTCGAGTTGCGCGCAGATGCCGACCGACCCGAGGAGCACCCGGAAGATCATCACGTACTCGGGCGGCAGGTTCAGCGCGCGGGCGGTGCGGAAGTGGTCCGACGAGAAGTCGGTCGCCGTCCCGGCCGCGCGCTGCAGCCACGACCGGGTGAAGTGGAACGACTCGGTGTGGATCGGATCGGTGAACGGACGCAGGTAGTCCGCGATCTCACGCTCGGTCACGTTTCGTCCGGGGAGGACGAAACCGTTGGCGCGCAACAACTCCGTGAGTTCCTCGAAACGTTCGTCGAGTGCGAGGCGGACCATTCGCCCCAGCACCGGTGGCAGACCACCCGGCATCGGGGCGCACGCGCCGTAGTCGAGGACGCCGAGCCGGCCGTCGTCACACAGCATGAAGTTGCCGGGATGGGGATCGCCGTGCAACAGCCCGACCCGGGCCGGCGACGCGAAGTGGAACTCGGCGAGCCGCGCACCGGCGGTGTTGCGCTGTTCGGTGGTGCCGCCGGTGATGATCGCCGACAGCGGTGTCGCGGTCATCCACTCGGTGATCATCACCTTCGGTGAACTCGCCACCACCCGGGGGATCGAGAATTTCGGATCGCCGTCGAACTCGGCGGCGAACGCCCGCTGGTTGTTCGCCTCGATGCGGTAGTCCAGTTCGTCCTCGGTGCGGGCGGTGAGCTCGTCGAGCACCGGTTTGATGTCGGCTCCCGGCATGACAGCGGTGAACATCCCTGCCATCCGGGAGAGGGTCTTCAGGTCCGCTCGCAGCGCCTCGTCCGCGCCCGGGTACTGCACCTTGACCGCGACGTCGCGGCCGTCGGACCAGACGGCCCGGTGCACCTGCCCGATGCTCGCGGACGCGGTCGGAGCGTCGTCGAAGCTCGCGAACCGCTCCCGCCACCGGGTGCCGAGCTGTTCGTCGAGCACCCGATGCACCTTGCGCGCGGGCAGTGGCGGCGCCTCGGCCTGCAGTTTCGTCAGGGCGTCCCGGTACGGTTCCGCGAACTCCTCCGGGACCGCGGCCTCCATCACGCTCAGGGCCTGTCCCAGCTTCATCGCGCCGCCCTTGAGCTCCCCGAGCACGGTGAACAACTGCTCGGCGGCCTGCTGGGTGAGTCTGGCGTCGATCTCCTCCCGATCCCCGCCGGCGAGCTTGCGCCCGAAGCCGACAGCGGCCCGCCCGGCGATCCCCAGAGGGATACTCGCCAGTTTTGCGGTGCGGGCGGAACTTCGGCGGGGGATGTCAGGCACGTCCCCAATCATGGCCGACGATCCGAGTCTTCGCCTACATCCCTGGTCAGATCGCGGCACTCGCACCGGGGATGGCGCTGCCAGCGGCGGCGCAGCAGCTGAGTGCGCGTCACGTCGAGTTCGATCGTCGTGTCGACGGTCGTGGGGGACCGGTGCGGGTCGCCGTCGATCAGCGCGGTCAGCTCGGACACCGCCAGGGCCGCGGTCGCGAGGACGGCCTCGGGGCCGGCGTACCCGACCCTGCCGAGGAGCTGCGCCGCGATGTGCGGCCACTCGGGATCGCGATCGGTGCGGGTCAGATCGGCGCAGCGCAGGCAGCTCGTGCGTCCCGGCAGCACCAGCGGACCGACGACACCGCGGCCGTCCCGCATCCGCACCGACAGGTGCGCGATGCGCCCGGCCATCAGGTCGGCGACGGTGCGCGGCTCGGGGACCAGTTCGTCGGTGAGTACGACGCAGTCGACCCCGACCTTCGGCGGGCCGTCGGCGGCGTGATCGGGGGCGGACCGGCCGACGTGCACCCGGCGGCCGCGCAGGGCCGCGGCGATCCGATCCGCCAGCGGCCCCCGTCCGTGCAGGTGCACCGACCGGACCACCGGCTCCCGCCGGGCCCGGACGAGCACGTCCGCCGCCTCCAGCTCCGCCAGGATCTGTGCCAGCTCCCCGTCCCCGATCCCGGCCAGGTTCGCCTGCCATGCCACCTGATCCGGGCTGTGACCGCCGTCGAGCAGGCGCAGCACCCCCGCCAGCGCGGTCGCGGTCACGCCCGGTGGTGGGCGCAGCACGAGCGCAGTCTCCGGATGCCAGCCCAGCTGCACTGCGCCGCTGGGACGGGTCAGTACCGCGATGCGGGGGTCGAGTCGCGGCCCGGTGATCGGGCCGACCGAGGTCGTCATGCCCGTCAGCGTGCCAGTCGCCGGGTCGCCGAACCGTCCCGAGAAGCCGGTTGTCCACAGGGCGAAATCGGCTGTGACCTGCGAAGTGCCGGGTGTCGACCTACTCGTCGGAGGCGTTCGCGTCTCCGCCTTCGCCGCGCTCCTCCCGCTCGCGTGCCTGCAGCGCCTCGAGCTGCGCGATCGGATCGTCGAACGTGCTGGACCCGCCGCCGACCACGCGGTCCACAAAACCGGCCGGGCTGTCCAGGTCGCTCGAATCCGGCAGCAGGTCCGGGTGCGCCCAGACGCCGTCACGCCCGTCCATGCCCGCGGCCTCGGTGAGCCGGTGCCACAGCTGCGCGGCCTCGCGAACCTTGCGCGGCCGCAGCTCGAGACCCACCAGGGTCGCGAACGTCTGCTCGGCAGGCCCACCGGTCGCGCGCCGCCGGCGCAGCGTCTCGTTCAGCGCCGCGACCCCGGGGAGGCGCTCGCCGAGCGCCTCGGCGACGACCGTCTCGACCCAACCCTCGATCAGCGCCAGCAGCGTCTCGAGACGTTCGAGTGCCTGCTTCTGCTCCGGGGTGGTCTGCGGTTCGAAGGTGCCCTGCTGCAGCAGCTCCTCGAGCTTCGACGGATCGGTCAGCGCATTGGGATCGAGGTTCTGCGCGGCCTCTTCGATGGCGGAGAAGTCCATCTTGATGCCGCGGGCGTACTCCTCGACGGTGGCGAGCAGGCGCTGCCGCAGCCACGGCACGTGCACGAACAGGCGCTGGTGCGCGGCCTCGCGCGCGGCGAGGAACACCAGGATCTCGCGGTCCGGCTGTTCGAGCCCCTCGCTGAACTTCTCGATCGCGGCCGGCTGCAGCGCGGCCACGCCGTGCGGTCCGAGCGGGAGTCCGATGTCGGTGGAGGTCAGCACCTCGGACGCGAGCTGGCCGAGCGCCTGGCCGAGCTGCGAGCCGAACGCCAGCCCGCCCATCTGCCCGATCATGCCGAGCATCGGACCCGCCATCTGCTTGGCCTCCTCGGGCAGCCCGGACACCCACATGCCCGACACCTGCTCGGCCACCGGATCGCACAGGCGCTTCCAGGTGTCGAGGGTGTTCTCGAGCCAGTCGGCGGGTGTCCACGCCGCGGTGCGGGTGGCGCCGGCGGGCAGCGTCGTCGCCCCGTCGAGCCACAGCTCGGCGAGGTGCGCGGCGTCGGCGACCGCGGCGCCGGTGCCGTCGGACACCGGCGTCACCGACCCGATCTGCTGCAGCGCCAACTTCTTGGCGACGTCGTAGTTCACCGGGCCCGAGGACTGCCCGCCGGGCCCCATCGCGCTGCCCATGCCGCTGAGCATCTGCCCGAACTGCGTCAGCATCTGACCGAGCGCGGCGGGGTCGAATCCCTCTGCGCCGAACCCGAACGGCATCCCGCCAGGACCGCCCGGACCGCCGGACGCGTTCTTGTCACGGTCGGGGTCGTCGTCGGAGTTCGAGAAACCGAAGGGCAGATCGCTCATACGTCAACGGTACAAGGCGAGGCCCGCGGTCGCGGCAGCGGAAATCACGCCGAGCGCGAACACGGCCGTGCGACGTGCCGGTGCGACCGGGGCCACGCTGCACCGACCTCTACCCTGGTCCGGGTGAATCGAAGGATGGTCACTCTGGTCGCGGCGCTCGTGCCGGTCGTGGCGTTGCTCGGGCTCGGAACCGTCGTCCAGGTGCCGTTCGTGGCGCTCGGGCCCGGTCCGACGTTCAACACACTCGGAGAGGTGGAGGGCAAGCAGGTCGTCGAGATCACGGGGACCGAGCTCGATCCGACCACGGGCAACCTCAACATGACGACGGTGTCGGTCCGGGACGGGCTGACCGTGTTCGACGCCTTCGGATTCTGGCTCAGCGGCCGATACGGACTCGTTCCCCGCGAGGAGGTGTACCCCGCGGACCGCAGTCGCGACGAGGTACGGGAGGAGAACGCCGCCGACTTCGCCCAGTCCGAGGAGTCCGCGGAACTGGCCGCACTCCACTACCTCGGTGAGCCGGTGAACCTCGAGATCAGCGACGTCGCCGCCGACGGGCCGTCGGCCGATCTGCTGCGTACCGGTGATCGCATCGTCAGCATCGACGGCGAGCCGGTGCAGACCGTGGGCGACGTGCAGCGCAAGGTCGCCGATCTCGCTCCCGACACCGTCGCCTCGATCGTCGTCGAGCGTGACGGCGCGGAGGTGACGGTGCCCGTGACGCTGGGCGCCCGACCCGGTCACGAGGACGCCGGCTACCTCGGTATCACCCCGACCGAGAAGCCGGACGTGCCGTTCACCGTCGACTTCAACCTCGCGGAGGTCGGCGGGCCGTCCGCCGGTCTGATGTTCACCCTCGCCGTGATCGACAAGCTCTCCCCGGGAGAGTTGAACGGCGGGAAGTTCGTCGCAGGCACCGGCACCATCGACTCGGACGGCACGGTGGGTCCGATCGGCGGCATCCCCTACAAGCTGGTCGCGGCGAGGGAGGCCGGCGCGACGACCTTCCTGGTGCCGTCGCAGAACTGCGACGAGGCCGAGCAGCGGGCGCCGGACGGGCTGCGGCTGGTGCGTGTCGACGACCTCGCCGGCGCCGTCGACGCCCTCGACTCGCTGAACTCCGGCGGCGACGCACCCGGCTGCTGAGCGGTCCGGTCCGCGAACGGGTCACCAGCCGTCGTCGGTGTCCTCGAAGGTCGCGTGCAGCGCGTGGACCAGGCCGGGGGCCAGGTTGTCCCCGGTGCGCAGTTCCGGCTCGGCGAAGGGGTCCTCGTCGTCCTCGGGTGCGAGTGCCAGCGCACACTCGGATCGACCGTCCCGCAGCACCGCGACGATCAGGCGCGCCGCACGGCGGTCCGGGTGGGCTCCCGCGGCGGCGCGGACGACGTCGTCGGCGGCGTTGTCGCCGGACAGGGCCGCCGAGACGGCACGGTCCAGTTCGTCCTCCGCGGTCGGCGGCAGTACCAGGATCTCCTGGACGACCAGGCATCCCGCGACGCCGGAGGACCAGCTGGTGGTGCCGAGGTACTCCTCGAGTGCCGCGCTGCCGCCGTGCAGGTCGTCGGGGAGCGGATGCTGTTCGATGGGGGTGAGCTCGGAACCGGCTTCGAGTTGGTCGAGCAGGTGCGGTTCCGCCGCCGCGATCGCGGCGGTCGGGACCAGGGCGAACATCCGCGGCGGTTGCCCCCACCCGTCGGGGGTGACATGGTCGGCGACCTCCTGTACGCACCGCGGAAGGGCGTCGCCGGAGATCCGGGCCGAATGGGCTGTGCCGTCGAAATCACTCACCGGCTCATCCTCGCACCCGGACAACCAGGGCGACCGCGTCGCCCACCTCGGCAACCCACGTAGAGTGGGACAAAACACCTTGCGGCCCCGTTCGGTGGCCGCCCGACGACCGGAGCGTGACACGTGGGCATGCGGCCCCCCACCGGATTACCCTCGTTGTCCAGACGGAGCCGAGTGTTGTTGGTACTCGCGCTCGTTGCGGCGGTGCTGCTGCTGATCGGACCCCGGCTGATCGACACCTACGTGAACTGGCTGTGGTTCGGCGAGGTCGGTTTCCGTGGCGTCTTCACCACGGTCCTGGTGACCCGGATCCTGCTGTTCCTGGTCGTCGGGTTGTTCGTCGGCGGTGCCGTGTTCGGGGCGATGTTGCTGGCATACCGGTCACGTCCGGTCTTCGTCCCCGCGGCCGGGCCGAACGATCCCATCGCCCGCTACCGGACCACGGTGATGGGCAGACTGCGACTGTTCGGGATCGTGGTGCCCGTGGTGATCGGTCTGCTGTCCGGTCTGGTCGCGCAGTCGAGTTGGGTTGCCGTGCAGTTGTTCCTGCACGGCGGCACCTTCGGTCAGCGTGATCCGCAGTTCGACCTCGACGTCGGGTTCTACGCGTTCGATCTGCCGTTCTACCGGTTGGTCCTGAACTGGATGTTCGTCGCGGTGCTGATCGCGTTCTTCGCGAACCTGGTCACCCACTACGTTTTCGGCGGACTGCGGCTCACCGGGCACGAGGGCGCGCTGACGAAGGCGGCCCGGATCCAGCTGGCGGTCCTCGCGGGCACGTTCGTGCTGCTCAAGGCGATCGCCTACTGGCTGGACCGGTACTCGTTGTTGTCGAGCAGCAGGAAGGAGCCGACGTTCACCGGTGCCGGCTACACCGACATCAACGCGGTGCTCCCCGCCAAACTGATCCTGCTCGCCATCGCGGTGATCTGTGCGCTCGCGTTCTTCGCGGTGATCTTCATGCGGGACATGCGCATTCCCGCGCTCGCGACCGCGTTGCTGGTGCTGTCGTCCATTCTCGTGGGCGCGGTCTACCCGCTCCTCGTCGAGCAGTTCTCGGTCAAGCCGAACGCGGCGGTCAAGGAGAGCGAGTACATCGAGCGGAACATCGCCGCGACCCGTCAGGCGTACGGCATCTCCGACGACAAGGTCACCTACGAGCCCTACACGGGCGACGGGACGAAGGCGCCGCAGGACGTTCCCGCCGACGTCACCACCATCGCGAACGCGCGTCTGCTGGACCCCAACGTGCTCTCGCCGACGTTCACGCAGCAGCAGCAGCGGCAGAACTTCTACGGGTTCCCGCCCACCCTCGACATCGATCGCTACGAGTTGGGCGGCGAGAAGCGCGACTACGTCGTCGCGGCGCGTGAGCTCTCGCCGAACAACCTGCAGGGCAACCAGACGGACTGGATCAACAAGCACACCGTGTACACGCACGGTGACGGCCTCGTGGCGGCCCCGGCGAACCGGGTGACGGCACCGGTCCTCGACCCGACGCAGGACACGTCGAACAACGCCGGTTACCCGATCTACACCGTCAGCGACATCGCCTCGCAGCAGCAGGGCAGGCAGATCATCAAGGTCGACCAGCCGCGGA
Organism: Rhodococcus sp. NPDC003318; assembly: GCF_042879035.1. Taxonomy (NCBI): domain Bacteria; kingdom Bacillati; phylum Actinomycetota; class Actinomycetes; order Mycobacteriales; family Nocardiaceae; genus Rhodococcus; species Rhodococcus sp. NPDC003318. The sequence continues at coordinate 92,738 of NZ_JBIAOU010000008.1, read as the reverse complement.
TCTACTTCGGTGAGGTGATCGCCCAGGGCGACGCCGACTACGCCATCGTCGGCGGCGGGGACGGGCAGGCTCCGCGTGAGTACGACACCGACGCGACGAAGTACACCTACACCGGTCAGGGCGGTGTGCCGATCGGCAACTGGTTCAACCGGTTGACGTTCGCGGCCAAGTACGCCGAACGCAACATCCTGTTCTCCGGGGTGATCGGCTCGGACTCGAAGATCATCTTCAACCGCGATCCCAAGACCCGCGTGGAGAACGTCGCGCCGTGGCTGACCACCGACGGCGATGCGTATCCGGCGGCCGTCGACGGGCGCGTCGTCTGGATCGTCGACGCGTACACCACCCTCGACGCATACCCGTACGCGCAGCGCAGCTCGCTCGACGGGTTGGTGGAGGACAGCATCGACCAGACCACCGGTCGGCCGCTGCCGCGCAAGGAGGTCTCGTACATCCGCAACTCGGTCAAGGCCACCGTCGACGCGTACGACGGCACCGTCACCCTGTACCAGGTCGACGAGCAGGATCCGGTCCTGAAGGCCTGGATGGGGGTGTTCCCCGGCACCGTGCAGCCGAAGAGCACCATCAGCGCGGATCTGCAGGCGCACTTCCGGTACCCGGAGGATCTGTTCAAGGTGCAGCGCGAGATGCTCGCCAAGTACCACGTCGACGACCCGGGCGAGTTCTTCACCAACAACGCCTTCTGGTCGGTGCCGAACGAGCCGACGGTCGAGGGGTCGAAGCTGAACGAACCGCCGTACTACGTGCTGGTCGGCGACCAGGAGACCGGTGATCCGGTGTTCCGGTTGACCAGCCCGATGGTCGGGTTCCGCCGCGACTTCCTGTCCGCCTACATCGCGGCCGACTCCGACCCGGAGAACTACGGCAAGATCACCGTGCTCCAGTTGCCGAGGGACAAGCAGACGCAGGGTCCGGCGCAGGCGCAGAACTCGATGATCTCCGACTCCCGGGTCGGCTCGGAGAAGGCACTGCTCGAGCGGACCAACAAGATCCAGTTCGGCAACCAGCTGACGCTGCCGATCGCGGACGGCGGAATCCTGTACGTCGAGCCGATGTTCACCGAACGCAGCGGTGCGAACAACGCGACGTTCCCGCAGCTGACCAGGGTGTTGGTGAGTTACCAGGAACCGGGTCCGACGGGACGCGTCCGGGTGGGCTACTCGGCGACTCTCGCGGAGGCGCTGAACCAGGTGTTCGACGGCGGAATCGGTGGTGCCGCAACGGCACCGGGCGGCACGGTCACCGAACAGCAGTCGACCGGCAGCACGCCCGCGACGGGCACGCCGGCACCGGCGGCGACCCCGCAGCCGGCGCCCGACACCAGTGCCGCGGCCTCGACGAACCGGGACGCCGTGGTGGCCGAGCTCGACGCGGCGCTGAGCCAGGTGCGGTCGAGCCAGCAGAGCGGCGACTTCGCGGCCTACGGCGCGGCCCTGGACCGGCTCCAGAAGGCCGTCACCGCCTACCAGAACCTGCCGAAGTAACAGGCCGACGGACGCGACGAAAGGCGCCCTGCCGACCGGAAACGGTTGGTAGGGCGCCTTTCTCGTAGGTACGCGCCCGTCCGGGTGGTGTGCGTCAGCGGGGGAGGCCGGCCAGGTAGGCGTTGCCGTCGGCGATCAGCTGACGGACCTGGTCGCCGTAGCCGTACTGCACCGCCGTGGAGATCGCGAGGTCGGTGGCCGCCTGGACCTGATCGGGGGCGGTGACGGTCGGTGCCGGGGCCGGCTCGGGCGCCGGAGCCGGTGCGGGCTCGGGCTCGGCGACGGTGAGGTACTGACCGCAGTGGGGCCATGCGCCGACACCCTGGGTGGCGAGCACGTTCTCGGCAACGCGGATCTGCTCGGCCTTCGAGGCGGTGTGCGGCGAACCGGAGCCACCGTTGGCGGCCCAGGTGCCCTGCGAGAACTGCAGGCCGCCGTAGTAGCCGTTGCCCGTGTTGATGGCCCAGTTGCCGCCGCTCTCACACTGGGCGACACCGTCCCAGTTGTGGGTGGCGGCGGATGCGGTACCGGTGGCGAGACCGAACGGAACGGCGACAAGGGCGCCCGCGGCAGCCAGGCCGAGAACGCGTGCGGTCGTCTTGCGAGTGGTCATGCGGGGTGAATCCTCTCCGCGCTTGCCGACGGGTGGCGCTGTGCGCTGGACACCGGTACGGCCGTGGCGGACAGTGTGCTGTTCGTCGCCCGGCGTCGTACGGCACGCCCGTCCCTGCCCCTCGAAATGGTTTCGGGGTTCCGGTCCCGCGGGGCAGAGTCGAGCAGCGGCGGGCCGGCTGGGCCCGTTGGTTTCGGGCCGACGGCGACGCTAGCCAACGATTCGCGGTGGGTCACGTTCGTCGAACTTCGGCCTGCCACAACGTAAATCGCCGATGTAACGCGTGTTTCGCCAGGTCAGCCCGCGTGGGTGACGGAGAAGGACGGCGGCGTTACCCGGCTGTTATGTGGTGGGGATCACCATCCTTCTGTGGAGTGCGTCACGCCGATGACCGGTATCCGGAACGGAATTCGGTCACTCTGGCCGCCGGGCCGGCGGTGGGGATGCGGCGTGTCCAGGCGATTCGCGTTCGCGTCCTGGGGATTTGTGTTCGATTCACGCTCTCGTGTAACTTCGTTCATGCAGCGCGGGGTGGAGCAGCTCGGTAGCTCGCTGGGCTCATAACCCAGAGGTCGCAGGTTCAAATCCTGTCCCCGCTACCAATGAACGAGGGCCCGGTCTCATTCGAGACCGGGCCTTCGTCGTGTCTGCCGGGTGGGCGCGGGACGACGGTTGCCGGGTGTGGTCGAGCCCACTGTGGGGGTGGTCAAGGGCGCTCCGGAAGTCGTGTACAGTGGTGAGTGCAGCGCGGGGTGGAGCAGCTCGGTAGCTCGCTGGGCTCATAACCCAGAGGTCGCAGGTTCAAATCCTGTCCCCGCTACCAATGAACGAGGGCC
>NZ_JBIAOU010000008.1:0-89685 GCF_042879035.1 Rhodococcus sp. NPDC003318 | reverse complement strand
CCGGTCTCATTCGAGACCGGGCCCTCGTTGTGTCTCCGGTCCGGTGCTCGTCTCGCGTTCCACGCATTCGGTTCGGGAAGTGGTCCGCCTCCCAATCTTGCCAAGTTCGCAAGGCTTCTTGTCGAAATCGCTCACTCCGGTGACAGTGGTGGAGGAAGCCGCGAGTGAACGGAGCCGAGATGGACAACGCCGGGACGAACGACAGGTACGACGTGGTGGTCGTCGGAGGCGGCGCCGCTGGGCTCGGCGGCGCACTGTCGCTGAGCAGAGCGCGGCGCTCGGTGCTGGTGATCGACTCCGGAACACAGCGCAACGCGCCCGCGGCGCACATGCACAACTACCTCGGACGCGAAGGGGCCGCTCCCGCACAGCTCATCCGGATCGGGCGCGGCGAGGTGGCCGCCTACGGCACCGAGTTCCTCGACGGGGAGGTCGTCGACGCGCGCCCCGCGGAAGGCGGGTTCACGGTGACGCTCGGCGACGGCCGGTCGGTGTCGGCCCGTCAGATCCTCGTCACCTCGGGTCTGGTCGACGAACTGCCCGACGTTCCCGGACTGCGCGAGCGGTGGGGACGCGACGTGCTGCACTGCCCCTACTGCCACGGCTGGGAGGTCCGAGACACCGCGATCGGCGTTCTCGCGACGAGCACCGTCGCCGTGCACCAGGCGCTGATGTGGCGGCAGTGGAGCGACGATGTGGTCGTGTTCGCGCACACCGCACCGGCATTCGCCGCCGACGACCTCGAGAAGTTCGCCGCGATGGGCATCGAAGTCGTCGACGGCGCCGTCGCCGGCCTGGAGGTGGCCGACGACCGGCTGACCGGGGTGCGACTGGCTACCGGCGAGACAGTCGCGCGGGAGGCACTCGTCGTGCCGCCCCGATTCACCGCCCGGGCCGGGTTTCTCGCCGGACTCGGCCTCGATCCGGTCCAGCAGGAGATGGGCGGCGAGGTGATCGGCAACCACATCGCGGCCGGACCGACCGGCGCGACCGACGTGGCCGGGGTGTGGGCCGCCGGGAACGTCACCGACCCGCGCGCACAGGTCATCTCGGCCGCATCGGCCGGCGTGTTCGTCGGCTCGATGATCAACTCCGCTCTGATCGAGGAGGACGTCGCGGCGGCCGTCGCCGACCGTCGGGCCTCACGCGTCGGGTAGCCGAAGTTCGTGGAGGGCCCGGCGCAGCAACTTGCCGGTCGCATTGCGCGGCAACTCGTCGAGGAACACCACCTCACGCGGCACCTTGTACCGCGCGAGGTGCTCCTTGACGAACGTCTTGATGACCTGGGCGTCGGGAGTCGAGTCCGGCGCCGCGACCACGAAAGCCCGGAGCCGGTGGCCGAATTCGGCGTCCTCGACACCGATCACCGCGGCATCCGCGACGTCGGGGTGCTCGGCGAGCCGGTTCTCCACCTCGATCGGATAGACGTTCTCGCCGCCCGAGACGATCATGTCGTCGTCGCGCCCGTCGACGAACAGCAACCCCTCCCGGTCGAAGTGGCCGACGTCGCCCGTGGAGAGCAGGCCGTCGATCCGCTCCTTGTCGCGGCCGTCGGTGTAGCCGTTGAAGCTCAGACCGCTGGAGACGAAGATCCGTCCCACCGTGTCCGGGGTGGTGACCGGCGTGCCTGCGTCGTCGTACAGCGCGACACGGCAGGTGACGGGCGCGCGACCGGCGGTGCCGGGGGCGCGCGCCAGGTCGGCGGGTGTCGCGACGGTCGCCACCGCGCATTCGGTGGAGCCGTAAAGGTTGTGCAGCACCGGGCCGAACGCCTCGGTCGTGCGACGGCACACGTTGGGGGAGATGGCCGAACCCGCTGCGAAGATGACCGACAGGTTCGTCGTGTCGTACCGGGCCAGGACCTCGGGGCTGATGTCGAGGATGCGCTGCAGCATCGTCGGGACCACGACGAGGACGTCGGCGCGGTTGTCCGCGACCAGTTCCATCGTCCGAAGGGGCTCGAACCGACGCTGCAGGATCACCGACTGCCCGAGCGAGAGGGCAAGGCCCAGCTGGGACAGTCCGGTGCCGTGGAACGCCGGTGCCGCCATCACCATCGTCTGGCCGCGGCGCAGCGGCACCCGGTCCAGGAACTGGGCCGACGCGAACGGTGAGGTCTTCTCGCGCGGCGCGCCCTTCGGGGTGCCGGTGGTCCCGCTGGTGAGCAACACGAAACTGCCGTGAACGGACGGTGGGGGCGTCGCCTCGGTACTGCGACCGGCGATCGACGTGTCGAGGGTGCGATCGGTCCCCGACGTGCCCCAGGCGAGGTACCGCGGCACGTCGGCGGGCAGCCCGGCCGCGATCGCGGCGAACTCCTCGTCGTACACGAAGGCCCGAACCTGTTCGCGCGCCGCCACATCCACCAGCTGCGGGGTGGCGAAACCGGTGTTCATCAGCACCAGTTTCGCGCCGAGCTTGGCGGCGGCGAGCATCGTCAGGACGAGTCCGCGGTGATTGCGGCACATGACACCGACGACGGTGCCGGGCGCGATGCCGTCCGAGGTCCAGGCTCGGACCAGTGCGTTCGACATCTCCTCGAGCTGGAGGTAGGTGAGCTGACCGCGTTCGTCGACGATCGCGACCGCGTCGAGCCCGGCGGCGGCCTGGGCGTGGACCGCGCCCGCGAACGGCCCGTACCTGTCGACGGCGCGGATCGTGGCGAGGCCCTGGTCGAGTCGGGGGAACGGGACCAGGCCCGACCGCATCATCACCCGGACTGCCCCGACGGTGTCGGTGACCTTCGTCAGAACACGTGGCATCGCTTCTCCCCAACCTGTGATCCTCTGTGCCTCGGATCACAGTAGACGGTGAAGTCGATCTTGATGCCCGGAAATCGTCCGCGTGCGCCCGCGCCGGTCACCGGCCCGGTACGGGCATGGCGAGGACCGTCGCCGTCGCGGGAACGCGACGGGGTGTCGTGAAAGGCGTCGGCCTCCCCGCTGTCCGGTTCCGGTCATTCATGCACCGGGTGCACTATCTGACTCGCGAGTCAACCACTCGAGTCGGTAGCGTGCCGAACGTGCCGCCCGTCCACGAGAAGCGGGCGGCCTGGGCTCGTCATGCTCCTCGGCTGGCGGGCCGCCGATGTGAACCGGGAGAACTGACAATGCGACTACCACTGTGGATCGCCGGGCCCGCCGCTGTCGCACTGGCGGCAGCCGACGCGGCGCTCGAGCTCCAGGCCCGCGTCGTCAGTGCTGCTGCCCGGGCGGTGATTCACGGGATGGACCCGGATCATGTGGCCCCGTCCATCCCGGCGGCGCCCCCGCCGCGCGCCGCCGAGCGTAGGTAGAGTGACGCAGCCGTGCTCCTGCGCGACCCGGCCGGAAGCGCAGTCGCCATGTGATGTGCAACACAGTGTCCCGCTCGATCGACCGCGATTCACTGCGGCCGAGAGGGTGACGAGTGTGACGCGCGTCCAACTCTGATGTTCCCGTGCTGGCCTGGGAACGCCGGATCGCCACCGGGTCCGAACCCGCCCCACGGAGACAGCCCACGACGTGGATCGGCAACACATTCTCGAACCAAGCAACCTCTTGGTCTTGTACTCGCGAGCCGACTGGGGCGCAACTACGCTGCCGTTCGCGTCGTTGTCGCCCCTCTGCGGAACGGCGAAGGCCCGCCGGTGCCCCCTCAGCCCGGCGGGCCGCCGCCAATCCGTGTCGGGGCCACCCGCCCGGTCGGGCGTGTTCCCCAACTTCGTTCTCGCGCATGCGGCGCACGCCCGGCGACACAATCCCCGTTGCCGGTCTGGGAGGCGCTCAACGAAGCTGCGCGACATGTCGGAGACGAGTCCGCCCCCGACGCCGTGGAGGTGACGGGGACGGATGGCGTCTCGAAAGTGGCTGCGCCGAAAGCTACTTGAGCTCGGCCGACGACTTGCCGAGCAGGCGGCGCGCGACGATCAGCTGCTGGATCTGCTGGGTGCCTTCGAAGATGTCGAGGATCTTGCTGTCCCGCGCCCACTTCTCGAGCAGGGGACGCTGCGAGTAGCCCTGGGTGCCCGCCAGCTCGACGGCCTTGAGCGAGGCCGCGGTACCGGTGCGTCCGGCCTTGGCCTTCGACATCGACGCCTCGAGCGAGTTCGGCTTCTTGTTGTCCGCCATCCAGGTGGCGCGCAGAGCCAGCAGGTAGGCGGCCTCCCAGTCGGCCTCCAGGGCGAGGAACTCGGCCGCGGCGGCGTGCTGGTTGTTCGCCGGGACGTCGTACGACACCTCGACGCCCGCCTCGGACAGGATCGAGCGCAGTTCCTCGAGCACCGCGCGACCGAGGCCGACCGCCATGCCCGCGACGATCGGACGGGTGTTGTCGAAGGTCTGCATGACCCCGCCGAAACCCTTCTCCACGTTGACCTCCGCGTCGCCGAGGATGTTGTCCTTCGGGATGCGGCAGTCCTGGAGAAGCAGTACCGCGGTGTCGGACGCCTTGACGCCGAGCTTGTGCTCGAGCCGGGCGACGGACAGGCCCGGCGCGTCCCGCGGCACGACGAACGACTTGATCGCCGCGCGGCCCTTGGTCCGGTCCACCGACGCCCACACCACGATGTGGGTGGAGCGCTCGCCCGCGGTGACGAAGATCTTCTCGCCGTTGAGGACCCACTCGTCGCCGTCGAGAACGGCGGTCGCGGTGACGGCCGCCGAGTCGGAGCCGAAGCTCGGTTCGGTGATCGCCATCGACGCCCACACCTTGCCGAACCGTTCGAGCTGTTCGTCGGTGGCGACGGCGGCGATCGCGGAGTTGCCGAGACCCTGGTAGGGGATCGACAACGTCAGTCCTACGTCGCCCCAACAGGTTTCGATGACGTTCATCAGCGACGCCATGTTGCCGCCGTTGGCGTTGCCGATCACCGACGGGGCGTCGCCGCGGCCGAGGGCGGCGCCGGACGCGCCGGTCCCGGAGTCGTTGAGGCCCTCGACCATCGCCGCCATCGTGTCGAGTTCGACGGGATACTCGTGCTCGGCGAGGTCGTACTTGCGCGAGATGGGTCGCAGGATCTGCGCGGCGACCTGGTGCGCCTGGTTCGCGGATGCCTTGAGCTTCTTGGGAAGTTCGAGATTGATCATGTGTCTGTGTCTCCTGTGGCAAACGGCACTGGATGGAGGGCTCGTGCTCGCGTTGGACGGAGGGCACGGCCCTCGCGCGTCAGATCAGGACGATGCCCTCGGCAACGCCGATGGCGCGAAGGTCTCGGTACCAGCGCTCGACAGGGTGCTCCTTGGTGTAGCCGTGTCCGCCGAGCAGCTGCACCCCGTCGAGGCCGATCTGCATGCCCTTGTCGGTGGCCAGCTTGCGGGCCAGCGCGGCCTCGCGGGCGAAGGACAGGCCCTGCTCGGCGCGGGAGGCGCCGCGCAGGGTCACCAGGCGCAGGCCGTCCAGTTCGATGCCCATGTTGGCGACCGTGAACGCCACGGCCTGCCGGTGGCTGATCGGCTCGCCGAACGCCTCGCGCTCGTTGACGTACGGGATCACGTAGTCGAGTACGGCCTGGCCGGTGCCGACGGCGAGCGACGCCCAGCCGAGGCGGGCCAGCCGGATCGCGTCGGCGTAGTCGGCCGCCCGCTGATCGGCGTCGCCCTCGCCGAGGATCGCGGACTCGGGCACCGCGACATCGGTGAGGTTCAGCCTGCCCAGGCCCGCCGCACGCAGGCCCATGCTCGGATCCGCCTCGACGACAAGGCCCTTCGCGTCGGACTCGACGACGAACAGCGCGGGACGTCCGTCGAGTTCGGCGGCCACGAGAAACAGTTCGGCGTCCGCGGCGGCAGGCACGAACGACTTGACACCGTTGAGCCGGTAACCGCTGGGGGAGCGAACAGCCCTGGTCTGCAGCGCGAACGGGTCGAACAGGGCGCGCGGTTCGGTGACGACGAGTGCCGCGGCCGGCACGTTCTCGCCGGTGAACGACGGCAGGTAGGTCTTCTGCTGGCCCTCGGACCCGAACTGGGTCAGCGCGACCGCGACACCACTCGGCGCGAGGATCGGCAGGGCCAGGCCCATGTCGCCGTGCGCGAGGGCCTCGGCGACGAGGGAGTTGGTGACGGCGCCGCGTTCGGTGGCGACGCCCTCGAACTCCTCGGGGACGTTGACCAGGGTGATGCCGAGCTCGGCGGCTCGCATGCCGAGGTCGGTCGGTGACGCGGCGGCCTCGTCGGAGTCGTGCGCCGCGGGACGGAGGATCTCGGCGGCGAACTCGCGGACCGTGTCGACGATCATCTGCTGCTCGTCGGTGGGCGTGAGGTCGAAGTAGTCGGCGTTGCGCGCCTCACCCGCGGGCAGTCGGGTCGGCTTGCCGCCGCCGGACACCTTCGCGAAAGTCCGGGTGGCCGCGCCGAGCGTCTTGAACCCGGTCTTCGTGCCCTCGTAGGTGACCCGGTTGATCGGCTCGCGGAGGTTGTACTTCTCGGCGAGGTCCGAGCCGGTGATCCTGGTCAGCACGCGCATGGCGGCACCCATCGCGTCTCGCTTGATCGGGTTGAGGCCGACCGCGGAGGTGTCGCGCGGGGCCTTCACATCGCTGTCTTGCTTGCTCATGATCACCATTTCTCGGTGTTCGGGTCGGGGACGGTTCCATATCTTACTTGGGAGTAAGAAGTGAAGTCGAGCGTACACCGCACACGCCGCTCCGCAAGGCGTCCGGGCGGTGACGCGCACACCGCCGCGACCTCCACGGAACCTTCACAGGTCGTACCCGGGATTCCCGCATCGGGCCCCTACAGTCGAGAACATGACCCAGCGCACGGTGCTCGTCGTGGAAGACGACCCGACCATCGCCGACGCGATCGCGGCCCGGTTGCGGGCGGAGGGCTACGTCGTCCGAACCGTCGCCGACGGACCGTCCGCCGTCCGCGAGTGCGCCGATCGCCGGCCCGACCTCGTCGTCCTCGACGTGATGCTCCCCGGGTTCGACGGCCTCGAGGTGTGCCGGCGCATCCAGGCGTCCTCGCCGGTGCCGGTGCTGATGCTCACCGCCCGGGCCGACGAGACCGACATGGTCATCGGGCTCGGAGTGGGCGCCGACGACTACCTCGGCAAGCCGTTCAGCATGCGCGTACTCGTAGCCCGGGTGGCGGCGTTGCTGCGGCGCGTCGACCGGGCCGCAACCACCCGGGACGGCGAGGTGCTCGACTTCGGATCCGTCGCCATCGACCTGGCCTCCCGCCGCGTGCGGTGCGGCGACACCGAGGTGCACCTGACCCGCACCGAATTCGATCTGCTCGCCCACCTGGCCGCCCGGCCCGGTGCGGCGATGGCCCGCGACACCCTGCTCGACGACGTCTGGGGATGGGGTGCGGGCGCGACGAGCAGAACCGTGGACAGTCACGTCAAGGCGTTGCGCCGCAAGCTCGGCGGCGACCTGATCCGGACGGTGCACGGCGTCGGTTACGCCTTCGAGGGGACGGCTGGGGAGGTCCCCCGATGAGATGGCCGCGACCGCTCGACCCGTTCCGCTCGTTCAAGGTCAAGACCGGAGTGCTGGTGATCGCCTCGGTCTTCGCGGCGTCGGTGACCTTCTGGTTCGCCTCGGACTGGCAGTTCCGCTTCGCGCTCGGGGTGGCGTTGCTCGTCTCGCTCGCCGTCACGCAGGTGCTGGCGCACGGGATGACCTCGCCGCTGCGGGAGATGACGGCGGCGGCGCGGGCGATGGCCACCGGCGACTGGTCGCGGCGCGTGCACACCACCTCCCGCGACGAGATCGGGGAACTGGCACTGGCTTTCAACCAGATGGCCGAGGACCTCGAGGCCGACGACCGGTACCGGAGGGAACTGATCGCGAACGTCTCGCACGAACTGCGGACACCGATCGCGGCACTGCAGGGCGTGCTCGAGAACGTCGTCGACGGCGTCGTCGAACCGGAGCCCGAGACGCTGCGCGCCGCACTGCGCCAGACCGAACGCCTCGGCGACCTGGTGCGTGACCTGCTCGACCTCTCCCGTCTCGAATCGGGCGTTGTCCCGTTGCGCCGCACGGAGTTCGAGGTCGAGCCGTTCCTGCGGCGGATCGTCGACGAATGCCTCGATCCGGCGGTGGCCATCCGGCTCGACGTGGTCCCCGTGAGCCTGCGCGCATGCGCGGACACCGACCGTCTGCACCAGGTGGTGACGAACCTCGTCCACAACGCGCTGACCCACGGGGCGTCGGCGCAGGTGCTCGTGCGCGCCCGGACGGACCGGAGGTCGGGAACGCTGATCGTGGACGTGCACGACGACGGCCCGGGAATCCCGGCGCAGGAACGCATCCGGGTGTTCGAACGCTTCAGTCGCGGTGGCACCGCAGGCGGCGGCACCGGGCTCGGTCTCGCCATCGCCCGCTGGGCCGTCGAGCTGCACGACGGCCGGATCGGTGTGCTCGACACCCCGTCCGGGTGCTGTATCCGGGTGGAACTGCCGGCCGCCTGAGCCGACGAAACACCGTCCGGGGCAGCGGACGGTCGTCCGCCCTCCCTCGACGACGCCTGCCCACGGCCGGGTGAGGCACCACACGACAAGGAGTCCGCCATGACGGCACCGAGCACCGATCGCGACGTGAGGACGACGCGTGTCTTCGCGGCGCGGATCTGGCGACCCGACCGGACGTCACTCGCGCCGCCCGCCACCGTGACGGCGGCCGTGGTCACCGGACTGGTCGCCGGGGTCACGGTGCGGGCGGGGCAGCCGGGCGTCGCGTACCCGCTGATCGGCATGGCGGTCGTGGCGACGGTGCTCTCCTCCGGGCGGACGCGGTCCACGCGCGGACCGCTCCTCGCGGCCGCGCTCGTCGTCGCCCTGCTCGCGGTGGCGGCGGTGCGCGGCGCGGGCTGGCTGATCGCGCTGTGCGTGATCGCAGGCTGGACGGTGGGATCGGTGGCGCTGCTCGGCGTGCGGACCTGGACGGGTGTCGCGTTGGCGCCGCTCGCAGTGGCGGTCACTCCCGGCCGCGTCGCCGGCTGGCTGCGGCGCGGTCGGCGGCGGCGCCGACGCGTCGGCGGCGTCCCGGCCGGCCGCATCCTGGGCGTCGCCCTCGTCAGTGGGGGACTGCTGGTGGTGTTCGGATGGCTGTTCGCGGGCGCGGACCCGGAGTTCGCCCGGCTCCTCGGCGGCGCCGTGCCGACCGTTCCGACGGACGAACTGACCGCCGGAATCGTGATCGGTCTCGGTGTCGTCGCCGTGTCGCTGTCCGCGGCGTACCTGTGGCGCAGGCCGATTCGGTTCGACGCGCTCGCCCCGGCGGCGGGGCGTCCGATCGCGTGCTGGGAGTGGGCGGTGCCGCTGATCGCGCTCGACCTGCTGTTCGCGGGATTCGTAGCCGTCCAGGCGCGGGTGATGTTCGCGGGGGACGGGCACGTCCTGACCACGCCGGGCCTGACCTACGCGGACCACGCCCGGCAGGGATTCTGGCAACTGTGTGCGGTGACCGCGCTGACGCTGCTCGTCGTCGCGGTCGCGATCCGCAAGGTCGATCTCGCCGCCCGCCGAGACCGCGCGTTCGCCCGGGTGCTACTCGGCGTCCTGTGCCTGCTCGCGCTCGTGGTGGTGGCCTCAGCGCTGCATCGAATGGCGCTGTACGAGAACGCTTTCGGGTACACCCGGCTGCGGCTCGCGGTGTGGGCGGTGGAGCTGTGGTTCGGCGCGGTGTTCGTGATCGCGCTGGTCGCGGGGATCCGGATGCGCGGACAGCTGCTGCCGCGCGTCGTGCTCGGGTCCGCAGCGGTCGCGCTGCTGGCGTTCGCGGCGGTGAACCCGGACGGCCACATCGCCGACCGCAACATCGACCGGTACCAGCGGACCGGTGCCATCGACGTGACCTACCTGCGGGGCCTGTCCGTCGACGCGGTGCCCGCACTGGACCGGCTGCCGGAACCGCTGCGGTCGTGCGCCCTGCTCGGAACCTCGACGAGCCCGGATCCGTGGTACCGGTTCAACGCCGCCCGGGACCGCGCCCGCGAGATCCTCGGCGCACGCCCCGTCGACCGGGATGTGGTCTGCGCCGGCGCGACCGCGGTCCGCTGAGCGCACGGCTCGGTCAGGACAGCCGGCGGAGAACCTCGTCGTGCAGCAGTCCGTTGCTGGCGACCGCGTTTCCGCCGTGCGGGCCCGGCGTCCCGTCGAGAGCGGTGAACCGGCCGCCGGCCTCCCGGACCAGCAGGTCCAACGGCGCGAGATCCCACAGCGAGACCTCCGGTTCGGCGGCGATCTCGAGCGCGCCCTCGGCCAGCAGGCAGTAGGAGAAGAAGTCGCCGTAGCCGCGCACCCGCCACACCGCGTCGGTCAGGTCGACGAACCGGTCCCGGATGCCGAGGTCCCGCCAGCCGGACAGGCTCGAGAAGCTCAGGCTCGCCGACCCCAGCCGATCCACGCCGGAGACCGCGATACGCCTCGGCTCCTCGCCACCGACGGAGGTGAACGCACCGGCACCGGCGGAGGCCCACCACCGCCGCGACAGGGCGGGAGCGCTCACCACGCCGACCACCGGGACGCCGCCGCGCAGGAGCGCGATCAGCGTCGACCACACCGGCACACCGCGCACGAAGTTCTTGGTGCCGTCGATCGGGTCGACCACCCACTGCCTGCCCTCGAACCGGGCCTCACCGCCGAACTCCTCGCCGAGCACCGCGTCGGCTGGACGCTGGTCCGTCAGGATCGCCCGCACCTCCCGCTCCACCGCCAGATCCGCGTCGGACACCGGCGTCAGGTCCGGCTTGTCGTCGACCCGCAGGTCCAGGGCGCCGAAGCGGTCCCGGGTGATGGCGTCCGCGGCGTCCGCAAGTCGAAGGGCCAGGTGCAGGTCTGCGGAGTAGTCGGTCACGGGCTCACACGCTACCGCCGGCCCTCGACACCGCCCCTCCCGGCTGAAGGTCCCCTTGCGTTCGTTCGACGAGACGAAGGCCGCCTTCAGCCGAACCGGCGGGGGTCTGTGCGGCTGCCGGTTCGTTCCGGCTGAAGGTCTCCTTGTGTTCGTTCGACGAGACGAAGGCCGCCTTCAACCGAGCCGGCGGGGGCTCGTCAGGCGTCGACCTCGCGCAGCAGGCCGGTCGCGACGTCGAAGACGAATCCGCGCAGCGACGTCGTCTTCGACACGAACGAATTCGCCTCGATCCGGCGCAGCGACTGGCGCACGTCCTCGTCGAGGTCGGTGAACGCCTCCGCCGACCACGCCGGCTTGATCCCGACCTCGTCCTGGATGGACCGCTTGAAGTCGTCGTCGGTGAACGTGAGCATCCCGCAGTCGGTGTGGTGGATCAGGATGATCTCGGTGGTTCCGAGCAGACGCTGGCTGATCGCCAGGGATCGGATCTCGTCGTCGGTGACGACGCCGCCCGCGTTGCGGATCACGTGCGCCTCACCCTCCTTCAACCCGAGGATCCGGTACACGTCGAGGCGGGCGTCCATGCAGGCGAGGACCGCGACGTGGCGGCTCGGCGGCAGCGGCAGCGGGCCGGTGAAGGTATGGGCGTACTCGGCGTTGTTCTTCAGGTATTCGTCGGTGACGGTCATCGTGGCTCCGTTCGTCGTGGACGGGAATGGTCCGTGCATCGAACGCCGGGGTCACGGTCCGCGCAAGGGTTCCACGCACGCCGACGGCAACGAGCGGCGGCGGGCGGCGGCATTGTCGCCACGACCCGGTAGCCTTGATTCTCGTGCATCCCGACGTTTCCACAGACCTCGCCGAACTCGACACCACCCTGACCACCGTCGAGACGGTGCTCGACGTCGAGGAGTTGCGCCGCCGCATCGACGAGCTCGAACACCAGGCGGCCGACCCGGACCTGTGGAACAACCAGGAACACGCCCAGCAGGTCACCAGCCAGCTCTCGCACGCCCAGGCCGAGCTGCGCCGCGTCGAGGAGCTGCGGTCGCGGCTCGACGACATGGAAGTGCTCTACGAGCTCGCCGAGGAGGAGGGCGCCGACGCGGTCGCCGACGCCGACTCCGAACGCGCGAAGCTGCGCGAGGACATCGCCGCGATGGAAGTCAAGACGATGCTCTCCGGCGAGTACGACGAGCGCGACGCCCTGGTCAACATCCGCGCCGGCGCCGGCGGCGTCGACGCCGCGGACTGGGCCGAGATGCTGATGCGCATGTACATCCGGTGGGCCGAGAAGCACGGCTACGGCGTCGAGGTCTACGACACCTCCTACGCCGAGGAGGCCGGCATCAAGTCCGCGACCTTCGCGGTCAAGGCGCCGTACTCCTACGGCACCCTGTCGATCGAGATGGGCACCCACCGACTGGTCCGGATCAGCCCCTTCGACAACCAGGGCCGTCGCCAGACGTCGTTCGCCGAGGTCGAGGTGCTGCCCGTCGTGGAGACCACCGACCACATCGACATCGACGAGAACGACGTCCGCGTCGACGTGTACCGCTCGTCGGGTCCGGGTGGACAGTCCGTCAACACCACCGACTCCGCGGTGCGCCTGACGCACATCCCGACCGGCATCGTCGTCACCTGTCAGAACGAGAAGTCGCAGCTGCAGAACAAGGTGTCCGCGATGCGGGTCCTGCAGGCCAAGCTCCTCGAACGCAAGCGTCAGGAGGAGCGCGCCGAGATGGATGCGCTCAAGGGCGACGGCGGCAGCTCGTGGGGCAACCAGATGCGGTCCTACGTCCTGCACCCGTACCAGATGGTCAAGGACCTGCGCACCGAGTACGAGGTCAACAACCCGTCCGCCGTCCTCGACGGCGACATCGACGGGTTCATCGAGTCCGGTATCCGGTGGCGCATGCGGGGAGAGCAGGACTAGTTGACCGGCCCCGTCGTGTCCGGTGCCCTGGCGCTCGAGTGGCTTCCGGAGACCACCAACTTCGGTAACTGGCTGAAGTCGAGTGGCCTCGAGATCGTTCTGTACGTCCTCGGCGGCCTGCTCGTCGGTCGGTTCCTGTCGTGGGCGGGCAACCGCGTCACCGATCGCATCGACCTGAACTACAGCCAGGGCGACGCCCTGGTCCGGTCCGAGGCGACCAAGCACCGGCACGCGCTCGCCCAGGTGATCACCTGGGTGCTCGTCACGATCGTGTACACCCTGGTCTCGATCGAGGTACTGCAGCGGCTCGGGTTCTCCGTCGGGAGCCTCGTCGCGCCCGCGACGGTGCTCGGCGCCGCGCTCGGCTTCGGCGCCCAGCGGGTCGTGCAGGACATCCTCGCCGGGTTCTTCATCATCGCCGAGAAGCAGTACGGCTTCGGTGACGTGGTCAAGATCGCGATCACCGGGTCCGGCGACGACGCCTACGGCACCGTCGAGGACGTGACGCTGCGCGTGACGCGCCTGCGGTCGTCGGACGGCGAGGTGATCACCGTGCCCAACGGGCAGATCGTCAAGGCCGTCAACCTGTCCAAGGACTGGGCCCGCGCCGTCGTCGACGTGCCGGTCCCCGCGTCCGCCGACCTCAACCACGTCAACGACGTGCTGCGCACCGTGGGCAAGGACGCGTTCGCCGACCTCGACCTCGAACCGCTGCTCCTCGACGTCCCGACCGTGATGGGTGTCGAATCCATCGAACTCGACACCGTCAACATCCGCATGGTGGCCCGCACCCTCCCGGGCAAGCAGTTCGAGGTCGGGCGCGCGCTCCGGATCCGGGTCGCGGCCGCGCTGCGCCGGGACGGCATCCTCATCGGCCCCGACCTGTCCGTCGACCACGGAGACGCGACATGACCCGCCCGGAGGGCACACGCTCCGACCCCCCGGCCTCGGAGAACGACCCGAAGCCTGTCCGCGCGTGGCACTGGCCGCGGCACCTCGGCCGGCTCCGCACCTCGACGGTGGTCCTCGTGGTCGCCTTCGTCGCCACCGCACTGCTGCGCGGCTACTTCATGAACGTGGAGGAGGTGGACGAGCCGCAACAGACCGTCGTGATCCCTGTGCAGACGACGCAGGTGCCGGTGCCCCGGTCCGAGCCGGCCACCACCGTGCCACCGACCACGACCACCACACCGGCACCGGCCTCGTCGACGACCGCACCCGGTGGTACCGCCGGGACGGCGCAGACACCGACCACCTCGCCGCTGATCGTGCTGCCGCCGGGCGCGGTGCCCAGCGGCGTCGAACTCCCGCCCGGGGTCGCGGTCGAGACCACGAGCCCGGTCGCTCCGGCCACCTCCGCACCGGCCGCGACGACACCCTGACGTCGCCGCGCTGCCCCTCCGGCCGCCGGACCTGCACGCTCGTCGTCCTCGGGTGGCCGATCGCGGGTCGTGTCTAGACTGGCTCCTCGTGATCAGCGTGGAGAGTGTGTCCAAGTCCTACAAGGCGTCCTCGCGTCCGGCTCTGGACAAGGTGACGGTCTCGATCGACAAGGGTGAATTCGTCTTCCTGATCGGCCCCTCCGGATCCGGGAAGTCCACGTTCATGCGTCTGCTCCTGAAGGAGGAGACCCCGACTTCGGGCGACATCCACGTCGCCGACTTCCACGTCAACAAGCTGGCCGCGCGGCGGGTGCCGAAGCTACGGCAGTCGATGGGCTGCGTGTTCCAGGACTTCCGGCTGCTGCAGCGCAAGACCGTGTCGGAGAACATCGCGTTCGCGCTCGAGGTGATCGGCAAGCCGCGCGCGGTGATCGAGCGGACCGTGCCCGAGGTGCTCGACCTGGTCGGGCTGTCCGGGAAGGCCGACCGGCTGCCGACGGAACTGTCGGGGGGGGAGCAGCAGCGGGTCGCGATCGCGCGGGCCTTCGTCAACCGTCCGCTGGTGCTGCTGGCGGACGAACCGACCGGCAACCTCGATCCCGACACCAGCGGCGACATCATGCTGCTGCTCGAGAGGATCAACCGCACCGGCACGACCGTGCTGATGGCCACCCACGACAATCACATCGTCGACTCGATGCGACGCCGGGTGGTCGAACTCGACCTCGGACGCGTCGTCCGTGACGAGGCCAGGGGCGTGTACGGCGTCGGGCGCTAGCCGCCGCCCGCCCGCCCCCCACGACACACGACCGAAGGACGACCACTTCCGATGCGTGCCAGCTTCATTCTCGGCGAGGTCTTCACCGGCCTGCGCCGCAACATCACCATGACGATCGCAATGATCCTGACCACCGCGATCTCGCTCGCCCTGTTCGGCGGCGGCCTGCTCGTCGTGCAGATGGCGGGCAAGACGCAGCAGATCTTCCTCGACCGCGTCGAGGTGCAGATCTTCCTCACCGACGACGTCTCCAGCTCCGATCCCGACTGCGTCCAGGACATCTGCCGTGGCCTGCGGTCCGACCTGGAGAACACCGACGCGGTCGTGTCGGTGCAGTACCTCAACCGTGAGGACGCCGTGGCCGACGCGAAGGAGCGGGTGTTCGCGGACCAGCCGGAGCTCGCGTCGATGGTGAGCCCCGAGGCGCTGCCCGCGTCGTTCAAGGTCCGGCTCGACGACCCCGACCGGTTCGGGGTCATCGAGGACTCGTTCGCGACCCGCCCCGGAGTCGACAGCGTGCTGAACCAGCGGGACCTCGTCGAGCGGCTCTTCAGCGTGCTCGGCGGCATCCGCAACGCCGCGTTCGCGATCGCGATCGTGCAGGCGATCGCCTCGGTCCTGCTGATCGCGAACATGGTTCAGATCGCCGCGTTCACCCGTCGCACCGAGGTCGGGATCATGCGGCTGGTCGGCGCGACCCGCTGGTACACGCAGTTGCCGTTCCTGCTCGAGGCGGTCGCGGCCGCCCTGATCGGTGCGGTGCTCGCGATCGTGTCCCTGTTCACCGCGAAGAACCTGTTCCTCGACGACGTCCTCACCGACGTCTACGACGCCAACATCGTCGCCCGGATCTCCAACAGCGACATCCTCCTGGTGTCGCCGATCCTCATCCTCGTGGGTGTCGGCATGGCTGCCGTCACCGCGTACGTGACGCTGCGGCTGTACGTGCGGGAATAACCGGTTGTCCGATCGAACTATCCTAGGGTCGTGGTGAAACCGACTCACCCGCTGATCACATGCTCACCGCAGTGGACCGAAGGGGCCCGGACGTGAAGGAAAAGGGCCGGAAGGTCATCGCAACGAACCGCAAGGCGCGGCACAACTACACCATCCTCGACACGTTCGAGGCCGGTATCGCGCTCGTCGGTACCGAGGTGAAGAGCCTGCGGGAGGGCAAGGCGTCGCTGGTCGACGCGTTCGCCACCGTCGACTCGGGCGAGGTGTGGCTCCGCGGCCTGCACATCCCCGAGTACGGGCACGGCAGCTGGACCAACCACTCGCCGCGGCGCACCCGCAAGCTGTTGCTGCATCGGCGCGAGATCGACAACCTCGTCGGCAAGTCGCGGGAGGGAAACCAGACCCTGGTACCGCTGTCGATGTACTTCAGCGACGGCAAGGTCAAGGTCGAACTCGCCCTCGCGAAGGGCAAGCAGGACTACGACAAGCGTCAGGACATCGCCCGGCGCACCGCCGAACGCGAGGTCACGCGGGAGCTGGGCCGTCGCGTCAAAGGTATGAGCCGCTGACCGCTGTACTCCTGGCGTTGGTCGCTGCCGTCACCTACGGGGTGAGCGACTTCGTCGGCGGTATCGCGTCCCGTCGCGTAGCGGCGCTCCGCGTCGTACTCGTCTCGTACCCGGTGTCGCTGGTGATCGCGCTCGCCGTCGCGCCGCTCGCCGGTGGTTCCCCGACCTGGTCGACCACGATGTGGGGTGCGGTGTCGGGCGTCGCGTCGGGCTTCGCCATCTGGTGGTTCTACCTCGCGCTCGCCGACGGCCCGATGTCCGTGGTGTCGCCGCTGACGGCCATCCTCGTCGCGGGGATCCCGGTGGTCGTCGGATTCGCGGCCGGGGAACGGCCCGGCGGGCTCGCCATCGCCGGCGTGGTTCTGGCTCTCGTCGCGGTCGTGCTGGTCAGCCGCGAGACGCCGGAGACCGCGGGCGAGGCGGTCGACGGTCACCGGGTCGGGTTCACCCCGAAGGTGGCGTGGTTGACGGTCGGGGCCGGGGTGGCGTTCGCGGTGTCGTTCGTCGGTCTCGACCGGATCGGGGACGACTCCGGACTGTGGCCGCTGGCGGTGTCGCGTGCGGCGGCGACCGCGGCGGTGTGGGTGGCCGCCGCGGGAATGGGTCAGTTCCGGTTCCCGCCCCGCTCGGTGGTCCGGCTCGCGATCGGGATCTCGGTGCTCGACGTGATCGCGAACGGGGCGATGATGTACGCCTTCTCCGGCGGCATGCTCTCCCTCGTCGCGGTGATCGGCTCCCTGTACCCGGCGGCGACGGTCCTACTGGCGATGACGGTGCTCGGCGAGCGGGTGGGCGGGCTGCAGAAGGTGGGGATGGGCCTGGCCGTCGCCGCCGTCGCGATGATCGCCGTCGCCTGACCCGCGTCCCTGGCTGTGGCCGAAGGCGGCCTTCGTTCGGTCAGACCGAACGAAGGCCGCCTTCAGCCGCGGCGGGTGGGGGCCAGTGGGTCAGGGGCAGTGGGTCAGGGGCAGTGGGTCAGGGCCGGTGGGTCGGGGGCCGGATGGTCAGCGGCCGGCGGGGACGGCGCCGTCACCGGTGTAGCGCGCGGCGACCGCGGCGGGCATCACCTCGTAGCGCAGGTGCATGCGCGCGAACTCGGCGGTGCCGTGGGTGAGCGAACGCAGGTCGACGGGATAGCGGGCGAGTTCGATCTCCGGCACCTCCGCGCGCAGCAGTGCGGTGCCCGGCTCGGTGGTCTCGGTCCCGAGCACGTGGCCGCGCCGCGCCGACAGGTCGCCGAGCACGGCACCCAGGTAGTCGTCGGGCAGCGTCACGCGGACCGCCGCCACCGGCTCGAGGAGCCGGATCTCCGAATGCGACGCGGCGTCCTTGAGCGCGAGCGCCGCCGCGGTCTGGAACGCCGCATCCGAGGAATCCACCGAGTGCGCCTTCCCGTCCACCAGCGTGACCCGCACGTCGACGAGGGGATGACCGGTGGCGACACCTGCCGCCAACTGGGTGCGCACCCCCTTCTCCACGGACGGGATGAAGTTCTTCGGGACGGCGCCGCCGACCACCTTCACCGCGAACTCGAAACCCTCCCCGGTCGGCAGTGGCTGCACCTCGAGATCGCAGATCGCGTACTGGCCGTGGCCACCGGACTGCTTCACCAGCCTGCCGTGCCCGGACGCACCGGTGCCGAACGTCTCCCGCAGCGCCACCTGGTACGGCACGGTGTCGACGTGCACCCCGTGCCTGCGCCGCAGCCGGTCCAGCGTCACCTCCGCGTGCGCTTCGCCGGTGCACCACAACACGAGCTGGTGGGTTTGCGGGTTCTGCTCCAGCCGCAGAGCGGGATCCTCGACGAGCAGACGCGTCAGCGCCTGCGACAGCTTGTCCTCGTCGGCCTTGCTGTGCGCCTCGACGCCGATCGGCAGCAGCGCGTCCGGTCGTGGCCATGCGGGCAGCGGCAGTGTGGACGGATCGTCGGTGATCGTGTCGCCGACATGGGTGCCGGCCAGCTTCGGGATGCACACGATGTCGCCGGCGACGCCCTCGGGGATCGGCCGGGTGGTGGCGCCGAACGGTCCCGACAGCGTGGTGATCCGGTCTTCGACGGTTTCACCGGCCGGCGTCGGTGACGCGGTCGAGGTTCCGCGGTTCACCGACTCGGTCGGCCGCTTCACCCACACGTGCGTGTCCGGCCGCAGGGTGCCCGTGTACACCCGCACCAGGTTGATCCGCCCGACGTAGGGGTCGCCGGTGATGCGCATGACCTGAGCGGTCAACGGTATGTCCGCGTCGGACACGGGGCCCGGACCCACCCGGTGCGTCGGATCGGGGAACGACCCGGCTATCAGGTCCAGCAGTTCCTCCGCGCCGAAACCGGTGTCGGTGACGGCGAGCGCGGGATGCAGTGTGCAGTCGGTGATTTCGTGGCGCAGGCCGGCGAACAGCGCGTCGGTGTCGAGTTCCTCACCGCCGAGGTAACGCTCCATCAGGGTGTCGTCGAGGCCGGAGATCGCCTCCACCAGCGATTCGCGGGCGGCGGACGTGTCGACGTCGGCAGGGACGTCGCCGTGGTGGCGGCCGGTGAGCAGATCGACGGTGCCGACGGGGACGCCGTCGCGGACCACCGGGATGTAGATGGGACGCAACGTGTCCGGCCCCAGACCGAACGCGTCGTGGCAGGTTTCGAGGATGTCCTCGAAACTTTCGCGCGCGAGATCCAGTTTCGACACGACGACCGCGCGTGGGACCCCGAACTCGACGCCCGCGCGCCAGATGGTGCGGGTCGCCGCGCTGACCGGGTCGGTCGCGGACACGACGAACACTCCGGCATCCGCGGCCCGGAGCGCGGTCAGCATCTCGGCCTCGAAATCCGGATGCCCGGGCGGGTCGAGGACGTTGATCCGCACGCCCTTCCAGTCGAGCGGCAGCACCGAGAGTTGCACGGACCGCTGCTGCTGGTGCTCGATGTCCTCGTGGTCGGAGACGGTCGTGCCGTCCGACACCCGGCCGGCCTTGCCGACGGCGCCCGCGGCGAATGCCAGGGATTCGGCCAGCGTGGTCTTCCCGACGCCGCTGGCCCCCACGAGCACGACGTTGCGGATCTGTTCCGGACCGGTGACGGGCGTGACCTGCGCTGCGCGAGCTGAGGTTCGGTCGGCCACGGCGGCCTCCTGGCGGTTGCGGTGTCGGCTGCACCTCGAGTCTAGGCCCACGTGCCCACCGCGGCCGGACGATTCGGCTACTTCGCGACGCGCTCCCACATCTGCAGATACGCTTCGGCGCCGCGGCTCATGTCCTCGATGATCCGGTCGCTGTCCGGGCCCGCCGCGGTCCGCATGTCCGCGATCCAGTCGGGAATCAGTCCGTACTGGGCGACGCCGTCGGTGTTCAGGTCGAAGACCCGCTCGCCGGTCCGCTGGCGGTCCATCACCGTCCCGCCGTCGAAGGTCGTGTACGGGTAGATCAGGGGGTTCTCGGCCGCGTCCTTCCGCGGGGCCGCCTGCGGGCCGAAGCCGTTGGTGTCGGCGCCGTAGCCGAACCCGAAGTAGTAGTCCTCGCTGCGCTGCGCTCGGGCGTCGCGCCACGCCGCGACGAAGCCGGGGGCACGGTCCGCCTTCGGATCCTGGCCCGGTTCACGTTCCTGCGGGTCGAGCTGGCCGGCGTACAGCGCGACGAACCCGCCGAGCGCGTAGATCCGCTGGTAGAACAGTGGATCCGACCAACTGTGGCTGGACACCACACCGGAATAGCCCGCGTCCTCGAGAATGCGGAGCGTCGCGTCGGCCGTCTTCACGCTCATGTGGTCGATGTCGACGATCATGCCGCGGTCCGTCATGCCGCGGATCATGTGCTCGCCGAGGGGGGTGAGGCCACGGACGTTGCACAGCGGTCCCTCGGGGTAGACCGGCGTGGTGACGCCGGCGGGCAACGCGGCGAGGGCCTCGGCCGGACCGTCGCCCACCGACAGCAGCGGGTTGTCGTGCTCGGCGGTCGTGCACGGCTCCGCCTCCCAGAACCGGCCGGTGCCGAGGAAGTTGCCCGCGTTGACCGCGACCCCCTGCACGCCGGAGTCGAAGCGGACGCCGCCGAACGCGTTGTCGAACTTGTGGGTCACGATCATCTGCCGGACCCCGAGGTCGTACACCTCGTCGAGGCCGCGGTCGACGTCGGCCTCGGTGCACTGCGCGACGCCGTGCCGGATCCCGCAGCCGAACGGCTCGGACACCTCGATGCCGAGGGTCGCCGCAAGTTTGCCCGCGGCCGCGACCTGCCGGACCTCCTCGGGCGAGCTGACGATGCGGAACCAGCCGCGACCGGGCCCGCCGTACTGGGCGTCGATGTAGTCCTGCACGGCGTGCGCCTGCGCGGCCTGCGCGCGCACGGTGTCCATGTCGTTGCACGACCCGCTCTTGAGCGGATAGACCTCGCACAGCACGTGGTTGTTCACCAGCAGATTGGTGAAGATCCGCAGCCCGCCGCGCCAGGCCCGCTCGACCCACCGGTAGTAGGTCTGCTCGTGGGTGAGCGAATCGTGCGCCGGCCAGTCCTCGAACGTGGGCCAGCCGGTCGTGTCGTGCTGCTCGAACGGGGTGCCGTGCGAGATCACGTTCTCGAGCAGTGCGGGCAGGCCGTCGGTGCCGTGGTCCGGGCAGTCCCGCAGCGCGACGGTGATGCCCTGCGGGTCGAACGGGGTGCCGCAGTGCACGTCGCCACCGATGAAGAGGTTGGCGTCGAGATGGACGTGGGCGTCGATGAAACCGCGGACCTCCCCGTTCGGTCCGGTCCCGGACAGCGGGGTGCCGGTGGCGTTCACCTCGGAGTCCGGGAAGTCGGCGCACCCCGACGCCGGGACGAGGGTGAAGCGTCCGCCGTCCGGGTCGAGGCCGGGTTCGGACGAGTACAGGCGCCCGTCGTGCGTGGTGAGCTGGTTGCCGTTGTCGGTGGCGGTGAGGCTGTACACGCCGTCGGTGTGGGTCAGGGTCCAGTCCGTCGCGGGTGTCGCGTCGCGGGTGGCGACGATGCCGTTGCCGCCGCCGTGGGCGAGCATCTCGCCGCCGCGGCCGTAGAACATGAACCGGCCGAGCTGGGCGGCGTGCACGCGGAATGTCTCGGCGTCACCCTGGCGGGCGTCGACGCGGTAGCCGTCCGGGGTGAGACGGGTGAAGTGGCCCGACTGTTCGGAGCGGAGGGCGTAGCAGCCGTTGGCGAGCCCGAACACGGGATCGTCGCCGGGCGCGGTGGGCGCTGTGGCGGGTGCGGCGCCTGCCGTCGACACCCCGAGGGCGAGGGCGAGGACCAGTGCGGGGACGAGCGAGCGTCGTGGGGCTGCGAATGTCATGGGCTGTCCGGAACTCTTCCGCCGAGGAAACCGTGTCACGAATCATGAGTCGAGCAGGGTCCGGAGAGTACGAGCGGCTTGGACGATTGTCCAGCATTTGGGCCGGGCGACACGCCGACGAAGAGCGGGGATGATTTCTCGGCCGCGGGACGTTACAGTGTGTGGTCCCAGCATGGTGCTGGGTACGTACGGGGCTGAACGGTTTCGACTGCGTACGTTGAGTCAGGGGAAGCGTGTCGGTGCAGGCAAGAGACCACCGTAAGCGTCGATGCAACCAATTAAGCGCCGATTCCAATCAGCGCGACTACGCTCTCGCTGCCTAAGTAGCGAAGCGTGTCTGTCAGTCCGATCTCGCCCTCGGGTCGGGTACTGGCATCAGCTAGAGGGCTCCACCGCTCGGCTCGGTCACGGAGTCGGACGGGACATCCAACAGTGACTGGGATCGTCATCACGGCTTGTTCGCGAGACCGGGAGATCCAAGTAGAGGCATAGCGAACTGCACACGGAGAAGCCCAGGCGAAGCTGCGTAGGACCCGGGTTCAATTCCCGGCAGCTCCACCGAACGAGGCCCCGGACCACACGGTCCGGGGCCTCGCCCCTTTCCGCACTAGTCTTGTCGACGTGACCCCCGGCGACCCCGACACCCCGCAGGCCGTCGACTTCGCGCACACCGACGCGGCGTCGAGCCGGCGCCGCGACAAGGCGCTGGTCCTGGCCCGGTTCGTGTGGGACCACGCCATCACCTCCGCCGAACTGCTCGCGATGCCCGACGATCGGCTGCGGCGGCTGGCCCGCGCCGCGGGAGCGAACCCGCCGAGCACGCGGGAGACGTGGACCGTCGTCGCCGACCTCCTCGACGAGAAGTCCCGGTGGGCGGCGGCGCATCCCGACGACCCGCGTGCCACACCCGCGCACGGCGACGAGAAGATCACGTGGGTCAAGCCGCCGCTGCCGCCGTGGCCGACGAACTGAGCGGGCTCGGCAGTTGCACCTGAGCGGGCTCAGCAGTTGCTCGGTGCCGGGATGCCGGCGAACCGGTCACCGAGGTAGCCGAACACCCCCGGGATCCCGGCGATCGACGCCGGCCCGTGGTCACCCGGCAGGACGTTGAGCAGCACTCGCGTCCCGGACGCGCACCAGTGGCTCATCGTCGCGGCGGTCGAGGCGAGCGGTGCCAGCTGGTCCCCGGACCCGTGCCACGCGAACACCGGTGCTCGCGGAGCTCCCGGATAGCTGATCAGGCTGTTCTCGTCGAAGACGGTCCGCATCGGAGGTTCGAGGATCCGTCCCGGTTCGCTCGTCACCTCGGCGGTGCTGTGGCCGGCGCCGTTGTCGATGATGTCCTCGGAGCAGCCGTCGACGATGCGGTCGCGCAGCGCGGCGCCGGTCGGTGTGAGGAACGGTGACACCGCGATCCGCGTCGGGTACTCCCGCTCGAGGCCGAGGGTGGCGGCGAACGCCAGCCCGAACAGGGGGTGCGGCGCGAGTCCCAGACCGGCGGCCATCTCGTTCAGATTGGTCGGCACACCGCCCTGCGCGACACCGACGATCGGCAGTTCGGGTGCGTAGGTCGGGGCCAGTGCCGCCGCCCAGCCGGTGGCCATGCCGCCGCCCGAGTAGCCGACCAGGCCGACGGCGCTGTGGCCGACCCGGGCCTCGGGCAGCCGTTGGACGGCGCGGATGCCGTCCAGTGCGATCTGCCCACCGAGCCGGGCCGCGCCGTACGCGCTGTTCGGGCCGAGGTGGTCGGGGATCGCGACCGCCCAGCCGCGCAGCAGGATCGGTCCGATCGCCGGCGCCTCGGTGAACTGCCCGTCGAACAGGCTGTGAGACGGGGCGCACCGGGTGCCGAGGGAGTTGATGATGGCCTGGTACGAGACGAGAGGTCGGTCCACGCCGCCGCGCGGCACCATCAGTGTGGTCGTCGCGGCGATCGGGGCGCCGGACGAGTTCGTGGAACGGAACAGGATCTGCCAGCCGTCGGCGTTTCCGTAACGTGACACGTCGACCGGACGCACCCCCAGGACGTCGCCGTTGGCGTGGGCGCCGAGATCCGGGGGCGCGACGTGGAAGACGTCGGGATCCGCGCCGGGGAAGGTGGGTTGGGCGGAGACGATCGGGGCGGTGCCCATCAGGGGTGCGGTTCCGAGCAGGGCGGCGGCTGCTGCGGCTCCGAGCAGCCGGGTGAGAATCGAACGCATCAACGGACCCTTCCTGCCGGTCGGTGTCGGGTCGATCAGCTCGAGATCGGTCGCCGGAGCACGGCGCCGAGAGATCGGCGCCCGGGTGGCGTTCGAGAGTCGGAAGAGGATCAGCGACCTCGCGCCGAACCCGGCGGCGTCACATGATGTGGATCACGATAGCCGGGTTCGGCGGCGAAGGTGGCCGGACCGGTGAGGTCGGTCGGGTCGATGCGTGTTCGGAATGCGGTGGCGGGGTGGGACCCGTCCCTGCTTGCCTGCCCAGGCGCAGGTCGGCGGGTTGCTAGCCTGTCTCGATGGGATGGGACGAGGGTGTCGACGCCGCCGGAAACCTGCCGCTCCTCGCGCCGGGGACGGAGTTGCCGATGTTCCCGCTGGGCGCGGTGCTGCTGCCCGGTGAGGAGCTGCCGCTGCAGATCTTCGAACCGCGCTATCTGGCGATGGTCGACCACTGCGTGGCCGCACCGGACCGGATGCGGTTCGGTGTCGTGCTGATCACACGCGGCCATGAGGTCGGCGGCGGCGACGAGCGGACCTCGGTCGGCACGGTCGCGCGGATCACCTCCTGCAGTCCGGCGGCCGGCGGCCGGCTTCTGCTCGGATGCGTCGGCGGGCATCGGATCCGGGTCGACGACTGGCTCGACGACGACCCCTACCCGCGGGCCCGGGTGCGGTCGTGGCCGGACGAGCCGTCCGCGGTCGGTGCCGCGATGGTCGCGGAGTTGACCGACCGGATCGCGGAACTGACCGATCTCGCCGGCGCCGCGTCACGCGCGCGGGGCTTCACGGCGCCCCGGTTCCCGGACTGGGAATCACTCGACGGCGATCCCGGTCGACGCGGATTCGCGCTCGCCCGGGCACTGCCTCTCGGCGCGATCGATAGACTGCGGGTGCTGTCCGCGCCGGGTCCTCGTCAACGGGTGGCGGCCCTGATCGACGCGCTGGACGACGTCGTGGCGGCGCTGCGGTTCCGGCTCGCGGATCCGGGTGGCGGGGAGGCGTGATGCGCGGTGAGGCGGGACCGGTCGCGGTGGTCGCCGCGGGCGGTGCCGTCGGCGCCCTGGCGCGGTACGCGCTGTCCGTCGCGATGCCCGTGCACAGCGGAACGATTCCGTGGGCGACCGCGACCGCGAATGTGCTCGGCTGCTTCCTGATCGGCATCCTGATGGTCCTCGTCGTGGACGTGTGGCCGGCGCACCGGCTGCTGCGGCCGTTCCTCGGTGTCGGCGTCCTCGGTGGCTTCACCACCTTCTCGACGTACGCGGTCGAGGTGCGCGGGCTGTACGCCGACGGCCACGCGCCGGTCGCCGTCGCCTACCTGGCAGGCAGTGTCGTCGCCGCGCTCGTCGCGGTGATGACGGGACTGTCGATCACCCGGGCCGTCGTCGGCATCCGGACCGGAAGGGGAACCTGACATGGCTGACGCGGAACAGACCCCGGTACTGGTGTCACGGCCGGAGTTGCGGCTGTCGATCATTCTCGGTCTCGACGACCTGTGGCACCACCGGCCGAAGTACCAGGAGATCGTGCGCCGGGCCCGCGACGCCGGGCTCGCGGGCGCCAGTGTCTGGCGCGGCATCGAAGGCTACGGTGCGTCGTCGCACATCCACACCACCCGGCTGCTCGACCTGGCGGACGGGCTGCCGGTCCTGGTGGTCGTCGTCGACGAGGAAACGCGGATCCGCGGATTCCTCGACACCGTCGCCGAACTGCTGACCCACGCCACGGTGACCGTCGAGCCGGTCGAGCGGGTGCACGTGAGCGACAGCCCGGCGTGACGACGGTTCTGCTGGTGCTCCTCGGCGGCGCGGTCGGGGCTCCGGCACGCTTCCTCCTCGACCGCGCGGTGCAGTCCCGCCACGACACCGCCTTCCCCTGGGGGACGCTGTGCGTCAACGTGATCGGATCCGCGATCCTCGGTGCGCTCGCCGGCGCCGCGACCTCCCACGACAGCGCGCTGTGGACCCTGGTCGGCACCGGTTTCTGCGGCGCGCTGACGACGTTCAGCACGTTCGGGTACGAGACGGTTCGCCTGCTCGAGGACCGGGCCCGGCTGCTCACCGCCGCGAACGTGACGGTCACCCTCGTGGCCGGGATCGGTGCCGCGGTCGCGGGCTTCGCCGCCGGAGCGGCGCTGGTCGGCTGAGCCGTCGCGGCGGGCATGGTGCGGCTCCCGCGGCGCCGTGATCGAATGACGGAGCACGTCGACGGGCGGGCAATCACAAGGGAGGGCATCGTGACACACGATCGGGCGGGTCAGCCGGCACAGGCGGGAGATCTGGAGGATCTGGCACACCTGGTGACGGCGTACTACACGCGCACGCCCGACGCCCTGAACCCCGACCATCGGGTCGCGTTCGGCACGTCGGGGCACCGCGGCTCCAGCCTCGACGACGCGTTCAACGAGGCGCACATCCTGGCGACGACGCAGGCGATCGTCGAGTACCGGGCGGGCAAGGGCATCACCGGTCCGCTGTACCTCGGACGCGACACCCACGCGCTGTCGGAGCCGGCGTGGACGAGCGCCCTCGAGGTGCTCGGCGGCAACGGTGTCGACGTGCTGATCGACGCCGCCGATCGTTTCACGCCCACCCCGGCCGTCAGTCACGCCATCCTGCGCCACAATTCGGATCTGCCGACCGCGCTCGCCGACGGGATCGTCGTCACCCCCTCGCACAACCCGCCGCGCGACGGCGGCTTCAAGTACAACCCTCCGACCGGCGGTCCGGCCGGCTCGGACGCGACGTCCGTCATCCAGGACCGCGCCAACGAACTGCTCGCCGCGGGACTGGACGGGGTGCGGCGCGTGCCGCTGGCCACCGCGCTGGCGACGGTCGCCCGCCCGTTCGACTACCTCGGTACCTACGTCGACGACCTGCCGAACCTCGTCGACCTCGACGCGGTCCGCTCCGCCGGGATCCGCATCGGCGCCGACCCGATGGGCGGGGCCGCCGTCGACTACTGGGGCGCGATCGCCGACCGGCACCGGCTCGACCTGACGGTGGTCAACCCGCTGGTCGACGCGACGTGGCGGTTCATGACCCTCGACAGTGACGGCAGGATCCGGATGGACTGCTCGTCGCCGCACGCGATGGCGTCACTGATCGGGGCCCGCGACCGCTTCGACATCGCCACCGGAAACGACGCGGACTCCGATCGGCACGGCATCGTCACCCCCGACGCCGGACTGATGAACCCCAACCACTACCTGTCCGTCGCGATCGAGTACCTGTACACCCACCGCCCCGGGTGGGGCGCCGGCACCAGGGTCGGGAAGACCCTCGTCAGTTCGTCGATGATCGACCGGGTCGTCGCCGGCCTCGGCCGGGAACTGGTCGAGGTGCCGGTCGGGTTCAAGTGGTTCGTGCCGGGCCTGCTGTCGGGGGAGCTCGGGTTCGGCGGCGAGGAGAGTGCGGGCGCGTCGTTCCTGCGCCGCGACGGCCGCGTGTGGACCACCGACAAGGACGGCATCGCGCTCGCGCTGCTGGCCTCCGAGATCCTCGCCGTCACCGGCACGTCGCCGTCGGCGCGGTACCGCGACCTCACCGCACGGTACGGCGACCCGGCGTACGCGCGGGTGGACGCACCTGCCGATCGGGCGCAGAAGGCGACGCTGGCTGCCCTGTCACCGGAGGCGGTCACCGCGACCGAACTCGCCGGCGAACCGATCACCGCCACCCTCACCGCGGCCCCCGGCAACGGCGCCCCGCTGGGCGGGCTGAAGGTGAGCACGGCGAGTGCGTGGTTCGCCGCACGCCCGTCCGGCACCGAGGACAAGTACAAGATCTACGCGGAATCGTTCCGCGGACCCGACCACCTCGCGCAGGTCCAGGACGCCGCGCGCGACCTGGTGTCCCGCGCGCTGGCCGTGGCCGGCTGAGCGATAGCGTGGGGCGGTCATGACCTCAGCAGAACCCGCCCCACATTCCCGCTCCACCCGGCTTCCCAGCGAGATTTGGGTGCTCGTCAGCGCGAGCTTCGTCGTCGCATTGGGCTACGGGATCGTCGCGCCCGTACTTCCGCAGTTCGCGGTCAGCTTCGACGTCGGCGCCTTCGCCGCTACCGTCGTGATCTCGTCGTTCGCGTTCATGCGGTTGGTGTTCGCGCCGGTGAGCGGCTCCCTCGTGCAGCGGCTCGGCGAGCGACCCACCTACCTGACGGGGCTGCTCATCGTCGCCGCGTCGTCCGGTGCGGTGGCACTCGCGTCGAACTACTGGCAGCTGCTGGTCTTCCGCGGCCTCGGTGGCATCGGTTCGACGATGTTCACCGTCTCCTCGTTCGGCCTGCTGATCCGGATCGCACCCCCGACCATCCGCGGCCGCGTCGCCGGGCTGTACTCGACGTCGTTCCTGTTCGGCAGCATCGGCGGCCCCCTGGTCGGGGCCGCGCTCGTCGGGTTCGGGTTGCGGGTGCCGTTCCTGATCTACGCGGGGGCACTGCTGATCGCGGCCGCGGTCGTGTACGTCCGGTTGAAGGGCTCGGCGTTGGCCGTGCCGGAGCAGACGTCCGGCACGGCCACCATGACCTTCCGTCAGGCGATCCGCGCACCGATCTACCGGGCGGCCCTACTGTCGAATCTCGCCAACGGCTGGGCGGTGTTCGGCGTGCGGATCGCGCTGGTGCCGCTGTTCATCGTGCAGGCACTCCACGCCGGCGACGGCTACGCCGGCATCGCGCTGACGGTGTTCGCGGTCGGCAACGCCCTCGTCCAGATCCAGGCGGGACGCCTGTCCGACGTGTACGGCCGTCGACCGTTCGTCCTCACCGGACTGGTGATCGCGGGCATCTGCACCGCAGGCATCGGCTTCAGCCCCAACCTGTGGGTGCTGTTCGCCCTGTCGGCGTTGGGCGGCATCGGGTCCGGTCTGATGAACCCGGCGCAGCAGGCCGCGGTCGCAGACGTGGTCGGGTCGAAGGCGCGGGGTGGTCCGGTGCTCGCCGCGTTCCAGATGGCGTCGGACGTCGGGTCCGTCGTCGGACCCCTGGTGGCGGGTGTGCTCGCCGAGCAGCTGTCCTACGGGACCGCGTTCGCGGTCACCGGTGCCCTGACGATCCCCGCGATCGCCGCGTGGCTGCTCGCGGGCCGGTCAACCCGGGACACCGACGCCGATCACGAGACCGACGAGGTACGTCGCCCCGACCGCGACGAGACCGAACAACAGTTGCCGTAACGCACCCCACACCAGCGGCCGTGACGTCAGGTGCGCCGTCGTCGCACCGACCAGCAGGAGGCCGAGACAGCCGACGGCCAGCCCGGCGATCAGGGACTCGAACCCGAGCAGGTACGGAATCAGCGGGATGATCGCGCCGATCGCGAACATCAGGAACGACGACGCGCCCGCCACCAGCGGTGACGGTTTCTCGGTGGGATCCACCCCGAGCTCGTGCGTCAGGTGGATCGTGACCGCCTGCGCGGCGTCGCGATGTACCTCCGCCGCCGCGACCCGTGCAGTCTCCTCGGTCATGCCCATCTCCACGAACGTGCCGACGAGTTCGGTCTGCTCGGACACCGGATGCCGAGCCTGCGCACGGGCCTCCACCTTCACTTCCGCGTCGATCTGCTGGTTCGCCGTCGTCACCGACGCGTACTCGCCCAACGCCATCGAGAACGCACCCGCCGCGAGTCCGGCGATTCCGCTCATCACGATCTCGTGCGCCCCGAGGCCGGCGCCGCCGACGCCGGCGAGCAGAGAGGTGTTCGTCACCAGGCCGTCCATTGCGCCGAACGCCGCGGCCCGCAACCAGCCGCCCGAGACGTCCGCATGGTGGTGGTCGAACTCGTGCGGCAACGCGCCGTGTGGCAGTGCCGGCCCGCCGGCGTGTGGCAGTGCCGGCTCGCCGGCGTGTGGCAGTTCCGGTTCGCCGGCGTGCGGAAGTTCCGGCTCGTCCATGGTCCGAATCTACGTCGGGGGACCGGCGGGACCGGACCGAAACGCCCCGCTCGCTCTCAGAACGCGCTCAGCCGGAGATGGCAGAGTACAGGGGTAGTTACCGCTCGAACCATCCGGACCGGAGGACCGCACCAGTGAGCAGCAAGAAGGTCAAGCCCGTCAAGGCCTCGCCGCAGCCGACCTCGAGTCGATCGACGTACGTACTCGGCGGCATCGCGGTCCTGGTGATCGCCGTCGTCGTGATCGCCGGGGTGCTGTGGAGCTCGAATCGCAGCAAGCCGCGCAACGAGGGCTACGGCGGCGTGTCCAACTCCGCGGTGCAGGTGTCCGCGGACGAGAACGGCGTGATCCTGCTCGGTGTGCCGAACGCCGCCACGACGATCGACCTCTACGAGGACCCGATGTGCCCGTACTGCGCGCAGCTCGAGCACACCAACGGTCAGGAGATGGCCCAGAAGATCGACGAGGGAGCCCTCGCGGTCCGCTACCGCACGCTCGACTTCCTCAACCGCCTCTCGGCCAGCGGCGACTACTCCACGCGCGCCGCGGCCTCGCTGCTGTGCGTCGCCGACAGCGGTA
The DNA here is from genome assembly GCF_042879035.1 of Rhodococcus sp. NPDC003318. Lineage (NCBI taxonomy): Bacteria > Bacillati > Actinomycetota > Actinomycetes > Mycobacteriales > Nocardiaceae > Rhodococcus > Rhodococcus sp. NPDC003318. Next base: position 59,316 of record NZ_JBIAOU010000008.1, on the reverse strand, counting down.
ACGCCGTCGCGTTCTCCGCGTTCCACACGGCCCTGTTCGCCGAGGACGTCCAGCCGGAGGAGAACGGCGACTCCGACCACAGCAACGCCGAGCTCGCGCAGATCGCCAAGGACGCCGGCGCCGACGACACGGCGGTCGCGTGCATCAGCGACGGCACCAATGTGGAGAAGGCCGCGGCGTCCGCGCAGGCCGGGCGTCAAGCACTCGTCGCGACCGGCGCGACCGGCACCCCGGCCGTCGTCACCGCCGACGGCACCGTCGTCGACGCCCTCGGCAACCCGAACTGGCTCGCCGACCTGAACTGACCCGAAAGACGGTGGGCGCCGCGCAGGCGCCCCCCGTTTTTCGCCCCTGACCAGCCGATTTGTTGCGCTGACCGATGGTGGTGTAACTTTTTCCAGGCGAGAGCGGAACGGCCCGAAACGGCCGAGACACTCTCACGCTGGTAGGAAAATTCAACATCGCGGGGCTATGGCGCAGCTGGTAGCGCACCACACTGGCAGTGTGGGGGTCAGGGGTTCGAGTCCCCTTAGCTCCACTTCAAAACCCGCAGGTCAGATACTGTTTCTGGCCTGCGGGTTCTTCGTTTCTCCGGCCAGGTGGCTAGAACGTGGCCAAATCCCTCGCGAACGTGGCTCAGCCACGTGGCCACCGCCTTCGAGAGAGGTTTGGGACCGGCCCACCATTGCTGAGCCGCGAGACCGGCTGGTCACGGCGGACGGACCGCACGAGATGCCGACGCTGCTCGAGGAGGAGCTGATGCGACGGCTGCGGGACCGCCGCCTGGGGCGACCTCGCCGGTGGCGCAGGCTACTTCGACCAGGCCCACTTCGGCCCCGAGTTCCGGGCATTCACCGGGCTCACGCCGACCCGGTACGTCGAAGTCCGGCGGCGGTTCCGGCGCGAATCCCGGCCACGCGCTGGACGGCTGGCCGCTGCCGGCCCGATTGATTTCTTACATGAGCGACAGCTCACGACACGCTAATTTTGGGGCACCCCAAAGCGAAGGAGAGCCCCGTGGGCAAGGTGGTCATGTACAGCTCGGTGTCGGTGGACGGCTTCGTCGCGGACGAGAAGGACCGGCCCGGACCGCTGTTCGACTGGTTGTCCAGCGGTGACGTTCCGTTGGACGAGAGCGGCGAGGTGAAGGTGTCGCAGACGTCCTACGACTACACCCGGCCGTACTGGGACCAGATCGGGGCGACACTCGTCGGCCGCCACGTCTTCGACATGACGGACGGCTGGGACGGGAAGCCTCCGGGCGGGATCGACCACGTGGTCGTCGTGACGCATCGGCCGAAGCCCGAGGGCTGGGACCCCGAGGCGCCGTTTCACTTCGTCGACGGCGTCGAGGCAGCCGTGGCCAAGGCGCAGGAGCTTGCGGGTGACCGCGTGGTCGAGGTCGCCGCTGGAGACGTCGGTGGCCAGGTGCTTGCCGCGGGCCTGATCGACGAGGTGCGCATGGACGTCGTACCCGTCGTGTTCGGGTCCGGCAAGCGCTACTTCGGGTCGGTCCACGCGCAGCACCTGTTGGAGGATCCTGACGTGGTGATTCAGGGCAACCGGGTGCTTCACCTGCGCTATCGGGTGCGCCGTTGACCGATCTGAGCGGGTACGCGAAGAAGTCCACTGTCTGAATCCGCCTGTCTCGAGTAGGGATCGGGCGATGAAACCGGCGCGCACCGGCGTGAGGTCGATGATCACGGTGACGTACTTGTCCCCGCGGCGGGTGTGGCGCCCCACAAGGTCCACATCCGGTGCACCCCTACCGGCGGATCGTCACCAGCAGGGTGGTCGGTCGCCAACCCAGCGGCGATGGTCTGAGCGATTCTCGGGTACTCCGAGGAGAACAGCGGCGGATCCTCCAGCAGCGCCGACCGCACCAGCCGGGCCGTTGTCCGGACCCTCGACGTAACCGAGCGTCACCTCGCCGACCGTCGCGGTTTCGGGACGTACCCGGCGGTCGCCGGTGTCGACGTCCTTCCACGGTCGCCGGTGTCGACGTCCTTCCAAGAGGTGGTGTCGCGGGGAGAACGTGTCGCGGAACCTCACGTGTTCGCCCCTGTCCGGCGATGATAGGCAGCGAGCGGGGTCGTCCCGCTGTGGTTGCGATCACCGGAGGGGACATGTCACAGGTCCGCGTGCACAACTTCTCGATTTCTCTCGACGGATTCGGTACGGGTGAGGGGCTGACCGTCGACGCGCCGTTCGGCCACGCGGGCCAGCGCCTGCACGAGTGGATGCTGGCCACCCGCAGGGGTAAGGAGCTCTTCGGCGAACCGGGTGGGTCGCTCGGCGTCGACGACGCGTTCGCGCAGCGCTACACCCTGGGTATCGGCGCCGAGATCATGGGACGGGGCAAGTTCACGCCGCAGACGGGCCCGTGGACCGATCTGGGCACGGACGACGAATGGCGCGGTTGGTGGGGGCCGAATCCGCCGTTCCACACACCGGTCTTCGTCCTCACCCACCATCCGAGACCGTCGATCGAGATGGAGGGTGGGACGGTCTTCCACTTCGTCGACGCCACCGAACACGAGGTGCTGGCCCTGGCCCGGGAGGCCGCGGGCGACCTGGACGTGCAGGTCGGCGGCGGACCGACCACCGTGCGGAACTTCCTCGCGGCCCGCCTGATCGACCTCCTGCACGTCGTCGTGGTGCCGATCGTGCTCGGCCGCGGTGTTCGCCTGTGGGACGGCCTCGAAGGCATCGAGGACGACTACGACGTCGAGACGGTGTCCGCGCCGAGCGGTGTCACACACCTGACCTTCACCCGCCGGACCTGAACCGGCACCGTCACCGGCCCAGCGAGCGGAGGCTGCGCGGCCCCCGGAACCGGCCACGCCCGTCGACGGTCGCCAGCACGACCCGATCGGGCCGGATCAGGGCCGCCCGCAGGCGGTGCCGGCTCAGCCAGCTCGCGGCGGCGGGAAGGTCGGCGATCGGCACCCGTCGTGCGTCGAGTTCGCGGACCAGCTCGTCGAGCGGGCCGCCGGGGGCGGCCCCCAGCAGCGCGAAGCCGTCGCCGAGCAGGTCGTCGGAGCGGCGACCGTCGGCGAGCACCCACTGCGGAAGCGGCGCTCCGATCGGGGCGGACAGCGCCGACGGGGTCAGCGCGCTGCCGCGCAGCCGTGGTGCCAGGACCCGCTGCGTGATCGGATCCGGGTCGGGCAGTCGGCCGAGGCCACGGAGCGCCGCATGCCCGATGCGTACCGGCGGCGCCGCCATCACCCGCCCGACGAGGACGGCACCGAGGATCACGCGGGTGACGTGGGCGCGCCGCTCCGGCTGGTACGTGTCGAGGAGGCGCTCGTCGGCCTCGCCCGCGACGACCGCGGCGAGTTTCCAGGCCAGGTTCATCGCGTCACGCTGTCCGGCACCGAGTCCCTGGCCGATGAACGGGGGTGTCAGGTGTGCGGCGTCGCCGAGCAGGAACACCGGGCCGCGCCGCCAGACGTCGGCGACGGTGGCGCGGTGCGAGTACACGGTGTGACGCAGCACGGTGACCGGGCCCGCGTCCGGTGGGAACCAGGGCGCGAGCAGTGCTCGGACAGCGGCCTCGTCGACCGGTTCGGGGGACGGCAGGCGGAACTCCCAGCGGTACCGGTGCTCGCCGATCTGCATGTACGTCCCGGACCGTGGGCCACCGCAGATCTGGTGGACGCCCGGCCACACGTCCATCGCGCGTTCGGAGTGGACGTCGACGACGAGCCAGTGCTGATCGAACCCGAGATCACGCATGCGCGCGCCGATCTGCTGCCGCAGGGGGCTGTTCGCGCCGTCGCAGGCCAGGACGTGGCCGGCGGTCACGGTTCGGACCCCGCCGATGTCGAGGTCGCGGACGTCGACCGCGGCGCCGCCGTCGGGTCGGGGTCGCACCGCGACGACCTCGTGCCCGGTGAGCAGCGTGGCCCGCGGGTGCCGCAGCAGGTTCGACCGGAGCACCTGCTCGAGGTCGGGCTGGTCGAACATGTTCGTTTCCGGCCACCCGTGCACCCCGACGGTCCGGTCGCGCCGGATCTCCACCAGCGTGCGCAGGTCCGGGTCGACCAGCCGCATGCCGAGGGCCGGTCGGCACACGGACGCGACCTCCTCGGCGACGCCGGCGGCCTGCGCTATCCGCAGCACCTCGTCGTCGAGGTGCACCGCGCGGGGGAGGGGATAGGGCTGCCGGTGCCGCTCGACGACGAGGCAGTCGACGCCGCGGCGGGCCAGTAGTGTCGCGGCGGTCAGGCCGGTCGGGCCCGCGCCGACGACGAGGACCGGGACGGTGTCGGCTCGCGGCGCCGCGTCGCTCTCCCGGGACCCGATCAGAGCGTGCTCGCGGCGCTCGGGAACCGCACCGGACCGGCGTCCTCGACGACACTCGAACCGACGATCCACGGGAGACGTTTACGCACGGCCGCGAAGATAGCCCAGACGGCCACCACGGTGTGGCGCTACCTCGGGCGCGCAACCGGCTCGCGCACGCGGCGCGAGATGAGTGCGGTGGCGTCGAGAGTGGCGAGTTCGTCGGCGAGCGCGCGGGCGCGGAAGCGGCGCTCCGGGGAGGTGAGCACCTCGTCGACGGCCCGCCGGATCGCGGTCGGCGAGGGCGAGCCCGAGCGGATCCTGATTCCCGCTCCGGACCGCGCCACGCGGGCGCCGATCTCGGCCTTGTCCTCGGTGCTCCCGGCGACGACCAGCGGAACCCCGTGCGAGAGTGTGAAATGCACTCCGCCCCAACCGCCGTTCGTGACGACCGCGTCGACGTGGGGCAGGAGCACACCGAACGGTACGAACTCGGTGACGATCACGTTGGGGGAGGTGCGCCGCACCGCCTCGACGGGGCGTCCGCCGGTGGCGACGACGACCAGGACGTCCGCGTCGGAGAGGGCATCGACGGTGGGCTCGATCAGGGTCCCGAGGTCGTGGTTGTCGAGCGTGCCCTGAGTGACGAGTACCACAGGACGGTCGGTGTCCAGTCGGTCCCACCACGGCGGTCGCGGCCAGTCCGCGGGGGCGGCGGGCAGGATCGGACCGACGAAGGTCAGGCGCTCGCCGATGTCGGTGCGGGGGTATTCGAAACCGGGGGTGGTCAGCACGAACACGTCGTCGGCGTGGAGCGGCCAGTCGAGCAGGAAGCAGGCCGCGTCCGTGCCGGTCACCCGGCGGGTCTCGCGGGCCGCGACCGCCTGTGCGCGGCGCATCACCACCGTCCGGGTGCCCGCGCCCAGGACGCGGTTGCGCAGGCGTCCGAACCGGCCCGTGGACGGCGGGAGACCGGGGCCGAAGGGCGCGGTGTCGATGCTGCTCGCCATCAGCGGAGAAGTGCAGACGGCGAACACCTTCGGCCGGCCGTCCGGTGTGGTACCGACGAGGGGCAGCGCCCCCATGAACAGGTTCTCGACGATCACCGTGTCCGCACCGACCTCGTCGATCGCGTCGACGATTGCGCGGTACTGGTCGCCGGCCAGCGCGGCGAACATCCGCTCCGCGTCGAACAGTGACCGCAGGAAGGCGGGCCTGCGGGAGCGTCCGGGAAACCGCTCGTCGAGGCGGGTGTCGTCGTAGTCGCAGCTCGGGGGCAGTGCGACGAACCGCAGGCCGGCGCGCTGCGCACGTTCGGCGAAGGCACGTCCGGTCAGGATGGCGACGTCACAGCCGTCCTCCACCAGGCGGCGGCCGATGGCGAGCATCGGCTGCACGTGCCCGGTCAGGGGCGCACTGCAGAGCAGAATCGAAGCCACTGGAGTCCTTTCGGGCAGGCGTTCGCCCTGGGTGTTCGCGGGGATGCGCCCCGGGGACGCAGCGACGTGCGGGGGCAGCAGTCGTTCAACGTACCGCTTGCATCCGTGATTAGGGTGCGCTAACTTTTCGACGTCAAGGCTTCAACCGTCGCACCCAGGTCTCCTCGGCGCGCCCATTCCCGCAGTGTTCCGCACTGCCTGCTGCTGTCCATCCCCAGTTCCGGAGCGCCCCATGACCACTGCCTACATCAACCGCATCAGCACCGTGGTGCCCGAGCACGACGTCCACCAGGCGTTCGTCGACTTCGCGGACGCCACCTTCACCGAACGCCGCAAGCAGTTGCTGTTTCGCAGAATGGCCGATCGCTCGCAGATCTCCCACCGGTACGCGGGCATCGGCTCGCCCGCGGCCTTCTACGGCGACGACCCGAACAAGGTCGACACCGAGACCCGGATGCTCGAGTTCGAGCGCAGCGCACCGGATCTCGCCGTCCGCGCGGTCGAGGGACTCGATCTCGGCGACCGGGCCGCCGAGATCACCCACCTGATCGTCATCACCTGCACCGGATTCTATTCGCCCGGTATCGATTTCGAGATCATCAAGCGGTGCGGGGTGCCGCAGTCCGTCGAGCGCACCCAGATTGGGTTCATGGGCTGCTTCGCGGGCATCAACGGCCTCAAGCTCGCCCACCACATCGTGCGGTCCGAGCCGAATGCGCGGGTGCTCGTCGTGAGTCTCGAACTCTGCTCCCTGCACCTGCAGCGGTCCGAGTCGCTCGAGACCATGCTCTCGTTCCTGGTCTTCGGTGACGGATGCGCCGCGGTGCTGGTCACCGCCGACGAGGAGGGCATCGCGATGGACTCGTTCAAGGCGGTCATGGTGCCCGAGTCCGCCGAGCTCATCACCTGGCGCATCGGCGACATCGGCTTCGACATGGTGCTGTCCGGCAAGGTGCCCGGCGCGCTCGGTCGTGCGCTCGACGAGCCCAACCTCAAGGAGATCCTGGCCGGGGCCTCGAAGGACTCGATCGACCTGTGGGCCGTGCATCCCGGCGGCCGGTCGATCCTCGACGCCGTGCAGGACGGCATCGAGCTGGCCCCGGACGCGCTGTCCGCGTCGCGGTACGTGCTCGACAACTACGGCAACATGTCGTCGGCCACCATCTTGTTCGTGCTCGCCGAGATCATGCGTCGGGCCGAGAACGGCGGGCCGACCGGTTCCGGCTGCGCGATGGCGTTCGGGCCCGGGCTGACCGCGGAGACCATGCTGTTCCACATCTGAGCGTGTTCGGCACCTGAGGGGCCGTCCGGCGAGGTCACAGAACACCAACGGTTCGGTGTGGACCCCGCCGGAGGCCTCGCGGTACGGGTGTGTCGGGTGTTTCACTTGCTTCGCTTGTGAACTCCGGGGGCTGTGGTGACTGCCCCGTCGAACCCGTGCCCCGAAAGGAGAGCGGTGCCGCCGGACGAATCCGGTTGTGCCCATTCCCCGATGACGAGAGCCGCCTCGATGACGAGATCCGGTCTGGCCGTGGGCGTGGTCGCCGTCGCGGCCACCGCCCTGCTGGTGCCGATGTCCGCCACCGCCGATCCCGCCGCGGGTGCGCGGGCGGCGGGCGTCGCCGCGCCGATCGACCCGCTCGCCGGGAAGAAGGTCTTCCTCGATCCCGGTCACCAGGGCACCGGGCATTCCGAGGACCTCTCCAGGCAGGTCGACGACGGGCGCGGCGGGACGAAGGACTGCCAGACGACGGGCATGACGACCCTCGGCGGGGTGCCGGAGCACACCATCACCTGGGACGTCGCCCAGCTCGTCAAGGCCGGGCTCGAGAACCTCGGGGCCACCGTCGAGCTCAGCCGCCAGGACGACACCGGCTGGGGCGGCTGCGTGGACGAGCGGGCGCGAGCGGCCGGCGCATCCGGCGCCGACCTCGCTGTGAGCATCCACGCCGACTCGACCACCGCGGGCGAGGACACGACCCGGCACGGCTTCCACCTGATCGTGCCGACGCTGCCGATCCCCGACCCGAAGGTCGACGAGGTGCAGTCCGGCGCCGGCCGCGTGGCGACCGAAGCGATCCGTGACGCGTACGTCGAGGGCGGCTTCACCCCCGCGAACTACGCGGGGGTCGTCGACGGGATCCAGACCCGCGACGACATCGCCGGTCCCGCGCTGACCACCGTCCCGCTCGCCTTCGTCGAGATGGGCAACGGATCCAACCCCGACGACGCCGCGGTGCTCGAGAGCCAAAACGGACGCCTCGAGCACGCCGTCGCGATCATCGTGGGTGCGGTGGACTACCTGATGGGCGCCGGCGGCACCGACGCGGCCGCGGCGACAACCCCGACCACGACCGCCCCGACCACGACCGCGGCACCGGCGCGGGCCGCGGACACGCCGGCCACCACCACGCCCGCGGCGCCGGTCACCACCACGGCGCCCGCGGGGCAGGACCTCGGGGCGATCGGGGCCCTGCTCGACGCACTCGGGCTCGGCGGTGTCGCGGACCTCGTCGACGCCGAGGATCTCGGCGACCTGGTCGGTCTGCTCAGCGCCCTGCTGGACCTGGTGGGCGCACAGGGCTGACCGGGCCGAGCCCGGCGCACACCACCACGAAACGGCCGGGGCCGGACACCATCGCGGTGTCCGGCCCCGGCCGTTGCTGTCGGGAGGGCAGCTGTCGGGAGGTCAGCCTCCGAGAGCTCCGGAAACGAGGGCGTCCGAGACCGGCTCGCTCGCGGCGAGCGATCCGGTGTCGACGGAGCCGGACGCGACGAGCGACCCGGCCGACTCGGAGGTGAGGACCGCTTCCGCGGAACCACTGTCGGTCGAGCCCGCGCTGAGGAGGCTGTCGGGGAACAGGACGCCGAGCGAACCGCCGAACGCGAGCCCGGCGACCGAGCCCCCGACCTTGGCGGTCTTGGCCTCCACCTCGAACGCGACCAGCGCGCGCTCCACGCAGCCCGCGGCTGCGGTCGAGATGATCGCCGCCGGGCCGTTGATCACGGCGATGATCCGCTTCGTGGCGGCGTTGACGAAGACGAGGACGTTCTTGGTTGTCAACTCGTCGGTGGTGTTGCCCACCAGGGCGCCGAGGCCGCATTCGCGCAGAGCCTTGACGCCGATCTCGCCGGCCGCGCTCTGGATGGCGGTCTCCGCGTCCTCGGCGGTCGCGGCCCGCTGGAGCGCGTCCACGGCCGTCGAGCCGGTCGAGTCGATCGACTCCACCTGTTCGGTCGCGGCGACCGCAGGCTGGGCGGTCGCGACCCCGGCGCTCAGGCCGAGAGTCAGTCCGAGCGCGCCGATCACGGTCGCAGTACGCTTCATCGTCATATTTCCCGCCGTGTGAGAGTGCTCGCGCCGGTGCCGCGAGGAGGTGTGACATGCCGAAAGGCGCCGTTATTACATCGTGATCCCGGGGCATCTGCAACGCCCAGGCCGGTGGTTGTGACGGGAACCACCGCGGGTGCGGTTCGGGAAACACGCTGTTCACAAAGATTTTACCGGTTCGAGCGCGCGAAACCCGATTCACTACGATGGCCAGCGAATCGACGGCAGCGACCGAGGACGGGGTGCGATGGTGCGGAGGCGTGTTCCGGTGGTGCTGGTGGCCGGCTTCCTCGGCTCCGGCAAGACCAGCCTGCTCAACCATCTGCTCCGCGGCGACCACGGCGTCCGCATCGGCGTGATCGTCAACGACTTCGGCGCCGTCAACATCGACTCGATGATGGTTGCCGGGCAGGTCGATTCGACGGTGTCGCTGAGCAACGGCTGCCTGTGCTGTGCGGTGGACGTCAGCGAGATGGACACCATGCTGGACCGGTTGACGCAGCCGCGGTCGAACATCGACGTCATCGTCGTCGAGGCCAGCGGCCTCGCCGAGCCGCGCAACATGGTGCGGATGATCCTCGGCAGCGAGAACCCGCGGATCGGCTACGGCGGGTTGGTCGTGCTGGTCGACGCGGCCGAGTTCGAGGACTCCCGTCGACGTCACCCCGAGTTGGATCTGCACGTACGGATGGCAGACCTGGTGGTGCTCAACAAGATCGACCGTCTCACCGAAGAAGGGACCGCGGCCGTTCGCGGCAGTGTCGACGCCCTCGCCGACCGCGCGCCGGTGCTCCCGGCGACCCACGGCCGGATCGATCCGCGACTCCTCTTCGACGAGGTCGTGCGGGTCGACGACGGTCCTCGGCAGCTGAGCCTCGACGAACTGCTCGTCGCCGGCGGCCACGAGCACGACGAGTGTGGGCATGTGCACCTGCACGACCACTACCGCAGCGTGAGCTTCACCTCCGACGCGCCGATGGATCCTCGGGCGCTGGTCCGATTCCTGGAGAGCCCGCCCGCCGGCCTGTATCGCTCGAAAGGCTTCGTGTACTTCGATGTTCCCGGTCACACGCAGCGGTACCGGCTGCAGACCGTCGGCCGCCACATCCGATTCGACCGCGGATCCTGGGGTCGGGGAGAGCGGCGCGGCACGGAGCTGGTGCTGATCGGATCGGGCATGGACACCGCCGCCGTGGAGCGGGAACTGCGGGCGTGCGTCGCGGAGGGATCCGAGGTCGCCGGCCCCGAGACCATGACCGGGGTCCACCGCTACGTGGTGGAGTCCTGATCCCGGGGGCCGACACCCGACCCGACGACTACGGACGTGTCGCGCGACGCCGGCGCTGGTTGCTGCCGCCGGAGCGCGGCGTCTCGCTGCTGTACACCGGGGTCGCGCCCGCCGCGGCGGCCTGACCGCGACCGCGGCCCCCGCCCGATCCGCGACCGCCGCGCGACGCCGAAGCCTCTGCGCCGGTGCGGGTTCCGCCGGCCGCGCCCTGACCGCGCCCGCGCCCGGTGCCCTGTCCCTGACCGCTTCCACGGCCGCGACCGCCCTCGGCTGCGGGACGGCCACCGCCTTGCCCCGCGCCGCGGGCGCGGCCGCCACCACGCCGACCGCCACCCTGACCGGCCGGCTGCGTCGCCGGCTTCGGTGCGGGAATCACGTGCGGGGCGATCTCGCCGACCAGTTCGGTCACGGCGGGCGAATTCGCCGTCACCTGCTGCGGGGTGACGGTGATCTTGGCCTTGCGCATCAGCGCCGCGAGGTCCTTGCGCTGATCGGGCAGGACGACGGTGACCACGTCGCCGGCGCTGCCCGCGCGGGCGGTGCGGCCCGAACGGTGCAGGTACGCCTTGTGTTCCGCGGGAGGATCGACGTGCACGACGAGTTCGACCTCGTCGACGTGCACGCCGCGGGCCGCGACGTCGGTGGCCACCAGCACCCGCGCCTCGCCGGAGGAGAAGGCGGCCAGGTTCCGGTCGCGGGCGTTCTGCGACAGGTTGCCGTGCAGGTCCACCGACGGGATCCCGGCCTCGGTGAGCTGCTTGGCGAGCTTGCGGGCCTGATGCTTGGTGCGCATGAACAGGATTCGGCGTCCCGTACCCGAGGCGAGCTTGTGCACGAGGTCCTTCTTGTCGCCGGGACCGGCGACGTCGAACACGTGGTGGGTCATCGCGGCGACGGGGGAGTTCGCCTCGTCGACGGAGTGCAGTACCTGGTTGTGCAGGAACTTCTTGACCAGGATGTCGACGCCGTTGTCGAGGGTGGCGGAGAACAGCAGGCGCTGGCCGCGATCCGGTGTCGCCTTCAGGATGCGCGTCACGCCGGGCAGGAAGCCGAGATCGGCCATGTGGTCGGCCTCGTCGAGGACGGTGATTGTGACGCCGTCGAGCGAGACGAAGCCCTGCTTCATCAGGTCCTCGAGCCGGCCGGGGCACGCGACGACGATGTCGACGCCCGCCTCGAGTGCCTTGACCTGGCGGTGCTGCGAGACGCCGCCGAAGATCGTGGTGACGCGCAACCCCGCCGCGTCGGCGAGGGGCTGCAGCGTCGCCGTGATCTGGGTGGCCAGTTCACGCGTCGGGGCCAGGACGAGTCCGCGGGGCTTGCCGGGGCGACGCCTGCCGGCCAGGTCGCCGGACAGGCGCGCGACCATCGGGATCGAGAACGCGAGGGTCTTGCCGCTGCCGGTCTTGCCGCGGCCGAGGACGTCACGGCCGGTGAGGGTGTCGGGCAGGGTGTCGACCTGGATGGGGAAGGGGGCGGTGATCCCGCCGTCGGCGAGTGCCGCAACGAGGGGAGCGGGCACGCCTAGTTCGGCGAAGGACGCAGTCATGTGTCGTGTGCCTTTCGGGCATCGGGTTGCACTGCGCAGCACACGGATCGCGGAGGATCCACGCGCGACTACAGCACAAGTGTGGCGAGATTGCCGGTGGGCAAAATCGATCGCCGTAAGAAGAGTTCGTGCTGCGCACGGGAAAACCGTTCCACGACGGCTGGCGCTGTGGAGCACGCGCCAAGTGACTGTCAGCATAGCCGACCGGACGGACGTCCAGCCGTTGCCTGGATCACAGCAGGCTAGAGCCCGACCCACTCGGTGACGCCGTCCGCGAAGTGCTGCCGCTTCCAGATCGGGACCTCGGCCTTGATTCGTTCCACGAGCAGCGAGCACGCCGCGAACGCCTCGGCGCGGTGCGGCGCGGCCACCGCCGCGACGAGGGCCAGATCGCCTACGGTCAGCGGGCCGACCCGGTGCACCGCCGCAACCGGAAGTCCGGACTCCGCGGACACCTGTTCGCAGCAGCGTCGCAGGAACGACTCGGCATCCGGGTGGGCCTGGTACTCGAGCGCGGAAACGGACTGTCCGCCATCGTGATTGCGCACCACACCGGAGAACAGCACCACCGCACCGTGCTCGGGTCCGGCGACGGCGGCATCCACCGCCGCCGGGTCGAGCGGTTCCGCGGAGATCGCGGCCAGCAGGTCACTCATCGTGCATGCCTCCACCGGACACCTGTGCCAGCAGGTGGTCGAGAATCGGTTCCAGGACGGCGATTCCGTCCCGGACCCCGCCCGGCGAGCCGGGCAGGTTGACGATCACCGTGCGGCCGGAGAGGCCGACCAGTCCGCGACTGAGCGCCGCGTGCACGGTCTTCTCGGTTCCCTTGCGCCGCAACGCTTCCGCGACTCCGGGAAGCTCGCGGTCGAGGACCGCCGCGGTGGCCTCGGGGGTGCGGTCGGTGGGGGAGGCGCCGGTGCCGCCGGTGCTCACCACCAGTGCCGGGCCGCCGGTCAGGGCGTCGGCGACACCGGCGTCGATGTCGGCGTCCGCGTAGACCAGGGGCCCGCGGACGGAGTAGCCGAGCCCGTCCAACCAACTCGCCAGCACCGGCCCGGTGGTGTCCTCGCGGGTGCCGGCCGCGCCCGCGGTGGACGCGACGAGCACGACCGCCGACCGGGCGCCGAGCGCGGCGGCCTCGGGTCGGTGTTCGAGCTCCTCCCGGACCCAGTGGCCGCGCTTGCCGCCCTCCTTGCTCAGCAGGCGCACCCCGTTCAACACGGCGGCGGGGTCGACGGCCTTGACCATGTCGTGCAATGTCAGCCCGGCCACCGCGACGGCCGTGAGAGCCTCCATCTCGACGCCCGTCTGCCCGGTGGTCTTCGCGCGCGCCTCGATCGTGATGGTGGTGTCGGTGAACCCGAACTCGACCTTCACCGACGACAGCGCGAGCTGATGGCACAGCGGGATCAGCTCGGACGTCCGCTTGGCCCCGGCGATCCCGGCGATCCGCGCGGTGGCGAGGACGTCCGCCTTCGGCATGTCGTCGGCCCGCACCAGCGCGATCACCTCGCGGGTGGTCTGCAGTTCGCCCGCCGCGACGGCGATCCGGGCCGTGGTGGCCTTCGCGCTGACGTCGACCATCCGCGCCCGGCCCTCGCCGTCGAGGTGTGTGAGGTTTGCCCCACTCACGGTGTCGTGGTTCGCGCCGCTCACAGCACCCACACCCGCACGTCGTCTCCCGCCTGCATCGTCGTCACGTCCTCCGGAATGTCGATCAGTACATCGGCCCTGGCCAGCGCCGCGACCAGGTGCGATCCCGGCCCCGCTTCCAGTGTCACCCCACCGGGCACCCGCCGCCCACGCAGGAACTGGCGTTTTCCCGCGGGCGACGTGACGGGCACGGTCAGTGTCGAGCGGTCGGTGGGCGCCGCGGGGAGCCCGGCGCTGCCGCGCAGTGCCGCACGTGCGAACACCTCGAACGAGACCAGCGTGCTGACCGGGTTGCCGGGGAAGCTGAGCACGGGGATCCCGTCGACCGCGGTCAGACCCTGCGGTCCGCCCGGCTGCATCGCGACGTGCCCGAACCAGCCTCCGAGCGGGGTGAGGACCTCCCGCACCACCTCGAACTCGCCCATCGACACGCCACCGGAGGTGATCACGACGTCCGCGTCCGCACCGGCCTCGCGGAGCATGCCCCGGAACTCGTCGGGTGTGTCGGTGCTGCGGCCGGTGAAGGTCACCTCGCCGCCGTTCGCGACCACGCTCGCGGCCAGGGCGATCGAGTTCGAATCGTGGATCTGCCCGGGCCCCAGCGGGGTGCCGGCCGGGACGAGTTCGGCACCGGTCGCGATCACCGCGACGCGGGGGCGGCGGCGCACCGGGACCTCGACCAGTCCGACGGCGGCGAACATCGCGATGTGCCGCGCGGTCAGGTGCGCTCCGGCGGCCAGCAGCAGGTCCCCGGCGTGGACGTCGCTGCCGCGGTCGCGGACGAACTCACCCGCCCGTCGTGGGGCGAGGATGCGGACCCGTCCCTCCTGCGATTCGGTGTCCTCCACCGGGACGATGCAGTCGGCGCCCTCGGGGATCGGAGCTCCGGTCATGATCTTGACCGCGGTGCCCGGTGCGAGCCGGTCGGCGCCGGCGTCACCGGCGGCCACGGTCGATGCGACGGTCAGCGTCACCGGGGTGTCACGGACGTCCGCCGCCGCGACTGCGAATCCGTCCATCTGCGAGTTCCGGAACACCGGCAGGTCGATCGGCGCGTGCACGTCGCCGTCGAGGACCCGGCCCAGTGCGTCCGGAACCGCGATGTGCTCGGTCGCGGGCGCCCACGCGCGATCGAGGAGTTCCCGCACGGCCCGGGCGTGCTCCTCGACGGATCTGCTGCTCATGGTCCTCCCTGGAACGTGGGGACCCATCGTAAGCAGCCCCCACCTCGGGGCAGTCATACTGGTCACATGAGCGAGGTGGTGACCCGATGACAGCGACCGTGCGGCCGGTGCAGATGGGGTTGCCTCGCGTGCGCGGCGCGGTCGACGTCACCGATCGTCCCGACGTCCCGGAACTGGTCGACCGGTTCGGGCGGGTCGCCCGCGACCTGCGGGTCTCGATCACCGAGAAGTGCTCGCTGCGCTGCACGTACTGCATGCCCGCGGAGGGCCTGCCCGCGATTCCGCAGTCGCGGCTGCTCACGGCCGACGAGATCGTGCGGTTGGTGCGCATCGCGGTCCGTGACCTCGGGGTGCGCGAGGTGCGGTTCACCGGTGGCGAGCCGCTGATGCGCCGCGACCTCGAGACCATAGTCGGTGGCTGTGCCCGCGCGGTGCCCGGTGTCCCCTTGGCGATGACCACGAACGCCGTCGGCCTCGAACACCGGGCGCAGGGTCTGGCGGATGCGGGCCTGAGCCGCGTCAACATCTCCCTCGACACCGTCGACCGCGCCCACTTCGCGGAACTGACCCGCCGTGATCGGCTCGCGTCCGTCCTCGCCGGCATCCGGGCGGCCGCCCGGGCGGGGCTGACACCGCTCAAGATCAATGCGGTGCTCATGCCCGAAACCCTGGACGGCGCAGGCGATCTGCTGCAGTGGTGCCTCGAGGAGGGCGCGCACCTGCGTTTCATCGAGGAGATGCCGCTGGACGCCGACCACGCGTGGCAGCGGTCGTCGATGGTCGACGCACAGCGACTGCTCGAGGTGCTCCGGCAGCGTTTCGTGCTCACCGAGGCCGGGCGGGAGGATCCGTCGGCACCCGCCGAGGAGTGGCTCGTCGACGGCGGGCCGGCCACCGTCGGCATCATCGCGTCCGTCACCCGCAACTTCTGCGAGGACTGCGACCGCACCCGGCTGACCGCGGAGGGCACGGTGCGCTCGTGCCTGTTCAGCGACCGCGAGATCGATCTGCGCGACGCCCTGCGCGCCGGAGCGAGCGACGACGACCTCGCCGGGCTGTGGCGCGGCGCGATGTGGGACAAGTGGGCCGGGCACGGGATCAACGCGGCCGGTTTCGAACCGCCGCAGCGGAGCATGGGAGCGATCGGTGGCTGAGACGACCGTGGCGGCAACGACGGTGACGGTGCGGTATTTCGCGGCGGCGGAGGAGGCGGCTGGGTGCGGCGAGGAGGCCGTGTCCCTGGTGGCGGGCGCCACCCTCGGGGACCTGCGCGCCGCGCTGATCGACCGGCACGGAGCCGCGATGGAGCGGGTGCTCACCGTGGCGGCGTTCCTGCAGGGCGACGAACTGACGCGGGACCTGGGCGTCGCCGCGGCGGACCGGGTGGACGTGCTGCCGCCGTTCGCGGGCGGCTGATCCGCTCAGTTCTCGGCCAGCCACCGATCGAATGTGACTGTCCCGTAGGTGTTCTCCGGTGTCAGGTTGCGTCCCTCGCGGAGGAAGCGGCCCGCCCCGCCGGGAACCGGCAGCCCGACGACCAGCGCCCGCGAGCCCGTCACGCGCTTCCACGTCTGTGCGAGTTCCCGCATCGACGTCACCACCGGCCCGCCGATCTCGACGCGGTCCCGGTGCACCTCGGCGAGCGCGGCGTCGGCGAGGGCACGTCCCACCTCGGCGGGGTCGATCGGCTGGAACCGTGCGCCCCGGACCGCGGGCAGCACCCCGACCCGGGCGGTCGCAGCGAACACCGACCGCAGCAGCGTGTGGAACTGCGTGGCCCGCACGATCGTGGTCTCGAGTGGTGAGGCGGCGTAGATCCGCTCCTGCTCGGTCAGGGCCGCGTAGTACGAGAAGTCGAGACCGTCCACTCCGACGATCGACAGCAGCACCGCCCGGCGCACCCCCGCCGACTCGGCGGCGGCGAGAAGATTCCGGGCGCCGTCGGTGAACACCGGCCGCGTCGCCTTGGTCTGCCCGTTGACGGCACTGACCAGAACGTCGACACCGCCCAGGGCGTCGGCGAGCCCGGCACCCGAGAGCAGGTCACCGGACCGGTGGTCCACCCCACCGGCGGCAGGTGCGTGCCTGCTCAGGATCCGCACGTCGTGGCCACCGGCGGCCAGGGCCGCGACCGCCGCGCTGCCCGCGGTCCCGGTACCACCGGCGACCAGCACCGTGGTCATCGCGTCACTTCCACCAGTCGTCGAGCGGGGTGACCGGCACGGCACGCTTGTGCCGCGTGTTCCGGAACATCGTCTCCACCTTCCCGGCGACCTCGTCGGTGACGTCCTTGCCCTCGAGATAGTCGTCGATTTCGCTGTAGCTCAGGCCCAGTGCCTCCTCGTCCGGGAGGGCGGGCCGGTCGTCCTCGAGGTCGGCGGTCGGGACCTTGCGCCAGGTGCTCTCCGGCGCACCGAGGTACTGCAGCAGCGCCGCACCCTGCCGCTTGCTCAATCCGGTCAGCGGGGTCACGTCGACGCCGCCGTCGCCGTACTTGGTGAAGAAGCCCGTGATCGCCTCCGCGGCGTGATCGGTGCCGACCACCAGATATCCGAGCTGACCGGCGATCGCGTACTGGATGACCATCCGCTCGCGGGCTTTGACGTTGCCGCGCACGAAGTCCCGCAGTTCGCCGTCGTGGCCGAGGATCTCGGCGAGACCGGCCGCGCTCTCCGCGGCCGCCGCCTCGGCGCTCGGCTTGACGTTCACGGTCACCGAGCGGTCCGGCCCGATGAACTTCAGCGAGATCTGCGCGTCGTGCTCGTCGGCCTGGACGCCGTACGGCAGGCGCACCGCGACGAACTCCGCGTCGACTCCCTCGGATCGCAGTTCCTCGGCGGCGAGCTGGCACAGCCTGCCGGTGAGCGTGCTGTCCTGCCCGCCGCTGATCCCCAGGACGAAGCCCTTCGCCAGGGTGGAACGTAGGTAGGCCTTGAGGAAGTCGACGCGGGCACGCACCTCGGCGGCCGGGTCGATCGTCGGCTTCGCGCCGAGTTCCTCCAGAATTCGTGCACGCAGTGTGGACATGGGCGTGACTCTAGCGAGATGGCTGCCGCGGCGCGAAGGATAGAGTCGGCCGGTGACCGAAGTCCCTGTTCTCGTCGTCTCCGCCACCCGTTCCGAGGCCGCGCACGTGCCCGCCCGGTTCGAGGTCCTCGTCACCGGGATCGGCAAGGTCGACGCGGCGATCGCGGTGACCGAGTCGCTGAGCCGGTATCCGGACAGCGCCCGCCCGACCGTAGTCAACATCGGCACCGCCGGCGCCCTGCACGGCCACCACGCCGGCCTCTACGTGCCGTCGGAGGTGCTCAACCACGACCTCAGTGCCGAGGTGCTGCGGTCGCTGGGCTACCCGGCGCAGGAACGCATCTCGCTCGACGGCGGCGACGGATCGGTCCTCGCCACCGGCGACGTGTTCGTCTCCGACCCCGTTCTGCGCGACGAACTCGCGCGGCGCGCGGACCTGGTCGACATGGAGGGGTTCGCGGTCGCCGCGGCGTGCGTTCGGCTCGGTGCGCGCTGCCGGCTGGTCAAGCACGTCAGCGACCACGCCGACGAGTCGGCGATGGACTGGCCCGCCCAGGTCGACGCGAGCGCACGCATCCTCGGGGCGTGGCTCGCCGACCACTACTGAGTCGGCGAGTGCCGCGGCGCGTGTGCGCCGGCGTCACCTGGCGTGCAGGCCCAGACCGTGGCCGTTCACGTTCATCAGCCGCAGACGGTCCGACTCGATCGTCGCGGTGGTCGTGCCGTCCAGCGCGGTGAGGACCGCGGTCTCGACCTCGGCGACGTCCGGTTCGCACATCATTCGGGTGGTGGCGAGCGGACCGAACGTGACGGTGTCGCCCGCGACCTCGGCGGTCCCGGTGAAGTTGTTGCAGCCGGTCGAACCGGTGACGGTGCCGTCGTCCGCGATCAGCAGGGTGGGCATCGAGTCCTCGATCGCCAGCGACGACGTGACGGCCGACCGGCTGATGGTGGCGTCGACCACCCAGGCGGTGCCGACCAGTGGCCGGTCCGGCTGGGCGACCTTCTTGTCGAGCAGGGTCACGGTCGCGTCGTCGGTGCTCAACTGCAGGGTGTCCCCGTCGAGGGACCAGTTGGGGCTCGCGGCGAAGAACTCGGCCACCCAGGCGTCGGCGCCGGCGCGGCCGCCGGGGCACGCCATCATCGTGGTGGCCAGCGGCCCCGTCACGGTGATCCTGTCGTCGGAGAAGTCCGCGGTGCCCACGGCACGGTTGCAGCCGGCCGCGGCGGACAGTCGGTCCGGTTCCTCGAACGAGACGGTCAGTGGGCCGCCCCCGGGAATCGGCGTCCCCTCGACCTCGGTCGAGACGAAGGTCCGGCCCACCAGGTCGGCCTGGGGCGGCTCCGGTGCCGCCGCACTCGAGTCCGAGCAACCGGCGAGGGCGGCGACGGCCAGTGCGGCGAGCCCGATCGAGCGAAGAAGGCGCATGCCTGGAGCGTAGTGACCGGAGCGGCGTCGCGGGGTGGGCGACACAGGCGTGGGAGGTGTCGACGCGGCTCGGCGCTCAGGCGGCGGTGACGCGGCGGGCCAGGTCCTCCCAGGCGTCGGCGATCCGCTCGATCGGCATGTGGAGGTCGCGGACCTGGTGCAGGACGAGGGTCGCCTCGAGCGGGGCGAGCAGGCTCTGCGCCAGCAGTGACAGGTCGCCGGTCGTGCCCGCCGCGCGGAGCAGCGTCACCACGTGCGTCAGGCTCACCTGGCGGGCCGGACCGCCGAACCGGAGTTCGGGTGAGACCTCGACCGCCCGCAGCACGTCGCCCTGCACCTCGACCATCCCCAGCCGGGCCCGGCCGTACGCCACCAGTCGGTCGATCGGACCGGCGCCCGGTCCGAGTGGGGGAGGCCCGTACATGAACGCGTCCTGGAGTTCGCGCTCGGTGTGGTCGAGGAGGGCGTGCATCAGTCCGGACCGGCTGCCGAAGCGGCGGAAGACTGTGCCCTTGCCCACACCCGCGCGGGTCGCGACCGCCTCCATCGTGACGGCGTCCACGCCCCGTTCGGTGACCAGGAGAGCGGCCGCATCCAGCAACAATGCGCGGTTGCGGGCAGCGTCGCAGCGTTCGACGTCGGGGGCGTCGGCCATCGGGACGGGGGAGGATTGCACGCACCGATGGTACCGGCGCGGGAACAAAAGTGGACCGCGGTCCGGTTAGAGTGGTCGTACTGGATCGAACCAGCCCCACGAACTTTGTGAAGGATCAGCGCATGTCCCAGACTCGTGTTCTCGCCCTCGTCGGCAGCCTGCGTGCCGGCTCCGTCAACCGCCAGCTCGCCGAGACCGCCGTCAAGGTCGCCCCCGAGGGCGTCGAGGTCACGGTCTACGAGGGCCTGGCCGACGTTCCGTTCTACAACGAGGACATCGACGCCGGTGAGGTCGCCGCGTCGGTCGAGGCCCTCCGCGCTGCCGCCAACGAGGCCGATGCGCTGCTGCTCGTCACCCCCGAGTACAACGGCACCATCCCGGCCGTTCTCAAGAACGCCATCGACTGGATCTCGCGGCCCTACGGTGCCGGTGCCGTCAAGGACAAGCCGGTCGCCGTGATCAGCGCGTCGCCGTCCGGCAACGCCGCGCAGTGGGCGCACGAGGACACCCGCAAGGCCGCGAAGATCGCCGGCGGCGCCGTTCTCGAGGACGTCTCCATCTCCATCGGTGGCACCATCGACAAGTTCGGGGACAAGCACCCGAGCGAGAACGCCGAGGTCGCGGCCCAGGTTGCGGCCGTCGTCGCCGGCCTCGCCGCCGCTGCCGGCGAGCTCGTCAACGCCTGACCACGTTCCGCTTCCACGGGCCCGGGTGGTGCATCTGCACCACCCGGGCCCGCGTGCATTCCGGGGCTGTCGGGGGCGAGGGCTCTCAGTTGTGCAGGCCGGCGACGAACGAGGAGATGTTGCCGCGCACCCGCTCGACCTTCTCGTCGAGAGTGAGGGATTCGCGGTAGCGGTTGCCTGCGGCGGGCCGGCGCTTGTTGCGGGCGTACAGCGAGCACGCGAGGTCCGTGCACATGTAGATGCCGATCGTGTTGCCGCGCCGGCCGGACTCGCCCGCCTTCTGCGCCGTCATCAGCGAGACGCCTCCGCCGGTGTGCGTGGTCTTGCAGATCGTGCACATCTGCGCCCTGCCGTTGCCTCCGGTCGAGTACCGGAGGGCCACGCCGGTCAGACTCAGATTGTCCTCTCCCGGCACCACGATGTAGCAGCGGCCGCGCAGCGTCGGATCACCCCAGCCGAGGAAGTCCAGATCCTCCCACGGGCGTTCGGTCAGGTCCTTGGGGACCGTGAGTCTATTGGCGTCGCCCTTCGAACAGTTGACGAACGAGGCCCGGATGTCGGCTTCGGTGACGGGCAGCATGCCTCGAACGTGTCCTTCGTGTCTGTGGGTGCGGGTGGCGACAGCTTCGACGCTATCGACAGGGTGACCCGCAGCGCAACGAGGTTTCGCGAATCGCCACCCGTTCCGGCGCGGTGGCCTACGCGGACTCGTCGCTCAGCGTGACGCGCATGAGTTCCGTCCGGGCGACCACGCGGTCGCGTTCGTCGGCGAGCGCGACGCGGCGCTCGTCGTTCATGTACGCGTCCAGCGCGTCCTGCGAGGCGAACGTGAACACCTGGATCTCGAGCGGCGCCCCACCGGAACCGTCGGTGCGGGCCCGCTGCAGCACCCGCCCGCCGTGCTCGCCGACGAGCTCGAGCACCCGATCCTCGTACGCGACGAGGCCCTGCTCCTCACCGGGCCGCGCCCACAGCAACACGCACAGGGAAATGCTCACGGCGGGCAGCGTAGCCGATCCGGGGTGACGCGGCGTGGAGGTGTGGGAGAAAAGACTAGTCGTTCACCGAACCGAGACTGTGATGCAATCACGATCGCACCGTGTTCGGCGAGCGCAGGTGACACACTGGCACAGCCGAATTGGGGTACCTGCCGCATGCTCGCGCAGGCGGGCAGCGAGATCCCGCTGTAGATCGGCGAGTGCGCGGAATCCGATCCTGAACTGGGGTGGTCGTGATGAGTGACACGGATGCTTCCTCGGACGTTCCGCCGGGATCGGCCCCACCCGGGGGTCGACCGCCCGCCGCCGCCTGGATCTCCTGGATCGCCTTGGCGCTGATGACAACCAGTTCGGTTGCCAGCCTTCGGCCGTCGCCGACCATGGCGGTGTACGGACTCGCCTGCGTCTTCCTCTACGTGGTGCCCGCGATCGTGTTCCTGCTGCCGACGTCACTGGTGTCGGCCGAACTGGCGTCGGGGTGGAGCGGCGGCGTCTACAACTGGGTGGCCCTCGGGATCTCCAAGCCGATGGGGTTCCTGGCCGTGTGGTGCCAGTTCGCGATGACCATCTTCTACTACCCGAGCCTGCTCGGGTACGTCGCCAGCACTCTCGCCTACGTCATCAACCCGAGCCTGGCGAGCAACGGTGTGTGGACCGCGCTGGTCATCATGATCGCCTACTGGGCAGGTGTTTTCATCTCCGCCCGCGGCACTCAGGGCGTCGCCGGCCTGGCCAGCGGTGGGCTGATCATCGGGACGCTGGTCCCCGGGGTGCTGCTGGTCGTGCTCGGCATCGTCTTCCTCGGGCAGGGCAATCCGTCGGCGGCGCCGATGACCGCCGACAACCTGCTTCCCGCGTGGGCGGGGATCGCCAGCCTGGTCCTAATCGTGAACAACTTCCTGTCGTACTCCGGCATGGAGATGAACGCGGTCCACGTCTCGTCGCTGCGAAACCCGGCCAAACAGTTTCCCCGGGCGATGTTCTTCGCGATGGCGCTGGTGCTGCTGATCTTCATTCTGCCGGCGCTCGCCATCAGCTGGGTGGTGCCCGCCGAGCAACTGTCGCTGACGGCCGGGGTGATGCAGGCATTCGACGCCGTGTTCGCACAGTTCGGGTGGCAGTGGCTCACTCCGGTCATCGGCATCATGTTGGTGACGGCCTCGCTGGGAGGCATGCTGACCTGGCTGGCAGGCCCGTCGAAGGGTCTGCTGCTGATCTCGCGGCAGGAAGGCTACCTGCCCCCTTTCCTGCAGCGCGTCAACAAGCGTGGCGTGCAACAGAACATCCTTGTCACGCAGGGACTCGTGACCACGGTGATCGCGTTGCTGTACGCGTTCATCCCGGACGTGTCGAGCGCATACTGGATCTTCTCGGTGATCACCACCCAGGTGTACCTGATCATGTACCTGCTGATGTTCGTCGCCGCCGTCCGGCTCCGCCGCAAGTTCCCCGACCATCCGCGTGGCTACCGAGCGCCGATGCTCGTCGGGCTCTGCGGAGTTGGGTTCGCCGCCTCCTTGGCCGCGCTGCTCATCGGCTTCGTCCCGCCCTCCCAGTTCGGTGGCGGCAACGCCGGGGTGTACTTCCTGTTCGTCGCCGCGGGCGCCCTCGGTCTGGGTCTGCTGGTGCCGTTCCTGTTCTACCGCCTGCGCAAGCCCGCCTGGAAGCAGCCCGAGCAACCGGATTGGAGCCCGTCATGACGACCGACCGGAATGCCTCACCACCCGACGGTCGGGCGACGCTCTACGTCGTCGCCGGCCTCGTCGTCGTCGTGCTGCTGGTGATCGCCCTGTTCTCCTACAGTGCCGCAGAGTCCTCCCGACAGGCGGACGAGAAGGCAGACCAGTTCACCGCCGAACTCCAGGCGGCGGGCCTGACGGCACCCTCGCACGACCAGATCGTCCGGGTGTTCGGGGACGACGGCGGTGCGGTGTGCGACCACCCGAACGAAGCCCTCGCACGTGCCACCCTGGCGGCGCAGCTCGCCAACGGCTCCGGCGGCCCGGGCAGCCGGCCGATCATCACGGACAGTCGGCTGCTGCAGGGGCAGCTGCTGGCGATCAAGACCTACTGCCCCGACGAACTCGCGGACTTCCAGGAGTTCGTCGACGACCTCGAAACCGCACGTGTGGTGAAGAACTAGGGCACGGTGCGTCGTCGTCGGCGATCCCACGCGAGCTCGAGGCCGATCGCCAACGCCAGGATCGCGATCATCCCTGCGAACGTCTCCGGCGCCGTCAGCAGGGTTTGGACAGCGAACACGGCGAGCACGACCGCGGTCAACACGATCCCGGTGACGAGGATCGAGGTGCGGGCCCTGATCTCCTTCCGCAGTCGGAACGCGCCGATCGAGGTCACCAGGAAGATCGCCAGGGCCACCGCACTGCCGAGCGACGCGATCGCGGTCAGATCGACGAACAGGGCCAGGAGGAGGATGAGCGCAGCCGTGATGACCAGCCCGCCCGTGCCGCCGATCCTGACGTGTTTGCCGAACACCGGCGGGAACGAGCCGGACTCGGCCAGCTTCGCGGTCGAACCGGTAGCAGCGTAGAGGTTGGCGTTCGCTGATGACGAGGTCGCGAGCAGCGCCGCAAAGGCCATGATGGCGAAGCCGGCGTCCCCGAGCGCGGGTTGGGCGGCGACGGCGAGGGCGGTCTCGCCGTTGGCGATCACCTCGTCGACGGTGAGGGTGCCGAAGACTCCGACCGAGATCAGGATGTACAGGGCCATGGTGATGCCCAGTGCCAGGTACATCGCGCGCGGCAGAGTGCGGTTCGGGTTCGGGAGATCGCCGCCGGTGAAGCTGACGACGGTGAAGCCGAGATAGGCGAAGAAGGTCAGCGCCACACTCGAGATGATGTCCACCACCGGCGGGTAGGTCGAGCGGGCGAGCAGGCTGGGATCGATCTCGGTCAGCGTGACGACGACGAAGACCGCGAACACGGCCAGCAGGAGCACGACGATCGTCGTCTGGACGCGGTCGAGGAGAGTCGCGCCCACGACGTTGACCGCCGCCACGACCACGACCACGGCACCGGTGAGGATCCTGCTCCACAGCGCGGAGTCGTCGAAGAGCAGTGCGGCACCGTAACTTCCGAACGACACGGCGACCATGGCGGTGACGATGACGGCGGCGAAGTAGAGCAACCACGACGCGATGGCGGTGGTGTGACCGCGGCCGTAGGCCTGCAGCAGGAACGTCACGATGCCACCGGAGGACGGGTACCGCGCACCGAGTTTCGCCACCGCGTAGCCCTGCAGAGTCGCCACGATCCCGGCGACGAGGAACGAGACCCACACCGCCGACCCGGCCACGGCTCCGGCCTCACCGAGGAGCGCGAAGATACCGGCGCCGACCATCGATCCGACTCCGAGGAACGCGGCTCCGCGCACGGTCATCGTCGCCGACGAATCGCCGGCCGCGGGACCACCGGAGCGGCCGGCGCCCTCGTCTGCACCGCCAGACCCGCCGGAGAGAGTGCTGCCCATGGATCCATGGTCCTCGCCCATACTGGTCGGGTCGCTGATTTTCGGCTGTGCAATTCGCCGTTCGACTTCTCGGCACCGTCCTCGGCGTCGCGGGACGCCGCACCGCAACGAGCCCACTCGGAGGACACCATGACGCCCACGCCACACGACCCGCTGCCGGGCCGGCCGCCCATCGTCGACCTCGACACCTGGCAGACCGCCCGCGACGAGCTGTTGGTCCGCGAGAAGGCCCACACCCGTGAGGGCGACGCCCTCGCCGCCGCCCGGCGGCGACTGCCGATGGTGGAGTTCGACGGGAGCGTCCGGGTCGTCGGCCCGGACGGCCCGGTCCCGTTCCTGGACCTGTTCCAGGGCCGCGACGAGCTCGTGGTCTACAAGCACATGTGGTACGACGGAGCGCCGCACCAGGGCCAGTGCGAGGGGTGCACCACGACCGCCTGGCACGTGAAGGACGCCGTCTATCTCAATGCCCGCGGTGTCTCGTTCGCGGTCCTGACCACCGGCCGGTGGGAGGAGGTGGCCGCGTACGTCGAGTTCATGGGCTACGAGCAGCCGTGGTACTCGGTGCGTGACGTCGCTCCACCGGTCGGCGGCGGCATGGGTTTCGTCACCTGTTACCTGCGTGACGGCGACCGGGCATTCCTCACCTACTCCACGACGGGCCGGGGCAACGAGCCGGTCAACGGATCCTTCGGGCTGCTCGACATGACGCCTTACGGCCGCGGCGAGGCGTGGCAGGCCCATCCCGAGGGCTGGCCGGAAGGTCGGTCGCCGTGCTGGTACTGGCGGGCGGACGCCGACGGGAACGCCACCTGGGGGCCGACCAGTCGCCCCGTGCCGCAGTGGACCCGCCCCGGCGCGGCCCCCCGTTCACACGCTCGGCCGCGGAGAACGTCCTGACTGACGTGTGACCGTCGCGGGCGCACGCGGGTCGGCGTGAGCTATCGGCACCGCGCGACGACGACGGTCGCGCCGAGGTCGGGGTCGTGAATCGAACACGCATCGAGCCCGGCCTGCTCGCACGCGTCGGCGGTCAGTCCCGCCTGCTGCTCGCTGGTTTCGATCAGCAGGTGGCCGCCCGGCGCGAGCCAGTCGGGTGCCCCGGCGGCGACGCGGCGGTGCACGTCGACCCCGTCGGCGCCGCCGTCGAGTGCGGTGCGCGGTTCGTGCAGTCGCGCTTCCGGTGGCATCGTCCCGATGGCGTCGGACGGCACGTACGGGGCGTTGACCACGAGCACGTCGACGCGGCCGCGCAGGGTGGGTGGCAGGGCGTCGAACAGGTCGCCGCAGTGCACGCTGCCGGACGGGATGTTCCGCGCCGCACAGTGCGCCGCCACGGGATCGATGTCGCTGGCGTGCACCACGATCGACGTCGACGTCGACGTCGACGTCGAGGCCAGGGCCGCGGCCACCGCTCCCGACCCGCAACACAGGTCGACCACGACCGACTCCTCGGCGGACAGCAGTGCCGCGGCCCGGTGGACCAGGAACTCGGTGCGGCGGCGGGGAACGAACACGCCGGGTTCGACGATGATGCGGAGCCCGCAGAACTCGGCCCAGCCGAGGATCTGTTCGAGCGGGCGCCCGGCAACCCGGGCGTCGACCATCCCGGCGAGCTCCTCGTCGTCGAGCGCCGCGTCCAGCACCAGTCGCGCCTCGTCCTCGGCGAAGACGCATCCGGCGGCGCGCAGTGTCGCGACCACTCGGTCCAGGGGTGTCGACGGGGTGAACGTGGCGGGTCCTCGATCGTCCGGGGGCTCGGTGGGCTCCATCATCGTGGATCACGGGCCCGGTGTGCGCATCCGATTTCCGTGATCGACCCACCCGGGGGCGTCCTCCCGGTGCGCGTCGGGTATCGGTGGGCGGATGAATCGTCCCAGGTCTGCGCGTTGCTATAACTGTGGGCATGTCACGATCTGCCGCAGCGCACGAGGGCCGCGAGAATTCGCCACCGTCGATGGCGAACTCCGCGCTGCTCCGCGAGCTTCCGACGACCGAGCGCGGGCTACGCACCCGGTCGGCGTTGATCGCCGCCGCGCGCACGGTGTTCGAGCGCGCCGGCTATCTCGACACCCGGCTGATCGACATCACCAAGCAGGCGAAATGCTCGGCGGGCACCTTCTACACCTACTTCTCCAGCAAGGAGGAGATCTTCGCCGCCGTCCTCGAGATCGCGCAAGAGGACATGATGCATCCCGGCATGCCGCACGTCGCCGACGAGGACGACCCCGCCGCGATCGTCGAGGCCAGCAACCGCGCGTACTTCGAGGCCTACCGGCGTAACGCGAAGCTGATGGGGCTACTCGAACAGGTTGCCAACATCGACCCCGAGTTCCGGAAGCTCCGCCAGAAGCGGGCGGACGCCTTCATCCGTCGCAACGCCCGCAGCATCGCCGCGCTGCAGGAGCGTGGTCTGGCGGACACCGAGGTCGACCCGCTCCTCGCGTCGCGTGCCCTCTCCGGCATGATCAGCCGACTCGCGTTCGGCTACTACGTGACCGGCGACTTCGCGGGCGAAGCCGGTCCGGTCGACCTCGACGAGCTCACCGCCACCGCCACCCGACTGTGGGTCAACGCGCTCCGCATGCCCCGCTCCTGAGCGTCACCTGTGCGCTAGTTCGGGCGCCAGGGCTACCGAACTCGCGTACGGGCGCCGGCCACCCCGTTGTCGAATATGACGCCATATTCATGTATAAACGGTGTGGTGAGGGCAACCGTGGGGGACGACGGCAGCGCAGGCCACGCCGGCCCGTCGGCGCCGCAGCGCGACCTGCCGCCCACGCCGCGCGGCGTCCGGACGCGCGCCGCGCTCGTCGCCGCGGCGCGGGTGGTCTTCGAGCGGGACGGCTACCTCGACACCCGGCTCGCCGACATCACCGGACAGGCCCACTGCGCGACGGGCACGTTCTACACCTACTTCGCCAACAAGGAGGAAGTGTTCGCCGCCATCCTCGACGAGGCCAAGCAGGACATGCTTCACCCCGGTGTCGGTCGGGTGGCGGACTCCGACGACCCCTACGACGTTCTCGAGGCGAGCAACCGGGCGTACCTGACCGCGTATCGACGCAACGCGAAGCTGATGGGGCTGATGGAGCAGGTTGCGCACATCGATCCCGAGTTCCGTCGGTTCCGCACCGAGCGGGCCGAGACGTTCATCGCCCGCAACGCCCGCGGCATCGCGGACCTGCAGAAGCGGGGAATTGTCGATCCCGACGTGGACCCGATGACGGCCTCGCGGGCACTGTCCGGGATGGTCAGCCGCCTGGCCTACGCGGTGTTCGTGTCGGGGGAGGTCGACGGTGACGGTCGCGAGTACGACCTCGACGAGTTGGTGTTCACCGTGACCCGGTTGTGGGCGAACGCCCTTCGCTTCCCCGACCGCGGTTGAGGTCCGGCGGCCGGGGATCTCGTGTTCGGAGGTCAGCCGGCGACGACGCGGGCGACCGATTCGGCGACCATGACGGGCTTGTCCGAGTCCTGGCGCTCGATCACCTGGGAGGTGGTCACCTGGATTCCGCCGGGGAGCTCCTCGACGGCCACGACGGTCGCGCGCATCCGGATCCGTGAGCCGACGGGAACCGGCGCGGGGAAGCGAACCTTGTTGTAGCCGTAGTTCAGTCCGTGTGCGAAGCCCGTGAAGGACAGCAACCGGCTCGCCAGGTACGGGCCGAGTGACAGGGTGAGCAGGCCGTGCGCGATGGTGCCGCCGAACGGGCTGGCGGCGGCCTTGTCGACATCGACGTGAATCCACTGGTGGTCCTCGGTCGCGTCTGCGAACGCGTTCACCCGCTCCTGCGTGACCTCGAACCACTCGGTGGGTCCGAGCTCCTTACCGGTCAGTGCGGTCAGGTCGGCTGCCGAGGTCGGGCGGACGGGAAGGGTGGTCGTGTCCATGAGTCTCCCTGAGGGTCGCATCGGTTGAATATGACGCCGGATTCAACTATACATGGTGACGAGAGCTGGATCACGTCCGCGTGGTCGTGCACGGGGCGAGCTGCGGGTCGGCCCTGTTGCGGCGGTTCCGGCGGCGCGCACGATCGACACGAAAGCGGGGCTCGTCAGGTGAAGGTTGCAGGCAAGGTGGCCGTCGTCACCGGCGGGGGTGGAGGAATCGGAGGCGCACTCGCGCACGCCCTGGTCGGGGAAGGTGCCCGCGTCGTCGTGGCGGACCTCGACGCGGACACCGCGCAGAAGGTCGTGGACGAAATCAACACCGCCCGCCCCGGCACGGCCGCCGCGGCCGGTGCCGACGTCTCCGACGCCGACGCCATCCGCGAACTGATCGCCCTGGCGGAGCGGCAGTTCGGGCCCGTCGACATGTACTTCGCGAACGCGGGCATCAGCGGTGCACCCGGACTCGACGCCGACGAGGCCGCCTGGGACCTCTCCCTCGACGTGAACCTGCGCGCCCACATCCGTGCGGCTCGCCTGCTGGTGCCGGGATGGGTCGAGCGCGGCGACGGCTACTTCGTCAGCACCGCGTCCGCCGCCGGCCTGCTCACCCAGATCGGCTCCGCCACCTACTCGGTCACCAAGCACGCCGCCGTCGGCTTCGCCGAATGGCTCGCCGTGACCTACGGCGATCAGGGTGTGAAGGTCAGCTGCCTGTGCCCGCAGGGGGTGAACACCAAACTGCTCTTCCCCGACGAGAACGCCGACCGCGGACTCACCGCCGCTGCGGCGAAGGCGGTCACGTCCGCCGGTGACGTGCTCGAGCCGGCCCGGGTCGCCGCCGACACCCTCGCCGCGATCGACGAGGAGCGGTTCCTGATCCTGCCGCACCCGCAGGTGCTCGACATGTACCGCCGCAAGGGCGCCGACTACGACCGGTGGCTGCGCGGCATGCGCCGCTACCAGGCTTCCCTGCTCGAGCAGGGCTGACGACGTCGATTTCTCCCCTCCCTCAGTCAGGAGTGCTCATGTCCCTGTTCGACCTCTCGGAACGCGCCCAGCGGCTGCAGACGGAACTGCAGGACTTCATGGATTCCCGCGTCTACCCGGCCGAAGCGGTGTACGAGGAGCAGATGCGCGAGTCCGGCGACCCGCACTTCCAGCCGCCGATCCTCGAGGAGCTCAAGGCCGAGGCGAAGGCGCGGGGCCTGTGGAACCTCTTCCACCCGCACCCCGGCACCGGCGCCGGACTGACCAACCTCGAGTACGCACCCCTCGCGGAGATCATGGGCCGCAGCCACATCGCGTCCGAAGCGTGCAACTGCAACGCCCCCGACACCGGCAACATGGAGGTGCTCGAGCTCTTCGGCACCGAGGAGCACAAGGAGAAGTACCTGAAGCCGCTGCTCGACGGCACCATGGCGTCCGCGTTCGCGATGACGGAGCCCGCGGTCGCCAGCTCCGATGCCACCAACGTCGAGCTGTCGATGGTCAAGGACGGCGACGACTACATCCTCAACGGCCGGAAGTGGTTCGCCTCCAACGCCCTTCACCGCAACTGCAAGGTGATGATCGTGATGGGCAAGACCGACCCGACCGCGGCGCCGCACCGGCAGCAGTCGATGATGGTCGTGCCGATCGACGCACCCGGCGTCACCGTGTTGCGCGGCCTGCCGGTGTTCGGCTACCAGGACCGCGAGGGCCACGCCGAGATCGACTTCACCGACGTCCGGGTGCCCGCCACGGACCTGCTCAAGGGGGAGGGTGAGGGCTTCGCGATCAGCCAGGCCCGCCTCGGTCCCGGCCGGATCCACCACTGCATGCGCTCGATCGGCATGGCCGAGCGGGCACTCGAACTGCTGTGCAAGCGCGCCCAGTCCCGCGTCACGTTCGGCAGGCCGGTCGCCGACAACGCCAACATCCAGGACTGGATCGCGGAGGCGCGCATCGACATCGAGATGATCCGCCTCCTCACCCTCAAGGCCGCGTACCTGATGGACACCGTCGGCAACAAGGAGGCGCAGACCGAGATCGCCGCCATCAAGGTCGCGGCCCCGGCCATCGCGCTGAAGATCGTCGACCGCGCCATCCAGGTGCACGGCGGCGCCGGTGTCACCGACGACTTCCCACTCGCCATGGCGTATGCGCACCTGCGGACGTTGCGGCTGGCCGACGGCCCGGACGAGGTGCACAAGCGGGCCATCGCCCGCGGGGAACTGCGCCGGTACCGCGATCTGCGACCGGAAGGCGTCTGATCCGTGTCCGGGGTGCCTGAGGCGGTGATCCACCGGGCCGGGGCCACGCCGGCCGACACGGCGGCTGCCGGGACGTCGATGGGCGAGCGGATCGATTTCCTCGTTCACAAGGCCCGTGAAACAGACGAAACTGCAGGCATCTAACGTCCATATGGCGGCACAGCCGCTGAATCGGAATTCACAAGTGAGAGGAAGAAGCCCATGACTGAAGAACGCAGGACCGCGATCGTCACCGGCGGTGCACGGGGTATCGGTGCCGCGGTGGCCAGGAAGCTGGCCTCCGACGGCTACGCGGTCGCCGTGATCGACCTCGACGAGTCGGCGTGTGTCGGCACCGTCGACGCCATCGAGGCCGCGGGCGGGTCCGCGCTGGCCGTCGGCGCGAACGTCGCCGACGAGGCGTCGGTCGCTGCCGCCGTCGAGCGGGTCGCCACCGAACTGGGTGCGCCGACCGTGCTGATCAACAATGCCGGCATCACCCGGGACAACCTGCTGTTCAAGATGACGGTCGAGGACTGGGACTCGGTGATGAACGTGCACCTGCGCGGCTCGTTCCTGATGACCCGTGCCGTCCAGAAGTACATGGTGGACGCGAAGTTCGGGCGCATCGTCAACCTGTCCAGCGTCTCCGCGCTCGGCAACCGCGGCCAGGTCAACTACTCGGCCGCCAAGGCGGGCATGCAGGGCTTCACCAAGACCCTCGCGATCGAACTGGGACGGTACGGCGTCACCGCCAACGCGATCGCTCCCGGCTTCATCGAGACCGAGATGACCGCCGCCACCGCGGAGCGGGTCGGCGTCGGCTTCGAGGAGTTCAAGGCCGCTGCGGCAGCGCAGATCCCGGTGAACCGGGTCGGGCAGCCGGAGGACATCGCGAACACCGCGTCGTTCCTCGCCAGCGAGGGCGCCGGCTTCGTCTCCGGTCAGGTCATCTACGTCGCCGGTGGCCCGCGGGACTGATCCAACCCCGACCTGGCCTCCGCCGCACCACCGGGCGGAGCCCGAAGGAGTTCCCATGAGGGAAGAAGTCGTCGTCTCGACCACCGGAGCACCGGTCGGCGAGGATTCGACCGGCAACGACAGTGCGCGGCAGACGCTTCTGCGCGCCGGACTGCCGGAGGCCTCGCGCCGCGGGCGGACGTTCGAGGTCGCGCTGTGAGCGGACTGTTCGACGTTGCAGGCAAGAACGTCGTCGTCACGGGCGGCACCCGCGGCATCGGGCTGATGGTCGCGAAAGGTTTCGCCGAAGCCGGTGCGCGGGTGATCATCTCGTCCCGCAAGCCGGACGCCTGTGCGTCGGCCGCCGCGGAGCTGTCCGCGTTCGGCGACGTGGTCTCCCACCCGGCCGACCTGGCCGCCGAGGCGGGTGTCGCCGACCTCGCGGCGTTCGTGGCGCGGACCGTCGACCGGGTCGACGTCCTCGTCAACAACGCAGGCGCGACATGGGGTGCCCCGATCGACGAGTTCCCCGCGGCGGGGTTCGACAAGATCCTGAACGTCAACGTCAAGTCGGTGTTCCTGCTCACCCAGAAGCTGCTGCCGCAGCTGAGGGCGGCGGCGAGTGCCCAGAGCCCGGCGCGGGTGATCAATGTCGGTTCCATCGACGGGATCGTCGTCTCGGGGACGGAGAACTTCTCCTACGGGGCGTCGAAGGCGGCGGTGCACATGCTCACCCGGAAGCTGGCGGGGACACTGGCCGGCGAACACATCACGGTCAATGCCATTGCGCCGGGACCGTTCCCGACGAAGATGACGGCGTTCCTCCTCGACGATCCCGAGCTGAAGTCCGCTGTCGAGGGCAATGTCCCGCTCGGCCGCCTCGGCAGCCCCGACGACATCGCGGGCACGGCGATCTTCCTGTCGTCCCGGGCCGGCGCCTATCTCACCGGGACGGTGATCCCGGTCGACGGGGGTATCAGCGGCACCCGCTGACGCGTGTGCGAACGTGGGTGCACAGCAGATCGGTCGCCGGGGGTGGGTTCGGGGTGCGAACCGACCCCCGGCGGTCGCGCCGTCGGCAGGGGCCGGTCTGCGCGCGCACAGTGTGAAAGGCAGGTTGTCGTGGCACACCTCGACGAGATCCTCGACCTCGAGGAACAGGAGCCGGACACGTTCCGCTCCCGACCGATCCCGAGCGACGAGGGGTTCTCCCCCGACCGGCCCCTGCAGGGCGCGTCCCTCGACCACACGCTGTGGTTCTTCCGCGACTTCCGCGCGGACGACTGGCTGGTCTACGACCAGGCGTCGCCGTCGTCGGAGTCCGGACGGGCGCTGGTGTCGGGGCGGTTGTTCGACTCAGCGGGGCGGCTTGTCGCGGCCGCCGCGCGGGAGGGGTTGGTGCGGTTCGCACGCACCGGGGTCGAGCAGTGACGGCGATCTCCGCGACCTCGACCGAACCCGACACCCGGCGTGCGCCCCGACTGATGCTGCCCGCCCTGTGCTTCATCGTCATGACCGTGTCGATCCTGCAGACGATGGTCGTCCCGATCGTCGGGCACATCGGCGTTCAGCTCGGTGTCGACAGCGTGGCGGTCGGTTGGGTGCTGACCGCGAACCTGCTCGCCGCGGCGGTGTGCACACCGATGCTCGGGCGTCTCGCCGATCTGCGCGGCAAGCGCCCGGTGATGATCGGTGTGCTCACCGCGGTGCTGTGCGGGTCGCTGCTCGCGGCGCTCACCCAGTCACTGCCGTGGCTGATCGTCGGACGGGTGCTGCAGGGGGTGTCGTTCGCGCTCTTCCCGATCGGCATCGCCGTCCTGCGCGACGAACTCCCGCCCAACAGACTCGTCGGCGGAATGGGGCTGCTGTCCGGCACCCTCGGTGTCGGTGGCGGCATCGGGATGGTGGTGACCGGACTGCTGGTGCACGACGACGCGGACTACCGGCGGGTGTTCTGGCTGGCGGCCGGTGTCAGTGCCGTCGCGTTGGCCGCCGCGGCGCTCGCGATCCCGGCTCGCGCCCGATCCGCGTCCGGGTCGCTGGACTGGGCGGGTGCCGTGCTGCTCGCCGCCGGGCTGGTGCTGGTCCTGCTGGCCCTGTCGCAGGGCGGCGAGTGGGGCTGGCGCACGCCCGCGACGCTCGCCTGCGCGGTCGGGGGAATCGTCGTCCTCGCAGGGTGGTTCGTGTTCGAGAGGCGCGTGCCCGAGCCGCTGGTGTCGCCGCGGATGCTCACCCATCGACCGGTCCTCGTCGCCCACCTCACCGCCCTGCTCGTCGGCGCCGCCATGTTCGTGTCGTTCCTGGCCTGCTCGTATCTCGTGCAGACCCCACCGGGTGTGGCGGGCTACGGATTCGGTGCGAGCGTCCTCGAGGCCGGCGCGGTGTACCTGCTGCCCGGGGCGCTGGCGGGTGTGGTCGCGGCGGCGGTGAGCGGACGCCTCATGCACCGCTTCAGTGCGCGCACCCTGATGATCGTGGCCTGCCTGATCGGCGTCGCCGGGTTCGTCGTCATCGCCGTGTGGCACGACGCCACCGCCACGGTGATCGGGGCGATGGTCGCCGTCCAGGTCTTCATCAGCCTCGCCTACGCCGCGTTGCCGGCGATGCTGGTCGCAGAGGTCACGCGGGCCGAGACCGGCATCGCGAACAGCGTGAACTCGATCGCCCGGACCGTCGGCAGCTCCCTGTCGAGTGCGCTGGTGTCGACGGTGCTGGCGACGCTCACCGTGTCCGGAACGACCGTGCCCCGCGAGGTCGCGTTCGTGATCGTCTTCGGGGTCGGCGCCGCGGCCGCCGCACTGGCCATGCTGCTCACCGTGTTCGCGTCCGGACCCGCGGTGCGGCTGCCCACCCCGGAGGAGGAGGCGGAGGTCGACGCGACCGCCCTCGCGGGGGAGTGGGGGACGGTCGGCGGACTGGGGTCGGGGCAGGGCTGAGTCACCGGGACCGGAAGTGTGGGTTTCCTCCCGGTTTCCGGGAGGAAACCCACACTTCCGTGCTGGCTACAGTGAATTCATGACGACGACCGCCACCCGTGTCCGTCGCCGTGCGCTCGCCGGGGCGACGGCGGCACTCGCCGTTCTCGTCGTGGTCGTCGCGGGTGTGCTCTGGGCGGTGCCGAGCCGCTACCTGCCCTGGGACACCACCGACTTCCCCGACGTCGACCGCACCGCGTTGTCCGCGGAGCAGGCCAGGGTGGTGGATCTGCTCGAGACCGAACACGACGCGCAACGGCCCGGCACCTTCTACTCGGAGGGAGTCGAGGAGCCGTGGTGCGCGGACTTCGTCAGCTGGATCATGCGCGAGTCCGGCATGCCGCTGTCGAATCCGAACTCCGGCCACTGGCGCATTCCCGGCGTCTACACCCTGCAGGCGTACTACGAGTCGCAGGGTCGGTTCGCGCCCGTCGAGGGCGGCTACCGGCCGGGGGTCGGGGATGTCGTGCTCTACGACAACAGCAGCTGGGTGGGCCAGCACACCAACATCGTCGTCGCCGTCGACGGTGACACCGCGACGACGGTCGGCGGCAACGAGATGGGCCGGATCCGCGTCCACACCGTCGACTGGGCCGGTGACTCGGCGGTCGTCGGATTCGGGCGCCTGCCCGTGGCGTGAGCCAGGGATGAACCTCGCCCGCTGTGGGTAACCACCGTCGAACGAGGCCGCTCGCGGCGTCGAATCCCGACACCCGGGGGTGGATCATGATCGAGAAGAACCTCAATCGTGCGGTCGACAGGGCCACCGACAGCACCGCGTTCGAGCAGGCGGCGCGTGGCGGGCACGTGATGAGCGGGTTCGTGCATCTGCTGATCGGGTACATCGTCATCCGGCTGGCGTTCGGTGACAGCGGCAGTGCCGATCAGTCGGGAGCGCTGGGCACGCTGGCATCGACCACCGGGGGCGAGTTCGTGTTGTGGGTGGCCGTCGTCGCGTTCGTCGCGATGGGACTGTGGCGTCTCGCGGAAACCGTGATCGGACCCCACGCGACCGAGCACACCCAGGAGGACGACTCGTCGCTCGTCGACCGCGCCAAGGCGTTCGGGTTGGCCGTCGTCTACTTCGCGCTCGCGTACTCCGCATACCAGTTCGCGCGGGGGAGCGGGAAGTCCAGCGGGGAACAGAACGCGGGGCTCAGTGCCCGCCTCATGGAGTCGGCCGGCGGCAAGACGGTGCTGATCGTGGTGGGACTGATCGCGATCGCGATCGGGGGCTACCACGTGTACAAGGGGGCGTCGAAGAATTTCCTCGACGACCTGAAGCCCTCGGGCAGTAAACTCGTCGAGCCGCTCGGGGTGGTCGGTTATGTGGCCAAGGGGCTGGTGATCGTGGGCGCCGGGATCCTGGTGATCGTCGCGACCCTGCGGTCGGACCCGTCCAAGGCCACCGGCATCGACGCTGCGGTCAAGACGCTGGGTCAGGCCCCGTTCGGGCAGTTCCTCCTGGTGGCGGCCGGCGCGGGCATCGCCGCGTACGGGCTGTACAGCTTCGTCATGGCCCGATACGCACGGATGTGACGCGGCCTACAGCCCCGCCGCGGTCAGTGCGTCGTCGATGGCGTCGCGAACCTCCTCGAGGGTCCGGCCGGACGCCAGCTCGCGCGCCGTCAGTGCCTCGATCCGTTCCTCGACCTCGGCGTACCGCTCGAGCCAGGCCTCCCTGTCGGCCTGCCAGTACCCCATCACGTGGTAGCGGTCGGGCGACCAGCCGAGCGTGCGGCGCAGGAGGGTGCGGACGCGCCGGGACGCGCCGGTCTCGCCGCCGAACCACAGGTACTCGACGTCGGCGAGCCCGGGCAGGTCGGCGATAGCCTGCGGCAACGCGCTGGGCGAGCCGCCGTTGCCGGTGCCGGTGAGCCAGGTGACCCTCAGATCGGCGGCGGTGTCCCACTCCTGTCGGTCGCGCTCGTCGGGGACCTCGGCGACGAGACGGACGGTGGCGGCCGGGCCGAGGGACTCGACGATCCGGCCGGCGGCGGGCAGCGCGGTCAGGTCGGCGAGCAGGAGCAGGCGCCGCGCCCCGGCGGGAGGATTCCACCAGCCCTTGGGGGAGGACAGCAGTACGGGAGTGCCGGGCACCGCGGTCCGCGCCCACCGGGCCGCGGCGCCGCCGGCGTGCACCGCGAAGTCGACGTCGACGGTACGACGGTCCGGGTCCCACGCCCGGACGGTGTAGCTGCGGCGGTGGCCGTGCTCGGGATCGTCACCGAACGCGATCAGGACGCGTTCGTCGGGGTCGCCGCTGGTGCTCCAGTCGCGGAGGTCGGGGCCGCCGAGCCGGACTCGGCGCAGGCTCGGTGAGAGGGTCGTCACGTCGGTCACGCGGGCGGGCAGCCGCGGTTCGTCCGGTGTCGTCACCCGCCCACCCTAGGCTCACCAGAACCTTCGCAGCGAGTGCGGGGCGGACCCGGTGCGCATGTGTCCTGGGACACGCTGACGGAGGCGCGCCGGTGACCTGCGCAAAGGCTTACGACCTGGGAATTTCACGAATGTGGTTCACAACATCTCGCGTGTTGCGGGAATGTCGGACACTAGGTGTAGTGTCTAGGACACCGAGAGGGCAGAGCCGGAACGGTCGAGAATTGCAGGCCGAAGGGCTGCTCCAGTAGGTGAGATTGGCGTCACGCACGGCGTCACGATCCCGCTGTCGGCGGTCGTGTTCACCATGCCCCGCAGTACCGCGACACCAGGTTTCCGCGTCACTGTCACTGACCATTTCGTAAGACCAGGGGAAGAGGACTTACATGAGCATCACCGTCTACACCAAGCCGGCGTGCGTTCAGTGCAATGCGACCTACCGGGCGCTCGACAAGGCCGGTGTCGAGTACTCCGTGATCGACATCTCCGAGGACCCGGAGGCGCGTGACTACGTGATGGCCCTGGGTTACCTGCAGGCTCCCGTCGTCGTCGCCGGTGACGAGCACTGGTCCGGTTTCCGGCCCGACCGGATCAAGACGCTCGCGACGAGCGCCGCCTGAACGGATCCCACCCCGAACCGACTTACGGAGATGATCGGCTGTGACTTCGCTGGTCTACTTCTCCAGCGCGTCCGAGAACACTCACCGCTTCGTGGAGAAGCTGGGGATCCCGGCCGCCCGGATTCCGATCCACGACCGTGACGGGACCTTCGAGGTCGACGAACCGTACGTCCTGATCCTGCCCACCTACGGTGGCGGGACGACGGTGACCGGCCGGGACACGAGCTACGTCCCCAAGCAGGTCATCCGGTTTCTGAACAACAAGCACAATCGTTCCCTCATCCGAGGGGTGATCGCTGCTGGCAACACCAACTTCGGCGAGTCGTACTGCTATGCCGGAAACGTGATTTCACAGAAGTGTCGGGTCCCGTACCTGTACCGCTTCGAACTAATGGGAACAGCCGAGGACGTCGACGCAGTGCGCCAGGGCCTCGCAGACTTCATGGAGAGTGAACAGTGGCACCGACCATCACAGACGCAGCCCCGGCTGGGAGTGTAGAGCGAGCTACGGCACGACCCGATTCGTCCGCGGGGGAGCTCGATTACCACGCCCTCAACGCGATGCTGAACCTGTACGGCCCCAACGGTGAGATCCAGTTCGACAAGGACCGTGAGGCGGCGCACCAGTACTTCCTCCAGCACGTCAACCAGAACACCGTCTTCTTCCACAACCAGGACGAGAAGCTGGACTACCTGATCAAGGAGAACTACTACGAGCGTGAGGTTCTCGATCAGTACACCCGCAACTTCGTCAAGGAGCTGATCGACCGCGCGTACGCGCACAAGTTCCGCTTCCCGACGTTCCTCGGCGCGTTCAAGTACTACACCTCGTACACGCTCAAGACGTTCGACGGCAAGCGGTACCTGGAGCGGTTCGAGGATCGCGTCTGCATGGTCGCGCTGACCCTCGCCGCCGGCGACGAGCAGCTCGCGACGCACCTGGTCGACGAGATCATCTCCGGCCGGTTCCAGCCGGCCACCCCGACGTTCCTCAACTCCGGCAAGAAGCAGCGCGGCGAGCCCGTCTCCTGTTTCCTGCTGCGCATCGAGGACAACATGGAGTCCATCGGCCGCGCCATCAACTCGGCGCTGCAGCTGTCCAAGCGCGGCGGCGGAGTTGCGTTGCTGCTCAGCAACGTTCGTGAGCACGGTGCCCCGATCAAGAAGATCGAGAACCAGAGCTCCGGTGTCATCCCGATCATGAAGCTGCTCGAGGACTCGTTCTCGTACGCGAACCAGCTCGGTGCGCGCCAGGGCGCGGGCGCGGTGTACCTGCACGCGCACCACCCCGACATCTACCGCTTCCTCGACACCAAGCGCGAGAACGCGGACGAGAAGATCCGCATCAAGACGCTGTCCCTCGGTGTCGTCATCCCGGACATCACGTTCGAGCTGGCGAAGAAGAACGAGGACATGTACCTCTTCTCGCCGTACGACGTCGAGCGCATCTACGGCAAGCCGTTCGCCGACATCAACGTCACCGAGAAGTACTACGAGATGGTCGACGACAAGCGGATCCGCAAGTCGAAGATCAAGGCGCGCGAGTTCTTCCAGACCGTCGCCGAGCTGCAGTTCGAGTCCGGCTACCCGTACATCATGTACGAGGACACCGTGAACCGGGCCAACCCGATCGCCGGCAAGATCACCCACTCGAACCTGTGCTCGGAGATCCTGCAGGTCTCCACGCCGTCGGAGTACAACGACGACCTGACCTACAGCAAGGTCGGCAAGGACATCTCCTGCAACCTCGGCTCGCTGAACATCGCCAAGGCGATGGACTCGCCGGACTTCGCGCAGACCATCGAGGTGTCGATCCGCGCGCTCACCGCGGTCGCCGACCAGACGTCCATCGACTCAGTCCCGTCGATCCGCAAGGCGAACGACGAGGGCCACGCCATCGGGCTGGGGCAGATGAACCTGCACGGCTACCTGGCGCGTGAGCGGATCCACTACGGCTCCGACGAGGGCATCGACTTCACGAACATCTACTTCTACACGGTGGTGTTCCACGCGATCCGGGCGTCGAACGAGATCGCCAAGGAACGCGGCTCGTACTTCGCGGGCTTCCCCGAGTCGAAGTACGCGTCCGGCGAGTACTTCGACAAGTACACCGACCAGGTGTGGGAGCCGAAGACCGAGAAGGTGCGCACGCTGTTCGCCGACTCCGGCGTCCACATCCCCACCCAGGACGACTGGCGTGAGCTGAAGGCGTCGGTGCAGGAGCACGGCATCTACAACCAGAACCTGCAGGCCGTCCCGCCGACCGGGTCGATCTCGTACATCAACAACTCCACCAGTTCCATCCACCCGGTGGCGTCGAAGATCGAGATCCGCAAGGAAGGCAAGATCGGCCGCGTCTACTACCCGGCGCCCTACCTGACGAACGACAACCTGGAGTACTACCAGGACGCGTACGAGATCGGGTACGAGAAGATCATCGACACCTACGCCGCAGCCACCCAGCACGTGGACCAGGGCCTGTCGCTGACGCTGTTCTTCAAGGACACCGCCACCACCCGCGACCTGAACCGGGCGCAGATCTACGCGTGGCGCAAGGGCATCAAGACGCTCTACTACATCCGCTTGCGGCAGATGGCTCTCGAAGGCACCGAGGTGGAGGGTTGCGTCTCGTGCATGTTGTGACGCTTGCTAACGATTTTTCGAACGGAGTGAGGGCATCGTGAGCCAGAAGATCAAGCTGATCGACCGGGTGTCGGCGATCAACTGGAACCGGGTTCCGGACGAGAAGGACGCGGAGGTGTGGGACCGCCTCACCGGGAACTTCTGGCTGCCGGAGAAGGTGCCGGTCTCGAACGACATCCCGTCGTGGAACACGTTGACCGCGAACGAGAAGCAGCTCACGATGCGCGTCTTCACGGGCCTGACGCTGCTCGACACCATTCAGGGCACCGTCGGCGCCGTCAGCCTCATCCCCGACGCGCTGACCCCGCACGAGGAGGCGGTGTACACCAACATCGCGTTCATGGAGTCGGTGCACGCGAAGTCGTATTCGAGCATCTTCTCGACGCTCTGCTCGACCCGCGAGATCGACGACGCGTTCCGCTGGTCCGAGGAGAACCCGAACCTGCAGCGCAAGGCCGAGATCGTCCTCGAGTACTACAACGGCGACAGCCCGCTCAAGCGGAAGGTCGCCTCGACGCTGCTCGAGTCGTTCCTGTTCTACTCCGGCTTCTACCTGCCGATGTACTGGTCGTCGCGGGCCAAGCTCACCAACACCGCGGACCTCATCCGGCTCATCATCCGCGACGAGGCCGTGCACGGCTACTACATCGGCTACAAGTACCAGAAGGGCCTCGAGCAGCTCACGAAGGAGGAGCGCGAGGACCTCAAGAACTACACGTTCGAGCTGCTGTTCGAGCTGTACGACAACGAGGTCGAGTACACGCAGGACCTCTACGACGAGGTCGGGCTCACCGAGGACGTCAAGAAGTTCCTGCGCTACAACGCGAACAAGGCGTTGATGAACCTCGGCTACGAGGGCCTGTTCCCGAAGGACGAGACGGACGTCAACCCGGCGATCCTGTCGGCGCTGTCGCCGAACGCTGACGAGAACCACGACTTCTTCTCCGGCTCGGGATCGAGCTACGTCATCGGCAAGGCCGTCAACACCGAGGACGAGGACTGGGACTTCTGACCCGGCGCCTCGCACATTTCCGCGGTTGAAGGTGGCCGTCGTTCGGTTCACGCGAACGACGGCCACTTTCGGCCGTTTCGGGCACTTCACGCGTGTCGGTGTCGGGGCTAGCGTCGAACCTGCAGGTTCACCCACACGAGGAGGCGGCGATGAGTGGTCGAGTGGTGCACTTCGAGGTCCCGTTCAGCGACGGGGACCGGGCCCGCGACTTCTACAAGCAGGTGTTCGGCTGGAACTACCAGCAGATGCCGGAGTTCAACTACACCGGCGTCTCGACCGGCCCGACGGCCGAGACCGGAATGCCCGCCGAACCGGGCTACATCGGCGGCGGCATGTTCGAACGTGAACCATCCTTCCCTCAGGGCCCGGTGATCACGATCGACGTCGCGAGCATCGACGACGCGCTGGCGAAGATCACCACCCTCGGCGGGGAGCCTGTGGGGGAGAAGACCGCGGTGGGCGAGATGGGGTACGCCGCCTACTTCAAGGACACCGAAGGCAACGTCATGGGGCTGTGGGAGACGAAGACGTCCTGAGCCCTCGAACCGTCAGCGTTCGAACCACGCCTCCGCCGCGCCGCGCAGCGCCTTCTCGATCCGCCCGATCGAGCTGTCGTTGAGCGGCGTGGGCAGCGCGTCGGGGGCGAACCACCGGACCTCGAGGTTCTCGTCGTCGGCGGGGTGCGGGTCGCCGCCGACGTACCGGGCCAGGAAGCACAGGTCGAGATACTGTGCGCGGTCGCCGTTGGCGTGGGTCAACGGCGCGGTCACGTCGACGCTGGTGAGGCGAAGCAGCTCGACCTCGACTCCGGTCTCCTCGCGGATCTCCCGGACGATCGCCTGCCCCGGCTGCTCGCCCGGCTCGAGGATTCCGGACACGATCGCCCACCGCCCGTTGTCGGCCCTGCGGGTCAACAGGATTCGGCCCGTAGGGTCGACGACGACGGCGCTGACACCGGACAGCCAGAGCGGGGCCTGCCCGATGTGGGCGCGCAGGGCGGTGACGAACTCGGGGACCGGCATCAGACGCCGGACCTCACGGCGCGGGCGCGATCAGTTGGCATAGCCGTTGAGCGACGCGGTGAGGTCGTCGAGGATGCCGCGGGCGGCGATCACGCCGATGCCGGTCATCCAGATCTCGTCGTCGACGACGAAAACCCGCTTGTCCTGGACTGCGCCGAGACCCTCCCACAGGTCGCCGTCCATGATCGCGACGCCCTCGTCGCGTGCCTCGTCGCCGTAGAAGCTGACGTAGATGATGTCGCCCTCGGCCTTGGCGATCTCCTCCTCGCTGAGTTCGGTGAACCGGCGGTCGTCGGCGCCCTCGAGTCG
Source organism: Rhodococcus sp. NPDC003318 (assembly GCF_042879035.1). NCBI lineage: Bacteria > Bacillati > Actinomycetota > Actinomycetes > Mycobacteriales > Nocardiaceae > Rhodococcus > Rhodococcus sp. NPDC003318. The sequence goes on along the minus strand of NZ_JBIAOU010000008.1, from coordinate 16,250 downwards.
CTGGAACGTGGGCCGCTGGACACCGGCGTCCGCGAGGACCTGACCGGAGAAGCTGTCGGGGCCGTAGACCCGGATGACGCCGGGCATGAACCGTACGACCGAGGCCTGCGTCTCCGAGGAGTTCAGTGAGGCGCCGGTGTCGACCGCGGCCGTCTCGTACGCGTCGAGCGCTGCGACGGCACTCGCGCCGCGACCGAGGGCGGTGCCGTCGAGCTTCAGGTTGTCCTTCCACGTCAGACCGACCTTCTCGGTGAACGTGGTCGGCGCGATCGCGCTCAGCTGGTCGTACAGCTCGGGTGTACGGAACTTCGAGCCGAGGATCAGATCGGGCTGCAGCGCCGCGATCTTCTCGAGGTCGGGCTCCTGCAGGGTGCCCACCGGCTCGACGTCGGCGATGGTCGCGCCGAGATAGGTGGGCTGCGACCCGACCGCTCCGGCGACCGCCGCGCCGACCAGCCGGTCCTGCAGACCCAGCGCGCACACCGTGTCGAGCTTGTCGGTGTCGAGCACCACGATCCGCTGCGGATCCGCCGGGACCACGGTCTCGCCTGCCGCGTGCGCGACGGTGCGGGTGGTGCCGGTCACCCCGGCCGGGTCCACGGGAGCCGTCGGGCCGCAGACGTTCTCGGTGTCGCGGTCGTTGCCCACCACGCCCGCCCCCGCGACGGCCGTGGTGCTGCGCACGATGCTGCTCGCCGCGTCGTCGGTGCCCGACCCGCCGCAGGCGGCCAGGACGAGCGCGGTCACGGCCAGCAGGGCGGCGGGGGCGGTTCGGCGGGCGAGTCTGCGCTCGGGCATGGTGCGGGGCATTCCTCTCGTGGTGGGACGGTCCGAGACTAACCGCGCTGCGGATCGACGCCGAATGCGTCGCCGAGGAGCGGATGCGCGCACAATGGGCTGATGGCTGTCCCGATGAGTCAGGTCCTGGGGAAAGCGGTCGGGGACCTGCGGCATCACCCGGCAGCGCCGCGCATCAGGGCGGTGCGCGACGGGACGGTCGTCGCCGATTCCCGGGACGCGCTGCTGGTGTGGGAGCCCGGACGCATCGTGCCCGGCTATGCGGTACCCGAGTCCGACCTGCACGTGCAGATCGAGGCGTCCCCGACCCGTTCGGCGCCAGTGGAGCCGGCTCCCGTGATCCTTCCGGGCACGCCGTTCGCCGTTCACAGCTGTCAGGGCACCGCGTACGACGTCGTGGCGTCCGGCGAGGTGCTCGCCGGTGCGGCGTTCCGGCCGGCCGACCCGGACCTGTCCGGGGTGCTTCTGCTCGACCTCGATCGGTTCTCCTGGATGGAGGAGGACGAACCGGTGTTCGGTCACCCCCGCGATCCGTTTCACCGGGTGGACGTTCGCCGGGGGTCGCGGCACGTGCGACTGGGACTGGACGGACTCGTGGTCGCGGAGTCGCGCCGGCCTGTTCTGCTGTTCGAGACGACGTTGCCCGCTCGCTACTACCTGCCGCGCGACGACGTTCGTCTGCCGCTGATCGAGAGCGGTACGCGCACCCGGTGCCCATACAAGGGGGAGGCCACCTACTACTCGGTGGCGGCCCTCGGCTCCGCCGGAATCGACATCGCGTGGAGCTACCGGACCCCGCTTCCGGACTGTCCGCTCGTCGCCGGACTCGTCGCCTTCCATCATGAGCGGCTCGACCTCACCGTCGACGGTGTGACCGAACCGCGTCCGCGTCGTGCCTGGTCACAGGACGACGACTGACCTGACGGGGCGCGAAGTACGACACTGGGTAGGACCGACTCCGCGGATCGTGGAGGGACGGTCTACGATTCGTCAGAGCGCAAGCCATGAGGATGTTCGCCTCGCAGCCCGGGGCCGGACGTCCTGAGCGAGCCTGCGGAGCGATCAAGGGCACAAACAGGAGGATCAGTGACTGCGGTAGCGCCCCAGCCAGTCCCAGAGCTGACGGCCAAACGGCCGTTCCCGGCGAGACTGGGACCAAAGGGCTCGTACATCTACAAGATGATCACCACGACCGATCCCAAGGTGCTCGGGATCATGTACATGGTGACGTCGTTCGCGTTCTTCCTCATCGGCGGCCTGATGGCACTGCTGATGCGCTCGGAGCTCGCGGTCCCGGGTCTGCAGTTCCTGTCGAACGAGCAGTTCAACCAGCTGTTCACGATGCACGGCACGATCATGCTGCTGATGTACGCGACCCCGATCGTCTTCGGTTTCGCGAACTACATCCTGCCGCTGCAGATCGGTGCACCCGACGTCGCGTTCCCGCGGCTGAACGCGTTCAGCTACTGGCTGTACCTGTTCGGTTCCACCATCGCGACCGCCGGCTTCATCACCCCCGGTGGCGCCGCTGACTTCGGGTGGACCGCGTACAGCCCGCTGACCGACGCCCTGCACTCTCCCGGTGTCGGCGCCGACATGTGGATCCTGGGCCTCGGCGTGAGCGGACTCGGCACCATCCTCGGTGGTGTCAACATGATCACCACCGTGGTCTGTCTGCGCGCCCCCGGTATGACGATGTTCCGGATGCCGATCTTCACCTGGAACATCCTGGTGACCAGCGTCCTGATCCTGCTCGCCTTCCCGCTGCTGACCGCCGCGCTGCTCGGCCTGTTCGTCGACCGTCACTTCGGTGCCCACATCTTCGACCCCGCCAACGGCGGCGTCATCCTGTGGCAGCACCTGTTCTGGTTCTTCGGCCACCCCGAGGTGTACATCATCGCGCTGCCGTTCTTCGGCATCGTCTCGGAGATCTTCCCGGTCTTCTCGCGCAAGCCGATCTTCGGCTACAGCGGCCTGGTCTACGCCACCCTGGGCATCGCCGCCCTGTCCGTCGCGGTGTGGGCGCACCACATGTACGCCACCGGCGCCATCCTGCTGCCCTTCTTCTCGTTCATGACGTTCCTCATCGCGGTCCCGACCGGTGTGAAGTTCTTCAACTGGATCGGCACCATGTGGAAGGGTCAGCTGACGTTCGAGTCGCCGATGCTGTTCTCGGTCGGCTTCATCGTGACCTTCCTCTTCGGTGGTCTGTCCGGTGTGCTGCTCGCCAGCCCGCCGCTCGACTTCCACGTCAGTGATTCGTACTTCGTCGTCGCGCACTTCCACTACGTGCTCTTCGGCACCATCGTGTTCGCCACCTACGCCGGCATCTACTTCTGGTTCCCGAAGATGACCGGCCGGATGATGGACGAGCGGCTCGCGAAGTGGCACTTCTGGACCACGTTCATCGGGTTCCACACCACGTTCCTGGTGCAGCACTGGCTCGGCAACGAGGGCATGCCGCGGCGCTACGCCGACTACCTGCCCTCCGACGGGTTCACCACGCTGAACACGATCTCCACGATCGGCGCGTTCATCCTCGGTGCCTCGACGCTGCCGTTCCTGTGGAACGTCTTCAAGAGCTACCGCTACGGCGAGGTCGTCACGGTCGACGACCCGTGGGGCTACGGCAACTCCCTGGAGTGGGCGACCAGCTGCCCGCCGCCGCGGCACAACTTCACCGAGCTGCCCCGGATCCGGTCGGAGCGGCCCGCGTTCGAGCTGCACTACCCGCACATGGTCGAGCGGATGCGCGCCGAGGCACACGTCGGCCCCGGACACGGCAACAAGCACGCCGTGCTCGAGGACGCGCACTAGGCGTCGCACGATGACAATGCGATGAGCGGAAGGCCCCGCCCGAGTTCCGGGCGGGGCCTTCCGCTTGCGAAAACCGCTCTTGGCACAATGGACGGCGAAACCCGTGGCAGTCGCCGCGGGATGGGAGGAGTTTCTCGGTGGGTTCGGAAGCCTCGGTGAAGTCGGGGACCACGGTTCTGGTCACGGTGACGGGGCGCGACCGTCCCGGCGTCACCTCGGTGCTGCTGGCCGCGTTGTCCCGGCACCAGGTCAGCCTGCTCGACGTCGAGCAGGTCGTCATCCGGGGTCGGCTGACCCTCGGCGTCCTCGTCGAATGCCCCTCCGACCCGGAGGCGCTGCAGGAGGCGCTCGAGGACGCGATGGCCACCGTGGGGATGACCGTCGACGTCGAGATCGGTGCCGGTGCGGCGGAGCGGCCGGCGCCGTCCACGCACGCCGTCGTCGTGCTCGGCAGCCCGGTGACGGCGCGTTCGTTCAGCCACATCGCCCGGGAACTGGCGAAGCAGGGCGCGAACATCGACTCCATCCGCGGCGTCGCCGACTACCCGGTGACGGGCCTCGAACTGATGGTCACTGCGTCCGACACCAGCGACGAGGCGAACGGGCGACTGCGCACCGGGCTCTCGGAGCTGGCGATGGTCGAGTCCGTCGACATCGCCGTCGAGCGTGCCGGTCTGGCCCGTCGCGCCAAGCGGCTCATCGTGTTCGACGTGGACTCGACGCTCGTGCAGGGCGAGGTGATCGAGATGCTCGCCGCCCACGCCGGGGTCGAGGACAAGGTCCGCGAGGTCACCGAGTCCGCGATGCGCGGTGAGATCGACTTCACCGAGTCGCTGCACCAGCGCGTCGCGACCCTCGCCGGGCTCGACGCCTCGGTGATCGACGAGGTCGGCCAGGCACTGGCCCTGACCCCGGGCGCCCGCACCACCATCCGCACCCTGCGTCGTCTCGGCTACCACTGCGGTGTCGTGTCCGGCGGGTTCCGTCAGGTCATCGAGGGCCTTGCCCACGAACTCGAACTCGACTTCGTCGAGGCGAACACACTCGAGATCGTCGACGGAAAACTCACCGGACGGGTGGTCGGTGACGTGGTGGACCGTGCCGCGAAGGCGGTCGCGTTGCGCAAGTTCGCCGCACAGGTCGGGGTGCCGATGGAGCAGACCGTCGCGGTCGGCGACGGCGCCAACGACATCGACATGCTCAACGCCGCGGGCCTCGGGGTGGCGTTCAACGCCAAGCCGGCGCTGCGGGAGGTCGCGGACACCGCGCTGTCGCACCCGTTCCTCGACGCGGTGCTGTTCGTGCTCGGCGTGACCCGTGACGAGGTCGAGGCAGCCGACGCCGTCGACGGACTGGTGCGCCGGGTCCCGCTGTGACCACCGGTCCGGATGCGGGCTTCGCGGCCCGGCACGCGGTGTTGGCGGCCGGATACGGCCACCGCGCCGATCCGGACGATCCCGCTCTGGTGCTGGCGATGCCGCTGGTGCTGCACATCCCGAAGACGGAGCCTCCGGCCCGGACCGAGGTTCTCGAGGCGGCCGCGGCGGCGACGGTGGCACTGTGCCTCGATCCGCGGGTCGGGGAGGGAACCGACGGCGAGCCGGGGCCGTGGCGGGACAACTATCTGGCGTGGACGGGCGCACGGATCCGCAAGGTGGCGCGACGCGCCAGGGGTGCCCAGTGGACGGCCGTGCAGGACGTCGACGGGGTGACGGTCGAGGTGGACGGTGCGCAGGCGCGCGCCTTCGTGCCCGGACGCGTCGGCGCCCTCGATCAGCGCGTCCGCAAACTTCAGATCGGCGGCACCGACCTCGACCACGACGAGCCTGGTGAACCGGAACCGGGATTGCCGGTGCTGTGGCTGAACGCCGAACTCGGCATGACGGTGGGCAAGGCGGCGGCGCAGGTCGGGCATGCGGCGATGCTGCTGGCCGGAGCGATGTCGGCGGCGCAGGCGCAGGCCTGGGCGTCGGCGGGCTACCGCTGCTCGGTGCGTGACGCGGACGCGCCGACGTGGGCGCGTCTGGTCGGGCTGGTGGACGCCGGCCGTGCGGTCGCCGTCCGCGACGCCGGGTTCACCGAGGTCGCGCCGGGCTCGATGACGGTGATCGCAACGCCGAACGTGCCCGCCGCGACCTGATCGCGGCGGGCACGCGGGACGTCAGCTGTCGAAGCGCTTGTCGACCGCCGCGGCGAAATCGACCTTGCCGGGCAGTTCCCCGGCCTCGGTGAAGGCGTCGGCGATCTCCTGCTCGGATGCGATGACGTCGTCGCTGAGGGTGATCGGCTGCTTGATCGAGCGGGTCCACGTGGTACGTGAGGCGTCCGGGCTGATCGAGGTCAGTTCGGCGTACTTGGCGGACCATTCGTCGAGGTTCTGCTCGGACCAGGCGGTGGCCGCTGCGTAGCGCGTGAGGAAGTCCTCGATCGCGGCTGTCCGGGAGGGGTCGGCGAGTGCCTGATCGGATGCGGCCCAGAAGTTGTAGCCGTTGGCGGCCTCGTCGGCGGTGGCGATCACACGGGCTCCGGATTCCTTCTCCGCGATCGCGGTGTAGGGATCCCAGGTGGCCCAGGCATCGACGTCGCCCTTCGTCAGGGAGGTGTATCCGTCGGCCGGGGAGACGAACACGGTCTCGATGTCGGTGCGGTCGAGGCCGGCCTTCTGCAGCTGCATGAGCAGATTGGCGTGGGCGGAGCTGCCCTTGAAGGTGGCGACCTTCTTGCCCTTCAGGTCGGCCACGGATCCGATGGTGGAGTCCTTGCCGACGAGGATCGCGTCCCCCTTGCCGGTGGCCTCGAGTGCGCCGACGATTTTGATGTCGGCCTTGGACGCGGCACCGAAGATGACCGGGGTGTTGCCGGTCTGTGCGAGGTCGATGCCTCCCGCGCTGGCGGCCTCGATGAGGGGGAGTCCGGCGGTGAAGGTGGAGAATTCCAGCTTGTAGGGCAGGTTCTCGAGCTGACCGGAGGCCTGCAGCAGCACCTCGATGGAGGTGGCCTTCTGGTCACCGACCTTGAGTGTGACGGCCGACAGGTCGACCGGTCCGGTGGGGGCTGCGGCGCTGTCGGAGTCGCCGTCCGATCCGCCGCATGCCGTGAGGGCGAGAGCGGTGGCCGCGGCCACCGCAAGTGCGGCGAGCCGACGCCGACCGGAGCGGCCGAGAATGCGAAGTGTCATGGGGGCTTTCTTTTCCAGTGATCGTGTCTCAGTCGGTGACGCCGAGCAGTGCGAGGAGTCTCGAGGTGTACTCGGTGGCCTCGACGCTGACGCGGCGGCGTGGTCGGGGGAGGTCGATGGGGACCTCGTGGGCGATGCGTCCGTCTTCGAGGACCAATGCGCGGTCTGCAAGCGCAACCGCCTCGGCGACGTCGTGGGTGACGAGCAGAACTCCGAAACCGTGCTCGGTGAACAGTCGGAGCAGCAGGTCGTGGACTGACAGCCGGGTCAGGGCGTCGAGCGCGCCGAACGGTTCGTCGAGGAGCAGCAGTGTCGGTTCGGCGACGAGTGCGCGGGCGAGTGCCGCTCGCTGCGCTTCGCCGCCGGAGAGCGTCAGCGGCCAGGCGTCGCGGCGGTGGCCGAGCGCGACCTCGTCGAGGACTCGTTCGACGTCGGCGCGTCTGCCCGATCGGCGTCTGCGGTCGGGCAGGCCGAGTTCGACGTTGGTTGCGACGTCGAGCCAGGGCACCAGGCGCGGTTCTTGGAACACGACCGTCGGGTGCCCGTCGGTGGTGATGTGGCCCTCGTGGTCGTCGGACAGTCCAGCGAGGGCGCGCAGCAGTGTCGACTTGCCCGAGCCGCTGCGGCCGAGGAGCGCGAAGATCTGGCCGCGGGGGATTTCCAGGTCGATCCCGTCGAGGACGACTCGGCCGTGGAAGCTTTTGCGCAGTCCGGTCACTCGGGCCGCGGGTGCCGTCGCGATGGTGGACTCGTCGAGGGTGTGGCTCATCTGTCGTACTCCTTCACAGGACGCCGGGACGCCATCGCAGCGCCCACACTTCGAGCCAGCGGACGAGCGCGTCGGTGATCAGTCCGAGCAGTCCGTACACCAGCAGGCCGAAGATGACGATGTCGGTGCGGAGGAACTCGCGGGCGTTGTTCAGATGTAGCCGAGGCCCTCGCTGGCGTTGATCTGTTCGGCGACGATCAGGGACAGCCAGGCGATGCCCAGGCTCTGTCGGAGGCCGACGAGGATCAGGGGGAGCGCACCGGGGACGACGAGGCGGCGGAGCCGTTCGGTGCGGCTCAGGCGCAGTACTCGGCCCAGTTCGAGCAGTTTCGGATCGAGCTGCCTGATGCCGGAGAACGTGTTGAGGTACAGCGGGAATGCGACGCCGAGCGCGATGAGGTAGACCTTCGGCTCTTCGCCGATACCGAACCAGATGATGAACAGGGGGATCAGGCCGAACAGGGGTACGGTGCGCAGCATCTGCAGTGGTGGGTCGACGACGTATTCGCCGATTCGGCCGATGCCTGCGACGACACCGAATCCGATGCCGAGGGCGGCGCCGAGCAGGAATCCGAGTAGGACGCGCTGACCGGAGACGACGAGGGCGTCGGCGAGCGCCCCCGACTCGAGGACCTCCAGGCCGGCTTCGAGGATCACCGACGGCGCGGGCAGGATCCGCTCCGACAGCACGCCGCTCTGGCTGCCGATCTGCCACAGGATGAGCAGTGTGAGTGGGGCGAGCGATCGGAGCACTCCGCGACGTCGGTAGAACGCGACGGCGTTGCCGGGTTTGCCCCGTGTGTTCACAGAGGTGGCGGGGCATCCGCTTCGGCGGTAGTCGTCACGGACATTCAACCCTTCGTTTCCGGCAGCCCACCGGGCGGTGGAACAGGGCGCCATCCTGCCCAGGGAGGGCCGGTCGCGGAAGGTTTGCGATCACGGTGATTATTTCGATTGCCGGGGTCGGCTTGGATCGAGACGACCCCGCGTCCTAAGGTGGGCCTCGTCCATCCAGCGCGGGAGCCCGAGCGTCGTCGGGCTGAGAGGGAGCACGGCTGCTCCGACCGTCTCACCTGATCCGGGTCATTCCGGCGTAGGGAGCAGCGCGATGTCCGTCGCACCGTCACATCCATCGGGGCCCGCACCGGCCGAAGCCGCCGAGCCGTCCCTCACCCTCGACACCGTCCCCGCCCGCACCCTCGGTTTCGGTGCGCAGGTCGGACTCTGGGGCAATCTCGGGATCTCACTCCTGCTCCCGGTCGCCGCGACCTTCGCGGTCCTGCCGGGGCAGTCGCTGCTGGCGACGTTGCTGGCCGTCGTGGTCGGCGCCCTGGTCGGATCCACCCTGCTCGGATTGTGCGCGGCCGCGGGTGCCTCGGTCGGCGCCCCCGCCATGGTGATGATGCGCGGGTTGCTCGGCGCACGGCTGTCGGCGTTGCCGACGGTGATCAACCTCGTGCAGTGCGTCGGGTGGGCGACGTTCGAGGTGTTCGTGATCGCGGAAGCCGCGGCGCGGCTGACGGACTGGCAGCGGTGGCCGTTCGTCCTCGTCGCCGGTGTGCTCGCGACGGTGATGGCACTGTACCCGCTGCGGGTGGTGAAGATCCTCGCCCGCTACGCGGTGTGGGCGGCGCTGGCGTCGACCGCGTACCTGCTGGTGAACGTCCTGATGAAGGATCTGCCGTCGCTCACCGACGGCACCTTCGCCGGCTTCTGGACCAGCGTCGACCTGGTGATCGCGATGCCGATCTCCTGGGTGCCGCTGGCGGCCGACTACGCCCGGCACTCCCGGTCGCCACGGGCCGCGTTCTTCGGCGCCACCGTGGGGTACGGCGGCGCGACGATCGCCTTCTTCACCCTCGGTGTCCTCGCGTTCGTCGCGTTCGGGCTCGAGCCCGGCTTCGACATCATCGGCAGCCTGCTGGTGCTGCCCCTGGCCGGTGTGGCCCTGCTGATCCTGCTCGTCGACGAGGTCGACGAGGCGTTCGCCAACATCTACTCGACCGCGATCAGTGCGCAGAACCTGCGGCCGTCGCTGGACCGGCGGTACCTCGTGATCGGTGTCGGTGTCGTCGCGACGCTGCTGGCGCTGACGGTCGACGCGTACAGCTACGAGCCGTTCCTGTTCCTGATCGGCGCCGTGTTCGTGCCGTTGACGGGGACCTTCCTCGCGGCGTTCTACCTGATTCGCCGGGGCACGTGGGACGTGTCCGCGCACGCACCGACGCGCTGGGTGATGTTGGTGCCGTGGGTGTTCGGGTTCGTCGTCTACCAGTTGGTGACGCCGACGTACTTCACCGGCTTCGGTTCCGGCTGGACGCAGTGGTGGACGAATCTCCAGTCGTCGCTGGGGATTCCGTCGACGGGCTGGTCGGCGTCGGTGGCCGCGCTGCTCGTCGCGGGAGTGCTGACCCTGCTGATCGGACTGGTGGGGTCGCGTAAGACGGTGCGGGCGTGAGTCTTTCGGCGCGTCTGCAGGAGAAGGGCCGGCCCCTGCTGATCGAGCAGCTGGCGCACCCGACGGTGACGGGCATCGCCTGCGGCGACCTGGATCCCGCGGCGTTCCGCGGCTGGCTCGAACAGGACTACCTGTACCTGCTCGACTACACCCGGGTGTTCGTGCGGCTCGCGTGGCAGGCGCCGGACGGACACCTCGGCTACCTGGTGGACCTGGCGCACTCGACACTGCACGAGGAGCTGAGCCTGCACCGTGAGCTGTCCGAGCCGTTCGGCGCCGACTTCGACGCCGCGGTGAAGAGTCCGCAGTGCGTCGCGTACACGGAGTTCCTGATCGATGCCGCCGCCGACTACGGCCGCGGACTGGCGGCGCTGCTGCCGTGCATGTGGGGGTACTCGGAACTGGGGGTCGCGCTCGCCGCGAACCCGCCCGCCGACCCGCGCTTCCGACGGTGGGTCGACACCTACGCGGACCCGGGGTTCGCGGCGTTGGCGCAGCGGTGCGCCGAGATGCTGGACGAGGCGGCCCCCGACGAGGCGGTCGCGGAGGAGGCGTTCATGACGGCGATGCGACACGAGCTCGCGTTCTGGGACGCGCGGTGAGCGCGGCGGCGGAGTCGTTGCTCGCGGGGGAGGCGGACCGGTGGCGGGCGATGACCGAGCACCCGTTCGTGCTCGCCACCGCGGACGGCATCCTGCCGGAGGCGGCATTCGACCGGTGGCTGCTCGAGGACCACGTGTTCGTCGTCGAGTTCCGGCGGTTCCTCGCCGGCGTGCTGACCCTCGCCCCCGACGAGCCGTCGCGGGACGTGCTCGCCGGTGGTATCACCGCGCTGACACCGGAACTCGGGCTGTTCCGGGCGGAACTCGAACGCCGCGGGCTCGACAGGGACGGTCACACTCCGAGCGCGGGCTGCCTGGCGTACACGTCGTTCATGATGGCGAGCCTGCACGACGGCTACGAGGTTGCGTCCGCCGTGCTCTACGGCGTCGAGAAGGCGTACCTGGACGCGTGGACCACCGTCCGCACCCGCGCGCGGGAGGCGGGATCGCGCTACCGCGAGTTCATCGACAACTGGAGCGCGCCGCCGTTCGCGACCTACGTCGATGATCTGGGTGCACTGCTCGGCGACGGGGAGCCCTCCGCCGCGCAGCGGCTCGCGTTCGGCCGCGTCGTCGTCTTCGAGCAGCGGTTCTGGGACGCGCTGGTGTGATCGCGTCCGACACGCGGCCGGATCCCGTTGCACGGACGCAACGCTCGTGCGGAATGATGGCTGCCGTGTCCGAACCTGATCCCGATCTGCTCATCGACTTCGACGACGTTCTGATCCGCCGCGGTGGAGTGACCCTGGTGGGTCCGGTGACCTGGAAGGTGGAGCTCGACGAGAAGTGGGTCGTGCTCGGCCCCAACGGCGCCGGCAAGACCTCGTTGCTGCGCATCGCCGCCGGCGAGGTGTACCCGACGTCGGGCAACGCGAACCTGCTCGGCGAGACGCTCGGCCGCGTCGACGTCAACGAACTCAAACCGCGGATCGGGTTGTCGTCGTCGGCGCTCGCGCACCGCGTGCCCGCCGACGAACTCGTCAAGGACCTGGTCGTGTCCGCCGGTTACGCCGTCCTCGGTCGCTGGCGGGAACGTTACGAGGACATGGACACCACGCGCGCGGTGGAGATCCTCGAGAGCATCGGCGCCGAGCATCTCGCCGACCGCACCTACGGCACCCTGTCCGAGGGCGAGCGCAAGCGGGTCCTCATCGCGCGCGCATTGATGACGGATCCCGAGTTGCTGCTGCTCGACGAGCCGGCCGCCGGACTCGACCTCGGTGGCCGCGAGGAGCTCGTCGCCCGGCTCGCCGACCTGGCGGCGGATCCGGATGCTCCCGCGACCGTGCTGATCACGCACCACGTCGAGGAGATTCCGCCGGGCTTCACCCACGCGCTCCTGCTCAGGGAGGGTGAGGTGGTCTCGCAGGGTCTGATCGACGACGTGATCACGGCCGAGAACCTGACGACGGCATTCAGTCAGGCCATTTCGCTCGATCACGTCGACGGTCGTTTCTTCGCCCGCCGCACCCGGCTTCCCGGTCAGCACCGCCGCTGAGCGGAGGGGGGCACGGGCCGTCGGCGGCCCACGGCGTATGTTGCGTCACATGGCACACGAACTGCACCCCGACTTCGCGGTCAAGGACGCGTCCACCGTCATCCTCGTCCGAGACGGCGTGCCCGGGCCGGAGGTGTTCCTGCTGCACCGGGTCGGTGGGATGGCATTCGCCGCCGGCATGACCGTCTTTCCCGGCGGCGGGGTGGACCCTCAGGACGCGAGCGCCGACATCGCCTGGGCCGGCGCGCCGGTGTCGTGGTGGGCGGGGCGGTTCGGTGTCGACGAGGCCCGCGCGAAGGCGCTGGTGTGTGCAGCGGTGCGCGAGACGTTCGAGGAGTGCGGCGTGCTGCTCGCCGGTCCGACCGCCGACACCGTCGTCTCCGACACGTCCAGTTACGCCACGGCCCGCAAGCAACTCGAGGCCCGCGAGTACTCGTTCAGCGACTTCCTCGCCCGGGAGGGACTGGTCCTGCGCGCGGATCTGCTGCGGCCGTGGGCCAACTGGGTGACCCCGACCGGCGAGCACCGCCGGTACGACACCCGTTTCTTCGTCGCCGCTGCCCCGGCGGGGCAGACCGCCGACGGCGCGACCTCGGAGGCGGCTTCCGCCGGGTGGCAGACGCCGGAGGAGGCGATCGCCGACTGGCGGGAGGGACGGACGCTGCTGCTGCCGCCGACGTGGACCCAGCTGCGGTCGATCGCGGAGTTCGGTTCGGTCGCCGAGGTCCTCGCGGCCGAGCCGGAGATTCCGGTCATTCTGCCGACGTTGTACCAGGAGGACGGACAGCGGCGGGTGCGGTTCCCGGGGCAGGACCCCTACTACGGTGCCGGGATCCATCCCTGGAGTAACCGGTAGCCTGCGGGTATGGCTGAGTTCGTAACCTTCGACGTTTCCGACGGCATCGGCACCATTCGCCTGAGTCGTCCTCCGATGAACGCGCTGAACCGTCAGTTGCAGGAGGAGTTGCGCGCCGCGGCCCGGGAGGCCACGGTCGACGACGAGGTCGACGCGGTCATCGTCTACGGCGGCGAGAAGGTCTTCGCGGCCGGTGCGGACATCAAGGAAATGGCGGACATGACGTTCGCCGAGATGGCGCCGGTCGCCGGTGAACTGCAGTCGGCGCTCGGTTCGATCGCGGAGATCCCGAAGCCGACCGTCGCCGCGATCAGCGGCTACGCGCTCGGTGGCGGCCTCGAGATCGCGCTCGGTGCGGACCGTCGCATCGCGGGCGACAACGCGAAGCTCGGTGTTCCCGAGGTGCTGCTCGGTGTCATCCCCGGTGGTGGCGGCACCCAGCGACTCGCCCGGCTGATCGGTCCGGCGAAGGCGAAGGACATGGTCTTCACCGGCCGGTTCGTCGGCGCCGAGGAGGCACTCGCGATCGGTCTGGTCGACGAGATGGTCGCGCCGGACGAGGTGTACAACGCAGCTCGGGCGTGGGCGTCGAAGTTCGTGGGGGGTGCGTCGCGGGCCCTCGCGGCGGCGAAGGCGTCGATCGATCAGGGTCTCGACACCGACCTGAACACCGGGCTGAAGATCGAGGCGGCGCAGTTCGCGGCGTTGTTCGCCACCGAGGACCGCGCGATCGGCATGGCGTCGTTCATCGAGAACGGCCCCGGCAAGGCGAAGTTCGTCGGCAGGTGACAGCGGTGTCCCGGGTGGGTGCGCGGGCACTCCTCCCGGGACACTTTCGTCCAAAACTAGAACTTGTTCATTCCTGACCACCGGGTAGGCTCCCCCCATGACTGCAAGCCCGAATGACGGTGTCGATCCCGCGCCGAACCCGCACGCCACCGCCGAAGAGGTCGAGGCCGCGCTCAAGGACACCAAGCTCGCTCAGGTGCTCTACCACGACTGGGAGGCGGAGACCTACGACGACAAGTGGTCCATCTCCTACGACGAGCGCTGCATCGAGTACGCACGCGGACGCTTCGACGCGGTCGCCGGGGACCAGCCGCTTCCCTACGAGCGTGCCCTCGAACTCGGTTGCGGCACCGGGTTCTTCCTCCTGAACCTGATGCAGGGTGGCGTCGCCGGCACCGGATCGGTGACGGACCTCTCGCCCGGCATGGTCAAGGTCGCGCTGCGCAACGCCGAGGGCCTCGGGCTTCCCGTCGACGGTCGTGTCGCCGACGCCGAGCGGATCCCGTACGACGACAACACGTTCGACCTCGTGGTCGGTCACGCCGTGCTGCACCACATCCCGGACGTCGAGCAGTCGCTGCGCGAGGTGATCCGCGTGCTCAAGCCCGGCGGACGATTCGTCTTCGCCGGTGAGCCGACCACAGTCGGCGACTTCTACGCGCGCTGGCTCAGCCGGGCCACCTGGTACGTGACCACCAATGTCACCAAGCTGGGCCCGCTGCAGGGATGGCGTCGCCCGCAGGCCGAACTCGACGAGTCGTCCCGGGCCGCCGCGCTCGAGGCGGTCGTCGACATCCACACCTTCGATCCCGCCGATCTCGAGAGAATGGCCCGCTCGGCCGGCGCGGTGCACGTGCACGCCGCGAGCGAGGAGTTCACCGCGGCGATGCTCGGCTGGCCGGTGCGCACCTTCGAGGCCGCGGTGCCGGAGGGCAAACTGGGTTGGAACTGGGCCAAGTTCGCGTTCGGCGGCTGGAAGGCCCTGAGCTGGCTCGACGAGAACGTGATGAAGCGGTTCGTTCCGAAGGGGTTCTTCTACAACGCGATGATCACCGGTGTGAAGCCGGGCGACAAGGAGTCCTGACCCTCCGGTGGGATACGACTTCACCACGGACGACGTCCGGTACCTGACGACGGCCGTCGACGACCTCGCCGAAGTGGGGCGTCTCGAGCTGTCCGCGCGCACGCATCTGGCCGACATCGGCCGGGTGCGTGCGCGTTTCGGTGACCGCTCCGGCGCCCTCGTCGAAACGGTGCTGCTGCGCCGCCGGGCGGAGGGCAAACTCGACGGCCGGGACTGGCTGCTCACCGACGACGCGCTGCAGCAGGCCACCCCGTCGATCGTGGCGGCGCGCCGCGCCGTGCGGCTGGCCGGCCGCAACGTCCACGACGTCACCTGCTCGATCGGTGCGGAACTGTCGGCGCTGGTCGGGGTTGCGGGCGTGGTGCTCGGCAGCGACCTGGATCCTGTCCGGCTGGCGATGGCGAAACGAAACGTGCCCGGCGCCACCGTGATCCGGGCCGACGCGCTGCGGCCGTGTAGTCGCGGCACCGTCGTGCTCGCCGACCCGGCCCGGCGGTCCGGCGGCAAACGCAGGCACGACCCGTCCGCGTTGACGCCGCCGCTGCCGGATCTGCTGGACGCCTACGCCGGTCGCGACCTCGCCGTGAAATGTGCTCCGGGACTGGACTACGACGAGTTGGGCTGGGACGGCGAGGTCGAGATCGTGTCGCTCTCGGGCGGCGTGCGGGAGGCGTGCCTGTGGTCACCCGGCCTCGCCGGCGTCGGGGTGCGGCGCCGGGCGACGGTCCTCGCGGCCGACGGCAGCGGCTGGGAGATCACCGACGCCGAACCGGACGACATCCCCGAGCGGGAACCGGGGGAGTGGATCGTCGACCCGGACGGCGCGGTCGTGCGGGCCGGGCTGGTACGGCACTACGCAGCCCGTCACGGACTGTGGCAGCTCGACCCGCGGATCGCGTACCTGACCGGGGACACGGTGCCCGAAGGCGTGCGTGGATTCCGGATCCTGGTGCAGCTCAAGTACTCCGAGAAGACTCTGCGTCAGGAGCTGGCGCGGCTGGACTGCGGTGTCGCGGAGATCCTGGTCCGCGGCGTCGACGTCGATCCGGCGGTGCTGCGGCCGCGGCTCAAACTGCGCGGCACCAGGTCGTTGAGCGTCGTGCTCACCCGGATCGGCCGCACGCCCACGGCTTTCGTCTGCGAGTCCGGCGCCCGCGCATGACCCTGGTGCGGCACCCGCGCGCAAACCTCCCCTCCCACCCGGCTGAAGGTGGCCTTCGTGCGGTCCAACGAGATGAAGGTGGCCTTCGGCCGCGGGCGGGAGGTCGCGCGCTGACGGGTGAAGGGCACCTTCGTGCGGTTCAGGCGCACGTGAACTGGTCCCCGGAAGTTGGACTGGGTAATCGGAAGCCTAGGCGGCGAGGGCTTGGGCCCGGTATGTGACCGGGCTCAAGCCGTCGA
>NZ_JBIAOU010000007.1:238492-254508 GCF_042879035.1 Rhodococcus sp. NPDC003318 | reverse complement strand
AAGCTCGACGGCTTGAGCCCGGTCACATACCGGGCCCAAGCCCTCGCCGCCTAGGCTTCCGATTACCCAGTCCAACTTCCGGGGACCAGTTCACGCTCGGATCAGCGGCACGAAGGCCACCTTCAGCCGGTGGGGCGGGGTCGGGGAGGGAGCGGGAGCGGGAGCGGGACCAGTGGACGGCCCCGGCCACTGCGGCGACAACCAGGATCGACGCCGCGGCGATCGGGCCGGCGGGGGATCCCGGGAGGAGTCCTTCGAGGAGGAGAAGCACACCGAAGACGAGGAACAGGGTCGAGGCGGCGAGCTGGATGAACCGTTCCGGCAGGTGCTTGCCGAGGACCGCGCCGACGACGATGGCCAGGGCGTCGGCGGCGACCATGCCGACCGTCGAGCCGATCCACACCCCGACCCAGTCGTTGTCGGCGGCGAGGGTGACGGTCGCGAGCATCGTCTTGTCGCCGAGTTCGGCGAGGAAGAACGCCGACGCGACCGCGAGGAACGCCGAGGTCCCGACGCGTCCGGCCTTGCCCTGCTCGTCCTCGCTGAGGCTGTCGCCACGCAGCGTCCAGGCCGCGAAGAACACGAATGCCAGCCCGCCCAGGATGCTGATGAGATGCGTCGGGATGGCGACGCCGAGGTAGTGGCCGACCGCGACCGAAACCAGGTGCACGACGGTGGTGGCGACCGTGATGCCGCCGATGACCACCCACCACCGGTAACGCAGTGCGAATGTCATCGCCATCAGCTGGGACTTGTCGCCGAGTTCGGCCACGAAGATGACGCCGAAGCTCAGCAGTAGCGCGGCAAGCACGATGGGGTTCCTCCGTTCGGGTGTCGGAGGAATTTCCGGGAACTTCCTCCGGTCGCCGAACGCGGGGTGCGTCGACGACCGAAGGTCTCGCCCACCGGATTCCGGTTCACGCAGCCGGGCCGTGAGGCCAGTGTGTCGACTACGCGATTGCGGGCTACTCCCCTTCGCTGTCCGAAAGATTACCCATCGATCACGAAATTGCCAACCAGCGCAACAAGTTTGGCAACCCGAACTCTGAACTTCCGGTGCCGGTCAGGCGGCGAGCAGCATCGCCAAAATCGCGGTGTCGGGGTCGCTCGCGGGGTCGAGGCTCACTCGGCTCACCAGCGACGTCACCGTGCCGTCGGCCTCCGTCTCCACCCAGGCCGCGCGGTGGTCGAGTCCGAGGTGCGGGAGGCCCGGCAGCAGGACGCAGCCCGACGCCGCGCCCACGCACTCCGGTAGCGACGGCACCGTCTCGGACGGCGGATGCAGCATCATCAGGGCCGGCGGCTGGTGGTCCGCGAAATATCCTGGTGTGACCGCGGATTCGCCGATCACCGGACCCTCGGCGACGACCAGGCCCACCGTGTCGGGCAGCGGGTCGTCCGGAAGATCCTCGTGAGCACCGAAAACCGTTGATGTGGAGAGCAATCCCGGCACCGAGGCCACCCGCACCGCGAGCACCAGTAGCTGGGCCCATTCCTTGGTGGTGTCCGGCCACCGGCCCGAGATGACGAAGCCGCGCAGTGCACCCGCGGCGTGGAAGGGCGACACCCCGATGTATTCACTTCTGCTCATGCCCGCCCCCTGACCGTGGTCGCTCGTTCCGGCGACGCTGCCGGCGGATACCTCCAGAATGCGCCCGAAATCGCTGGCAGACAACTCGGGTGGAGTGCCAGCCGCGGTCAGGCCCCGGCGCCCGGGACGCCCACCCGCAGTCGAAGAACCGTGCCGGCGAGGTCCGCGATCGCGTCCTCCTCCACCGTGCTCCCGGACGTGCACACGAACAGGTCACGGCCGTCCTCGCCGCCGAGGGCGACCGCACAGGGACGCCGGACCGTGAGTCGCTCGCTGACCACGCCGTCGGCGTCGAGGCGCAGCACGTCGGAGGTCGCCGGTGACGCGACCCAGATGCCGTCCTCGGCGTCGATCGCGAGCCCCTCGGGCCGGATGTCCTCGTCGAACTCGGCGAAGACCCGTTGCTGCGCGAGGCTGCCGTCCGGATCGATCGTGAAGGCGGTCAGCCGGGCCGGAGCGGCGCGAGTCTCGGCCACCGTGAGGGTGCTGCCGTCCGCGCTGACCACGATGCCCCCGGCGCAGGTCAGGGCGCCCGCGACGTCGTGGACGGATCCGTCCGCTTCGACCATCGCCAGGTCGGCGGTCACGGTCGGGGAGTCGCTCTCGCCGCGGCTGCCGACGTAGGCGCGGCCCCGGGCGTCGACGCACACGTCCGCCAGTGGATGGGTGGTGACACCCGCGAGATCCGCGTGGACGAGCACGGTGCCGTCGGCTTCGCGGCGCAGAAGCAGGCGGTCGAGGGCGGACGCGACGAGCAGTCGTCCGTCGGGCAGGAAGCCCACGCCGCCGGGCCTGCCGGGGACCTCGGCGACGGTGTTCACGGCGGCGCTGGCGGGGTCGTATGCGAACACGGTGCGGAGGAAGAAATCGGAGAACCACAGGTGCCCGGCTCGCCAGCGCGCGCCCACCGGTAATGCGAGCCCCTCGACCAGTGTGTCCACCGTCACGGTCATCACTTCACGATACGACTCCGCGCGCCGTTTGAGACCCCACGAAAACGCCGATCGCCGCGCCCGGGAACGGGCGCGGCGATCGGAGTCGGCCGTCCGGCCTCTCGGCCCTCCGCGGGACCGAGAGGGTCACGGTGCGTCAGGCAATCAGGCCGGCGGTGGCGGTGCGGGCCTTCTCGAAGCGCGCGGAGACGTCCGCCCAGTTCACGATGTTCCAGAATGCCTTGACGTAGTCGGCCTTGACGTTCTGGTAGTCGAGGTAGAAGGCGTGCTCCCACATGTCGAGCAGCAGCAGCGGGGTCAGGCCGATGGAGATGTTGCCCTGCTGGTCGTACAGCTGGACGATGATCAGCCGCTGACCGATGGAGTCCCAGGCCAGGATGGACCAGCCGGAGCCCTGGATGGCGTTGGCGTTGGCCGAGAAGTGGCTGCGGAACGCGTCGAAGCTGCCGAACTGGTCGTCGATCGCCGCGGCCAGCTCGCCCTCCGGCTTGTCGCCACCGTTCGGGGAGAGGTTGTTCCAGAACACCGTGTGGTTGGTGTGGCCACCGAGGTGGAACGCCAGGTTCTTCTCGTGCAGGTTCACCACGGGAGCGAGGGCGTCGGCCTCACGAAGCTCGGCGAGCTTCTCGAGGGCGGTGTTGGCGCCGGTGACGTACGCGGCGTGGTGCTTGTCGTGGTGCAGCTCCATGATCTTGCCGGAGATGTGCGGCTCGAGGGCGGCGTAGTCGTAGGGCAGTTCAGGCAGGCTGTAGACAGACACTTCGGTCCCTTCCTTATGGGCGTGGGGACGCCCGGCGTGTACCTTTTTTCGATCGTTCTCGGGCTCTAACCCAAGCTCATTGGTACACGGTCCGCAATATTTGCGAACACGCGCCCGGGACTCGTTGCATTCCGGTGACGGGACGGCTTCCCAGTGACCTCGAATTCGTCTCGAACGTGAACGAAACCTTAATATTGGGCGATGCACGAATCGGCCGCCGTCCTCACGCGGGGGCGACGACTCCGATTCGGTGGGGCCAACCTGCTCCGCTCGCTGGCGGTGCTCGCCGTCCTCTACTCGCACATCTCGTACTACCTGATCGACGACCTCGGCACCGGCTGGTGGCTGATCGACGCGGTGTACGCGACGCTCGTCGCGGGGCTGGGACTCAACCAGCACCTGTCGTTCCTCGGTGTCGCGATCTTCATGATGCTGACCGGGTTGCTGCTCACCGCCTCGGTCCTGCGCCACCCTCCCGGCCGGTTCCTGGTGAACCGGATCGGCCGGCTGCTGCCCGCGCTGTGGGTGGCGATCGCGCTGGCCGTCCTGCTCGTCAAGCTCGGCGTCAACGGCATGTTCAGCGGCCAGGACGGCATCACGACGGGGCAGTCCGCGCTCAGCTTCGTGCTCGGCGGCTTCTTCCTCAAACCGGAGGTCGCGGTCCTCGGGGTCACCTGGACTCTCGTCGTCCAGATCGTCTTCTACGTGTACAGCGTCCTGACCCGGCCGCTGCTGCGCGCGGTGCCGATCGCGGTGCCGGTGCTCGGCGCGGTGCTGTGCTGCCTCGTGCTGCTCTACAACCTGTACGTCCCGCAGCCGTACTCGGTGCCGATGCTCACCAAGGTCGCGGCGACCCTGCCTGCCGTGTTCGTGGGCCAGATCCTCTACCTGGCGTGGACGCGGATGGCGAGCTGGCGCTGGATCTCCGTCGCTGCTCTCGCGCAGGCCGAGGTGGTGGTGCTGGCCACCGACATCCGGGCCTACTGGGCCGGCGACCGCTACCTGTGGACGATCGCGGTCGTGGCCGCCGCGGTGCTGGCACTGGCCCGCTACGACGGCCCGCTCGCGCGCTGGTCGGTGGTGCGCTGGACGGGGACCCGCAGTTACGCGATCTACCTGCTGCACACGCTGATCCTGTACCGCGCCTACGACTGGACCGTCGCCCTCGTCGGCAAGACCGGAGCCGTCGTCGTGTTCCTGACGGCCACCGCGATCGCCGCGGAACTGCTGTACCGCGGGATCGAGGTCCCGATGGGACGATGGATCGGGTCGGTGGCCTCACGCATCGGTGCCCCTCCGCCCCGCGAGCGCGACCCTTCCGACACCGCCGGCTCCGCGTAGCATCTGGGCATGTCCTGGTACGACGACATTCTCGGCCGCGCGGCCGCCAAATCCGTCCTCGTCACGCCCGATCAGGCTCTGCCCGGGCGACCCGACCCGATGCCGGTTCCCGCCGCCCACCACGTCAACGGGCACACCCTGACGCCGGCGTTCCCCGACGGTCTGCAGTCGGTGGTGGTCGGGATGGGCTGTTTCTGGGGCGCGGAGAAGGAGTTCTGGCAGCTCGACGGCGTGTACACGACCGCCGTCGGGTACGCGGGCGGCTACACCCCCAACCCGACCTACGAGGAGGTGTGCTCCGGGCGCACCGGTCACACCGAGGTCGTGCTGGTGGTCTTCGATCCCGAGGTGATCCCGTACGCCGGCGTCCTGCAGCAGTTCTGGGAGAATCACGACCCGACGCAGGGCATGCGTCAGGGCAACGACCGCGGCACGCAGTACCGGTCGGCGATCTACACCGCCGACGACGCCCAGGCCGCCGTCGCGCGGGCCACCGCGGAGGCGTTCGGCGTCCGGCTCGCGGCGGCCGGGTACGGCGAGATCACCACGGAGATCGCCCCCGCTGGAGACCTTCTACTACGCCGAGGACTACCACCAGCAGTACCTGTCGAAGAACCCCGGCGGCTACTGCCCGGTGCACGCGACCGGGGTCAGTTGTCCGGTCGGACTCGGCGCCTGAACACGTTTCGCCGCGCATCGCTGCGAAAACATGGAGTGCCGAACGCCACAGAGGGTTACCTCTCATTTCCCTTGAACTTGTTCGCGTACGGGTCGACTCTGGAAGGAGACCTGTGTAACGAGCGACCAGGAGGGGGGCTTCGGATGTGGCGGGACGCCAGCGGATACGCGGCACTGACACGACGATCACTGCGGTTGAGGCACGACCCTCTCCGTCGCAGTGGGGACCGCCTCGAAGCCGTCCTCGCGGTCGCGCTGGTAGTGCTCGCGGCGGTGATGCTGCCACTGGCGATCTGGCTCGGCAACCTCACCGGCGACCGGCAGGGTGCGCTCGCCGCCCAGCAGGCCAGTGAGTACCGGCAGGTCACGGCCACCACCGTCGGCGACGCGACGAGCCAGTCGATCGCCGGGGACACCATCCCGACCAGCGTCGACACCGCCCCCGCCCGCTGGGTGGTCGCCGGTGTCGAGCACCGCGCGGACGTGAACGTCGAGCCCGAAACCCTCGCCGGAACCGAGGTGTCGATCTGGGTCGACGGTGACGGCAACGTCGCGTCCGAGCCGATCAGCGCGTCCGCCGCGGCGACCGCGGGCGTCATGGTCGGACTGTTCACCTGGATGTCGACCATGATCCTCGCGACGACCGCGTTCCTCGGCAGCCGAGCCCTGCTGAACCGACGTCGTTCCCGGCAGTGGAGCCGCGAGATCAGCGAATTCCTCGGTTCGGCAACCTCGCACTGAACCCGGCGGGGTGAGGGGGCATCCGGAGGGCCGGCTGAACATGGTGGCGGCGCCGCGGCTGCGCGACCTGCTGCACGACCTCGTCGCGGGTGGATGCACCCGCATCGTCGTGGACCTCGGCGACACGTCCTTCATCGACTCGTCGGGTCTGGGCGCCCTGATCTCGGGGCTCGAGGCGGCGCGTCAGGCCGGGGGCGACCTCCGGATCGCCCGGCCCACCGAGCAGGTCGACACCAACGGCCCCCACCCCTTGCGGAAGCCGTTGTGCTGGCCCTGACCAACCTCAATCGTGTCCTGCGCGCGCACGATTCGGTCGACGCCGCCTTCGATGCCCACTGACGGGCCGCGGTTCGTGGGGCGGCTGAGCACGACGGCGCGCCCCGAGTGCCTCGACGAGGTCCACGACCTCGTCGCGCGGCTGTGGGCGCACGACGCCCTCGAACCCCGGCGGCGGATCGAATTCGAATCGGCCGGCGGAGGTCTCCCTGCCCGACGACGACCTCGCCGGCCGCGGCCGCGGCCTCGCCATCGCCGCGGCCGCGCTGGACCGGTTCGACTACCGCCGCGACGGCGCGACGAACACGTGGATCCTGGCCCGCAACCGGGAGGGTAGCTCAGCCCAGCTGCGGGAGGACCTCGGACGCGACGAGTTCGAGGTGGTCGAGATCGTCGAGGTCGAGGGTCTGCAGGTAGATCCGGGTGCTGCCGAGCTCGCCGTACCGGCCGATCTTGTCGACCAGCTCGGCCGGGGACCCCGCCAGACCGTTGGTGCGCAGCTCGTCGACCTCGCGTCCGATCGCGGCCGCCCGGCGGGCGATCTCCGCCTCGTCGCGGCCGCAGCACAGCACCAGTGCGTTGGAGTACACGAGGTCGGCCGGGTCCCGGTCGATCGCCCGGCACGCCGCACGGACCCGGTCGAACTGGGTGGCCGTCGCCTCCAGCGACCCGAACGGCAGGTTGAACTCGGCGGCGTAGCGCGCGGTCAGTTCCGGGGTGCGCTTGCGGCCGTTGCCGCCGATCACGATCGGCGGGCCGGGACGCTGGTGCGGCTTCGGCAGCGCGGGGGAGTCGACGATCCGATGGTGGGCGCCGTCGTAGGAGAACGTCTCGCCGAGCGGCGTCTGCCACATGCCGACGAGCACCGCGAGGGTGTCCTCGAGCCGGTCGAAGCGTTCCTTCAGCGGGGGGAACGGGATGCCGTAGGCGAGGTGCTCCTCCTCGTACCAGCCCGCGCCGATGCCGAGGTCGACGCGGCCGCCGCTCATCGCGTCGACCTGTGCGACGGTGACGGCGAGCGGGCCGGGGTGGCGGAACGTCGCGGACGTGACCAGGGTGCCGAGCCGGATCGTCGACGTCTCGCGCGCGATGCCGGCGAGGGTGATCCATGCGTCGGTCGGGCCGGGCAGGCCCTCGGTGTTCATGGCCAGGTAGTGGTCGGACCGGAAGAACGCGCCGTAACCGAGGCTCTCGGCCGCCTGCGCGACGCGCAGCAACTGCTCGTAGGTGGCGCCCTGCTGGGGTTCGGTGAAGATTCGCAGCTCCATGAATCCCAACTCTGCCGTATGGACCGCGGTGCCTGCAGAACGGCACTTGTGCACTGGCCTGGGGACAAGGCTGTGGAAATTGTGGATAACTCGGGACGAGCCCTGTGGCCGGGCTCACAAATCCGCGGATCTGTGCCGGTATGCCTGTGGAGAAACTCCCCACAGTGATGCACATCCTGTGGATAACGGGGTTGGGGAGCAGTCCTCGCGCTCGGATTCCGGGGTGCGCGGGAACGTGACAGTATCGACGATGTGAGCTTCGGTGACGTTCCCTCGGTTGCGGTGTCGGAGGTGCCTCCGCCCTCCGACGAGACGGCGGTGCTCCTCGACATCCGCGAGGACGACGAGTGGGCGGACGGGCACGCGCCCGGCGCGCTGCACATCCCGATGAACGACATCCCCGCGCGGACCGACGAGATCGACATCGACGCGGCGGTGTACGTCGTGTGCCGGTCGGGTGGACGTTCGCTCAGCGTCGTCCCGTACCTCAACCGGTACGGGTTCGACGCCGTCAGCGTCACCGGCGGAATGGTGGCCTGGCAGAGGTCCGGTCGACCCCTGGTCGCCGACGACGGCAGAACGGCGAAGATCTACTAGATGAGCGCCGTTCAGGTCTGTGTCCGCTGCGCCGCCCGGTGGCCCGTCGTCGGCGCGCCCGCCCAGTGGTGCCCCGGCTGCCGCGGGGTCCTGCTGTCCCCGACCGTGCCCGGACGCCTTGAGCCCGCCGCCCGCCGCAACTTCCGGTGGATCGCGCGCCGCCCGGGCACCACGCCACGTGCGATCGCGGGCCCGGCCGCACCCGACACGACACCCCGGTACCTGCAGATGCCGCGCTGGGGGCTGGCGGATCCGGCACCCGAATCGGACGAGGGCGCGCTGCAGACCCGGACCCAGCGGCTCGCCGAACTCGCCCCGACCCTGCTCGGCGCGACGGCGGTGCTCTTCCTCCTCGGCGCGGCCGGTGAGCTGTTCCGGTACGTCGTCCTGCTGCGGAACCGCACCACATTGATCTCGCCGACGGTCCTCGCCGTGTCCGACGCGGTGGTCTTCACGGCCGGCGTGCTGGCACCGCTGGTGGCGTTCGCGGCCGCGGCGGCGTCCGTCGCCTGGCTGCTCGAGGCGCGTCGGACGACGTGGCGCCGGGTGGGCCGGGCCGATCCGCGGTCCGCCGTGGCGGTCGCCTTCGGCTGCCTGGTGCCGGTGGTGAACCTGGTGTGGCCGGGGGTGTTCCTGACGGAGCTCGCGCGGGACGAGCCCGGGGTCCGGCCGCTGGTGCGGTGGTGGTGGGCGACGTGGGTCGCCGGGGGTGTGCTGCTGGTGGTGAGCCTGGTATGGCGGTCGCACGACTCGCTGCAGGCCCGAGCGAACGGGGTGGTGCTCGCGATGGTGGTGGACGTGGTGGCGGCGGCGGTCGCCGTCCTGACGCTGCTGGTGATGCGGCGGGTGGACCGGCTCGACCTGGCGGGACGGCCGCGGGCCCGGACCCGGTGGATGGTCGCGGCATGAGCCGGGATCCTCGGGGGCCGATGGTCGTCGCGCACCGGGGCGCGTCCGCCGCCCGTCCCGAGCACACCCTCGCCGCCTACGAACTCGCACTCGACCAGGGCGCCGACGGACTCGAATGCGATGTCCGGCTCACCCGCGACGGACACCTGGTGTGCGTGCACGACCGCACCGTGGACCGCACGTCGTCGGGGTCGGGGGTGGTCAGCGAGATGACGCTCGAGCACCTGAACTCGCTCGATTTCGGCGGCAACGGCGAACCGGTGCTCACCCTCGCCGAACTGATCACCCTCGTCCTCGACCACTCGACCCGGCCGACGAAGCTGTTCATCGAGACCAAGCATCCCGTCCGCTACGGCGGGCTGGTCGAGAGCAAGGTCCTCGCCGAACTGGCCCGGTTCGGTCTCGCCGCGCCGCTGTCCGCCGACCACTCGCGGGCGGTGGTGATGTCGTTCTCCGCGGCCGCGGTGTGGCGGATCCGCCGGGCCGCGCCGATGCTGCCGACGGTGCTGCTCGGGGAGGCGTCCCGTTTCCTCGGCGGCGGCGCCGCGACGACCGTCGGCGCGACGGCCGTCGGACCGTCGATCCGGACGCTGCGGGAGCATCCCGATCTCGTCGACCGCGCGGCCGCCGCCGGCCGCGCCACCTACTGCTGGACCGTCGACGAACGTGACGACGTCGAGTTGTGCCGTGACCTCGGCGTCGGGTGGGTCGCCACCAACCATCCCGGCCGCACCAAGGCCTGGCTCGCGGGCTGAACGCCGTCCGCCCGGTCGCCGTGCGTGTAGGTTTCCGGACGTGGGTAAGAGCAAAAGAAACAGTGGTCCCAAGCCCGGCAGCAACCGCGCGGCCAAGCTCGCCGAGCGTCGCGCGCAGCAGGAGGCCGCGGCCACGACCGCGGTGCCGCGGCCGTTCGCAGGTCTCGCGGCCGAGTGCGACATCGTCGCGCTGCGCGAGTTCGTCCCGTCCGCGACGGCGCCGCTGCCGCTGACCTCCGCGGAGCGTCCCGTCGTCCTCGCGACGGTGCTGCCCGGTGCGGTCGCGGCACTTGTCCGCGACGAGCAGGACGCCGCCACCGGCTTCGTCGGGCTGCAGGTGCAGGTCCAGTCCGCGGACCTCGGTGCCGACCTCGCGGCCGCCGCGACGTGGGCGGCGACGGGCACCCCCGGCGAGTCGTTGAGCGCGGCCGACCCGCAGCCGGACGGTCCGCGGCTCGTGGACGTGGTCGACCCGGCGGCGTCGCTGGAGATCACCGTGCACCAGGACTTCAACTGGTGGATTCCCGAGGGCGTCACGCCGGCGGCGGACGTCGCCGCCACCGTCGAGCAGGCCAATTCGGTGATCATGCCGTCGGCGCGGCTGGACGCCGACGGTGTCGTCGCCGCGTGGTGGGTCGACGCCGGCGAGAAGGCGCACCTGCGCTGGGTGCGGCCCGAGGACGAGGACCAGCTGATGCTGGCGCTGGCCCGGGTGCACGCCGCCGGCGGACTGCACCTCGGCGAGGGATCCCGCTACGCCGGGTCGTTCCGCACGCACGGGCTGCTCGTCCCGGTGTTCGACCTCGACCCCGAGAGGCACGCACAGGAGTGGGCGGCCGCGACGGCGGAACTGGGCGATCGCCTCGCGCAGGCACTGGCCGTCGACGCTCCGCTGAACTCCGACGAGCGCCGCGCCCGCGACGGCCTGCGCGGACGCCAGGTGACGCTGCGCTGAGACGCGCAGAACGCACCGGGCGGGTCCACCGATGTGGTGGACCCGCCCGGTGTCGTTCGGATCGGTCCGAGCGTCAGATCAGTTCGAGGATGGTGGCGTTGGCCATGCCGCCGCCCTCGCACATCGACTGCAGACCGTAGCGAATCCCGTTGTCCCGCATGTGGTGGACGAGGGTGGTCATCAGGCGGGCGCCGGAGCCGCCGAGCGGGTGGCCCAGGGCGATCGCGCCGCCGTTGGGGTTCATCCGCTCGTAGTCGGCGCCGAGCTGACGCTGCCAGCCGAGGGACACCGACGCGAACGCCTCGTTGATCTCGAAGGCGCCGATGTCGTCGACGGTCAGGCCCGCCTTGTCGAGTGCCTTGCGCGTCGCCGGAATCGGGCCCTTGAGCATCGTGATCGGGTCGACGCCGGTGACGACCGCGGTGTGGACGCGGGCGATCGGGGTCCAGCCGTTGCGCTCGGCGATCTCGCTGGTGGTGATCAGCAGGGCCGCGGAACCGTCGGAGATCTGGGACGCGTTGCCCGCCGAGACGACACCGTTCTCCTGGAACGGGGTCTTGAGGCTGCCCAACTGCTCGAGGGTGGTGCCGCGGCGAACGCCCTCGTCGGTGTCGAAGAGCCGGGTGTTGCCGTCGGCGTCGGTCACCTTGACCGGCGTGATCTGCTTCGCGAACCGTCCCTCGTCGATCGCCCGCGCCGCCCGCGCGTGCGAGTCGAGGGCGTGCTGATCGAGTTCCTCGCGGGTCAGGCCGAACTCGGCGGCGATCATCTCGGCGCCGATGCCCTGGTTGAAGCGGTAGTTGTCGTACCGCTCCGCGACCAGCGTGCCGAACGGATCGCCGAACTGGCCGCCGGCGCGTCCGGCGCCCATCGGGACCCGCGACATCATCTCCACGCCGCCGGCGACGGCCACGTCGTACTGGCCGGCGATGACGCCGGCCGCCGCCTGGTGCACGGCCTGCTGGGAGGAACCGCACTGCCGGTCGATGGTCAGGCCGGGGACGTGCTCGGGCCAACCGGCGGCGAGCACGGAGTACCGCCCGATGCAGCCGGTCTGCTCGCCGACCTGGGACACGCAGCCCCAGACGACGTCGTCGACGATCGCGGGGTCGAGCGCGTTGCGCTCGGCCAGCGCCTTGAGGACGTGGGCGGACAGGTCCGCGGGGTGGATGCCGGACAGGGCACCGCCCGGCTTGCCCTTGCCGACCGGGGTCCGGACGGCATCGACGATTACTGCGTCACGCACTGCTGCTCCTTGGTGTTTCGGCGTTGGTACTGCTGGGGCCGGTGGGTGGGTCGGTGACGGGGTGGTCTGTGACGGGGTGGGTCTACAGGCCGATGGACTTGGCGATGATGGTCTTCATGACCTCGCTGGTTCCACCGTAGATGCGCGAGACGCGGGTGTCGGCGTACAGGCGGGCGATCGGGTACTCGAGGATGTAGCCGTAGCCGCCGTGCAGCTGCAGGCACTTGTCGATGACCCGGCCCGCGGCCTCGGTGCAGAACAGTTTGGCCTTCGCCGCATCGGCGATGCTCAGTTCACCGGCGTCGTGGAGTTCGAGGGCCCGGTCGGCCATGATCTGCATGGCCTCGACCTCGGTGGCGCATTCGGCGAGAACGAATTTCGAGTTCTGGAACGAGGCGACCGGCTTGCCGAACACCGTGCGCTCCTTGACGTAGTCGATGGCGAACCGCAGCGCGGCGGCGGCGGTGGACGAGCCGCCGAGCGCGATCATGAGCCGTTCCTGCGGCAGGTTGTGGGACAGGTAGGAGAAACCCTTGCCCTCCTCGCCGAGGACGTTCTCCACCGGCACCTTGACGTCGGTGAAGGACAGTTCCGCGGTGTCGGAGGCCTTCATGCCGATCTTGTTCAGCCTGCGGCCGACGGCGAAGCCCTCGGAGGTGGTGTCGACGCACAGGATCGTCAGGCCGTGGCGGCGGTCCTCCTCGGTGGCCGGGGAGGTGCGGGCGATGACGAGGATCAGGTCGGCGAGGGCGCCGCCGCTGATGAACGTCTTGGCGCCGTTGAGCACGTAGTGGGAGCCGTCCTCGGACAGCTTCGCGACGGTGGCCATGCCCGCGAGGTCGGATCCGGTGCCGGGCTCGGTCATCGCGATCGCGGTCATGATCTCGCCGGACGCGAAGCCGGGCAGCCAGCGCTGCTTCTGCTCGTCGGTCGCGTACTTCAGCAGATACGGGAGGATGAGGTTGGTGTGCACGGACGCGTTGCCGAAGGACACGCCGGCCCGGGCGCACTCCTCCATGGTGATGGCGGCCCATTTCAGGCTCGTCTCGCCGGCGCCGCCGAACTCCTCGGGGACCTGGATGCCGAGGACGCCGAGTTCGCCGAGCTTGTTGTAGAACTCGCGCGGCGGGTGGCCGTCGGCCTCCCACTCGTGGTGGACCGGGACGACCTCCTTCTCGATGAAGTTGCGGATCGTCTTCCGGTAGGCCTCGTGGTCCTCGTTGTAGATCGTGCGCTGCACTGCGGTTCCTCTCGTGTGTGGTCTGGTTCGGGTGTGCCGGAGTCGGGTCAGGCGGTGTGCGCGGCCTGATGTAGCTGTCGCAGTTCGGTTTTGAGTATCTTCCCGGCGGCGGAGGTGGGCAGCGCGTCGGCGAAGTGGACCTCGCGCACCTTCTGGTACGGCGCGACCCGCTCGGCGACGTGAGCGATCAGCGCGTCCGCAGTCGCGGAATCCGGTACGGCCTGATCGGCGAGAACCACGTAGGCGACGGGTATTTCGCCCGCCTCGCCCGCGGGCACCCCGATCACCGACGCCTGTGCGACGAGGGGGTGCCTGCTCAGGATTTCCTCGAGCTGCCCGGGATAGACGTTGTAGCCCTTGTAGATCAGCATGTCCTTCGCCCGCCCGACGATGAAGACGTTCCCGCTCTCGTCGACCCGCGCGAGGTCGCCGGTGAGCAGCCACCCGTCGCGGAACTGTTCGGCGGAGAGCTCCGGGTGGCCGAGGTAACCGGCGGTGATCTGGGGGCCGCGCGCCCACAATTCTCCGACCTCACCGGCGGCGACGGTGGTCTCGGGGTCGAGGGGGTCCCGGATCTCGACCTCGGTGTCGAAGACGGGGACGCCGACGGACCCGACCGGCGCCGGGTTCTCGTCGTCGAACAGTCCGGAGCACAGGCCCAGCGTCGCCTCGGTGAGCCCGTACGACTCGACGATGGTGGCGTTGGGGAAGACCTCGCGCAGCGCCGTGAGCGTGGTGGTGTCGATCGGTGCGGCGCCGGAGGTGGCCGAGAGCACCGACGTCAGATCGCGGGCGGCGAGGCCGGGGGTGGCGAGCAGGGCGTGGAAGAACGCGGGCGATCCCGAGATCTGCGTGGCACGGTGCTGCTCGAGCAGATCGAGGTAACGGTCGGGCGCGAACCGGCCCATCAGGACAGCGGTTCCACCGACCAGCACGTTGATGTTCTGGCTGACCAACCCCATGGCGTGGAAGAGGGGCGCGACCGTCACCGAGCAGTTGTCGCCCAGCGGCGACATGTACCGCGTCGCCGCCGCGGGGACGGGCGTGAGGTACACCGCGCCCTGCTCGTCGACGGCGGGTGTGCTCGCGGTCCGCCAGCACGCCATCTGCAGGACACTGGCGACGACGTTGCGGTGCAGCACCTGCACCGCTTTGGACCGTCCGGTGGTCCCGCCGGTGAAGGACAGGTGCGCGACGCTGTCCGGAGAGACCGCTGGGCCGGGAGCCGGATCGGCTGCGAGCAGGTCCGCGAGGGGAACGGTGCCGGCGGTCGCGTCCGAGGGCCCGGCCGGTGCGGCCGCGGTTCCCGGCACGGTGACGACCCACCCGAGCGTGGCCACGTCGGCCGCCCGCAGCAGAGGGACCGTGATTGGGTGCGCGACGGCGGCGACCGCCCCGATCTCCTCGAGCTGGTCGCGGACCGCGGCGGGGCAGCGTCGGGTTGATCGGGGCGATGGTCGCTCCGGCCAGCAGGACTCCGTAGTAGGTCACCGTGAACCAGGCCGAGTTCGGCTGACACAGTGCGACGGCGTCGCCGGGACGGATGCCGCGCTCACGCAGGCCCTGGGCGACCCGCAGTGCGTGGTCGTGCAGCTCCGCGAACGTCAGGGTGAGGTCGCCGTCGCGCAGTGCGACGCTGTCCGGGTAGCGTCGCGCCGACCCGGCGAGGAGCGAACCCACGTCCGCCGCGGGATACGTGAGTCCGGAGGGCATGCCGACGGGGCGTCGGGTGGTCGTCATCGGCGGTCCTTGTCTCGAGCGTTCTCGTTCGTAGCTTATCGTACGAACGTTAAGTGAAGAAGCCCTGTTTTCGGGCCGTTTGTCGAATATCGTGTGGTTCTTGGGGCCGGATCGGCTACCGTACTGTACAATCGTTAAGTGGAGAGCCCTTCGGCTCCGCCTCGACCGCGTGCTTGAATGAACGTCGTCGATCATCCGAGGGTCGCCCCGGACACTTTTCCACCGATCGGAGACCAGTGCGCACGCAACCGCCCGGCCAGGTCGCCATTCTCGAAGCGGCCCGTGCCGAGTTCACCGAGCGTGGCTACGCGGCGACCACCATCCGCACCATCGCCCAGCGCGCAGGGCTGAGCCTGTCAGCGCTGTACTACTACTACCGGAGCAAGCAGGAATTGCTCGTCGCACTCCTCGACGACGGCCTAGCCGCCTATGCCGACGCCTGCCACCAGGCGCTGGCGACGGCGGGCGACGATCCGGGTGAGCAGCTCGAGGCTCTGGTCGAGGCGACCGTCCGCTTCCGGGCCACGCACCCCGCCAAGAGCAGCATCGGCCTGACCGAACGCCGCAACCTCGATCCGGAGCACGAGCAGCGGTACCGGGACCACGAGGTGCAGGCCACCGACCGGTTCCGCAGCATCATCGAGCGTGGACTGGCCGACGGGCAGTTCCTGACGCCGTATCCCGACGACGCCCGGCGCACGATCATCGCGACCTGCAACGCGATCGCCGAGTGGTACCGGCCGGACGGCGCACTCTCCCAGAACGACCTCGTCGAACGCTACGTCTCCCTGGCCTTCACCATCGTCGAGTACCGCCCCCGCAAGGCGCTCCGCGCAGTGGTGGGGGGGGGGGGGGGGGGGGGGGCGGCCGGGGCCCCCCCCCCCCCCCGCCCGAACCCCGCGGCGGGGTTGCGTTTGAATTGCGGCCGGGCGGGCGGGGGGGAGGGGGGGGGCGCGGCGGCCCCCC
>NZ_JBIAOU010000007.1:0-238482 GCF_042879035.1 Rhodococcus sp. NPDC003318 | reverse complement strand
CCCTCCCCCGACCGCCCTCCCCCCCCCCCCCCGCCGGCGCGGCGCCGCGCCCCCCCCCCCCCCCCGGCCCCCCCCCCCCCCCCACCACTGCGCCTTCAGCGCACTATGACGACGTGCAGGTTGCGGGGGCCGTGCACGCCCTCGACCCGTTCGAGTTCGATGTCGGAGGTCGCCGACGGTCCGCTGATCAGGGTGGTCGGCCGGTCCGGGACGAGGCGCGCAAGGGCCTCGGGCACCCCGACCTCGACGGTGTCGACGGAGACGACGCACACGTGCACGTCCGGGACCAGGGTGAGCGCCCGTCGCCCTTGGTCGGCGCTGCCGTCGAGGAAGATGGTGCCGGTTTCGGCGCAGGTGACGGTCGACGCCGTGACGACGGCGTCCAGCTCCGCCAACCGCGGCGCCGGGATGTCGGCCGAGTCCACCACGACCTCGCCGGCGAACCCCGACAGCCACGAATCGTCCAGTCCCGCGGGAACACCGACACGGCGGGCGCCGATGTCGCCGAGCACCCGGGCCACGGTGGCCGGGAGGTCGTCCGGCGCGCACCGGTGCACCGTGGCCTTGTAGTCGACGAGCCGGTCGACGAGCAGGTCCACGCGTTCGGCGTCCGGCATCACCCGGCCGGTCCGGTAGTCGCGGGGAATCTCTTGCGGCGCAGGCGGTGCCAGCGTCTGCGCGTCCCGGATCCGCGACAGGATCGTCTCCCGCGAACTCATCTGCGTCCCTCTTCCCGTGCCGCGTCCAGTGCCGCCCGGCCTTCGTCCGAGTCCCACCACTGCCGGAACGTCTGCTTCGGCGGTGCCGGGATGTCGCGGGCGGCGGTCCAGCCGTTCAGCGGTGGCGGCAGCGTGGAGATCTTCCCCTTTCGGCCCGCCGCGAGCCGGCCCAGCCCGGCGGCCTTCTGCGCCAGGGTGAATCGCGTGGCCGACGTCATCGCCACCGACGCCGCCTTCATCGCGACCCGCTCGGCCGTCAGTCCGGCCTTCTCGACCTTCTGGTGACGCAGTTCGACCAGCAGTGACGGGATGTCGATCTTGACCGGGCAGGCGTCGAAGCAGGCGCCGCACAGGCTCGACGCGAACGGCAGCGTCGCATTGGGGTCGTCGTCGGCGTCCATCCCGGCCAGTTGCGGTGTGAGCACCGCACCGATCGGCCCCGGGTACGTGGAGCCGTAGGCGTGCCCGCCGGTGCGCTCGTAGACCGGGCACACGTTCAGGCACGCCGAGCAGCGGATGCAGTGCAGCGCCTGCCGTCCGATCTCGTCGGCGAGGGCGGCGGTGCGGCCGTTGTCGAGCAGCACCAGGTGGAACTCCTGCGGCCCGTCGCCGGGGGTGACGCCGGTCCACATCGAGGTGTACGGGTTCATCCGTTCCCCGGTCGACGACCGCGGCAGCAGCTGCAGGAACACCTCGAGGTCCGCGAACCGGGGCAGGACCTTCTCGATGCCCATCACGGTGATCAGCGTCTGCGGCATCGTCAGGCACATGCGTCCGTTGCCCTCGGACTCCACGACGCCGAGGGTGCCGGTCTCGGCGATGCCGAAGTTCGCGCCGGACACCGCCACGGGGACGGTCATGAACTTGTGGCGCAGGAACTTCCGGGCCGCCGCGGCGAGGTGCGCCGGGTTGTCGTCGAGGTCGGGGTCGACGCCGCGCATCTCCCGCAGGAAGATCTCGCGGATCTCCGAGCGGTTGCGGTGGATCGCGGGCACCAGGATGTGCGACGGCTTGTCGTGGCCGAGCTG
Organism: Rhodococcus sp. NPDC003318; assembly: GCF_042879035.1. Taxonomy (NCBI): domain Bacteria; kingdom Bacillati; phylum Actinomycetota; class Actinomycetes; order Mycobacteriales; family Nocardiaceae; genus Rhodococcus; species Rhodococcus sp. NPDC003318. Next base: position 236,735 of record NZ_JBIAOU010000007.1, on the reverse strand, counting down.
CACGATCAGTTCGGCGAGATCCGTTTCGTAGGCGGTGATGCCGTGGGACTCGAGGTGCTCGTTGAGTTCGATCTCCTGCGTGGCCATCGACTTGACCTTGATGACCTCGGTGGAGCCGGTCGCACGGACCAGGTCGGTGACGATGGCGTTGGCCTCGGTGGCGTCCGCCGCCCAGTGCACGACACCGCCGCGGGCGGTGACCGCCTCCTCGAGCTGCTCGAGCAGTTCCGGAAGCCGGTTCATCGCCTCGGTTTTGATGGCGGAACCGCTGTCGCGCAAGGCCTCCCAGTCGGGGAGTTCACCCGTCACGCGCAGTCGTTTGGCGCGGATCGTGTGCGTGGCCTTGCCGATGTTGCGGCGCAGCTGGGCGTTGGCGAGTTCGTGGTGCGCCGCCTTCGGGAACGTCTCGGTGCCGCGCAGGAACCCGACACCCTGCGGTGCGCGCGGCGGAACGGCGGGCAGACCCAGGCTCACGGAGCTCATGCGGAGACCTCCAGGGCGGGCTCGGTGGACGCCAGGATCTCGGCGAGATGAATTGTGCGGGTCCCCATCTGAAGCCGGGACATGCCGCCGCCGATGTGCATCAGGCAGGACGAGTCACCGGCGCACAGGGAGTCGGCCCCGGTGCCCGCGACGTTGCGGATCTTGTCCGCGAGCATCGCGGTCGACGTCTCGGCGTTCTTGATCGCGAAGGTGCCGCCGAATCCGCAGCAGGAGTCGGCCTCGGGGAGCTCGACCAGGTCGATGTCGCGGACCGCGCGCAGCAGCCGGAGGGGTTTGTCGTCGACCCGGAGCATCCGGAGGGAGTGACAGGTGGGGTGGTACGTGACGCGGTGTGGGAACCACGCCCCGACATCGGTCACACCGAGGACGTCGACGAGCAGTTCGGACAGTTCGTACGTCTTCGTCTTCACCGTGTCGACGCGCTCGCGCAACGCGGGGCTGCCGTAGCGGGACGCGACGATCTCGTGCTGGTGCCGGATCGAGCCCACGCACGACCCGGACGGTGCGACGACCACGTCGATCGACGGATCGCCGAACTCGTCGGCGTAGTTCGCGACCAGCGGCAGCGCGTCGGGCTGGTAGCCGGTGTTGACGTGCATCTGGCCGCAACAGGTCTGGCCGGGCGGGAAGACGACGTCGTGCCCGAGCCGGGTGAGCAGGCGGGCGGTGGCCTTGACGGCGTCCGGGAATAGGGTGTCCCCGAGGCAGGTGGCGAACAGCGCGATACGCATGTGGATCTCCGCGGTCGTCGGTGTGGTCAGACCACACTAACCCACGGTCGGGGTGGTGTGGCAAGACCGGGATCCGAGTCTCGACATCGGTGCGGGGCCTCGGGTACGGTGCTGTGGTCAGACCACACGGCACACCCGTCACCACCTAGGCTCGGTCCCCATGTCCGATCAGTCGTCCCCGCAGTCCGGCACCCGCGCATGGGAGCAGGTACTCGCCCGGCTCGAACAGATGCTCGTCGCGGGGGAGGTCCGCCCGGGGCAACGCCTGCCGGGCGAACGCGCGCTCGCCGCGGAACTGGGCGTCGGACGATCGTCGGTGCGGGAGGCACTGCGGGTGATGGAGGCGCTGGGCCTGCTGCGCGCCCAGACCGGCTCGGGCCCCAACGCGGGCGCGATGATCGTCGCGCGGCCGACCGGGGGCATGTCGATGCTGATGCGCATGCAGGTTGCCGCGCAGGGCTTTCCGGTGTCCGACGTGGTGCAGACCCGTCTCGTTCTCGAATCCGAGGTGGTGCGGACCCTCGCCGCGCGGCGGCCGGCCCCGGGCCTCGACGCCGCCGTGGAGTTGTTGGACTCGATGGACGACGGCGCGCTGTCCGCGTCCGAGTTCCTGATTCTCGACGCGCAGTTCCACGTCACCCTCGCCGACGCGGCCGGGAACCAGGTGGTCGCCGCGATGATGGCGGGCCTGCGGGAGTCGATCGAGGCGTACGTGGTCGGCGGCGTCGACGCCGCCCGGTGGCCGACGACCTGCGCCCGTCTCCGTCACGAGCATCGCGGCCTGATCGAGGCCGTCGAGGCCGGTGACCCGCAACTGGCGGAGCGTCGGATCCTCGACCACATCCGCGGCTACTACGAGGGAATCAGCCCCTGTGCGTGACCTCGGTAGCCCTGGCCACCACGCGCACGCACAGGCGGCGGAGCCACCTAGAGTGCGCCACCGGCGACGGCGGGCGTGCCGGTCGACTTGGCTGCGGCACCCAACGCGTCCGCGGCACCGATCTCGCGGGCGACGAAGTTCTCCAGGTCGAACAGGTTGAGGCCCGCGCGGTCGGCGATGGTCAGCAGGGTGTTCATCGACGCGACCTCCTCGACCTGCTCCTTGAGGAACCACTGCATGAACTGCTCGCCGAGGTAGTCGCCCTCCTCGCGGGCGGTGCTCGCCAACCGGACGATCTGCTCGGTGACGGTCTTCTCCTGTGCGAGCGCGAGAGCGAGCGGTTCGCGGGGGCTCTCGAAGTGGGAGAGCACCGGATCGACTCCACTCAGATCGACAGCGATGTCCCGGTCGAGGAAGTACTGGACCATCATCATCGCGTGGTTGCGTTCCTCGACCGACTGCGCGTAGAAGTGCTTCGCCAGCTGGGGGAGGTCGGCGTTGTCGAAGTAGACCGCGATCGCCAGGTACTGGTGCGACGCGTTGAACTCGTGGCGGATCTGATCGTGGAGAAGGGCATGGAACTTCGTCTGGTTGATGTCCTCCGGTGCGCTCATGACGGGGACGATAGCGCTGGTCAGAGGGGGTTCGCATCCAAGCGGACCCTTATTGAGGGCAGTGTGTCCTAAGTGAGGTCGTCCTTCGATTCCGGTCCGGAAGCGCCGCTCCGTGGCGGTCCTCATCGGTGCGGGAGGGGTCGACGAAGGTTCGATCATGTTGTCCTGGAACGATTTTCGCCATTCGGCTGCTCGTCGGCCGCACGGGTGGAGGGCATGGAGCCGGAACGAGCCGGGACGCAACGGTTTCCGGATGGTGCGACGGACGTCACCATGCGCCGCGCCGGCGAGCCCCCGCCCCGGGGGTGACGACCCTGCCCGGAAAGTGTGTGTTACGGACTGTCACGGACGGAGGAAGGTGGTCGGCGTCCGGTCCGTCAGTTCGTCAGCAGGTCCGCGGGGACCGGCTCGTCGGAGGCGAGGGCCTCGAAGAACCGGGACGCGTTCTCCCGGTCCCACAGCAGCACGTTGCCGGAGCCGTCGACGTCCTCGAAACCCCCGACGGGGACGGTCGTGGTCACCGGGTCGCCCCGCATCGCCCACGCCAGTCCGCCGAGGTTCCACAGGTGATCGCCCTCGTCGACCTGCAGGCTGCTCGCCGCGTTGGTCACCATGGGCCACAGCCGGAACGGGTTGACGAGGGTGCTGACGCTGGTGGCCTTCGCCAGCATCGCGGACATGAACAGGCGCTGGTTGTTCATCCGATCCAGATCGGCCAGCGCGGTGGCACGACTGCGGACGAAGCCGAGCGACTCGGCACCGGTGAGGTCCTGGCATCCCGCCTGCAGGTTGACGCCCGCGAGCGGGTCGTCGATCGGGTACGGCACGCACAGGTGCACGCCGCCGACCGCGTCGACGATGCCGGCGAAGCCGCCGAACCCGATCTCCGCGTAGTGGTCCATCCGCAGGCCCGTCGCCTCCTCGACCGTCTGCACCAGGAGTTGCGGGCCGCCGAGTGCAAACGACGAGTTGATCTTGTCGCGGCCGTAGCCGGGGATCGGGACGTACGAGTCGCGAGGAATGGACACCATCGTCGCGGCGCCGCTCTTCGGGATGTGCACGATCATGATCGTGTCGGTGCGCTGTGAGTCGAGTTCGCCGCCCGTCGCGAGTTCCTGCTCCTGCTCGGCCGTCAGGCCGGTGCGGCTGTCGGACCCGACGAGCAGCCAGTTCGTGCCCGGCGTGTCCGCGATCCGGTCGGGGTAGTCGGCGAGTGCGTCGACCCGGTTCAGGGAGCGGTCCAGGTAGACCACCGCCCCGACTGTGAACACCAGCACCGCGAGGACGATCAGCCCGATCCGGCGACCCCAGTGCGCCCGGCGTCGCGGCCGAGGCGGTTCGGCGGGTGGGGCTGCCGGGGGACGTGTCGTTCGCGGCGGCGCCGGGGGCGCCGAGCGGGGACGCGCTCGTTCCGTGTGCGGCTGCGGGGTCTGCGTGGGCGCGTACCCGGATGCTCCCGGCGGGGCCTGCCGGGGCGCGGCGGAACGCTGCGCGAGCGGGGACGCCTCCGGTTGCCTCGACCACGCGCGTTCCGGCGCCGGGGACCGCCCGTCGCGGCGGATGACCTGCGTCCCCTCCGGGTTCGGCGGCGCGGCGCGGCGCGGATCGACCGGAGCGCCGCCGCGCTGCGGGGGCCGCTGCTGCGGCGGGACCTGACGTCGCGGTGGGTACTGAGTCGGCGGCACCCGTCCACCCGGGGTCTGAGCGGGGTACGGCGACCGCCGGGGATCGGCGCCGCGGCCCGCCGCGGGGTCACGGGGGTCTCGGTACCGGGGGTCGTCGCCGTTCACTCCAGAAACTGTACTGGTCAGGGCAGCCAGGAGACGTGGCCCCGCAGCAGGGTGTATCCGACGAACGCGACCGCGTCGATCAGCCAGTGCGCGACGACCAGCGGCCAGAGTTTGCCGGTCCGCTGCCAGTACCGGCCGAACACGAGCCCCATCACGACGTTGCCGAGCCCCCCGCCGAGGCCCTGGTAGAGGTGGTAGCTGCCGCGCAGGAGCGCGGACGCGGCGAGCGCGGCGTTCTCGCCCCAGCCGAGGCGGCGCAGCCGCGAGATCAGGTACGCGACCACGAGCACTTCCTCGGCGGCGGAGTTCGCCAGCGCCCACAGCACCAGGGCGGGCAGGCGCCACCAGTGGTCGTCGACGGTGCTCGGGACCACGGTGAGATTCGCGCCGACGGCGGTCGCGACGAGGTACAGCACCAGCCCCGGCAGCCCGATCAGCGCGGCCAACCCGACCCCGGGCAGCAGGTCGCGGCGCCAGCGGGGGTGGCGGCCGAGGCCGATCTTCTCGGGGCCCAGACCGCTGCGCCACAGCAGGTACAACCCGAGCGCCGCCCACGCGCACAGCCGCAGGATCCCGAGAAGCTGCCGCGCCAGGTCGATCCAGCCGACGCTGGACCGTGAGGTGTTCAGCGCCACCGTCTGGTCGGACAGCTGGCCCGGCGCCATCGCGGTCTCGATCAGCGACAGGACGCCGGACAGCCCGCTCAGCCCGAACGTGACGAGCAGGACGATCGTGACCTCGACCCACAGTGCGCGCCGCTCCCGCGCATCGAGTGGCGGTTCGGTCGGCGGGGGTGGCGAGGGCCGGAGCCAGTGGTCGAGTCGGGTCACACCGGCGACGGTAGCCGTCAGGGCGTCCCGGGGGAGGACGTGCTCCCGGACAGGAGGTCCGCTGCCCGGATCGTGCCGGTGACGAGGTCGTGGGCGATGGCCGACAGGCGGGTGTTGGTGCGGCGACTGTGGTCGCGGAGCACCTCGAACGCCTGCCCCATCTCGAGGTCGCCCGCGTGCGCGATGATGCCCTTGGCCTGCTCGATCGTGATCCGGTTGTTCAACGCGGTCTGCAGCTGCTCGGTCAGCACCTCGGCCCGCCGGATGGCGCGCTCGTGCAGGATGCCGATCGTCGCGGTGTCCGCGAGGGCGCGTGCGAGCTTCAGGTCGTGTGGGGCGAGGACGCCGACCTGATCGCCGAACAGGTTCAGGGCGCCGATCGTCTGCTTCCGTAGCCGCAGCGGCAGCGCCTGCACCGACCGGAATCCCTGCGCGAGTGCCTCGGGGGTGAACCGGGGCCAGCGCTGCGCCTCGGTGGAGAGGTCCTCGACGATCACCGTCTCGCCGCTGCCGAAGGCCTCCAGACACGGGCCCTCGTCCACCTGCAGCTGGAACAGTTCCAGCAGCCGGGTCTGTTCGGTGGAGGACGCGAGTACCTGGAGGCCGCCGCGCTGATTGGCGAGCATCAGGCCGGCCGCGACCGCGCCGGTGAGGTCGACACAGCGAATGACCAGCATGTGCAGGAGGTCGGCGATGTCGTAGTCGTCGACCAGCGTGTCGGCCAGTTCGACCAACGCCTGCAACAACTCCGATTCGCGATCGGTACTCGACGGCACCAGCATCTCCTGCCTGTCGGTCCGTTGTGTTCCAGCGTAGTCGCCTGTGCCCCGTATGGGGATGCCGCCGGTACTCATGCGTCGATGTCCTCGAGTCGGAGTTGTCGGGTGGTGAGGAGGCGGGCGACCTCCTCGACGAGCCGCCCGGACGCGAACGCGTACGCCCGCAGTCGCACCAGTGCCGCACTCGCCGGAATCTGGTAGTGGGACACCAGCATGCCCGTGGCCTGGTGCACCACGTCCGAGTTGTGCGGAGCGTGGGCGAGCCGGCGGTCGAGTTCGGCGTCGTGCTCGACCGCGGCCAGGCCGAGCAGCGCGATGGTGATCACGTCGCCGATCCGCAGGGCCCTCGCCAGCTCCGTGGTGTCGAGAAACCCGGGCGCATTGCGGTACAGGTTCAGCGAACCGAGCGCGATCGAGCCGGCCTGGAGCGGGAACGCGAAGATCGCCCCGACGGGGAGCGTCGCGAGCTCGCTGACGAGAACCGGCCACCTGTCGGATGATTCGGCGAGGTCGGGCACCAGGACGGGACCGCGCTCGGCGATGGACTCGATGCACGGGCCCACGCCGAGGGTGAATTGCAGCGACTCGATCCGTTCGACCGTCTCGTCGCTGGCGAACACGGTCTGGGGATATCCGGAACCCGTCGCCACCGCGACCGACATCCCGTCCGCCGCCAGCACCTCGAGGGACGCCTGGCAGGTGCGCACCAGCGCCTCCAGCGGATCCCGGTGGGATCGCAGCGCCTGCAGCAGCGAAGCCCTGATCGTGTCGACCGGATCCGCGCCCTGGTCACTCATGGCGGTGACCCAGGGCGACAGGGATACGGCGCAACGACCGGCATCGCGCTACTCCTCCTCTGTTTGCATCGTGCCCCGGGACATACCCCGGATCTGCCTCGCGGAAACGACGATAGCCGCCGCAGCGCCCACCTGAAGAACGGCCACTCCGGTGACGGCCCCGGCCCTTCGGGTGCGGCGCCACTCGCACCACTGCCGATGTGTGTACCTGGTGCGCAGTGCCTTTCGCCGGGCCGCGGCGTCCGCGGGCGGTCAGTCCGGCAGCAGGCGTCGCAGCCGTGCCTTGCGGCGGTTCTCCCGGACGATCCACCGCACGTCGGGATCGGGGTCGTCGGAGAGGGCGGCGAACCGGGGCAGCCCGGTGTCGGGGTCACCGGCGACGGCGACGCTCCAGCAGTAGCCGAGTCCCTTGCGCAGCGTTCGGACATCGGGTTCGCGCCGACGCTGCGCGGGGACGCGGCGCAGGACGTCCGTCGCGGCCGCGCACGCGTCGAGGGCGGCGAGCGCGGTCTGCGCGTCCGCGAGCAGGCGCGGCTCGCAGATGCCCGCGACCGCCGCGCGCGCGACGAGGGGATCGGGGTGCGCGGACCACTCCGAGACGACGCGCCGCAGTGCCGCGGGGTCGTCGTCGCCGAGGCGTTGCAGCGCCATCGCTGCGCCCTCGCGGACCCGCCAGAAGCCCTCGGCCGCGCGGGATTCGACCACCGCGAGGGCCGTGCCGTCGTCGCCCGTCAGCAGGCGGCCGAGGGCGGCGGTGCCGCAGAGTCGACGGAACTCGTCGGGATCGTCGGCGAGGGCGAACGCCAGCTCGGGCGGGGCGACGTCGGTGAGGGCGCCGACGAGCGCGAGGTTGGCACGTGGACCCGGCAGATGCGAATGGGCGTCGAGGTACTGCGGGATCGCGCCCTCGTCGAGTGCGTCGAGCGCGGCGCGTTCGTCCGAGATCATGTGTCGTCCCCGTCCGTCGGTCCGGCGTTCGTTGCCGGGCCCAGCGTCGCACGCGTAGCCGGGGACGCGCCGGGTCAGCGGCGTGAGCGCAGGCCGTTGAGGAACGGGCAGCCGACGAGGACGCGCAGCGCGCGGTTGAGGGAGGCGGGGTCGTCGACGGGGTCCGCGAAGGGCAGTCGGACGTCGCTGTCGCCGGACGCGGACTCGACGCGCAGTCGCACGCCGTAGCGGTCGATGCCGAGCGGACGCACCTGCCCGGTCTGCAGGCCCCGCGGAAGTCGTTGGGCCAGTTGGTCGACGATGTCGGCGTGGTCGGCCTCGAGGTGGGTGATCCAGTCGTCCTCGACGGCCCAGAACGGGTCGGGGGCGGCGCCGAGAAGGTCAGGGAGCGGGACCGGTTCGGCGCCGTGGCTGTCGGCGACGACGGCGGAGTCGAGGACCAGGCGCAGCAGGGTGGTGGAGTGGCCGACGTCGAGCAGTGCCGGGTTCGGGTGCTCGTCGGCGACGGCGGCGGCCAGCGCGCGGGTGGCTTCGGTCGGGACGGCGTGCAGGCTGCCGCGCAGCCACACCAGCGACCGGACGGGCTCGCGGAGTGCGAGCGGCGCGTGGTCGGTCAGTTCGAGGACGGCGGGCAGTCCGCCGCGGCCGGCCTGCCAGGCGAGGGCGGTGATGGTGGCGTGGGCGGGGACGGCGACGACGACGTCTCCGCACGAGCGCAGGTGGTGGACCGCGACGGCGACCGGGTCGCTGCCGTCGACGGCAAGGACGGCCTGCTGGGCGCGGGCGCACGCGGTGCGGACGCGTTCGGCGGTGGTGGGGCCGAGCGTGGTCGAAGCGGTCATGGGGAGCTCCTTTTTCCGCGGCGGGGGATGCGGTGCCGGTCACAGTAGGTTAGCCATGCCTAAGTTAGATGAGGGCCCCGGGCCGCGCAAGGGTTCCGCGCAGGATTACCGTTGACCGGTGGCCACCCTGCTCAACCTCGAACCGCCGTCCCCCCGCGAATCGCAGCCCCCGTTCGCCGGTCTGCTCGCCGAGATCTGCGCCGACGCGGACGCGCTCCGGGCCCGCGACCGGGACACGATGTTCGGGGCGCCGCTGCTGGCGGCGACCGCTCTCGCCGGTGTCGACGCCGCCGACGGACCGCTGTGGCTGCGGCTCGACGTGGCGCCCGACGCGCTGCCCGCGAACGTCCCCGAGTTGGCCCGCATCGAGGTGGACTGCCCGCTCGACCAGCTCGACGACGCGCTCGCCCTCGCGCAGGGGGACCCGCTCGCGCTGCCCGCCCGCCTCGCCGTGCGCGTCGACCCCGGCGCCGCCGGGCGTGGCTGGGCCGCCGACGCGGCCGCCCGGATCGCCGAGGTCGGAGCCCATCCCGTGCTCGCCGCGGACGCGGACGCGGCCGACGTCGCGGACTTCCTCGCCGTGCTCGCCCACTCCGACGCCGGGTTCGTCGCGCACGCCCGCACCGGCGAGGAGGTGATCGCGATCCTCGCCGCGACCGTCGCGTCGCTGCGGGGAGACGACATCACCGCCGCCTACCTGGCCGCGGACCCCGCCCCGATCGCCGGCCTCAGCGCCGCCGCCGCGGAGGCGGTCCGCGAGGTACTCGTCGCGATCGCGGTCCCCGGCGGCGCCGCGACCTCGGCCCACCTGCGCGACCTCGGCATCACCGCCGACCTCGGCCGCCGCTGACGGCGCGCCGCCACGACACGGCCGCGGCGACGTCGGGCGGGTGCGCGGCCCGCGTAATCTGAGCGGGTGCCTCGCATCGCCTACTTCGGACCGACCGGAACCTTCACCGAGATGGCGTTGGACCGCCTCGAGGCGTCCGGCGCCTTCGACGGTCGGGTCGAGCGGGTGGCTGCGGCCAGCCCGCCCGCGGCGCTCGAACTGGTCCGGGACGGCTCCGTCGAGGGCGCGGTGGTGCCGATCGAGAGCTCCGTCGAGGGGCCCGTGCCGCCGACCCTGGACGCGCTCGCCCTCGGCGACCGTCTGCAGATCGTCGCCGAGACCGAACTCGACGTGAGCTTCACGATCGTCGCCCGGCCCGGGACCACCCTCGACGCGGTGCGCACCGTCCGGGCGTATCCGGTGGCGTTGGCGCAGGTGCGGATGTGGATCGAGAGCCACCTGCCGGGCGCCCGCGTCGAGTCCGCGTCCTCCAACGCCGGAGCCGCCGAGGACGTGGCGGCCGGAGCAGCGGACGCTGCGGTGTCGACCGCGCTCGCCGGTGAGCGTCTCGGTCTCGACGTCCTTGCCGGCGGGGTGGCGGACTTCCCCGGCGCGCGAACCCGTTTCGTGCTGGTCACCCGGCCCGGTCCGGTGCCCGCCGCGACGGGCTCCGACCGCACCTCGGTGGTGATGCAGCTCAGCCACGAACCCGGGTCCCTGGTCAGTGCGATGGAGGAATTCTCCACGCGCGGAATCGATCTCACCCGAATCGAGTCTCGGCCCACGCGCGTCGAGTTCGGCACCTACCGCTTCTACCTCGACTGCAGCGGCCACGTCGAGGATTCCGCGGTGGCCGAGGCGCTCAAGGCCCTGCATCGCAAACACACCGTGCGGTTCCTCGGGTCGTGGCCGACGGCCACCCCGGGCGGGCGGCGTCCCCCGTCGGACGACGAGGCGAGTGCATGGCTGAGACGGATCATCGCCGGCGACAGTGAAGGAGCGAACTGACTTGGCGGGCAAGCTGATTCTGGTCCGGCACGGTCAGACGGAGGCGAACGTCGCCCGAAAGCTGGACACCCGGTTGCCCGGCGCGCGCCTGACGCCGACCGGTGAGGGGCAGGCGCAGGCGTACGGGTCGTCGCTGGCCGGCGCCCCGAAGGTCGTGGTGGCGTCGGAGGCCCTGCGTGCCCGCCAGACCGCCGGGTACATCGAGCGTGCCTCGGGGATCGTGGTCGAGGTGCGCGAGGGTATCCACGAGGCGCAGGCCGGCGATCTGGAGGACCGCTCGGACCGGGCGTCGCACGAGTTGTTCGCGAAGGTGTTCCACTCGTGGCACGTCGGTGAACTCGGCGAGCGGATTCCCGGCGGTGAGTCCGGCGAGGACGTGCTCGAGAGGTACCTGCCGGTGGTCGAGTCGCTGCGCGCGCAGTACCTGGACGGGACGCCGGCGGACGACACGGGTGACGTGCTGGTGGTCAGTCACGGGGCGGCGATCCGGCTGGTCGCGAGCTACCTGGCGGGCCTGGACGGCCGGTTCTCGGCGGACACGCACCTGGACAACACGCAGACCGTCGAGCTCGTCCCGACCGTGGGCGGCGGGTGGACCTGTGTGCGGTGGGGTGCGCTGCTGCCGCCGTTCACCGCGCCGCCGGTCGACGTCGTCGACGACCCGATGGGCTGAGGCGCGTCCGCCTACGCTGTAGCGGTGACCGGGACCGAGGGGGTGGACAGGCGCTCGCTGCGCTACGCGGGCCGCCGCGAGGAGTTGCTGGGGGCCGTCACCGAGTACGTGATCGCGAACGGCGTCACCGATCTGTCGATGCGGCCGCTCGCCAAGCAGATCGGCGTCTCGCACGCCTCGCTGCTGCACCACTTCGGCAGCAAGGACAACCTCCTCGCCGAGGTCGTCGAGAGCATGCGCGGCGAGTCGATGCCCGACCCGGGCGTGTTCGAAAACCTCGACAACCCAGCCGAGTCGATCCGGGCGTGGTGGGCGCTGCGAATGGCGGAGGGCGAGCTCTCGCGCTTCCGGGTGCTGCTCGAGGTCTACGTCCGGGCGCTGCTGCATCCGGCCGAGAACGCGCGCTTCCTGGAGAACTTCGTCGGGCAGTGGCTCGCCGTCCTCGAGTCCGGACTGCGCGCCGCGGGGTGCCCGGAGGACGAGGTGCCGTCCCAGGCGACGCTGATCCTCGCGCAGGTGCGCGGCCTGTCCCTCGACCTGCTCGCGACCGGTGACCGCGGCCGCGTCGACCGCGCCTTCGAGCTGTTCGTGACGGGGATCGAGGCGAAGCTCGCCGCCTGGGCGGGGTGAGTCAGCGGGGGAGCAGGGCCGGGACGACGAAGGTGCGGAGCTTCTCGCGGACCCGGTCGAGGGCGCTGTCGTCGGTGCCGTACTGGCTGATGTACATGATCTCGAGTTCGGAGATCCACTCGGAGACCAGGCGCAGGTCGAGGTCGGCGCGGATGGTGCCTGCGGCCTGTTCGTCGGCGAGGATCGGTCCCCACAGTTCGTGGGTCAGTTCGATCGCGCGACCGGACTCGCTGAGCAGCCGGATCGACAGCGCCATGGACTCGGGGGAGACGAGACGGTTCACCATCGGGTCCAGGTGGCCCTTGCGGATGTCCTGGCAGATGCCCTCGACGATGCGGTCCTCGACGGTCGGCCAGCGGGTGATGTACGCGCGGGCGCGGCCCATGTTCGCGCGGGCGCGCCGGACCACCGATTCGGCGATCAACGACTCCCGGTCCGCGAAGTAGCGGTAGACCGTCGCGCGTGACATCGACGCGGCCCTGGCGACGTCCTCCATCGTCGTCTTGGCGATGCCGAAGCGCGCGAAACACTCCTCGGCCGCCGCCAGGATGGTCGCGCGGGCGTCCGACTGTGTCTCCGTACCGGTGCGTGCTGCCACTGGAGAACCGTATCAATCCCGTGATCAACCGAAAGGAATTAGATAAGACGCTAGACATTGATTGTCTCGTGTGTCACCCTCGATCCATGGAGCGCGACGAGAAGATCAGGCTCACGCAGCGGCTCATCGCCCACGTGGACAACGACACCACCGACTACGCGGACGACCTGCTCCGCGTGCCGTTCTCGGTCTTCAACGACCCCGATCTGGCGGCCAAGGAACGCGACGTCGTGCGGCGATTCCCGCACATCGTGGCCCACGTCGACGAGCTGCAGAAGTCCGGCGACTTCCTGACCACCGAGCTCATCGGCACCTCGCTGCTCGTCGTCAAGCAGAACGACGGCAGCGTCAAGGCCTTCTCCAACGTGTGCCGGCACCGCGGGGCGAAGGTCGAGTTCGGGGAGTCGGGCTGCAAGCGCGTCTTCGCCTGCCCGTACCACAACTGGTCGTACGGCAAGGACGGTGCGCTGCGCGGACTTCCGCACGCCGAGGGCTTCGACGGCATGGACCGCGGCGAGTACGGGCTGGTGGAGTTCCCGTGCGAGGTCCGGCACGGTCTGGTCTGGGTGGTGCCCACCGTCGGCGCCGACCTCGACATCGCGACCGTGCTCGGCGCCAAGCACGACGCCGAGGTCGCCGACACCGGCATGGCCGACTCCTTCCAGGTGCGCAAGGAGACCTGGAAGCTGGACATGAACTGGAAGATCGCCGTCGACGGCGTGCAGGACTCGTACCACCTCTGCCAGCTGCACACCAAGACCGTGTGCAACTACCTCGAGGGCAACATCACCGCACTGGACGTCGTGGACCGCTCGTGGCGACTCGTGGTGGCGCGCAAGGCGATCACCGAGGTCCGCGACGCCGATCCGGACAGCTTCGACGTCCGCGACTACTCGCTCGCGAACTACACCGTCTACCCCGGCACCATGCTGGTCACCGAGCCGAACCACTTCGAGATCTGGACCATCGTCCCGGACAAGGACGACCCGAACGTCTCCTACTGCACGATCCGGCTGCTGTCCCCGAAGAAGCCGGAGACCCCGCGCGAGGAGCGGATCCTGGAGAAGAACTGGGAACTGCTGATGGAGACCCTGCACGCCGAGGACTGGTTCGTCACCAAGACCATCACCGACAACGCCGCCCACGGCCAGGTCGAGGAACTGATCTACGGCCGAAACGAGTTGCCCGGTCAGCTCTTCCACAACATGGTCGCGAACGACGTCGCGGCGCTCGAACGCGAGCGCGCGTCGGCCGAGCCCGTCGCGGCACGGTAACAACGATGACCGACCTGGTCCGGGAGCGGCCCGCGCCGGGCGTGCTCCGGTTGACGCTGAACCGCCCGCAGGTGCGCAACGCGATCTCCCTCGCCCTGCAGCGGGAGCTCGACGGCGCGCTCGCGGCGGCCGCGCACGACGACGAGGTGCGCGCGGTGATCGTCGCCGGCGCCGGCCCGGACGCCTTCTCGGCGGGCTACGACCTCACGGAACTCGCGGCGATGTCACCGGGGGAGGCCACCGAGGGGATGCTCGAGCGGGAGGAGCTGCTGTGGCGGTACCTCACGTTCCCCAAGCCGATCGTGGCCGCCGTCGCCGGCGCCGCGCACGGCGCGGGCACGATCCTCGCCGCCTGCTCCGACCTGCGCGTCGGGGGCCCGGCGACCAGGTTCACCGTGACCGCCGCCCGCTACGGCGGCGCGAACCTGACCTGGCTGCTGGACAGCCTGATCGGGGCGGGCCGGGCCCGGGACCTGCTGATGACGTCGCGCGCGGTCGACGGCGCCGAGGCGCACCGGATCGGGCTGCTCAGCCGGTACGACGGGGACGTGGCAGGCCTGGCGCTGGAGGCGGCAACCGAGCTCGCCGGCCAGCCCGCCGAGGGGCTGCGCGAGATCAAGACGCTCCTGCTCGACGGGCCGGGCCGAGACCTGCGGACCCGCTACGACCGCGAGAACACCGTCGGCCGAACGACATTGCGGCCGCGTCCGGTCACCGACCTGTTCTCCGGGTTCTTCTCCCGCAGCCGAAGGGATCCGTCGTGACCGACACCGCCACCACCCTCGACATCTGGAACCCGAGCTGGCCGGACCCCTTTCAGCCGACGGTCGACCCCGACGACGAGTACGCCGCCCTCGTGGAGGCCCTGCGCGAGGTCCAGGAGGCGGTGACGCGGAGCCGCCCCACCCCGGAGGCCGCCGCGGCGGCCGCGGCCGCACTGCGGGGGGTCGCGCAGCGGATGCGCACACACGAGGTCGACGAGGACTTCCAGATCGCCGGAAAACGGTGGGAGATACCGGGAAAGGCGCATGCGCTCGCGCCCGTCCTGCACATCGACACCGTCACCGACACCACCGCCACCGGCCGGGTGACGGTCGGAAGGTTCCACTCCGGCCGGTACGCGATGAACGGCGGCGTGACCCCGCTGATCTTCGACGAGCTCCTCGCCCGCCTGGCGAACAGCGCCGGCCGGCCCTGGGGCCGTACCGCGTACCTCACCGTGAACTTCCGTGCCCTCGCGCCGCTGCACACCGAGTTGACGGTGACGGCCGAACTCGTCGGGCAGGAGGGGCGCAAGAGGTTCCTGCGCGGGGCGATGTACCACGGCGACGTCCTCGTCGCCGACGTCGACGGACTGTGGGTGGAGCTCAAACCCGAACAGACACACAACATCTCGAAAGACCTGGAAGGACGTGACCGATGAGCGGGTTCTCGCTGCTGGAGGGCGTGCGGGTCCTCGAGGTCGCCCAGCTGGCCCCGGCCTCGCTGGGCGGGCACCTCGCGGACCTCGGCGCCGAGGTGATCAAGGTCGAGTCGGGCCCGCTCGGCGACCCGGTCCGCGTCGGCGGCAGCCGCGCGATCGGCGACGCGGACGGCCCGGCGTTCATGCACCTGCGGTGGAACCGCGGCAAGAAGTCCGTCGCGCTCGACCTGCGCAGCCCCGAAGGCAAGCAGGCCTTCCTCGACCTCGCGCGCTCGTGCGACGCCGTCGTCGAGGGCATGCGCGGCGGCTACCTGGACTGGCTCGGTGTCGGATACGAGCAGCTGCGCCAGGTGAATCCGAAGATCGTGCTGTGCACGGTGTCCGGCATGGGCACCGACGGCCCCTACCGGGTGCTGGGCACCGGCGGCCCGGTGTTCGACGCCTACGCCGGGATCCGTGCGGTGAGCACACCGGCGGAGCCGCCGACCGAGGGCATGGCGGGTTCCACCACCCCGCCGATCGCGATGTACGCCCTCGGTGCGTACGGGGCGATGGGCCTGCTCGCCGCACTGCACCGGGCCGGGGCCACCGGCATCGGCTGCCACGTCGAGGTCGCCGGCATCGACGTCGCGGCCGCGTGGATGCCGGACCTGGTCGACGCCGAGCTGAACAGGGATCGCTCGATTCCGCGTCCGAGCTGGCTCCCGGACGGACGGCTGCCCGACTGGCCGCGGCTCGAGGCGTACCGCACCAGCGACGGCGAGGCGATCCTGTTCGGGTCGCACGTGGAGAAGTTCTGGCACAACTTCCTGGTCGCGGTCGGCCGGGAGGACCTGATCGGAGTCGACCTCACCAGCACCGACGATGGTGCTCCTGCCCGCGCGGACCTGGTGTGGCGGGCGCTGACGGAGATCTTCTCGCAGCGCACCCGCGCCGAATGGGTGCAGGTGTTCCTCGAGCACGGCATCGCGGGCGGCCCGGTCAACAGCGTGACCGACATGCTCGCGGACCCGCACTTCCGGGCACGGGAGAACACGTACCGGGTGGACTACCCGGGGGTCGGCGAACTCGAATTCGTGGTCAGCCCGGTGCGCGTCGCGGGCGAGAAGTTCGCGCCCGCCCTGCCTCCGGTCGTCGGCGCGGACACCGCGGAGGTGCTGCGGTCGGTGGCCGGGTGGGACCCCGCGCGGATCGCCGCGGCGACCGACCCGAGAACACCCCGCGGCGAGGTACCGGCCGCCGGCTGACGGCATCCGGCCCGACAAACGACACCCACACGAAAATGATTGTGTGGGTGTCGTTTTCGTGCCCTTGCCCGGGCTCGGGGCGAGGGGTCGAAGGTCTCGAATCGGGCATTGCGCACTGTGCCTACAGCTGTTAGGTTTACGGGCACGAAGTGAGGGTGGTCACACCCCGTCGACGCCGACCACCGGCGAGCCGGCTGACGGAGAGAAGGCCGGTGCGCCGCACCTGACACGCCGGCGAGCCGGCACGGGACAAGAGGAGCACAGATGAATCTCGCGGACCTGACCCGGTTCTGGGGTAAGACACGTTCGCAGCAGCAGGCGATCGTGTTCGGGGACACGTCGCAGACCTGGGCCGAGGTGGACGCGATCACCGACGCACTCGCCCGCGGCCTCGCCGCTCGTGGCGTCCGCAAGGGTGACCGGGTCTCGGTGATGATGCTCAACCGCCCCGAGCTCGCCCACGTCATCCTCGCGACCCTCAAGCTCGGCGCGATCAGCGTTCCGCTCAACTTCCGGCTCACCGCCAAGGAGCTGGCCCCGATGATCGTCGACTCCACGCCGCGCGTGGTGGTCGTCGAGGACGCGTTCGCGCCGCTGCTCGAGGTCGCCGCCGAGCAGGTGGAGTTCGAGACGTACTCCATCGGCGGCAGCGCCCACCCGCCGTACGAGCGGCTGATCGACCCGGGGACGGCGCCCGTCGTCGCCATCGACGCCGACGACCCCGGGTTCATCTGCTACACCTCCGGCACCACCGGTGTGCAGAAGGGCGCCCTGATCACCCACCGCAACGCGATGACCCCCGGTGTCTCGCAAGCGGTCACGTTCGGCTTCTCCTCCCGGGACCGCGTACTGTGCTCCGCCCCGCTCGTGTACACCGGCTCGGTCCTGTCGATCTTCATGCAGCTCGTCGTCGTCCCCGGCGCGACGATGGTCCTGCTGCGCGAGTACGACCCGGAGATCGCCCTCGACACCTTCGAACGCGAGCAGATCACCGCCACCACCACCGTCCCGGTGATCTGGGAGCGGATGACGATGCTGCCCGACTTCGGCACCCGCACACTGGCGAAGTTCACCTTCGCGGGGACGGGTGGTGCACCGGTCAGCCTGGACCTGCTCGACTTCTACCGCTCGCACGGCATCCCGCTGACCCAGTGCTACGGGCTGACCGAGGCGTCCGGCATGGTCTCGACCCTCGCCTACGAGGACGCCGTGTCCCGTCCAGGCTTCGCCGGCCTGCCGCTGGTCGGCACCCACATCCGGATCGGCGACCCCGGCGTCGACACCCCGGCCGGTGAGGTCGGCGAGATCCTGGTCCGCGGCGAGCACGTGATGCGCGAGTACTGGAACAAGCCGGAGGCCACAGACGCGACCCTCGTCGAGGGCTGGCTGCGCACCGGCGACCTCGGCATGCAGGACGAGGGCGGCTTCCTGCGGATCGTCGACCGCAGCAAGGACATGCTGATCTCCGGCGGACTCAACGTCTACCCCGCCGAGATCGAGAAGGCGCTGCACGGCATCGACGGTCTCGTCGACCTCGCCGTCATCGGCGTCAAGGACGACCGGTGGGGTGAGGTGCCGATGGTCGTGTTCCACAGCGCACGCCCCGCCGCGGAGATCGTCGCCGACATCGCCGAGATCGCGGGCGAGAACCTCGCGAAGTTCAAGCGCCCCAAGCACGCCGTCGCCCTCGACGAACCCCTGCCCCGCACCTTCTCCGGCAAGCTCGCCAAACCGTCTCTGCGTCAACGCTTCCCCGAGGTGCCTGCCGACGCACTCGCCGTCGACGGCACCGTCGCCCCCGCCTGACTGCCCCAGTCGTCATCCACTGCAGTTCCCCCTCCCGAGAGGAATGCACGTCGTGGCCCCAACTCGTGAAGTCAACATCTCCCACCTCATCGACACCGCACCGGTGTCGGCCCTCCAGAAACGCGCCATCGCCCTGTGTCTGGCGCTCGCGATTCTCGACGGCATGGACGCCCAGCTGATCGGATTCGCGATCCCCGCGCTGTCCGCGGACTGGGGACTGTCCAAGGCCTCGTTCGGGTTGCTGCTGGCGCTCAGCAGCGGCGCCATGGTCGTGGGCAGCCTGCTGTTCGGTCCCGTCGCCGACCGGTGGGGCCGGCGCCGGGTGATCCTGCTGTGCACCGTGGTGTTCTCGGTGTTCACGCTCGCGTCGGCGTTCGCGCCGTCGATGGGTGTGCTCATCGTCCTGCGGGTTCTCGCCGGCATCGGTCTCGGCGGCGTCACCCCGAACCTGATCGCGCTGACCAGCGAGTACAGCCCCGCGCGCAGCCGTTCCACCCTGGTCACCATCGTCGTCGCGGGCATGTCCCTCGGTGGCTTCCTCGGCGGACTCGCTGCCGCGCAACTGATCCCCGCGTACGGGTGGGAGTCGATCTTCCTTGCCGGCGGCGTTCTCCCGCTGGTGGTCACGGCCTTCGCCTGGAAGTGGCTGCCGGAATCCGGAAAGTTCCTCGCGGCGCGCGGGGACCACGAGGGCGTCGCACGGATCTTCTCCGCGATCGCGCCGGGGGAGGACCTGACCGGCTCGGTCCGTTTCACCCAGGACTCGGTCGCGGTGACGAAGTCTCCGGTGCGCGAGCTCTTCGCGGAGGGCCGCGGCGTCGACACGGTGCTGCTGTGGGTGGTGTTCGTCGTCAACTTCCTGGTGATCTACTTCCTGTTCGGCTGGATGCCGTCGCTGTTCAGCCAGGCCGGACAGAGCGCGTCCAACGCGATCCTGGCGGCGGCGCTGTTCAACCTCGGCGGCATGGCCGGTGCGCTGTCCGTGGGACGCATCACCGACAAGGTCGCGGCCGCGTGGGGCCGCACCGGCGGATCGCGTGCCGCGTACGCCGTGGTGATGGGCGGCTACACGATCGGTGCCCTGTTCATCGGTGCGGTCGCGATGTCCCTCGGCAGCTCGACCCTGCTGCTGATCACGATCTGCATCGTCGGATTCGGCATCTCGGGCAGCTCCGCCGGAATCATCGCGATCGCCGCGTCGATCTACCCCGTCGCCGCCCGCTCGACCGGGATCGGCTGGGCCATGGGCATCGGCCGCATCGGATCGATCGTCGGCCCGACAGTGGGCGCGGCACTGATCGCGGCCGGGATGGACGCCCGGACGATCTTCCTGCTCATGGTCCTGCCCACGGCACTCGCGGTGCTCACGCTCGGGGTCCTGTTCGTGCGGGAACGACTCCGCGCACGATCCGTGGCTGGGGCGGACACCGGGGCGGCCGTGGTCGTCGAGACGCACTGAGCCGATGCGATCCGTCACGTCCCGCCGCACGTCCTTCTGCCGGCTGTGCGCCTCCTCCTGCGGGGTCCTGCTCGACGTCGAGGACGGACGGATCGCCCGGGTGCTCGGCGATGCCCGGCACCCGATCTCCGGCGGGTACACCTGCCCGAAGGGCCGCCGTGGCGGCGACCTCGCGCAGGGCCCGGACCGGTTGACCACCTCGCTGCGGCGCACCGGCACCGGCTCCCACGAGCCGGTGCCGGTGGCGCGGGCTGTCGCCGAGATCGCGGACCGGCTGCGCGCCGTCGTGGACCGGCACGGACCGGACGCGGTCGCGCTGTTCATGGGCACGCAGCAGAACTTTGCCGCGCTCACACCTCCGATGGCACGCGCCTGGTTCACGGGCACCGGCTCCCACAAGCTGTTCTCCACGATGACGATCGACCAGTCCGCGAAATGGGTTGTCGCCGAACGGATGGGCACCTACCTCGGGGGCAGGCAGCGGTTCGAGGACGCGGACGTGTGGCTGCTGGCGGGCACCAACCCGGTCGTCTCCGGAAACGGCGGCGACGGCGACGGCGCGGTGGTCCAGAATCCGTCCGTCACCCTGCGCGCGGCCCGTGAGCGTGGGCTGCGGCTGATCGTCGTCGACCCGAGGCGCACCGAGACCACGGCCCTGGCGGACGTCCACCTGGCGCCGCGTCCGGGCACCGACGCGGTGCTGCTCGCCGGCCTGCTCCACGTCGTCCTCGCCGAGAACCTCCACGACGCCGACTTCTGCCGTCGGTACGCCGCCGACCTCGACGCGCTCGCCGACGCGGTCGCGGTCGTGACTCCCACTGTCGTGCAGCGGATCTGCGACGTACCCGCCTACCGGGTCCGCGCCGCGGCACGGGTGTTCGCGAGTGGCGACCGGGGGATGGCGACCAGCGGGACCGGGCTGTGCATGGGCCCGCACTCGAACCTCGCGGAGCATCTCGTCGCCGCGCTGAACGTGGTGTGCGGCCGGTACCTGCGCGAGGGGGAGCGGGCCGACGACCGCGCCGTCCTGACCCGGCACGTCCCCGCGCGGGCGGAGGTCGCCCCGCCGTCCCGGGCCTACGAGCACGGATTCCGCAGCCGCACCGGGGTGCGGGCGCTGCGCGGCGAACTGCCGTCCGGCGTCCTCGCCGACGAGATCCTCGAACCGGGCCCCGACCGGGTGCGGGCGCTGATCGTCTCGGGCGGCAACCCGGCCGCTGCCCTGCCGGAACGCGCGAAGGCGTTGCGCGCGTTGCGCTCCCTCGACCTGCTGGTGTGCGTCGACCCCCGCATGTCGGACACCGCCCGTCTCGCGCACTACGTGATCGCCCCGACCACGATGTACGAACGTGCCGACCACACCGCGATCATGGAGCCGTTCTTCCCGCGCCCGTTCGCGCAGTTCACCCCCGCGGTGATCGAGCCGCCGCCCGGTGTCGTCGACGACTGGCGGTTCTTCCTCGACCTCGCCGCCTCGTCCGGGCAGCCGGTCAAGTTCGCCGGCCGCATCCTCGATCCCGCCATGCCGCCGACGTCCGAGCAGATGCTGGCGATGATGACGGAGCGGGGACGCGTCCCGTTCACCGACCTCGTCGCCGCCCCGCACGGCCGTCTCGCCGGTGACACGGGCGCCGTGGTGGGTCCCGCGACAGTCGAGGGAGCCGGCCACCGCCTGGAACTGATGCCCGCCGATGTGCGTGCCGAACTGCGTGCGGCGCTGACGGACACGGCTGTCCTGCCGCGGTTTCCGCTGCGTCTGACGGTGCGCCGGATCCGCGAGGCCGTGAACTCCACCGGAACCCGTGTGCCCGGGTTGGTGCCGGGCGGCACGAACCCGGCGAGCCTGCATCCCGACGACCTCGTCGCCCTCGGGATCTCCGACGGGCAGCAGGTGACCGTGCGGTCGGCGTCCGGGCGGCTGCGCGCGACCGCGCGGGCGGACCGCACCCTCGCCCGGGGCACCGTGTCGATGACGCACTGCTTCGGCAGCGCCGACCCCCGCGACCGCGTCGGGGTGAACGTGAACGCACTGACCGGCACCGGCGACGGAGTGCAGTCGATCAACGCCATGCCGACGATGACCGCCGTCCCCGTCGCCGTCGAGCCCGCACCCGAGGAGGACGCGTGACCACCGCCACCGAAACCGTCACCGGGCACCGCATCTGCCCGCTCTGCGAATCGGCCTGCGGGCTGCTTCTCGAGCTCGACGGTCGTTCCATCGTGCGGGTCGCGCCGAACCCGGACGACGTGATGAGCGCCGGGCACAGCTGTGCGAAGGGGCTCGGTCTCGGGCGTATCGAGGGCGATCCGGACCGGATCCGGACGCCGCTGCTGCGGACCCCCGGCGGGGGCTTCCGCGAGGCCACGTGGGACGAGGCGTTCGCCGAGATCGAGCGCCGGCTACCGGAGTTCGTCGTCGGAGATCCGGGCAGTTGCGCGGTCTACCACGGCAACCCCGCCGCCCACCACCTGGACGCGACCTTCTACCTCGGCGAGCTGATCGGCGCCGTCGGCACCCGGAACGTCTACTCCCCGGCGAGCGTCGACACCTGGCCGAAGAACCTCGCCCACATGCTGCTCTACGGCACCGGGCTGGGATTGAGCCTGCCCGACCTCGACCGCACCGACCACCTGCTGATCCTCGGCTCGAATCCGATGGTCTCCAACGGCAGCACCGTCACCGCGCCCGGCATGCACCACCGGCTGCAGGCACTGCGGGAGCGGGGCGGCACCCTCGTCGTCGTCGATCCGGTGCGCACCCGCACCGCCGAGGTCGCGGACCTGCACGTGCCGATCCGCCCCGGCACCGACGCGCTGTTCCTGCTCGGCGTGCTCTCGGTGATCGCCGCGGAGGGCCTGGCCCGGCCGGATCGGGTGCCGGACGTCGTCGACGGCCTGGACGAGGTGTTGGCGCTGGCGCGTGAGTTCACCCCGGATGCGGTAGCGGAGGCGTGCGGCATCGACGCCGCCCTGATCCGGACCGTCGCCCGCGGCTTCGCGGGAGCGTCCGCGGCGGTGGCGCATTCGCGGATCGGGACGTGCATGCAGGAATTCGGCACCCTCGCGAACTGGCTCGTCGAGGTGCTGACGATCGTCACCGGCAACCTGGACCGTCCCGGTGGCGCGATGTTCTCGCTGCCGGCGGCGGGTGGGCAGAACACCTGGCCGGTGACCCGACCCCCGACGCTGATGTTCGACCGGTGGCGGTCGCGGGTGCGGGGGCTGCCGGAGGCGATGGGGGAGCTCCCCGCGGTGTGCTTCGCCGAGGAGATCCTCACGCCCGGCCCGGGCCGGACCCGCGCGCTGATCACCCTCGCGGGGAACCCCGCACGGTCCCTGCCCAACAGCGGCGCGATAGAGGAGGCACTCGGCGCGCTCGAGTTCATGGTGTCGGTGGACTGTTACGTCAACGAGACCACCCGGCACGCGGACGTGATCCTCCCGCCGCCGCCGGTCACCACCCGTGGTCACCACGACGTGACGTTGTCGCACTTCCAGATCCGGAACGTCGCCCGCTACACCCGGCCGCTGCAGGGCCTCGCCGACGGCGAACTCGCCGAGTGGCAGATCCTGTTGAGGCTGGCGGCAATCGCGAAGGGCACCCCGCACCGGGCCGTCGAAGAACTCGACGACGAGGTGGCCGCCGTCGCCGCCCGGCGGGCCGCGAAGCTCGCCGGCTGCGAACCGGAGCGGGCCGCGGAGGCGACCGCGGGCCGCCGCGGCCCCGAGCGGCTGCTGGACCTGCGGCTGCGCAGCGGACCGTACGGGGACCGTTTCGGTCTCGACCCCGGCGGGCTGACTCTCGCGGTGCTCGAGGACAACCCGGACGGCATCGACCACGGACCGCTCGAGCCGCGCCTGCCGGAGGTGCTGCGCACCCCGGACGGGCGGATCGACCTCGTTCCGGAGATGATCACCGCGGATCTGCCGCGACTACGATCGAGCCTGACGAGGACGCCGCCGGATCTGTTGCTGATCAACCGCCGTCAGCGGCGCGGCATGAACTCGTGGCTGCACAACGCGTTGCCGCAGCCGGACGGCGGTCAGTCCGCCCTGCTGATGGGCCCGCACGACGCCGCGGAGCGCGGCCTCGTCGACGGTGACCGGGTGGCGGTGGCGTCTCGCGTCACGACGGTGTCGGCCGAACTGCGGATCGACGACGCGCTGCGTTCCGGCGTGGTGAGCATGCCGCACGGGTGGGGGCACGACGGGCCCGGCCTGCGGACCTCCCGGTCGGCGTCGGTCCCGGGCAGCAACTACAACGCGCTGGTCGACGACACCACCGACCTCGAGGCGCTCACGGCGTCCCCGATCTTCAACGGCGTCGCGGTCACCGTGACGCGCACGAGCGAGGAGCATCCCTGATGGCGTACGTCGTCACCCAGAACTGCTGCAACGACGCGACCTGTGTCGCGGTCTGCCCGGTCGACTGCATCCATCCGACTCCCGCCGAACGCGAGTACGCGCGCACCGAGATGCTGTACATCGATCCGGGTGCCTGCATCGACTGCGGTGCCTGCTCCGACGTGTGCCCGGTGGACGCGATCGTCCCCGGCGACGCCGTCGTCCCCGACATCGAGCGGTACCGCGACATCAACGCCGAGTACTTCCAACGGAATCCGCGTTCCGCGGCGGCCGGTGCGCACGTCCAGCCGCTGCCGCTCGCCGTCGCCACCGCGGGCGTCGCGGACCCGCCGCCGCTGCGGGTGGCGATCGTCGGCTCCGGACCGTCCGCGTTCTACGCCGCCGAGGCACTGCTCGCCCGCCGTGACGTCGCCGCCGAGATCACCATGTTCGAGAAGCTGCCCGTCGCGGGCGGACTCGTCCGGTTCGGTGTCGCGCCGGACCACTGGCACACGAAGACGGTGGACCGGGTTTTCGACCGCACGGCGCGGCGGGACGGCTTCACCTTTCACCTCGGTGTCGAGGTCGGGCGGGACGTCACGATCGACGAGCTGTCGGCCCACCACCACGCGGTGATCCACGCGTCGGGCGCGTCCGGGGACAGGCGTCTCGGCATCCCCGGAGAGGAGCTGGCGGGCAGCCACGCCGCGCGGGAGTTCGTGGCCTGGTACAACGGTCACCCCGACCACGCCGACCGCACCTTCGACCTGACCGCGACGCGCGCGGTGGTGGTCGGCACCGGCAACGTCGCGCTCGACGTCGCGCGCATCCTGGTCTCGGACCCGGAGTCCCTGCGCCGCACCGACATCGCCGATCACGCGCTCGCCGCCCTCGCCGACAGCCGGATCGAGGAGGTGGTGGTCCTCGGGCGGCGTGGTCCCGAGCATGCGGCGTGCACCACGCCGGAACTGCTCGCGCTCGGCTCGCTGCCCGGCATCGACGTCCTCGTCGACGGACCCCTGACGGCGGGCCCGGACGCCCCGGCCAAGTTGAGGATTCTCGCGGAGTACTCCCGCCGGACGCCGAACCCGGGCAACAAGCGGATCGTTCTGCGATTCGGCGCCACCCCGAGGGAGGTGCTCGGATCGGACCGGACCGAGGCGGTGCAGGTGGGCGACGGCGACCTCATCGAGTGCGGGCTGGTCCTGCGTGCCGTCGGCTACCGCGGGCTGCCGATCACGGGCCTGCCGTTCGACGACGACTCCGGCACCGTCGCCAACGTCGCGGGCCGGGTCGTGGAGCCGGACACCGGGAACCCCGTCACCGGCCACTACGTCGCGGGCTGGATCAAGCGCGGCGCGACCGGGGTGATCGGCACCAACCGGTACTGCGCCGCCGAGACCGTCGAGAACCTGCTCGACGACCACCGTGCGGGTCGGCTCACCGAGCCGTCCGCGTCCGCGTCCGAGTTGACGGCGTTGGTGCGCGCCCGCCGGCCCGATTCGCTCGGTGGCGCGGACTGGCGCGCGATCGACCGCTTCGAGCGCGAGCAGGGCCGCGCGGTCGGCCGACCGCGGGTCAAGATCGTCCGTCCGGCAACAGCACTCGACGTCGCGACGACTGCCCGGGCGGGCCGGTGACGCGCCGCGTCCACACCTTCTGCCGCATCTGCGAGCCTGGATGCGGCCTGGTCGCGGAGGTCGACGGCGACCGGGTTCTCCGGCTGCAACCCGACCGGGACCACCCGGTGCACAGGGGGTTCTCCTGCCACAAGGGTGTGCACTACCTGCAGGTCCACCGCGATCCGGACCGGCTCGATCGGCCGCTGAGGCGCCGCAATCCGCGCACCGAGGAGCGGGGCGTATTCGAGCCGGTCGAGTGGGACGCCGCCGCCCGCGACATCGCCGCGCGCCTCGCCGACATCCGCAGGCGTCACGGCCGGAACGCCCTCGCCGTCTACCAGGGCAACCCGTCCGCCTTCAACGGCGCCTACTACGCGAACGCCGCCACGATCGCCCGCGGCTTCGACACCCGTATGCGGTTCAGCGCGGGCACCCAGGACACCTCCGCCAAATACGCTGCCAGCGAGGCGATCTACGGGGCGTCGATGGCGCACCCGATCCCCGATCTGCTGCACACCGACTACTTCCTGTGCCTCGGCAGCAATCCGCAGGTCTCCCACATGACGCTGATCCACATCTCGGATCCGATGGCGAAGATCCGCGCGATCCGCAAGCGCGGCGGGACCGTGCTGTTCGTCAACCCGCGGCGCATCGAGTCGTCCTCGCCGGAGACCGGTGAGGTGCTGATGATCAAGCCCGACACCGACTTCTACTTCCTCGCCGCGGTCCTGCACGAGATCGCCTTCCGGATCGGGTACGACCGGGCCGCGGTCGAACGGCGCGCACGGGGCGTCGACGGGCTGCTCGACTTCGTCCGGCGTTATCCCCCCGGGCGGGTCGCCGGGGTCGTCGGCGTCCCGGTCGACGCGATTCGCCGGGTGGCGGACGACTTCTGCGCGGCGCCGAGCGCGAGCATCTACATGGCCACCGGCGTGAACCAGGGCCGTCAGGGCGCGCTGGCCTACTGGATGCTCACCATGGTCAGCCTGTTCTCCGGCAACCTCGGCCGCCGCGGCGGCAACATCTACTCCCGCGGCGTCGCCGACGTCGTGCAGCACTCGAAACGCAAGCGGGAGGACCCGTTCTTCGACGGGCCGCTCGGTCGGATGCGCACCGTCAGCGGCGATCTGCCGGCGGCGCTGCTCCCGGAGTTCATCGAGAACCCGGACGATCCCATCCGCGCACTGATCGTGGTGTCGGGCAACCCGCTGCTGTCCGTCGGCGGCGACGACCGGTTGCGTCGGGCGCTGCAGTCGCTGGAACTGATCGTGACCGTCGACCTGTACCGCACCGTCACCGGTGAGATCGCGGACTACGTTCTGCCCGCGACGGACTGGCTCGAACGCGAGGACGTGAACTTCCTGAACACGATGGGCGTCGCGATGGAGCCCTACGTGCAGTACACGCCGGCCGTCGTCCCGGCGATGGGGGAGCGGCGCGACGACTGGTGGATCCTGTCGCGCATCCAGCAGGAGATGGGCGTCCCGTCCCTGCTCGACGATCCGGCGCCGAATCCGTTCGCCGCCGTCGACGCGGCGCTGGGGGAGTCGGGGCTGAGTATCGAGGCGTTGCGGGCGCTGCCGTGCCAGACGGCGGTGCTGCCGGAGGCCGTGCCGTCCGACGTCTTCGACATCGCGGTCCAGCACGACGACGGGTTGATCGACTGCTGTCCCTCGCTTTTCACTTTGGCCTACGACACCGCGGAACGCATCTTCGAGGACCTCGCCGGGGAGCCCGACCGCCAACTGAAGCTGATCACGCGCCGCACCAACTTCATGGTCAACAGTTGGCTGCACAACCTCCCGGTGTTCAAACAGGGCGTCCACCAGGGCAATCCGCTGTGGATGAATCCGGACGACGCGCGCGGCCGCGGCCTCGTCGAGGGCGACGACGTCACGGTGCGTAACCGGTACGGGGAGGTCGACGCCGTGCTGGTGTACGACGATGCACTCCGGCCGGGTGTCGTGGCGATGACCCACGGCTGGGGTCAGGGGACGGCGCGTGGACTCGACGTGGCCCGGCGTCACCCCGGCGTGAACGTGAACCGGCTCGCGCCCACCGGCGCGGACGGCTACGACCCGCTGAGCAACCAGTCGCAGCTCACCGGCATCAACGTCGACGTGGTTCGTCGCTGATCCTTGTCAACGCAACCGAATGTCTTTAGATTTATCGATGTGACCCAGAGCACGGTGTCCGCACCGTCCTGGGCGGCGGCCGGATCCACTCCGGCCGCGCCGACACCTCCGGGAGGCAACCCATGAGCGGTACCGTCATCGACGCACTCACCTACTGGGCGCGGACCGTCCCCGACCAGCCGGCGATCGACTTCGCCGGCGACGTGGTGACCTACCGCGAACTCGACACCTGGGCGGACGGTGTCGCCCACGACCTCACGGCGCGCGGCGTCACCGCGGGCGACCGGGTCAGCTACCTCGGTGGCAACTCCCTGGAGTGGTGCGTCGCCGCGCTCGGGGCAATGAAGGTCGGCGCGATCTCGGCACCGTTCAACCAGCGGATGCTCGCCGGTGAACTGACCGTGCTGGTCGAGGACTGCGAACCGGCCGTCGTCTACTGCGACGCGTCGCTGCGGTCGCGGCTCGACGAGGTGCACACGGAGCGCGGCACCTTCGCGGTCGCGGAGTTCGAGACGGACGTCCGACCGCTCCGCGGTGCGGCCCACGCGCCGTTCCGCACGCCTGTCACGGCGCAGTCCGACCCCACCGCGATCGTGTTCACCAGCGGCACCACCGGCAAGCCGAAGGGCGTCGTCTTCACCCACGCGACGATCGCCGGCGAGATGCACGAGTGGTCGCTGATGGAACCGATCGAGCAGAACGGCCTGCGGCCCCTGCTGGTGTTGCCGTTGTTCACCGCCGCGGGCATCATCTGGGGGATCTCCCGCACCGTGCTGCACGGCGGCACCCTGCTGCTGCAGCCCGGCTTCGACCCGGAGTCGGCGCTGCGGGTGATGATCGAGCGCCACGCCACCACCCTCACCGGTCCGCCGATCCTGTTCGAGCAGATCTCCCGGGTGCCCGGTTTCGCGGACGCGGACCTGAGCCACCTGACCACCGCCCACGTCGGCGGCGCCCGGGTGCCGTCCGCGCTCGTCGGGATCTGGCTCGACCGCGGCGTGCAGCTGCGGCAGATCTACGGGCAGACCGAGATCGGCGGGTCCGCGACCGCGATGCCCCGTCACGAGGCGGCCGCGCACCCCGACAAGTGCGGGTTCGGCGGCATCTTCACCAAGATCCGCGTCGTCGACGCCGACGGAACCGACTGCGGGCCCGGCGAAGTCGGGCAGATCCTGCTGCGGGGCCCGGGCATGATGCCGGGCTACTGGCGCAACGCGGACGCCACCAGGTCCGCGCTGATCGACGGCTGGCTGCACACGGGTGACCTCGGAAAGCTCGACGAGGAAGGCTGTCTCACGTTCGTGGACCGGCTCAAGGACATGATCATCTCCGGCGGGCTCAACATCTCGCCCGCCGAGATCGAGCAGGTGATCAACCGGCTGCCCGGGGTCGAGGAGGTCGCGGTGATCAGCGTCCCCGACGAGAAGTTCGGTGAGACCCCCGCCGCGATCGTGAAGAAGGTCGAGGGTCTCACCGAATCCGACGTCGTCGACCACTGCAACAGCAACCTCGCCGACTACAAGGTGCCCCGGTACGTCGTGTTCGTGGACGGCGGACTGCCCCGGATGGCCAGCGGCAAGATCTCCAAACGAGAGCTGCGCGAGACGTATTCCGATGTCCCGCAGACCTACCCGAAGGTGCGGTGACGATGACGGAAACACAGCAGCGCGTGGCGGTCGTGACGGGCGGAGGCCGCGGGATCGGCGCCGCGATCTCCCGGCGGCTCGCCGCAGACGGATTCGCGGTCGCGGTCAACTACTCGTCCAGCGCAGCCGACGCGCAGGGCGTGGTGGACAAGATCGTCGCCGGCGGGGGCCGGGCCGTGGCCGTCCGGGCCGACGTGTCCGATGCGGCGCAGGCGGAGGAGCTGATCGCCGCGACCACCGCCGATCTCGGTGCCCCGACCGTACTGGTGAACAACGCCGGAATGAACATCGCGGGCGCGGCGCGCAAGCAGTCGCCCGGCGACTGGGAGCGGGTGATCGGCGTCAACCTCAGCGGCGCCTTCTACTGCACGCACGCCGCGCTGCCCGCGATGTACGACAGCGGGTGGGGTCGCGTCGTGTTCGTCAGCAGCCCGTCCGGTGGGCGGCGGCCGTCCCCCGGCATGAGCGCGTACGCCGCCGCGAAGGCCGGCCTCGTCGGCATGACCCGCTCGATGGCGCTCGAGGTCGCGCGCCGCGGCATCACCGTCAACACCGTGATGCCCGGCTTCGTGGAGACCGACATCATCGCCTCCGGCGGCGCGAACGCGGTCGAGATGCTCGCCGCGCACTGGCCCGAGATCCCCGCCGAGTCCATCGCCTCGACGGTGTCGTTCCTCGTCAGCGACGACGGCCGCCACGTCTCCGGCGAAGAGGTCGGCGTCTGGCTCGGCGGCCCCGTGTAGGCGGCTCCGCCGCCCGTGAGTCCTTGTGGTCCGCACGCGGGCCGAAAGGACTCACGGGCGGGTCGGCGCCTGGTCGTACCCGCCGACCGGGCAGGTCGAATCCCGGACGCAACGTGGTTGCAACGACGGGCCCAATAGTGTCGTCGATCACAACGAAGGCATCACCGCCTTCTGCCTGACACACGACACAGGGGTTCGACGATGACTGTGCATCCCCGCCCGGTGATTCCGGGTGCAGCGGCTCTCCGTGCGAGGCCATCCGGCCGGACGGCATCGAACGGGGTGGCGGCATGTCACTCGTAGAGGGTCCGCAGAACGCCCACGCCGCACACCACGACGGCGCCGACTTCCACGACGAGAACCGCGCCTACCTCGAAAAGCGGACCCTGCGAAAGGGTTCCGCGGGGTGGCTGCTGCTCGCCGGGCTCGGGGTCAGCTACGTCATCTCCGGCGACTACGCGGGCTGGAACAACGGTCTCGCGGAGGGCGGGTTCGGTGGCCTGCTCATCGCCGCTGTCGTCATCGCCGGCATGTACCTCGCCATGGTGCTCGGCATGGCCGAGATGTCGTCGGCGCTGCCCGCCGCGGGAGGCGGTTACACGTTCGCCCGTCGAGCGCTCGGTCCGTGGGGTGGATTCGCCACCGGCACCGCCATTCTCATCGAGTACTCGATCGCGCCGGCCGCGATCGCGACGTTCATCGGCGGCTACGTCGAGTCCCTGAACCTGTTCGGGATCACCGACGGCTGGTGGGTGTACCTCGCGGTCTACGCGATCTTCATCGGGATCCACCTGACCGGCGCGGGGGAGGCCCTCAAGGCGATGTTCGTGATCACCGCCATCGCCCTCGTCGGGCTGGTGGTCTTCGCGATCTCCGCGATCGGCCTGTTCGAGCCGGGCAATCTCACCGACATCGCCCCCACCGACGCGGCCGGGGCATCGGAATTCCTGCCGTTCGGTGTGTTCGGCATCTGGGCCGCGGTCCCGTTCGCGATCTGGTTCTTCCTGGCGGTCGAGGGTGTCCCGCTCGCCGCCGAGGAAGCGCGGGAGCCCGAGAAGAACGTGCCCCGCGGCATCATCATCAGCATGCTCGTGCTGCTGGTCACGGGCGCGACGGTGCTGTTCCTGGCCACCGGCGCGTTGGGCGCCGATGCGCTGTCGACGTCCGGGAACCCCCTCGTCGAGGCGCTGGGCGACGGCACGGCCGCGAAGGTGGTCAACTACATCGGCCTCGCCGGGCTCGTCGCCAGCTTCTTCTCGATCATGTACGCCTACTCCCGGCAGACGTTCGCGCTGTCCCGCGCGGGCTACCTGCCGAAGAACCTGTCGGTCACCAACTCGCGGAAGGCACCCACCCTCGCCCTGATCGTCCCGGGCGTGATCGGCTTCGCCCTCTCGCTCACCGGGGAAGGCGCGATGCTGCTGAACATGGCCGTGTTCGGGGCGGCGGTCAGCTACGTGCTGATGATGGTCAGCCACATCGTGCTGCGCCGACGTGAGCCTGGCATGCACCGGCCGTACCGGACGCCCGGTGGCGTCGCCACCACGTCGTTCGCACTCGTCGTCGCGGCGGCGGCGGTGGTCGCGACGTTCCTGGTCGATCCGATCGCCGCCCTGTGGACACTCGGCGCGTTCGCCGCGTTCCTCGCCTACTTCGGCCTCTACAGTCGACACCATCTCGTCGCGAACTCGCCGGACGAGGAGTTCGCGGCCCTCGCGGAGGCGGAGGAGGAGCTGGAATGACGACCTACACCCAGCAGGTGGCCGGGGTCGGCCACACCTTCCACGGGCTCGTCGACCTGATGGCCAAGGCGACGCCGTTGCGCAGCGGTGACGAGCTCGCCGGGTGCGCGGCCGCCTCGGACGCCGAGCGAGCGGCGGCGCAGTGGGCGCTCGCGGACGTCCCGCTGGGCACGTTCCTCGAGGACCTCGTCGTCCCGTACGAGGACGACGAGGTGACACGGCTGATCGTCGACACCCACGACCGGGTCGCGTTCGCGCAGATCTCCCATCTGACGGTCGGCGGGCTGCGGGACTGGTTGCTGTCCACCGCGGCGGCGCCGAACGCGGCCGAGGTGCTGCGACGGGTGGCGCCGGGGCTGACGCCGGAGATGGTCGCGGCGGTCAGCAAGATCATGCGCAACCAGGACCTGGTCGCGGTCGCGCGGGCCGCGGAGGTGACGGCGGCGTTCCGGACCACGCTCGGGCTGCCGGGGCGGCTCGCCACGCGTCTGCAGCCGAACCATCCCACCGACGACCCGCGCGGCATCGCGGCGGCGACCCTCGACGGGCTGCTGCTCGGCTGCGGGGACGCGGTGATCGGGATCAACCCGGCCACCGATTCGCCGCATGCCACCGCGGATCTGCTGCACCTGCTCGACGAGATCCGGCAGCGGTTCGACATTCCCGCGCAGTCGTGTGTGCTCTCGCACGTGACGACGACGATGGGCCTGATCGACGAGGGGGTGCCGGTCGATCTGGTGTTCCAGTCGATCGCCGGCACGCAGGGCGCCAATTCGTCCTTCGGCGTGGATATCTCGCTGCTGCGGGAGGCCAACGCAGCGGGACGGTCGCTGGGACGCGGCACCGTCGGGGACAACGTGATGTACCTCGAGACGGGGCAGGGGTCCGCGCTGAGCGCCGGAGCGCACCTCGGCGCCGGGGGCCGTCCCGTCGACCAGCAGACCCTCGAGACCCGCGCCTACGCCGTCGCCCGCGACCTCGAACCGCTGCTGGTCAACACCGTCGTCGGGTTCATCGGGCCCGAGTACCTCTACGACGGCAAGCAGATCATCCGCGCCGGGCTCGAGGACCACTTCTGCGGCAAGCTCCTCGGCCTGCCGATGGGGGTCGACGTCTGCTACACGAACCACGCCGAGGCCGACCAGGACGACATGGACACCCTGCTGACCCTGCTCGGCGTGGCCGGTGCCGCGTTCGTGATCGCGGTGCCCGGCGCGGACGACGTGATGCTCGGCTACCAGAGCCTGTCGTTCCACGACGCCCTCTACGCCCGGCAGGTGCTGGGACTGCGTCCGGCGCCCGAGTTCGAGGACTGGTTGCGGCGCCTCGGGCTGATGGACGACGCGGGCCGCGTGCTGCCCGTGGACGCGGCGACCTCGCCCCTGCGGGCGCTGACGGGGGTGAAGTGACGTGGACGATCCTGCACTGCAGAACTTCTGGGACGACCTGCGCGCCACGACGCAGGCACGGATCGGGCTGGGTCGCTCCGGTGACGCGTTGCCGACGACGCGGGTGCTCGAGTTCCGGGCCGCGCACGCCGTCGCGCGCGACGCCGTGCACCAACCCCTCGACACCGGGCCGCTCGTCGACCGGGTCGAGTCCGTCGGGCTGGGACGGCCCGTGGTCGTCACCAGCCGGGCGGCGGACCGCGGCGAGTACCTGCGCCGACCGGACCTCGGGCGGACGCCCGCCGACCTCTCGGCCGTGCCCGAGACGACGGCGGACATCGGATTCGTTCTCGCCGACGGGCTCTCGCCGCGTGCGATCACCGATCACGCGGTTCCCCTGCTCGCGGCGCTCGTCGCCGAGTTCGACGGACGCTTCACCATCGCACCGCCGGTGATCGCGACGCAGGCGCGGGTGGCGCTCGGCGACCACATCGGCGCGGCGCTGGGCGTGCGGACGGTGCTGGTCCTGATCGGGGAGCGCCCCGGCCTGTCGGTCGCGGACAGCGTGGGCGTCTACCTCACCCATCGGCCCGCCCCGGGACGCACCGACGCCGACCGCAACTGCGTGTCCAACATCCACCCACCCGACGGCCTCGCCTACCCCGTCGCCGCGCGGGTGGTGGCCGGACTCGTCGCCGGCGCCTGGCAGTTGGGGCGGTCGGGGGTGGACCTCAAGGACACCTCCCGCGCCGACGCGCTCACCGGAGACGGCCGCACGTACCGGGTGATCGATTCCGCCGGTGGGTGATTCGGGTCCGGGTCATCCGGCCGCCGATCACACGGTCGCGGCTCCGGCGGCCTCGGCGCGGTAGTTACGCGGCCACGCCTTGCCGAGGGTGAGGCCGCCGTCGACGACGATGTTCTGCCCCGTCACGAACGTGGCGTCGTCGGAGACGAGGTAGGCGATGGCGCCGGCGATGTCCGTGCCCTCGCCCGCGCGGGGGATCGGCTGGAACGACGCCAGCCCCCTGCGCACCTCGTCGACGCTGGCGTCCAGTGCGTCGCCCTCCAGGCCGGCGCCGTGGCCGGTGATCCGGGTCGCGACCCCGCCGGGAGTGACGGCGTTGACCCGGACGTGGTACTCCGCGAGTTCGCGTGCCGCGCTGCGGGTCATCTGCAGCACCGCGGCCTTCGCGGCGCCGTACGGGTGCGGGCCGAAGCCGGTGCGCACGCCCGCCACCGACGACACGTTGACGACGGCGCCGAAGCCCTGCTCGCGCATGACGCGGGCGGCGTGCTTGGTGCCGAGGAAAGCACTGCGCGCCAGCACCGCGAAGGCGGCGTCCCACTCGTCGACGGTGGTGTCGGTGACGTAGGTCCAGGCGCCGACGCGGCCGGCGTTGTTCACCATCGCGTCGAGACGCCCGAAGCGCTCGGTGGCCGTGCGGACCGCGGCCGCGACGTCCTCCTCCCGGGTGACGTCGGTGTGCAGGTAGACGGCGTTGCCGCCGAGTGCGGCCGCGACCTTCTCGCCGCGGTCGTCGTCGATGTCGGTGACCACCACCCGCGCGCCCCGCTGCGCGAGAAGTACGCAGGTCGCGGCCCCGATTCCGCTCGCGCCGCCGGTGACCACCGCGACCGTGCCGTGCAGTTCCGTCATGTGTGTCCAGCCCTTCCCTCGTTGACCGATCTCGAGATATAACCTAAAGGCATTAGCCTGATATGTCGACGGTCACAGCCCGAAGCGGAGACCGTCGCAGCCACACGAGGGAAGGCCCCGGATGTCCGAACTGATCCTGACCGAGCGGCCGCGGCCGGGCGTCCTGCTGATCCGCCTCAACCGCGCGGACGCCCTGAACGCGATGAACGTCGAGCTCGTCGAGGCGCTGCACGCGGTGCTTGCTGAGGTCCGGCACGATTCGGAGACCCGCGCGATCGTGCTCACCGGCAACGGGCGCGCCTTCTGCGCGGGCATCGACCTGCGCGGCTACGGCACCCCGCCCGGAGCCGCCGAGGGTGAGGGGAGAGCGCAGGCCGGCATGCGGGTGCAGCAGCACATCGCCTCGCTGGTCGAGGCGTTCCGCGGCGCCCGGCCGCCCGTGGTCGCCGCGATCAACGGCGCCGCGGCCGGCGGGGGGATGGCACTGGCGCTGATGGCCGACGTCCGGGTCATGGCCGACGCCGCCGCGCTGCACGCCTCGTTCATCAACCGCGGCCAGTCCAGCTGCGACATCGGGGTCAGCTGGCTGCTGCCGCGGATGATCGGATTCTCCAGGGCCGCAGAGATTCTCCTCACCGGACGCCCCGTCGACGCCGCCGAGTGCGAACGCGTCGGCATCGTGTCGTCCGTGCAACCGGCCGACAGGCTGCTCGACACGGCACTCGACACTGCCGAGAGCATCGCGCGCAACAGCCCGTTCGGCGTGTGGATGACCAAGGAGGTGATGTGGTCCAACCTCGAGGTCCCGAGCCTGCGCGCCGCGATCGACCTGGAGAACCGGACCCAGATCCTCGCCGCCATGACCAAGGACCACCGCGAAGCCGTGTACTCGTTCCTCGAGAAGCGGCCCCCGGTGTACCAGAACCACTGAAGGGCAACAACTGTGACGAAAGGAAGGTGGCAGCGGTGAAGGTCGGAGTGATGGCCGGGTACTGGGGCTCGGGACCACCGAAGCGGATGGAACAGACCGTCGCCGAGGCCGAGACCCTCGGAGTGGACAGCTTCTGGACGGCCGAGTCCTACGGGTCCGACGCCCTGACCCCCCTGGCGTGGTGGGGCGCGCGCACCTCGACGATCGCGCTCGGCACCTCGGTGTGCCAGATGTCGGCCCGCACCCCCACGGCCTTGGCGATGGCCGCACAGACCATCGACCACCTCAGCGGCGGCCGGTTGATCCTCGGCATCGGGGCGTCCGGCCCGCAGGTCGTCGAGGGCTGGTACGGCCAGCCGTATCCGCGTCCCCTCGAACGCACCCGCGAGTACGTTGCGATCATGCGGGCGGTGTGGGCCCGGGACGAGCCGGTTACCTTCGACGGGCGGCACTACCAGCTGCCCTACCGGGGCGGGACCGGACTCGGGAAGCCGCTCAAGTCGATCGTGCACCCCCTGCGCCGCGACATCCCCGTCTACATGGGCGCCGAGGGCCCGAAGAACGTGGCACTGGCCGCGGAGATCGCGGACGGCTGGACGCCGCTGTGGTTCTCGCCGAAGACCGACGACTTCTACCGGACCGCGCTCGCCGAGGGCTTCGGCCGCGAGGGCGCCCGCCGCACCGCCGACGACTTCGAGGTCGCGAACGTCTGCTGGCTGGTCGAGGACGACGACGTCGAGCGCGCGGCGTCCCGACTCAAGCCCGTCGTCGCGCTGTATGCCGGCGGGATGGGCGCCAAGGACGCGAACTTCCACAACGACGTCTTCGTCCGGATGGGCTGGGGCGACGCGTGCGCCGAGATCCAGGACCTGTACCTGAAGGGCCGCGCGGACCTCGCCGCACAGGCTGTCCCGACCGCGATGGTCGAGGACGTTGCGCTCGTCGGCCCCGCGGACAAGATCTGCGAGGACATCGAGAATCGTTGGAAGAAAACCTGTCTGACCACCCTGATCCTCGGGGGATGGCCACGGCCGGAGAACAGGGAGAGGATCCTCGATGCCATCCGATAGTGCCGCTGCGCGGCCTGTGCGCGAGTTTGGTGGTCAGAGCTACCGAACTCGCGCACAGGCGCTGGACCCACGTACCCCGATCCTGGTCGGCGGAGGTCAGATCAACGACCGCGACGGCGGCCGGGAGCCGGTGGACCTGATCGCCGACGCAGCCCGTCGGGCCGCGGACGAGGCGGGAAGCGCGCGGCTGCTCGAACTCGTCGACTCGGTCCGGATCGTCGGCCTGCTGTCGTGGCGCTACCGCGACCCCGGCGCGCTCGTCGGTGAGCGGATCGGCGCGACCCCCCGCCACACGGCCTACACCGGCAGCGGCGGCAGCACCCCGCAGGTGCTCGTCAACGCCGCGGCCGAGGACATCGCGGCGGGCCGGTCCGACGTCGTGCTGATCGGCGGGGCCGAGGCGTGGCGCACCCGGATGAAGCTGCGCGCCCAGGGCATTCGTCCGGGCTGGACGGTGCAGGACGAGTCGGTGCCGACGGCGCCGATCGTCGTGGACGAGGTGCCCATGCAGTCCGACACCGAGATGCGCGCCGGCCTCGACCGACCCGCCTACGTCTACCCGCTGTTCGAGCAGGCGCTGCGCCTGGCCGCGGGCCGGACGGTGGCCGAGCACCGGGACGCGATCGGCGCGCTGTGGTCCGGGTTCAGCAAGGTCGCGGCCACCAACCCGCACGCCTGGACGCAGCGCGAGTACACGGCCAACGAGATCGTCACCCCCTCGGCGGACAACCGGTGGATCGTCTCGCCGTACACCAAGTTGCTGAACTCGAACAACATGGTCGAACAGGGCGCTGCGCTGCTGCTGTGCTCCGTGGAGGTCGCGACCCGGCTGGGGATCCCGCGGGAGAACTGGGTGTTCCCGCAGTCCGGCACCGAATCGCACGACACCTACGACATCGCCGAGCGCGGCGCGCTGGACCGCTCGCCGGCGATCCGCATCGCCGGGGCACGGGCGCTCGAGCTGGCCGGCATCGGGATGGACGACGTCGTGCACGTCGACGTGTACTCCTGCTTCCCGTCTGCGGTTCAGGTCGCCGCGAACGAGCTGGGACTGCCGTGCGGCGATCCGGGCAGGCCGCTGACGCTGACCGGTGGGCTCACCTTCGCCGGCGGACCGTGGAACAACTACAGCACCCACGCCATCGCGACCATGGCCACCCGACTGCGCGAGTCGCCGGGCAGCTACGGCCTCGTCACCGCGAACAGTGGGTATCTGACCAAGCACGCCTTCGGCGTGTACCGCACGGAGCCGCCCG
Organism: Rhodococcus sp. NPDC003318; assembly: GCF_042879035.1. Classification (NCBI taxonomy): domain Bacteria; kingdom Bacillati; phylum Actinomycetota; class Actinomycetes; order Mycobacteriales; family Nocardiaceae; genus Rhodococcus; species Rhodococcus sp. NPDC003318. The sequence continues at coordinate 198,536 of NZ_JBIAOU010000007.1, read as the reverse complement.
CCGGCGGGTTCCGGCGCGAGGACGTGCAGGCGGCGGTCGACCGCGAGCCGACCGTCCGCGCGCATCCGACGTACGCGGGGCCGGCGACGGCCGAGTCGTGGGCGGTGCTGCACGACCGCTCGGGTGCGCCCGAGCGCGGTTTCCTCGCCGCCCGCACCCCCGACGGCGGGCGCACGCTCGCGTCCACCGCGGACGCCGCGGCACTGGAGCGCCTGCTGGCCGCCGAGGAGGCGGGGGAGGGCGTCGTCGTCGCCGAGGACGGTGGATTCGGGTTCGCCTGAGCCCGACCCGCACGCCACCAAGGTGCCCGCGACCGTTGACGCACCAATACCTAAAGGCATAAGGTAAATCGCAGACCGGCGCAGCGCGCCGAGCCGGCGCCCAGGGCGCCCGTGGATCAAGGAGAATCGAATGTCGGCAGAAGACTTTCGGACGTTGTACGAGCGTCACGTGGGGTACGTCGTGTCCGGAAACATGAAGGCGGCCATCGCCGACATGGTGCGGGAGAACATCCCTGCCGTCTTCGACGGAGTCTCGGTACCGCGCGGCACCGTCAACGCCTTCGAGATAAAGGACGTGCGTCTCGAGGGCGACCGGCAGATCGGCGAGACGGTCTACGACACCCCCGAGGGTGTCATCGGGCTCCGGTCGATCTGGGAGCTCCGCGACGGGCAGTGGAAGGCCGCGGCGCTGGAGAACTTCCCGGTGCCCGGGGCGTCCGCATGAGCGCCGACGCTGCAACTGTACGCGAATTCCCGTGGGGCCCAGCCGTAGACGGGCTCGACCAGCCGTACTGGGACGGCCTGCTCGCCGGCGAACTGCGGCTGCAGCGCTGCGGGAGCTGCGCCGAGTGGATCTGGGGCCCGCAGTGGATCTGCGGCCACTGCCACACCTTCGACCCCGGATGGGAGACAGTCGAGGCGGTCGGCACCGTGTACAGCTGGGCGCGCAGCCACTACCCGTTCATCACCGAACTCGCCGACCGGGTTCCCTACGTCACGGTCCTCGTCGAACTCCCGGGAGCCGGAAACCGCAGGGTCCTCGGCATTCTCACCGGAGACGACACGGACATCCGGATCGGCGACCCGGTGGTCGGGCACATCGAACTCGACGAGGGCGCGACATGGCCGCTGCTGCGGTGGCGTCGACGCGAAGGAGCACAGGCATGACCGGGATCTCGATGCGTGGAGCGGCCGCCGTCGTCGGTGTCTCCGAGTTGCACTACAAGCGCGGTGAGGCGCCGCACGGCGAGCTGCGGATGACGCTCGAGGCCATCGTCGCCGCGTGCACCGACGCGGGCATCTCCCCGCGCGAGCTCGACGGCTTCGTCTCCTACGCGGGCGGCGGACACGACGGCGCGATCATCGGCGGCGCCCTCGGCGTCGACGACGTGCGCTGGTCGAACATGATGTGGGGTGGGGGCGGCGGCACCGTCGCCGCCGCCGTCAACAACGCCTCCGTCGCGATCGCCGCGGGCCAGGCGGAGTGCGTCGTCGTCTACCGCTCGATGGCACAGGAGGACACCGGACGCCTCGGGTACGCCAAGTACTTCTACGGACCGCACTACCTCGCGCACGGCGTCGGGTCGCCCGCACAGGTGTGTGCCCTGCGCACGCAGCGGCTGCTCGAGCACGACGGGGTGCCCCGCGAGGCGATGCGGGCACTGGTGCTCGCCGCGTACCGGCACGCGCAGAACAACCCCACCGCCGCCGGCTACGGCAGGCCGCTCGACGAGGCGACGTACGACGCCTCCCGGATGATCACCGAACCGTTCCACCTGTTCGACTGCTCGCGGGAGAGCGACGGTGCCGTGGCGCTGGTCCTGGTCTCCGCCGAGCGGGCGAAGAGCATGCGCCCCGACGCCGCCTACGTGCTCGCCGGCGCGCAGGGTGCCCCCGGCGGCTACTCGTCGATCATCGACAACGACGACCTCTACACCACCGCCGGGTTCGCGGGCCGTTCGGGACGCCCCGGTGTTGCCGAACGGCTCTGGACCGCAGCGCGTCTCGGCCCGGACGACGTGGATGTCGTGCAGGTCTACGAGAACTTCAGCGGACCGGCCGTCGCGGCCCTCATCGACCACGGGCTCGTGCCCACCGGCCCCGCCGCGGGTGGGGTCCTCACCGTCGACAACCTGACGGCGGGCGTCGGCAAGCTGCCCGTCAACACCAGCGGCGGCAACATCGCCGACTCGTTCGTCAACGGCATGGGCCTCGCCGTCGAGGCGGTCCGGCAGATCCGCGGCACCTCCACCAACCCCGTTGTGGGAGCGCGCACGTCGCTGTTCATCGGCGGTCCGATGGCGCCGGTCGTCAGCTCGACGCTGTTCGGCCACGAAGACACCCTGTAGAAGACCCACCGACAAGGACCGACATGGACATCACCCTGGACCGGCGCACCCTGTTCGTCGACGGCGAGTGGGTAATCCCGACAAGCGATTCCACCTACGACGTGATCGAGGCCGCGACCGAGAAGGTGCTCGGCACCACCGCGCTCGCGCAGAACGCCGACGTCGACGCCGCGGTCGCGGCCGCCCGCCGGGCCCTGGTGTCCTGGCGAGCACTGAGCGCCTCCGAGCGCGCCGACCACCTCGACCGGTTCGCGGCCGCACTGAAGGCGCGTGCCAAGCAGACCGCGGTGCTCACCAGCCGCGAGAACGGCATGCCCGTCGCCCTGTCGGTCGGCGTCAACGGCTACGCCCCGGGGCTGATGCTGAAGTACTACGCCGACCTGATCCGCTCGCAGGAGTCGGAGGACGTACGTCCGACGGCCCTCGGCGGTCGGACGGTGGTGCGCCGCGAGCCGGTCGGGGTCGTCGCCGCGATCACCCCGTGGAACTACCCGCAGTCCCTGGCGGCGATGAAGATCGCGCCCGCGCTCGCCGCCGGGTGCACGGTCGTGCTCAAGCCGGCGCCGGAAACCGCGCTGGACGCCTTCGTGTTTGCGGACGCGGCAGTCGAGGCGGGGCTGCCGGCCGGTGTGCTGAACGTGGTGCCCGCGGGCCGCGAGGTCAGTGCGTATCTCGTGGAGCATCCGGGTGTGGACAAGGTGGCGTTCACCGGCTCCACCCCGGCGGGCCGCGCCATCGGCGAGGTCTGCGGGCGGCTGCTGCGTCCCGTCACCCTGGAACTGGGCGGCAAGTCCGCCGCCATCGTCGCGGCGGACGCCGACCTCGACGTGTTCGCCGCGAACCTGCTCGAGGTGTCGCTGGTGAACAACGGCCAGACGTGCCACGCCAGCACCCGGATCCTCGCGCCCCGCAGCCGGTACACCGAGGTCGTCGACGCGGTCACCGAGACGGTGCGCGCCCTGCGGATCGGTGACCCGCTCGACAGGGCCACGCAGATCGGTCCGCTGGTCAGCGCTGCCCAGCGCGAGCGGGTGCTCGGCTACATCGAATCGGGCCGTGGCGACGGGTACCGCGTCACCACCGGCGGCGGCGCACCCGCCGACCAGCCCGCGGGCTGGTACGTCGCACCGACCGTCTTCGAGGGTGTCGACAACGCCGCGCGCATCGCGCAGGAGGAGATCTTCGGCCCGGTCCTGACCATCACCCCCTACGGCGACGAGGACGAGGCGATCGCGATCGCCAACGACTCCGAGTACGGCCTCGGCGGCACCGTGTGGACCACCGACGAGGACCGCGGCCTCGCGATCGCCGACCGCATCCACAGCGGCACGGTCGGCGTGAACCACTACCTCCTCGACCTCGCGGCGCCCTTCGGAGGCGTCAAGGCGTCCGGGCTCGGCCGCGAACTGGGACCCGAGGGCCTCGCGCCGTACTACAGCGCGAAATCCGTCTACTTCCGCTAGAAACCCCGCTCGAACGGAGCATGTCGATGACTCTTCCGCTGCACGGCGTCCGCGTCCTGGACCTCACCGACGGCCTCGGCGAATCCGGTGGCCGCTACCTCGCCGACCTCGGCGCCGAGGTGATCCGCATCGAACTCCCCGGTGGATCACGCTCGCGGGCAACCCAACCGGTCGTCGACGGCGTCAGCATCCCGTTCGCGCTGCGCAACGCCAACAAACTCGGCATCACCCTCGACCTGGACACCGACGCAGGCCGGGCCCGGCTGCGGGACCTCGCCGTCGGGGCGGACATCCTGATCGAGTCGCACCGGCCCGGGTGGCTCGCCGAGCGCGGCGTCGGTCCGGACGAGATCCGCGCCGTGGCACCGGAACTGGTGTGGCTGTCGGTCACCGGTTTCGGTCGGACCGGGCCGTACCGGGACTGGATCGCCACCGAGCCGGTGCTGTACGGACTCTCCGGCGTCCTGTCCCGGTCCGGGGCGCCCGGCGCCGCGCCGCTGCTGCCTCCGGCCGGTCTGGTCGAGGAGTCCGTCGGCGCCCACGTCGCGTGGGCCGCGCTGCTGGCGTACCACCGCCGGCTCGCCAGCGGGCGCGGCGACACCGTCGACCTGTCCGCGTTCGAGGCGATCGTGCACGGCTTCGACCCGGGCTTCGGGGCCCAGGGATCCGCGGCGGCGGGACGGTCCGAGGACTTCCCGCGAGGCCGGCCGAACGCCGCCAACTTCTACCCTGTCTTCCCCTGCAAGGACGGCCACGTCCGGATCTGTCTGCTCGCCAAGCGGCAGTGGCGCGGCATGTTCACCTGGCTCGGCGAGCCGGAGGAGTTCGCGGACCCGAAGTACGACACCATCCCTGCCCGGTTCGCCGACGCGGACATCCTGCATCCCCTGATCGAGGAGCTGTTCTCGACGCACACTCAGGCCGAGCTGGTGGCGGAGGGCGCGCGCCGGGGCGTCCCGGTCGGCGGGGTCCACACCCTGTCCGAGGTTCTCGGCACCGAGCACTTCGCGGAGTCCGGTTCGCTCGTCGACACGGAGATCGCGCCCGGCCTGCTGGCCCGGGTGCCGTCGGGCTACGTCAGCGTCGGTGGCGAGCGGGCCGGGATCCGCACGCGGGCACCGCAACCCGGCGAGCACAACGATCTGACGTTTGCACCGCGGGACACCGTCGCCGCTACGGGGAACCCGTCGGACACGCCGCTGGCCGGGCTGCGGGTGCTCGACCTCGGCGTGATCGTCTTCGGTGCCGAGCTCAGCCGCCAGTTCGCGGATTACGGCGCCGACGTGATCAAGATCGAGAACGCGAACTTCCCGGACGGGCTGCGCCAGTCCAAACGCGGTGCGGCGCTGGCGGCGTCGGTCGCGTGGGGCCACCGCAACAAGCGCAGCCTCGGGATCGACCTGCGCAGCTCGGAGGGCGCCGATCTGTTCCGGCGCCTCGTCGCCGACGCCGACGTCGTGCTCGCCAACTTCAAGCCGGGAACCCTGGCGTCGATGGGCTTCTCCTACGAGAGCCTCGCGGAGATCAACCCGCGGATCGTGGTGTCGGAGTCCAGTTCGTTCGGCAGCACCGGGCCGTGGCGCACCCGGCTCGGCTACGGCCCCCTGGTGCGCGCGTCGTGCGGGGTGTCGGCGCTGTGGCGGTACCCGGACAACGCGGAACTGCTGTGCGACGGGCAGACCGTCTACCCGGACCACATCGCCGCTCACGTCGCGGCGATCGCTGTCCTCGCGGCGCTGGTCGACCGCCGCCGGACCGGTCGCGGCACCAACCTCGAAGTGGCCCAGGCCGATACGGCGCTGGTGCAGCTCGGGGTGCAGCTCGTCACCGAGGGCCTGCGGCCGGGGACGGTCACCGTTCCCGGGAACAGCGACCCGTACGCGGCGCCGAGCGGGGTGTACCCGTGCGCAGGCGACGACGAGTGGTGCGTCGTCACCGTCCGAGACGACGAGGAGTGGGCGGCGCTGTGCGACGTCCTCGATCGACCGGACCTGGTGGGGGACAGCAGGTTCGCCACCGCGCCGCAGCGGATCGCGTACCGCGCCGAGGCGGACGCCGTCGTAGCGGGGTGGCTGCGCGATCGTGACCCGCAGGAGGCGGCGGCCACGCTGCAGGCGGCCGGTGTGCCCGCCGGGGCGATGCTGAGGCTGCCGCAGCTGCTCACCGACCCGCACCTGACCGCGCGACGCACCTACACGACGATCGGGCACGAGCTGCTGCCGGCGGACCTGCCCGCCACCGCCCGCGTCGCGGTGTTCGGTGAGATCGCCGACCCGCCGGCCCTGCAGGCGCCGCTCGCCGGGGAACAGACCCGACAGATCTGCGCCGAACTCCTCGGCCTCGACGACGCCGAGATCGACGAGCTGGTGCGCTCCGGGGTGCTGCAACCGCCCGTCGGCGATCCGGCTCTGGCACGGGAGGTGGCGGCCGGGTAGCTCGCGGGACGACGGGTGCAGCGGCACGACCTGCGGAAACCGCCCTCGCCGGTGTGGCACCGGTGTTACGGTGGACGAACGCTGGCGACCGGAGAGGCGCTCGTCGATGAATGGACACATTCGGAGATTGGCCACGGTGATGCTGACGTTGGTCGGCGCGACGTTCGCCCTCGCGCCGCCACAGGCGCACGGTTTCGCCGAGGACATCTGCTACACGCCCGGCGGCGCGCCACCGCACAGCTGCGCACCCCTGCCGCCTCCGTGCCCGCTCGACGACCCGAACGGGGCGCTGTGCGGCCTCGAGGCGTTCGTCCGCTACGGGTACACGCTGCGTCAGCCCCTCGGCGGGCGCAGCCTCGTGCACTCCGACTCGACGTACATCATCGCCCGCACCGTCGGCTTCTCCGAGCGCGACGCCTACTGGATCGCGGCCTACGACGAGGCGACCGACCTCGGTACCTTCGCCCCACGTGACGTCGACGGTGAGCCGGTTGCCGACGCCGCCGCCCTGACCACCGCGGACATCAGTGGCCTCGTGCGGACCCATTTCGCGACGGGCGGGTTCCTGTTCCACTTCCTGCCGACGATGCGCGGGCCACGCGACCCCGAGCCCGACGGGTTGCGTCCCGACGTGGACGATCCCGCCCACGAGGTGATGCTCACCCATGTGCGGACGTGGGCGATGGCCGGCCCCGGCAGCGGCGCCCCGCTGTGCACCGGAGGCTTCACCAACCGCACGGCCGCCGGCGACTACGCCACCGGCACCGAGTGTTTCGACGACCCGCAGCCCACACCGATCAACGGCACGTACAGTGTGGAGACCCCGATCGCCATTCCGTTCACCAATGTGACTGGGCAGCAGGTCATCTCCGGTGGCGTGCTGTCGTCGCAGTTCGACTCCTGGGTGGGGCCGCAGTCGTGGAACGCCAGGATCGGCATCTACATTCACGCGCTCGCCGACCGGATTTCCCACCACGCGTGCACCGACGCCGGCACGGTCACCGCGCCGTCACCGGAGCGGCCGGAGTTCCGCATCGACCTGAACACACCGACCTGCGATCAGGGTCCCCACGCCGTCCGTCACGAATACGAGACCGGTGTCGACTTCGCCTCGCTCGATCCGGAGGACCGGACCACCGCGGCGGCACTGTCGACGGTCTACGACGAGCTCATCGAATTCGCCCGCGTCCGTGGCACTCTCGATGCCGATTCCCTGGTGCCGGAGAACAAGTCCGCGCTGCTCGTGGACGGGCTGCTGCCCGCCCTGCAGCACCGGAACCCCGTCGAGCGGCTGAACGCGGTCACCGACGTCGGGTGCCGGTTCGGCGTGCCCGCGTTCCCGGGAAGCCCGGCCTGCCAGGGCTAGATTGCCGGCCTGCACACGAAATACGTGGTCAATGCATGCATTTGGCCGATTTCGGTCAGCGAGCCGTTCGGTAGACAAACCTAAAGACTATCGGTTAGCGTGTCGTGCATCACAGGCCGCTCCGGGCGCTCTCCGCCCGGCCCACACACGACGAGGTGTGCATGACCGAGTCCAAGCCGTCACCCGCCGAACCGGCGTCGCCACCCGCAGAGGGGACGAGATCGTCCGCCGAGTCGAAACGCGCCAGCCGCGCGGCGTTCGTCGGAACACTGCTCGAGTACTACGACTTCAGCCTCTACGCCTCGGCCGCCTCGGTGGTCTTCGCCAGTGTCTTCTTCGGCGGGTCGAGTCCGTTGCTCGGCACGCTCCAGGCGGTGGGCACCTTCGCGGTCGGCTTCCTGGTTCGTCCGGTGGGTGGTGTGGTTCTCGGCAGCCTCGGAGACCGGTACGGCCGCAAGAGGATTCTGGTGCTCACCCTGGTGTTGATGGGGTCCGCGACCATGCTCGTCGGGCTCCTGCCGAGTTATGCGCAGATCGGCTGGCTGGCTCCGCTGCTGCTGGTGATCCTCCGGATGGTGCAGGGGATCGGCGCGAGCGCCGAGTACGGGGGAGCGACGCTCGTCGCCGTCGAGTTCGCGCCGGAACGCAAGCGCGGGCTGCTTGGTTCGCTGCCCGGCATGGGTTCGGCGCTCGGCGGTGTGCTCGGCACCAGTGCGCTGCTCCTGGTGTCCAGCATCATGTCCAAGGAGGCGTTCCTCGACTGGGGGTGGCGAATCCCGTTCCTGCTCAGCGGTGTGATCCTCGCCTACGGGCTGTGGCTGCGGCGATCGTTGCCGGAGACGCCGAAGTTCCAGCGGATCGAGGATTCACGCAAGACCGCTCGCACGCCGGTGCGTGACGTGATCCGCCAGCAGCCCCGGGCGCTGCTCGCGGTGATGGTGATGGCGATCGGCATGACCGGCATCGGCTACTTCTACATCGTGTTCATGGGGACGTTCGGCGGGAACCAGCTGGGGCTGGGCAAAACGGACATCCTCATCGGCCTGATCGTCGCGCAGGTCACCAACGCGCTGCTGATCCCGCTGTTCGGTGGGTTGTCGGACCGGCTGGGACGCCGGCCGATCATCCTGTTCGGCTTCGCGTACAGCGCGGCGTTCGCGTGGCCCGCGTTCTGGCTGCTGTCCAATCACGGTTCCGCCGCGATGTTCTGGCTCGTCCTGGCATTGGGCAACGGGATCGGCGTCGCGTCGATCTTCGGTCCGATGGGCGCGTACGTCACCGAACTGTTCGAGACCCGGCACGCCTTCAGCGGCCTCGGCCTCGGCCGGGAGACCGGCAACGCGCTCGGCGCCGCGATCGTGCCGGTGGTCGCGGTTCCCCTGGCCTTCCACGACACCACCGTCTGGCTGAGCCTGCTGCTCTGCGGCATCGCACTTCTCGGCCTGGTTGCGGCCGCGGTGTCCCGGACACGGGCGGAGTCGGAGGACGCACGAAGCCGCGACGAGGTGCGGGTGCCGGCCTGACGCCACCGCATGGGCACTTCGACCACGCCTGGACGCCGGGGACCCGAACGAGCGGGTCCCCGGCGCAGCCGTTCGGTTGAGAGAATCGAGGAGTGAATAGCACCATCCTGTGGAGCGCCGTCGGCCGGAAATGACCACAGTCGCCGCGTCAGATCGAGACCGTCCTCGAGGTTGCCTGAGTGTCACGTGGGTCGTCAGCCCGGACAGGGCGGGTACGCGCTTGTGCGCAGCAGGTCGGCCAGTGCAACAGCGTTGCGTGCCGCGACGGCAAGAACCTGCGGGGACGACTGCTCGCGGCCGTGCTCGCACTGTTCGGCACCCGTGTCCTCGGGAAGGAACTCCGCAAATCCGTCGAGGCCATCGAAGCTCGCCAGGGTGGCGCGCGCGGGGCAAACCCGCGCTGAACCGGTGGCCCGTTCGGCCCGCCTCCCGCAGCGGCCGCACAGACACCCAGGACGCACCGGTTCCTGATCGTGTCAGGTGACCAATCGGGCGGCGTCGGCGCGGGCGTTCTCCGCGTTCTGTTGTTCGAGGGCGTAGAGCAGCCCGAAGGCGAACCCGTTCTCCCCCGGTGTGCTGCCGGCCCGGGCACCGAGCATGCGTAGGGTCCCGGTGGCCACCACGCTGTCCTGGTGTTCACCGAGCACCCGTTGAATCTTCTTGTACTTCTTCACCTTCTTCTTCGCGTTCTTCCGCCCGATCACCGGTGCCCCGAGCTCGGCGGCGTACCGGGCCCGCTTCGCGGCCTTGCGGGCCCGGTGCAGCCGGGCGTCGTCGGCGGTGGCGACCGCGGTGGCCAGTCGCTTCTTCGCCTTGCGCCGCGCCTTCCGCGCCGCCCCCGTGATCGCCTTCTCGCCCACCGGACCCTCGTCCGCGAACGGTGGTGCGATGCGCCACCGCGCCAGGCTCGCCACGAGCTCCCGGTAGCGGGCACTGACCAGGGTGGCCATCACGGCATCGTGACACCGCAGTTGCTCGGCGAGCAGATCGTTCTCGATCCGCGCCGCGACCGGCCCCATCAGCAGCTCGACCGGCAGCTCCGCGACCGCGCCCGCGAACCGTTCCCGCTGCACCTGCCGGTCCCGCACCTCACCGAGAATGCCCGCATACCACTTCAATTCGTCATCGAGCGCCGCCTGCCGACCGGGATCGAACAGGTCCTGGAACACCCTCAGGGTGCTGCGGAACCGCCGAATACCCACCCGGGTGGAGTGGATCGGGTCCAGCCCCCGCCGCAGCCACACGTCACCGGCGACGATCGCTTCGACCTGGGCGTCGAGGTAGGCGAGCAACACCGTCCGCCCCGTGTCGTCCGCTCGGATGACAGCCGGGGCGGGATCGGTGGACAGGGCCCGGCCGAGTTTCGACCCCCACACCGACGGACGGGCAGTGCCACGGGTGAGGCTCTTGCCGATCCGCTTCAGCAGCTTCTCGTCGCCGCCCTCTCCCAGCTCGACCTCGACCTCACGCCACCGACCGGTCCGTGCGCTGTCCGCGACCGCGGTGGCCTGCACCCGATCATCGGCCACCTCGGCCAGCAGGATGCCGTGCTCGTCGACGAGGCGGTACGTGCCTCGGACGGTCGAGATCGTCGCCACCGGACGCAGGGGTTTGCCCAGGGCCACGCCCGCGACCAGATTCGTCAACTCCGCCGGGATCCCGTCGGCGTCGTCGACGGGAAGCCGGAGCTCGGTGCGGGCCTTGTCCGCGGGCACCTTCAGATGCCAACCGGCGTCGGTCCCGCCGGACCGTCGGCGCAGCGTCACACCCTGACCGAACAGATCCTGATCGTCGGTGTCGTAGTACACGCTGTCCAGGTTGGCCGTCGCCTGCTCGACCCGGCCACCGGCCGGCAGCGTCTTCACGAAGTCCGGGACCGCGAAATCGTCGTCGACCTCGTACTTGTCTTCTCTCTCCAGCTGCGCCTCGAGCATGATCGTCTCCCGCCTCACCCACAAGGTCTTCCGCGCCGCCGGCCGTCCCGGCGGTCCGCACGCTCCTGGGGTACCCCGCAAGGACACCGGGCGAACACTGTCGGCAACGTGAACAGCATCGGCTCGCACCGGACCGGCAACCCGTCGCCTCCTGCCCGACACCGGTCACGGTCGAAACCCGCTCCCAGGTCATCGGCTGATGCCCGGGTTGGTCGGTGCGCCGTCGGCGCGACAGTCACCTCCATCAGGTCCCGGATGACCACCGAACCGTTCCACCTGTTCGACTGTTCCCGGGAGAGCGACGGCGTCGTGACGCTGGTTGTCGTGCAGGCCTACGAGAACGTCAGCGGGATCCGCGACACCGTCGGGTCCCAGGGGGTCCGGCGACTTCCTCTCGTACCGAACTGAATGGCATGCAATTCTCGTTGGCGGACAGCGTGGTTCGTGCCTGTCCGGAGCAGGACACCGGCGCGCGTCCGGGGCGCGTGGTCCGATCAGGCGATTTGACCTGACCCGTAGCTCGCATGTTGTGACCGGGCGGATCCGGTCCGAGGGGCCTCGACCTGGTGCGGCCGCTGTTCGCCGAGGCGGGCGCGCTCGACGAGGACAAGTCGGTGGTCACCTACTGCGGTGGCGGCATCGCGGCGACCTTCCTCGCCTTCCAGCTCGCCAGACTGGGCCGCGACGACGTCGCCGTGACGACGATCGATGAACGAGTGGGTTTCCGACGAGTCGTTGCCGCTCGAGGTCGGCTGACCGGAAGGGCTGCACCACGCAGCAGTGGGGGTGGACCGTGAGGGTTCGCCCCCACTGTCGTATGCGCCGACAGCCAGCGGTTTCAGCCGACCGAGCTCCCCGGGGCGACATTCTTCCGGGGAGCTCTGTGCGTTCTGGGGCAGGCAACTCTGCGAACTACTGACAAATATCGATTGACGTCAGTTGTCAGTAACTGTAACGTCGATCACACGCCGGGGGCGGAGCATCGTCTTCCGGTCGGGGTCTTCGTCGTCGCCCGCTCGGGCGATGTTCCATCAGCGCCCGCGGTGGCAGTTGTCCGCGGCCGGCCACGCACTCCCTTCCCGCAAGGAGCTCCGATGAATCCCAACGGCACGTCGACAGTCCGGTTGGCCGTCGACCGCACCGCCTGTGCCGGGCACGGCCTCTGCTACGGACGTTCGCCCGACGTACTCGACTGCGACGACCAGGGGGATCCCGTGGTCCGCCGCGATCCGCTCGGGACGGACGCCGACGTCGAGTCGGCCCGGGCCGCGGTCCTCGTGTGCCCGGAGCGGGCGCTCACCGTCGAACCAGTGTGATCTTCCGAAACAGACAGAACTTCAAGGTTTTCGAGGAAGGAAAGACATGACCACCACAACCGTGGACGATGCGCCGTCCGATCTCGTCGTCGACTTCGACATCTACGATCCGGGACTCACCCAGCCGGTCGACACGATTCAGGAGAGAGTGGCCGATCTCGCAGGCAAGGGCCCGGTCGTGTACTCGACCGCGCACGGCGGGCACTGGATCGTGACCCGCTACAAGGAGATTCACGAGGTTCTCCGGGACCCGGAGACCTTCTCGAGCTACCCGAACAACCTCGTCACCGGCCCCGGCGGCATGGGCAAGTTCATCCCCATCGAGCTCGACCCGCCTGAGCACACCGGCTACCGGCTCGCGCTGCAGCCCCTGTTCTCGCCGAACCGCATGAAGGCGCTCGCCGGTCAGATCCGCGATCTCGTGGGCGAGCTGATCGACGGCTTCGCTGCGAAGGGCGAGGCGGAGTTCATCAGCGAGTTCGCACACGAGCTGCCGACGCGGGTGTTCCTCGCCCTGATGGACTGGCCGGTCGCGGACGCGCCGATGTTCACCGAGGCGACGGACATCGTTCTCACCGGGAAACCCGGTGCCAGCGAGGAAGAGTCGATGCAGGCGCGCGCCGAGGCCGGACTCGGGATGCTCACCTACTTCCAGAAGATCGTCGACGAGCGCCGGGCCAACCCCGGTGACGACATCACCTCGACGCTCATCCATACCGAGGTGGAGCTGGAGGACGGCACGCGGTTGCTGACCGACGAGGAACTCAACCGGATGTTCTTCCTGCTCCTGATCGCCGGGTTGCACACCGTGCAGGGCTCGCTGGCCTGGAGCATCATCCACCTGTACAACAACCCCCAGCAGCGTGCGGAACTGATCGACAACGACGATCTGGTCTCGAGCGCGGTCGAGGAGATCCTTCGGATCGAGGCGGCGGTCGTTCCCGGTCGGCGTGCGACGCGGGACGTCGAACTCGGTGGCGTGCACATCAAGGAGGGCGACCAGCTGATCCTCATGCTGTGCTCGGCCAACCGGGACGAGGACGAGTTCGAGGATCCGAACGAGCTCGAGCTCGATCGGCACCCGAACCTGCACCTGTCGTTCGGGTCGGGTGCACACCGTTGCCTGGGTTCGCACCTCGCCCGGATCGAGCTGTCGATCGCCCTCGAGGAGCTGCACCGCCGGATTCCGGACTACCGCCTGGTCGACGGGGACCCGCCGATCCTGCACGGCAGCCAGGTCCGGGGATGTGTCCGTCTCCCGATCCGGTTCACGCCGGAAGGGGTGAGGGCGGTCCGCCCGGTCCGGAATGTGGAGTCGTCGCGCTGAGGGACCGCGCGATCCCACTGCTGCCGGCGTGACCGAACAGGGGTGCGGTCACGCCGGGAGTCCCCGGCTCGAGAGAAGCCGTGCCGTGGCAGGCCACGCGGCGAGACCAGGGGCAATGCTTGTTAGGCTCTTCTGGCCGGATGGCGAGTGGGATCGGTGAAGTGGAGGGTCGAATGGCGCGCAGGCGCGTCGGCGTCCTGGGGGACGACGCAGATGATGCGCGGGCCAAGATCCTCACTGCGGCCGAGGCCGTGATCCAGCGCTACGGAGTGGTCAAGACCACGATGGGCGACATCGCCCAGGAGGTCGGCGTGTCGAGGCCGACGATCTACCGCTACTTCGGGGACCGTGATGCGGTGCTCTCGGCGATGGTGGAGGCTCGATCGCGTCGGCTGTTCGGCAAGGCCCGGGCCTACCTCCGGCAGCGCCCGACGTTCGGCGAACAGGTCGTCGACGGGCTCGTCTTCCTGGTGGACCGCGGTCGACGTGACCCGATCATGCAGCTGATCGTCAGCCCCGAGCACATGGACACGGCCACGGCCCTGCTCGGCAGCTCGGGACTGGCTGCGCGCCTCACCACCGAGATGTGGTCCCCGCTGATCGACGAGGCGCGTAAGCGGAGCGAGATCCGGCCGGGGACCACGACCGAGGACATCTGCGACTGGATCACGATGGTGCAGCTGATTCTCATGGGGCGCAAGGATTTCGGTAGCGAGGACGATCCCGAGCACCGTCGCATGCTGACGCGATTCCTGTTGCCCGCCATCGTGGACGGCACAGTGCTCGCCGGCGCGGAGGCGGGCGCAGGCAGGCCATCCGGCGTGGTCGACGATCCGGCCTGATTCGAGGAGATGCAGATGGCGCGACGACGCGCGGTGGGCGTTCTCAGTGTGGACGCGAGCGTCGCTCGCGGGCAGATCCTCGCCGCCGCGGAATCGACGTTCCAGCGGTACGGGGTACTGAAGTCGACTATGGACGACATCGCCCGGGAGGCCGGGGTCTCGCGGCCCACGCTGTACAGGTATTTCCGGGACCGCGACGCCCTCGTCACGGCACTCATCGAGGTGCGGTCGCGACGGCTCTTCGACGAGACCCGCGAGTTCCTGACGCGCTACGAGACGGTCGCCGAGCAACTCGTCGAGGGCCTCGTCCACCTCGTCGACCTCGGCCGCAAGGACCCGCTCATCCGCTTGATCGTCGGTCCGGAGCACCTGGGGTGGGGCGCCCCGCTGGCCGGCAGTTCCGAACTCGCCGCCGATCTGACGCACGAGATGTGGTCGCCGGTGATCGACGCCGCCCGGCACCGCGGCGAGATCCGGCCCGGGGCGACGACCCGTGAGATCACCGACTGGATCGTTCTCGTCGAGCTCATTCTGGTGGGGCGCATGGACTTCGGTGCTGCGAGCGACCCAGACCTGCGCGGCTTCCTGACCCGGCTTCTGCTGCCCGGAATCGTCACCGACCCGTCCGCCGAAGACCCGGCTTCTCCGTTCGGCTGACGCTCGCCCTTTCCGTCGACGCCGCTCGATGCGGCGTACGGTCGGCTGCTGTTGTCGAGGCGGCGGATGCGGCACGTGGCCGTCCCGCACCTTGCGTGGTGTGGGTCACATGGCGTATAACAGATGACAGAAGCTGTAAGCTGTAAACCAGCTCGCCTGAGGATCCCGGACAGCGATCACGTGACACTCACGGCCACATAGTTTTCCGCGTTCGCCTCCGAAGCGCCTTGCGTGTCAATTCAGCAATGAGACGTGGGTCCGAGGTGACAAGCGATGAGGAGCGACCATGGCGCACGTGGTGACCCAACCGTGCTGCAACGACGCGAGTTGCGTCGCGGTATGCCCGGTCGACTGCATCCATCCGACCCCGCAGGAGCGGGTGACCATCCGGACCGAGATGCTCTTCATCGATCCCGACACGTGCATCGACTGCGGCGCCTGCATCGACGAATGCCCGGTGGACGCGATCGTGCCCCCGGAGGACATCACCTCCGCGACACAACCTTTCGTCGAGATGAACGCGGCATACTTCCGCGACCGGCCTCGGGTTACGTCGACGGACGAGAAGGCGCCGCCGGTCGGGACGAGTAGCCCCGGAACCCTTCGGGTGGCGATCGTGGGCAGCGGACCGTCGGCGTGCTACGTCGCGGATGCGCTGTGCACGACGAAGGGGCTCGACGTCGAGGTCACCATCCTCGAGAAGCTGCCCACGCCGGGCGGTCTCGTCCGCTACGGGGTGGCACCCGACCACGCTGCCACCAAGGGGATCGCCAAGCTGTTCGCCCGCACGCTCGGCAGGAAGTCCTGCACCGTCCACCTGAACACCGAAGTGGGAGTGCACGTCACGCACGACGAGCTGCTGCGGCACCACCATGCGGTGGTCTACGCATCGGGTGCCGAGGGGGACCGGCGGCTCGGCATTCCCGGTGAGCACCTGCCGGGCACGGTCGCCGCGCGCGACTTCGTGCTCTGGTACAACGGCCATCCCGATCACGCCGACGCGAAATTCGACCTGACGGGCGAGTGCGCCGTCGTCGTGGGCAACGGGAACGTGGCGCTCGACGTCGCCCGGATCCTGACGAGCGACGCCTCCCGCCTGATCGGTACCGACATCGCCGAGCACGCCCTGGAGGCGCTGGTCGCCAGCAGGATTCGGAAGGTGGTGGTCCTCGGCCGACGTGGCCCGGAGCACGCGGCGTTCAGCACACCGGAGCTGCTGGGCCTCGGGAACCTTCCCGGGCTGGATGTGACGGCGTCGCACCCGTTCGATCCCGCGCTCGCCGCCGACGAGTTGACCCGCATCCGCGCGTCCATCCTCGACCGGTACCACCACGCCCGGCCGGTGCCGGGCAACCGGCAGATCCACCTGCAGTTCTTCCGGTCGCCGACCGAGGTGCTCGGTGCGACGGTGACGGACGGCCTGCGGGTCGAGGTCACCGGGCCGGCGCTCGGTGGAGACCCCGAGGTCGAGGACCTGACCGCGGGGCTCGTCCTCCGTTCGGTCGGCTTCCGAGGCCGCCCGCTGCCCGGCGTGCCGTTCGACGACGTACTCGGTGTGCTGCCGAACCGCAACGGCGTCGTCCACGATCCAGCGACAGGGACCCCCGTGCGCGGCGTCTACACGGCCGGCTGGCTCAAGCGTGGCCCCATCGGCGTGATCGGGTCCAACCGGCTGTGCTCGGAACAGACTGTCGCAGAGCTGGTGTCGGACTTCGCGGCGGGTCGACTCGGGTCCGTGGAGGAAGAACTGAGCGCGTTCCGTCGGCTGCTCGCGCAGCGGCACGCCGATCGCGTCGATCTGGCGGGGTGGAAGCGGCTGGACGCACACGAACGCAAGGCCGGACGGGTCGCGGGTCGTCCGAGGGTCAAGGTGGTGAATCGGCTCGGCATGGTCGACGTTGCGTTGCAGCGTCGGGTGCCGGAAACGGTCTGACACACCTCGCCGGTGCAGCCGGCGAGAGCGGTCCGCGACCCGAGTCGCGGAGGACAGGTCGAAGAAGCCGCCGTGGTCGGGGCACGGCGGGGTCAATCGAAACGCGCGCATGTCGCACGGTGGAAGGAACCAGGGGTGGGCATCGAGGTGTCGGTCAGAAATCAACACCGAGATCGAAGCGACGATCCTCATCGTCTCGCACAACATCAACCTCGCCCGGACGGTTCCCGACAACAGATCGTGGTTCCGCTGCAGTGGAGTTCGACCTCGCAACCCATCGCGGCCCAGGCGACACCGGGGGAGGGTGGTGTGTACACGGTGGACTGCTTCGTGAGCGTGTTCACCTCGAACGCCCAGGCCCCCGAAGGAATCCAGTCCACGGCCACCTCCGGTCGGCGCGATCCACGACATCGCATCGACCGGAACCGTGGGCCGAGTCGGGGCGGCATCCGGGGTCGTTCATCCGGATCGGAAGGGGCCGAGGGTGCTGCACCGAGTACGTCACCGCGGAGTCCCGGTCCGGCTGGCGGGGGCCGTACTCGTCGGCCGCCGCGGTGGCCGGTTCCATGAGCGCGGCGCCGAGGACGGCGGTGGCGAATGTGCCGACGAGAAGCGCGGTTCGGGTCGGTCGGGATGGCGCCGCTAACCAACGATCCATAGGTTTCGAGCGTAGACGGTCCCGCTGCGAGGTGCAGGCGTTCGACGACCGGTTCCGGACACGACCGTGGGGCGGATCCGATGATCCGCCCCACGGTGGCACCACGCGCACAGGGTGAAGGTCAGGCCTTCATCAGGTCCCGGTGGATGATCTCTTTCATGATCTCGTTGGTGCCGCCGTAGATCCGTTGGATCCGGTGGTCCAGGTAGGCCTTGGCGACGGGGTATTCCATCATGTAGCCGTAGCCGCCGTGGTACTGGACGCCGGCGTCGACGACCTGCCCCTGCAGTTCGGTTGCCCAGAGCTTCGCCTTGGACGCGTCCACGGCCGTGAGGGTGCCCTGGTTGTACTCGCGGATGCAGCGGTCGATGTACGCGCGCGAGACCTCGACGGCGGTGCGTAGTTTCGCGAGATCGAAGCCCATGCCCTGGAATTCGCCGATCCGCTTGCCGAACGCGGTGCGTTCGCGGACGTAGTCCATCGTCCAGGAGAACACCGCCTCGGCGGAGACCTGCGCGGCGATGCCGATGCCGAGCCGTTCGAGGGGCAGCGACTGCATCAGGTACGCGAAGCCTGCTCCCCGTTCCCCGAGGAGGTTCTCCTGCGGGATCCGGACGTTGTCGAAGAAGAGCTCGGCGGTGTCCTGGGCGTGCAGGCCCACCTTGTCGAGTTTGCGGCCGCGGGTGAAGCCGGGGGCGCCGTCCTCGACGACGAACAGGCTGAACGCCTTGGAGCCGGCGTCCTGGTCGGTCTTGGCGAAGACGACCACCAGGTCGGCGAGGATACCGCTGGTGATGAACGTCTTGGCGCCGTTCAGAACCCACTCGTTGCCGTCCCGGACGGCGGTGGTGGTGACGGCGCGCAGGTCGCTGCCGGCGGCGGGCTCGCTCATCGCGATCGCACCGATCGTCTCGCCCGTCACGAATCCCGGTAGCCAGCGGCGCTTCTGGTCGTCGTCGGCGTGCCGGAGCAGGTAGTTCAGCACGATGTCGTCGTTGGTGGAGAAGCCCGACTGCAGCGCGGACGCGCCGACGCGGGCGATCTCCTCCTGGATCACCACGCGGTAGCGGTAGTCCGTCTCGCCGGGGCCGCCGAACTCCTCCGGCACCGTCAGCCCGAGCAGGCCCTGGCGGCCGGCGGTCAGCCAGGTGTCGCGGTCGATGAGACGGTTCGCGTCCCACTTCTCCAGATTGGGTACCACGTGGCGTTCCACGAATCCGCGCACCGCGGCGCGGAACAGTTCGTGGTCGTTGTCGAAGAGATCGCTCTCCACGGTCTGTTACTCCTCGGAAGTCAGTTCTCGCTCAACAGTTTCTGGGTTTCGCGCCGGAACACCTGGTTGGCGACCTCGTTTCGGCCGATGACCATCCGGCCGGCGCTGGCACTGCTCATGCTCACCTGCGAGTCGCGCAGCAGGGGGAAGTCCTCGGCGTGCAGCACGGCGAGGAGGATCTCCCAGTTCTTGTCCCAGATCCGGGTCCACTTCTCCTCGGTCAGCTCGGTGTCCTCGACCTTCGGCACGATCAGCCGCATCTCCATGCGGCTGCGCTGCGGATCTGTCGGATGAGGACGGAAGGTCAAGAGCTGGAAGTGATCCGGCTGACGCAGCAGGGTGCTGTTCGGAAGCAGGAAGTGCGTCTCGGTGACGTCCTTCGCCAGGCTGCGGTCGCCGGGATCCTCCTCGATCCAGCGGTCGATCGACTTGCGCAGGGCGATGAACCGGCAGTGCCTGCCGAAGTCGTCGAACGCCATCACGTTGGTGTGGATGTGCTTCGCCGCGGTGTTCGGGTGGGCGTACTGGATGTGGTAGCCGTCGAGGAAGGCGTCCTGCATGATCTTCCAGTTCACCGGCTCGTCGAAGCCCTCGGCCTTGACCGCGACCTTCGACTCCAGGTCGTAGGTCGAGAGGATCGCGTCCATCTCGGGGCCCAGCCACGCGGCCACGTCGATGTCGGCGTCGGCGTCGTCGACCACCCAGATGAAGCCGTGCCGCTCCTCGGTCGGCAGCTGGATCAGGCCCATCTTCTCCCGCTCGGCCTCACCGAAGGTGTTGTCGCGGGTGATGGTGCGCAGGCTGCCGTCCGTGTCGTACGACCACCGGTGGTACGGGCAGGAGAACAGCCGGCAGCGGCCCTTCTCCTCCTTCTCCACCATGGCGCCGCGGTGCCGGCACAGGTTCACCAGCGTCTTGACGCTGCCGTCGCGCTGGCGGACGACGATGACGTTGTTCCGTGGCAGCTGCAGTGTGAAGAAGTCGCCGGCCTTGGGGATCTCCGATCCGTGGGCGACGATGCTGGGTACCCGCCCGAAGACCAGGTCCCGTTCGCGCTTGGCGACGGCCGGATCGGTGAATTCCTCCGGCTCGAACCAGGTGAGGTGTTCGAACTCGTCGGTGGTGTCGTTGCGCAGGTGGTCCAGTGCCCGCCGAATGCGTTCCTCGCGGGGTGCTCCGACCTCGGTCATCGGTTTCCTCCCAATCTCGTCTGCGACGTCGGCCCCGGTCCGTGACGCCCTCACGCCGGACCGACCGATCCATGAGCTAAATCTAAATGAGTTAGGTTTAGTTGTAAACCCTCGGCTTCCGGTCGCACCCTTGCGGCCTAAACCGACGGCCGTTAGATTTGTGGGCAGATCCGCTCGACGAGGAGTAGGGATGATCTCTTACCGCTGGTGTGGCGAGCTGACCGCGGACGACCGCGACGAGGTTCTCGGGCTGGTGCGCCGGGCTGCCGACTACGACGCCGAGGCGGGATTCTCGGCCGTCGACCCGGCTGCGGTCGACGGTCGCTCGGACGACGAGCAGCGGGTGTGGCACCTGCCGATCCGGGCCCGGCGCGACCTGAGTGCCCGACCCGACGTGCCGTGGGTGGTGGTCGCCTACCTGCACCTCGCGGTGGACACCGACGGATTCGGCGTCGGGCAGTTCGTCGTGGACCCCGACTACCGGTCGCGCGGGATCGCCACGCTTCTGGTCGAGGAGTTGGGGCTGGACACCGCGGGCGACGGCGGCTGGGCCGGAACGGGGGCGCGGGTGCTGCGGGCGTGGGCCTACGGTTCGCATCCCGCCTCCGAGCGGTTGACGTCCCGATTCGGCGTGCCCGCGGTCAGGCGACAGTGGACGCTGGTGCGCCACCTGTCGGGACCGTGGGCCGCGCCGCTCGACCCCGTGCCGACCGACGCTGCGCTGGCGGAGCCCGCCTCGGTCGAGGAGTTCGGCGGCGCGATGGACGCGGTGCTCTCCGCGACCACCATGCCGCCCCGGAATCGTGACATACTCTCGCGCGCAGCAGATTCCGGATCCACCGTGATCGCCTCCGTGGACGGTCGGCCGGCGGGTTTCGTCCGCTTCGACCCCACGCTCCACGAGCACGAAGAGCTGCGGGCGGCGTGGATCGGCGCCCTCGCCGTCGCCGATCGCGCCTCGGGCAGGGGTCTCGGGTCGGCCCTGCTGGTGTGCGCGCTCGCCGCCCTGCGTGACGCGGGTGCCCAGCTCGCGCTGATGCGCATCGACCCGGACGACGAGCGCGCCGTGCGGATGTGCCGGCTGCTCTCCTTCGAACAGGCGGAGGCGCACGCCTGCTACCAGGTCGGCAGTATGACACATGAGACGAATGACGATATCTGTAATGCGTTGACGGATGCCACGGTTGCGCGTAGCGTTTTGTGACGGCACTCACAGCGGCCGCGGGATCCCCGCCCGCACTCACCTCCCCGGACACCCGGTGGTCGATTCCCCGGTCCGATCGCGCCCCGATCGACGACGGCCCGGGTCGACACAGTCAGCGAGAGAAGGAATCCCATGAACAGGCTCGAAGGCAAGGTCGCATTCATCACCGGCGTGGCGCGCGGGCAGGGCCGCTCCCACGCCGTCCGCCTCGCCGAGGAGGGTGCGGCGATCATCGGCATGGACATCTGCGCGCAGATCCCGTCCGTGTTCTACCCGATGGCCACCGAGGAGGACCTCGCCGAGACCGAGCGTCTGGTGAAGGACGCCGGTGGCCGGATCGTCACCACGATCGGCGACGTGCGCAACCGCGAGGACGTCCAGCGCGCCTACGACGCGGGCATCGAGCAGTTCGGCCACGTCGACATCCTGGTGCCGAACGCCGGCATCATGCCCGTGATCGACCAGGGCAGCGAGCCGCAGGCATGGCACGACGCCGTCGACACCATGCTCACCGGCGTCTGGCACGTCCTCGAGGTTGCGGTGCCCGGCATGATCGAGCGCGGCGAGGGCGGATCCGTCGCGATCACCAGCTCCGCGGCAGGGCTGACCAGCATCGGGCTCAACACCTTCCCCGGCCAGGCGGGTTACTCGGCCGCCAAGCACGGCGTCGTCGGACTCATGCGGCTGTACTCGAAGCAGTTGGCCAAGAACTTCATTCGCGTCAACACCATTCATCCGACCGGCGTCAACACCCCGATGGTCGCCAACGCCGAATACGGCGCGTTCGTCAATGCGCACCCCGAGGTCGCGAACGACGACGCCTACAAGAACCCGATGCCCGTCGAGCTGATCGAGGCCGTCGACATCAGCAACGCCATCGTCTTCCTCGCGTCCGACGAGGCGCGCTACATCACCGGCGTCACCCTCCCCGTCGACGCCGGCTACAACAACCGCTGAGAGGCCACACATGACCATCACGGACACCACCGCGTCGGCCCCCACGGTCGCCGACCGCGAGCAGGTCTTCATCGGCGGCCGCTGGGTCGACTCGACCGGCGACGAGTGGATCGACCTCGTCGACCCGTGGAGCGAACAGCGCGCCGCGCGGATCCGCAGTGCCACAGCGGAAGACGTCGCGCGTGCCGTCGCCGCGGCGCGGAAGTCCTTCGACGAGGGCGCCTGGGCCGGCAAGTCGATGGCCGAACGTGCCGACGTCGTCGACGAGATCGCGAACCGGCTCGAACAGCGCACCTCGGAGCTGACCACGATCGGCGTCCTCGAGGTCGGCATTCCGGTCGCCGTCAGCGCGGGCACCCAGCAGATGACCGCCGGTCTGTTCCGCGCGGTCGCCGCCGAGGCGCGCACGTTCGAGGTCCGCGACGACCGCACCCGCGCCGACGGCGGCGTCTCCCGCATCCTCAAGGAGCCGACCGGCGTTGTCGCCGCGATCATTCCGTGGAACGGTCCGATCGGCACCATCGCCTTCAAGGTCGCGCCTGCGCTCGCCGCGGGCTGCTCGGTGATCCTCAAGGGCGCGCCGGACGCGCCGCTGTCGCCGGCCGTGTTCGCCGACGTCATCGCCGAACTCGTCGCCGAGGGCCGCATCCCCGAGGGGGTCGTCAGCGTCCTGATCGCCGACCGCGAGGTGTCCGAGACCCTGGTCACCAACCCTGACGTCGACCACATCACGTTCACCGGATCCACCGTCGCCGGCCGCCGCATCGCCTCCCTCGCGAGCGACCGGATCGCCCGCGTGTCACTGGAACTGGGCGGCAAGTCGGCCGCGATCATCCTCGACGACGCCGACCTCGACCACGTGCTGCAGTCGCTGCCGATGGGCGGCTGCATGCAGTCCGGGCAGGCGTGCATCGCGCTGACCCGCGTCCTGGTCTCCCGCACGCGGCACGACGAGGTGCTCGAGGCGCTGAAGGTCGCGTACGGCTCCCTGCCGATCGGCAACCCGTGGGAGCCCACCAACTTCCTCGGCCCCCTCGCCGGTGAACGGCACCGGGACCGCGTCGAGGGCTACATCGCCGCCGCGGTCGAGGACGGCGCGACCGTCGTCCTGGGCGGCGGCCGGCCGGAGGGCGTGGACCAGGGCTATTTCGTCGCCCCCACGCTGATCGACGGCGTGCGCAACGACATGCGGATCGCGCAGGAGGAGGTGTTCGGCCCCGTCATCTCGCTGATCACCTACGACGACGAGGACGACGCGGTCGCGATCGCGAACGACTCGATCTACGGACTCTCCGGCGCCGTGTACACCGAGGACCTGGACCGCGGCTACGCCCTCGCGCAACGCATCCGGACCGGGACGATCAGCGTCAACGGCGCCGTCATCGACTTCACCATCCCCTTCGGCGGATACAAGCAGTCCGGTCTCGGCCGGGAGGGCGGCGTCGAGGGTCTCGAGGAGTTCTTCGAGACCAAGACGGTGCACATGCCCGCACCCGCGCAGTAGGCGTCCACGACGACACGGGCGGTGCCCCGGAAAAGATTCGTTCCGGGGCATCGCCTGTGGACGTTGCGCTGCTATTTTGAAGTGGTCGCACACGTGGACGTGCGCGGGAGCCGAGGCGGATAACAGTGACCAACACCGGCGGCGTGGCCGACGACGACGGCGCGAACGTGACCACCACCATCGTGCGTCGGATCCGGCCCGGGCGGGACGACGAGTTCGCCGACTGGATTCAGAGCGGCCTCGGCCTCGCCCGGATCTTCCCCGGCTTCCTCGGTGGCGGCTGGCTCAAGGAGAGCAGCACCTCGGACGTCTGCGTCATCGTGCTGCGCTTCGAAACCCGGGTCGCCCTGGACAACTGGCTGCGCTCCGCGCTGCGCGGCGGTTGGCTGCGCACCGGTGAGAACATCGCCGAGGAACTGCCGAACGACCGCGTCACCACGGCCGTGGACCTGTTCGAACGCCCCTGACCGTCAGGCCGTCCTGGTGTCCGATCCGGCTTCGTCGCGCATGACGCCGAACAGGAAGCTGCGGACCATCTCCTCGTACAGCTTCTTCGACGTGAGCTCGTTCTCCTCGAGTGCGCGGGCCAGGGTGGGCTGCGACTCCGGGTCGACGTTCGGGAAGATCGTGGTGCGGGTGCTCGGCCCGCGCATCGCCTCGGTGAGGGCCGCGCCGAGCGAGAGTCGTTCCATGCCGTCGAGGATCTGCACGTGCAGTCGGGCGGGGACCCCGGACGCCTCGAGGAACCGGGCCGTCTCCTCGTAGGTGCCGATGAGCAGGTCGCGCGGCAGGTACTGCAGCAGGATCGGCGCCGCGTTGCGGTGCCGCAGGATCGACTGCCGGAAGCCCATCGCGATCGACACGAAGTACTCCGGCCAGTCCGGCCCCGGCTTGCGCCGCGGAATCGAGCCGGCGCCGGCGATCTGCCGCGCGACCGCCGAGAGAATCTCCGACTTGTCGGAGAAGTGGTGGTAGAGCGAGGGTGCCCGGACGCCGAGATGCTTGGCCAGCCGCGGCAGGCTGAACGCCTCGAGCCCTTCGGTGTCGATGATCTCGATGGACGCCGCGACCGCGGAGGCGCGGCTGATCAGCGGTTTCGACGGTCGGGGCATCTCGTGCTTTCCACTCGGCGCCGCCAGGCGGCGCACCTGGCCGGTCGCCCTGATCGTAACGGGTGGTCGGCCGGCTGCCCCGACCGTCGACTCACCACGCCGGGACGTCGCGATCGAGGAACTCGAGCAGACCTTCGCTGAGCACGTCGTTGTCGTCGCCGCTGACCATGTGCCCGGCACCGCCGACGTCGACCAGCCGAGACCCCGGGATCAGCTCGAGGAGGTCGCGGGCGCCCTCGGGACTGACCACGTCGGACTGAGCGCCGCGGATCAGCAGGGTCGGGACGGTGACGGCCTGCGCGGCGGCGCGCGCCTGCTCCTCGCGGACACCGGCCTGCTCCGGACTGTTCACGCGGTCGCCGAGCATCCGCGGATCCCAGTGCCAGTACCACCGGCCGTCCCGCTCTCGCAGGTTCTTGCGCAGCCCGTCCGCCCGCGGAGGCCGCTTGCGGTGCGGGTTGTAGGCCGCCACGGCTGCGGCGGCGTCCTCGAGGGTGTCGAAGCCGGCCAGGCCGTCGCGCATGAAGGTGGTGATCTTCGTGATGCCTTCCGGCTCCGCCCGCGGGGTGATGTCGACCAGGACGAGCGCCCGGGCGAGTCCCGGATTGGAGCCCTGCGCGAGCAGCGAGGCCATGCCGCCCAACGAGGCGCCCACCAGTACCGGGGGAGTGTCCAGCTTCGTCGCCACGGCGACGAGGTCGCGGGCGTGCGCGGCGATCGCGTAGTCGCCGTCGTCGGCCCAGTCGCTGTCCCCGTGCCCGCGGGCGTCGACGGCCAGTGCGCTCCAGCCGTGGTCGGCGAGCCGTTTCCCGGTGCGCTGCCACGAGTGGCGGGTCTGACCGCCGCCGTGCAGGAGCAGCACGGTGCCCAGTGCGGGACGGTCGACGGGGTCCCAGCGGTCCGCGACCAGGGTGACGCCGTCGCCCTGCAGCCGGACGGCAGTGGTGGTGTCGGTCATGGTGGGCCTTCCTCGTGGTCAGTGGCCGGACGTGCCGCCGTCGACCGCCAGGGTCGAGCCGGTGACGTACCCCGCGGCGGGGCTGGCCAGGAACACCACCGCGGCGTCGATCTCGCGCTGGGTGGCGGCGCGGCCGAGTGAGGACTCGCCGACGAACCGGGCCAGCGTCTGTGCGGGCATCTCGTCGATCATGTCGGTCTCCACGAAGCCGGGGGCGATCGCGTTGACCCGGATGCCCTTTCGTCCGGACCACTGATTCGACAGGTCGCGGGTGAGCCCGATCAGGCCGGCCTTGCTGGACGCGTACGCGGCCTGCGGCAGTATCGACTTCACCAGGCCGAGCATACTGGCCACGTTGACGATGCTCGCGCCGGGACGCATAACCCGGGCGCACGCCTGCGCGGTCCAGTAGGCGCCGAAGAGGTTGACCTCGAGCACGTTCCGGTAGTCCTCGGGGCGTTCACGGGTTGCGGGCGCCGCGTGCGTGACACCGGCGTTGTTCACCAGGACGTCGAGGCGGCCGAACTCCGCCATCGTCGCGTTCGCCAGGGCGTCGCACTGGTCCGGGTCGGTGACGTCGGTGGGTACGACCAGGCAGCGCCGCCCCACGGCCGTCACCGTCTCCGCGACCTGCTCGAGCCGGTCGCGGCGCCGGGCCGCGACCACCACGTCGGCTCCGGCCTCGGCCAGGGCCCGGGCGAAACCCGCGCCGAGGCCGCTGCCCGCCCCGGTCACGACCGCGACGGATCCGGTCAGGCGGAACAGGTCGAGCACCGATCCCGGGGAGGAAGGTGCGTCCATGTGTGTGCTCCTGTCGGTCATGCGGCTAACAACTATAGATTTAGACCCACGATGTGGCCCTGGGCAAGTGCCCTCTACGTCGCCCTTGCGTCCAATTAATCTAATTGCATAAGATTTAGTCAAGTATGGATCGAGTGAAGTGGACACAGCCGATGACCGACAACCAGACAATCCGGCGAATGCGGGTGAGCGCCAAGGAGCCGGCGGCGGACGGGGTCGTGCTCGTGACACTGACGGACCCGGACGGCGGCGAGGTGCCAGCCTGGGAGCCCGGCGCCCACCTCGACCTCGTCCTCGGCGAGGTCACCCGCCAGTACTCGCTGTGCGGCGACCCCGGCGACACGACCTCGCTGACCGTCGGTGTGCTGCGCGAGCCGAACGGACGCGGCGGTTCGGCGTACGTGCACGACAAGCTCGAGGTCGGCGACCTCATCGAGACCGGCGGTCCCCGCAACCACTTCGCGCTCGCCGAGGCGCCCTCGTACCTCTTCGTCGCCGGTGGCATCGGCATCACCCCGCTCCGCCCGATGCTGCACCGCGTCGACGAGCGCAGCGCGGCGTGGCAGCTGCTGTACGGCGGTCGCACCCGCGCGAGCATGGCCTTCGCCGACGACCTGACCGCCGCGCACCCCGATCGGGTTCTGCTGCGCCCCCAGGACGAGTACGGCATCCTCGACCTGGCCACCGCCCTGGACGCGGCCGCGCCGGGCACCGCGGTGTACTGCTGCGGCCCCGAGCCGCTGCTGCAGGCGATCGAATCCGCCTGCCGGGAACGCGATCACGTCACGCTGCACGTGGAGCGGTTCGCGCCCAAGGACATCGGCGAAACCGAGGACGGTGCCTTCGAAGTGGAGCTCGGGCGCAGCGGCGGCGTCGTCGAGGTGGCGGAGTCGGAGTCCATCATCGACGCACTGCAGCGCAGCGGCGTCGACGTCGACTTCTCCTGCCGGGAGGGCACCTGCGGGACCTGCGAGGTCGCCGTGCTCGCCGGCCGGCCCGACCACCGCGACTCCGTCCTCACCGACGACGAGCAGGCCGCGAACGACGCGATGATGATCTGCGTCTCCCGCAGCTGCACGCCCCGGCTCGTCCTCGACCTGTAGATCGTCGTCCCCGCCCCGTGAGGAGACCTCTGTGACCGTGACCGAGCCGGCCGCCCTGTACGAGGTGCGTGACCATGTCGCGATCGTGACGCTGAACCGGCCCGACGTGCTCAACGCCGTCGACGCCGCGCTGTCGGCGGCCGCCGGAGCCGCGCTGGAACGCGCCGCCGCCGACCCGGAGGTGAGGGTCGTCGTCATCACCGGTGCGGGCCGGGCCTTCTGCGCCGGCGCGGACCTGAAGGAGATCGCCGCGGGCCGAGGCGTCTACGACCCCGAGCACCGCGACCGCGACTTCGCCGGCATCGTCCGGCACTGGATCCCGAAACCGGTGATCGCCGCGGTGAACGGTTTCGCGCTCGGCGGTGGCACCGAGATCGTCCTGTCCGCGGACCTCGCCGTCATCGACGAGCGGGCGTCACTCGGTCTGCCCGAGGTCACCCGCGGCCTCATCGCCGCTGCCGGTGGCGTCCTGCGCATCCACCGGCAGGTGCCGCCGAAGGTCGCCGCCGAGATCGCGCTGACCGGACGCCCGGTGTCCGCGGCGCGCGCCTACGAGTTGGGCCTGGTCAACGCGGTCGCCCCGGCGGGCACCGCGCTGGCCGCGGCCCTCGAGCTCGCCGGGACGATCGCCGCGAACGCCCCGATCGCCGTGCAGCAGAGCAAGCGGGTGATGCACGAGAGCGCCGCCGCGAACACCGGATGGGCGCAGGAGGACTGGGCGATAAACCGCGACGCCACCCGGATCGTGATGACCAGTGAGGACGCGAAGGAGGGGCCGCGGGCGTTCGCGGCCGAACGCACCCCCCAGTGGACGGGGCGGTGACCGCGGACGCGCGTACCGACGTCCGTCCCGCCGCCGCCGCCCGAGTCCGCGGCGGACGAGTCGTTGCCGCGCTGTGCTTCTCGATGATGACCCTGGCGATCCTGCAGGCCGCTGTGGTCCCGGTGATCCCGACCATGGCGCGCCAACTCGACATCGGTCCGACCGCGGTCGGCTGGGTGCTCACCGCGAACCTGCTCGCGGCCGCGGTGACCACCCCGGTGCTCGGCCGGCTCGCCGACCAGCGCGGGGGCCGCCCGGTACTGATCGGCACGCTCGTCGTGGTGGTCATCGGCTCGGTTCTGTGCGTGCTGGCACCGTCCCTGCCGCTGCTGATCGCCGGTCGGGTGCTGCAGGGCACAGCGTTCGCGCTGTTCCCGGTCGGGGTGGCGGTGGTGCGCGCGATCCTCGACGAACGACGGCTCGCCCACGCCATCGGGCTGATGTCCGGCATCATGGCGGCCGGGGGCGGCGTCGGCATGGTCGCGGCCGGCGTGCTGGTCGCCGGCGGCGGCGAATACCGTCGGGTCTTCTGGATGCTGTTGGCGCTCAGCCTGATTGCCCTCGTCGTCACCTGGCTGGCGATCCCCGGCACCGGGCGGTCGGAGCTGGACGGCGGACGGTTCGACGCCATGGGCGCGGTGCTGCTCGCGGTCGGGCTCTGCGCGGTGCTGCTCGCGATCGCGGAGGGCGACCGGTGGGGGATCGCACCTGCGCTCCTGTCGGCGGTCGGCGGTCTCGGCTGCCTGCTCGGGTGGTATCGACACGAAAAGCAGTGCGCCACACCGCTGGTTCCGCCGCCGTCGCTGATCGGATGGGCCGTCACCCCCGCGCACGTGGCGGCGGTGCTGGTCGGCGCCGCCATGTACGTCCAGTTCCTCGGGATCGCGCAGTTCGTGCAGGTTGACGCGGACCTCGGGGGGTACGGGTTCGGTGTCACCGTGCTCGAGGCGAGCCTGCTGTTCCTGCTGCCGGGGTCGGTCGCGGGTGTGCTGTCCGCGGCGGTGAGCGGCCGGCTGATCCACCGGTTCCGCGCCGACCGGGTGCTGACGGCGATGTGTGCGGTCGGCGTTGCCGGTTTCGGTGTCCTGATCGTCGCGCACGACAAGCCCTGGCAGATGGTGGTGGCGGCGGTGGTGGTCAACGTCTTCGTGAGCGGTGCCTACGCCGCGCTGCCGTCGCTGCTCGTGGGTGCGGTGCCCGCCGCCGACACCGCCGTCGTGAACGGCGTG
Source organism: Rhodococcus sp. NPDC003318 (assembly GCF_042879035.1). Classification (NCBI taxonomy): domain Bacteria; kingdom Bacillati; phylum Actinomycetota; class Actinomycetes; order Mycobacteriales; family Nocardiaceae; genus Rhodococcus; species Rhodococcus sp. NPDC003318. The sequence continues at coordinate 168,578 of NZ_JBIAOU010000007.1, read as the reverse complement.
AACGCGATCGCGCGCATCTTCGGCAGCTCGCTGGCCAGCGCGACGATCGCGTCGCTGCTCGCCGCGACGACGGTGCCGGGTACCGACGTCGCCTCCGAATCGGCCTACGTCCTCGCGTTCTGGATCGGGGCGGCGGCGGCCGCGGGTGCGGGTGTGGTCGGGATGTCGACCCACCGCATGTCAAAGAACAAAATTTGATTGACGTCTCACAGCTCGGGGCGTAGCGTGGGTCTCGACGCGCCGGAGGTCGATCCCCGGGAAGCGACGCTGTTCACCGAATCCGGTGCACGCCAAATTCTTTCATGGTCATTCCGGACGCCGGAAGACCGGCGCCACCACTCGTCGGACCCGAGGAGCCCACATGAAACTCAACGACAAGGTCGCGATCATCACCGGCGGCGGCTCGGGACTCGGACGGCAGTCCTCCCAGCTGTTCGCCTCCGAAGGCGCGAAGATCGCGGTCGTCGACATCGATCCCGAGCGTGCGGCCGGCACCGTCAAGCTCGTGCAGGAGCGGGGCGGCACCGCGATCGACATCGTCGCCGACGTCAGCGACAAGGCACAGATGGTCGAGGCCGTCGCCCGCACCGTCGACGAGTTCGGCAAGCTCGACATCATGTTCGCCAACGCCGGCGTCGTCTCGCGCGGCGGCGTGCCGTCGGTCGCCGGCGGCGAACAGGTCGCGTTCGAGGACCTCACCGAGGACGACTGGCACCACGTGCTTGGCGTCAACCTCAGCGGCGTGATCTACTCCGCCCAGGCCGCCGTGCCGGCACTGCGCGCCAACGGCGGCGGCGTCATCCTCGCCACCTCCTCCGCGGCGTCGCTCGCCGCGTACCACAGCATCGCGCTGTACTCCGCGACGAAGGCCGGCGTCAACGGCCTGGTGCGGGGCCTGAGCCTCGACCTCGGCCGCGACGGCATCCGCGTCAACGCCATCGCCCCCACCCACGGCATGTCGCCGAACTTCCTCGCGCCCGCGGGCACCCCCGTCGTCGGGCAGTCCTACGAGGAGGTCGCCGGCCCGTGGGATCCGATCGTCTCGCCGATCCCGCTGAAGCTGAACCGTCCGCCGTCACTGATGGACAACGCCAAGGCCGCACTGTTCCTCGTCTCCGACGACTCCGCCTACATCTCCGGCGTCACGCTGCCGACCACCGACGGCGGCACCCTCGCCCGGGTCGGGATGTGGTTCGAGGAGGACCTGAACCCGACCGCCGGTTCCTAGCCCGACGATTTCGACTGGAGAAGGACGACATGGCTGCGACGATCGGATCGGCACTGCACTGGTGGGCCGAGACCAAGGGCGATCAGCGGGCGCTGATCGTCGGCGACGAGACGTTGACCTACCGGGAACTGCGGGACTGGTCGAGCCGGGTGGCGCGGCGGATCGTCGACGCCGGGATCGCGCCGGGGGAACGGGTCGGCGTCCTCGGGCCCAACTCGATCACCTGGCCGGTGCTCGCGCTCGGTGTGCTCGAGGCGGGTGCCGTTCTGGTGCCGCTGAATCCGCGGCTCAAGCCGGCCGAGCTGCGCAAGGTGCTCGACGACGCGGGTGCGGTGGCGACCATCGCCCCGGCCGAGTTCGCCGAGCAGATCCAGCAGACCCGGGCCCTCGGTGCCGAGTTCCGCACGTTCTCCTTCGACGACTTCGCCGGACTGCAGGGCGGCGACCGCGACGACTTCCGGGTCGACCGCGGCTACGAGGACCCGGTCGCCATCCTGTTCACCAGCGGGTCGACCGGTCTGTCGAAGGGTGTCGTCTGCACCAACCGGACGCTGCTCAACATCGTCTTCGAGGCCAGCCTCACCGAGGAGGGACTGCGTCCGGGTTCGACTGCGCTGCTGCTGCTTCCGCTGGTGTTCACGCCGGGACTGGTGTGGGGGCTGGTGATGTCGGTGGTGCTCGGCAACACGCTGGTGATCGAGAAGGAGCTGAAGCCGGGCCGGGCCGCGGCACTGCTCGGCGAGCATCGCGTCAACGCGCTGTTCGGGGTGCCGCTGGTGTTCGAGGCCATCTCCCGCACTCCCGAATTCGAGGCCGCCGACATGTCGTCGCTGCGCACCGCGATCGTCGGCGGTGCCGCAGTCGCGCCCGCGCTGCTGAAGGCGTGGGCCGACAAGGGCGTTGCGCTGCGGCAGATCTACGGGATGACCGAGGCCGGCGGGGTCGCCACCGCCACCACGCGGGCGGAGGCGTTCACGCACCCCGACACGTGCGGAACCGGCTCGATCTTCACCGAAATCAAGGTCGTTCGCCCCGACGGCACCGACGCAGACCCCGGAGAGGAGGGCGAGATCGTGCTCCGCGGCCCCGGCGTGACCCCGGGCTACTGGAACGACGAGGAGTCCACCGCGCAGGCGCTGCGGGACGGCTGGCTGCACAGCGGCGACCTCGGCACCCTCGACGACGGCGGGCGGGTCAAGTTCGTCGATCGGATGAAGGACCTCATCATCACCGGCGGCATCAACATCTCGCCGGTCGAGATCGAGCGGGTCATCGCCGACATCGACGGTGTCGAGGAGGTCGCGGTGATCGCCGCCGCCGACGAGCGTTTCGGCGAGACCCCGGCCGCGATCGTCACGATCAGTGGAGACGTCGACGCCGCCGCGATCGTCGAACACTGCGACCGTGTGGTCGCCGACTACAAGGTGCCCCGGTACGTCGTGATCCGCGACGAACCGTTGCCCCGACTTCCCAGCGGGAAGTTGTCGAAGACCGCGATCCGCTCCGAGTATCGTGACGTGGCAGAGCGTTTCACGAAAGTTCGGTGAACCGATGAGTGATGGAGGTGTCGTGGCAGACGATTCGGTGGTTGTCGAACGGGACGGCGAGATCGCGGTGGTGCGCCTGCACCGGCCCGACCGGCTGAACGCGTTCACCGACACGATGTGCGAACGCCTCCTCGAGGTGATGGACGAGTGCGACGCGGACGACTCGATCCGCGCGATCGTGCTGACGGGCACCGGCCGGGCGTTCTGTGCCGGTGCGGATCTCGGCGGCGGCGGGGACACGTTCGTCCTCGGCGACGACCCGGAGACCGGCGGTGCACCCGCCGACAAGGGCGGACTGGTCGCGTTGCGGTTCTACCGCTCCACCAAACCGGTGATCGCCGCGATCAACGGTCCCGCCGCGGGCGTCGGCGTGACCATGACGCTGCCCGCGGACGTGCGGATCGCATCGGACACCGCCCGATTCGGTTTCGTGTTCACCAAGCGGGGCATCGTCCCCGAGGCGTGCTCGTCGTGGTTCCTGCCGCGGGTCGTCGGGATCTCGACCGCCCTGCGCTGGACCCTGGGCGGGCGGATGGTTCCGGTGGCCGAGGCGCTCGAACACGGCCTGGTCAGTGAGGTCGTGCCCGCGGATCGGGTGCTGGAGCGGGCCGTCGAGATCGCCCGCGAGATGGTCACCGGGACGGCGCCGGTGTCGGTGGCGCTGACCCGGCACCTGATGTGGCGGATGCTCGGCGCAAACAGCCCGGAACAGGCGCACCGCGCCGATTCCCTCGCGATCTACCTGCGCGGAACGTCGGGCGATGCCCGCGAGGGCGTCGAGTCGTTCCTGGAGAAGCGGGATCCGGTGTTCCCGGACCGGGTCTCGGACGGGGTGCCCGACCTGTTCGGCGACGCCGTCGGTACGCGGCGGTAACATCGGCGAGGGGTAGGGCGCCCGGCCCGATCCAGGAGAAGGGTGTCATGGCTCGACGGCGAACCGGCAGTGTCCTCAGCGAGAATCCCGACGAGGCACGCGGGCAGATCCTCGAGGCGGCCGAGCGCACCTTCGAGCGGTACGGGGTCGCGAAGACCACGATGGACGACATCGCCAAGGAAGCCAACATCTCCCGGCCCACCGTCTACCGGTACTTCAGCGACCGCGACACCCTCATCACGTCGCTGATCGAGGTGCGGTCACGGCGGCTGTTCACGAAGGCACGGGCCTTTCTGCGCCGCCGCGACACCTTCGCCGACCAGATCGTCGACGGGCTGATCTACCTGGTGGACCGGGGTCGCAAGGATCCCGTCGTCCGCCTCATCGTGAGCCCCGAACACATGGACCTCGCCACCGCCCTCGTCGGCAGCTCCGGCCTGGCCGCGCGGCTGACGGAGGAGATGTGGGGTCCGCTCATCGACGAGGCCCGCGACCGCGGCGAGGTGCGAGCAGACCGCACGAACGCGGAGATCTGCCAGTGGATCGCCCTCGTGGAACTCGTCCTCGTCGGGCGGATGGACTTCGGCTCGGACGAGGATCCGGAGCACCGCCGGATGCTGACGAACTTCCTGGTCCCGGGCATTCTCACCCCGGAGGCGGCCGCCGCGTACGGTGCCTGATCCCGCCGGTCCGGCTGTGTGACGAAGGCCACGAAGCGGCCGTCCCGACCCGCCCTAGCGATCGCTAAGTAACCGTGAGATGCTCCTGGGACCGACTGTGTAAGGAGCACCCCATGGCACTTCCCTCGATCCTGAAGGACCGGCTTCGCCTGCCCGTCGTGGCTTCGCCGATGTTCATCCTGTCGAACCCGGACCTGGTCATCGCCCAGTGCACCTCCGGCATCGTCGGTTCCTTCCCGTCGCTCAACGCGCGGCCGCAGCCGCAGCTGCGGGAGTGGCTGACCCGGATCACCGAGGAACTCGCCAAGTACGACGCCAACAACCCCGACGCGCCGTCGGCGCCGTTCGCGGTGAACCTGATCGTGCACAAGTCCAACGACCGCCTCGAGGAGGACCTCGCGACGATCGTCGAGTTCGAGGTGCCGATCGTGATCACCTCGCTCGGTGCGCGCACCGACGTCAACGACGCGATCCACTCCTACGGCGGCATCGTGCTCCACGACATCATCAACGACCTGTACGCCCACAAGGCGATCGAGAAGGGCGCCGACGGTCTGATCGCCGTCTCCGCCGGTGCCGGCGGCCACGCGGGCACCCAGTCGCCCTTCGCGCTGCTGCAGGAGATCCGGCAGTGGTTCGACGGCCCGGTGCTGCTGTCCGGGTCCATCGCGCACGGCCGGTCGATTCTCGCCGCACAGGCCGCGGGCGCCGACCTCGCCTACATCGGTTCGGCGTTCATCGCCACCGAGGAGGCGGGCGCCGTCGACGGGTACAAGCAGATGGTCGTCGACTCGAAGGCCGACGACATCGTGTTCTCCAACCTCTTCACGGGTGTGCACGGAAACTACCTGCGCGGCAGCATTTCCGCGGCCGGCCTCGACCCCGACGACCTCGCGGTGTCGGACCCGTCCGCGATGGACTTCGGCACCGCCGACGGGGAGGGTACCCCGAAGCCGAAGGCGTGGCGCGACATCTGGGGCGCCGGCCACGGCGTCGGCGCGATTGACGCCGTCGTGCCCGCCGCGGACCTCGTCGCGCGCCTGTCGAGCGAGTACGCCGTCGCGAAGGCCGCCCTGCTCGACGCCTGACCCCCGCCCCCGCCCCTTTCCCGGCTGAAGGCGCCCTTCGTGCGGTCCAACCGCACGAAGGGCGCCTTCAGCCGCATGGTGGGTGAGCGGGCGTACGGAGTGGATTCACGGCTGAAGGCCACCTTCATGCGCATGAAGCGAACGAAGGTGGCCTTCAGCCGTACGGTGGTGACGGGGGTCAGAAGATGGAGTAACCGCCGTCGATGAGGGTCGAGGTGCCGGTCTGGAACCGGGCCGCGTCGCTGGCCAGGTACACCGCGATGCCCTCGAAGTCCTCGGGGGTTCCCCAGCGGCCCAGCGGGACCCGGGAGATCACGTTCTCGGTGAACGCCTCCCACTCCTGCAGCCCGCCGGTCATGTCGGTGGCGATCCAGCCGGGCAGGACGCTGTTGACGCGGATGCCCTCGCGTGCCAACTCCACCGCGCAGCCGTTCGCCATCGCCAGGACACCCGCCTTGGTCATCGCGTAGGCCTGGTTGCGCCCGGCGCCCTGCAGCGCGCCGAGACTCGACGTGACGATCACCGACCCGCCGGTGCCCTGCGCGCTCAGCACCCGGGCCGCCTCGCGGAGCGTGAAGTACGCGCCGTCGAGGTTCGTGGCGAGCACCCTGCGGTAGTCGTCGGTGGACGAGTCGACGAACTTCGCCAGCGGCACACCGACACCGGCGTTCACGACGAGGACGTCGAGACCCCCGAGTTCCTCGGTGACGCCGGCGATTCCGTCCTTGACCGCCTGCTCGTCGGCGACGTCGACGGACCGGGTGAACACCCGACCCGACCCGTGCCCGGCGAGATCCGCGGCCGCCTTCCCCAACCGCTCCTCGGAGCGTCCCCACAGCGCCACGTCGGCGCCGGCCTTCGCGAGCCCGCGGGCCATGCCGAGGCCGATTCCCGCGGACCCGCCCGTGACCAGCGCCCGCTTGCCTGTCAGATCGAACACCCTTGCCGTCCTTTGCGAGTGCGGGTGTGCCTACGTGAACTCGGCGGCGATGTCGCGGCCGATGATCTCCTTCATGACCTCGGTGGTGCCGCCGTAGATCGTCTGGATGCGGGTGTCGACGTAGGCCCGGCCGATCGGGTACTCCATCATGAAGCCGTAGCCGCCGTGGATCTGGACGCCGCGGTCGACGACACGCTTCTGCAGCTCGGTGGCCCACCACTTGGCTTTCGACGCGTCGACGGCCGTCAGTTCGCCCGCGTTCAGGGCGATCACGCAGCGGTCGACGTGCGATTCGGTGACCTCGATCTCGGTGAGCATCTCCGCGAGCACGAACCGGGTGTTCTGCAGGTCGCCGATCGGCTTTCCGAACGCCTTGCGTTCGAACGCGTAGTTCTTCGTCCACTCGTACGCCGCCCGGGCCGCGGTGATCGCACCGACGGCGATGCCGATGCGCTCGAGGGGCAGGTTCTCCATCAGGTGGATGAAGCCGCGGCCCTCGGTGCCGAGCAGGTTCTCCGCGGGCACCCGCACGTCCTCGAAGACCAGCTCTGCGGTGTCCTGGCCGGCGAGGCCGACCTTGTGCAGCTTGCGGCCCCGGCTGAAACCGGGGGTGTCGCGCTCGACGACGATCAGCGAGAAGCCCTTGCTGCCCGCGTTCGGGTCGGTGCGGCACACCACGATCACCAGGTCGGAGTGGATTCCGTTGGTGATGAACGTCTTCTGGCCGTTGATGACCCACTCGTCGCCGTCGCGGACCGCGGTGGTCTTGACGCCCTGCAGATCCGAGCCCGCGCCGGGCTCGGTCATGGCGATCGCGCCGATCAGCTCACCGGCCGCCATCCGCGGCAGCCAGCGGTCCTTCTGCTCCGCGGTGCCCAGGTGCAGGATGTACGGGATCGCGATGTCGTCCTGCAGGGCGAGGCTGGACCCGAACGAGGTGGTGCCGGTGCGGGCGATCTCCTCGGTGACGACCTGCCGGAAGCGGTAGTCGGTGACGCCGGAGCCACCGAACTCCTCGGGGACACCGAGACCGAGGATGCCGGACTTGCCCGCGGCGACGTACGACGCGCGGTCGATCAGCCGGTCCTCCTCCCACTGCAGGTAGTGGGGTTCGACCTCGCGGGCCAGGAACTCGCGGACGGTGCCGCGGTAGTCCTCGTGATCGGCGTCGAAATGTCTGCGCTGCATGGTGTTCTCCTACGCTTCGGTCAGGCGGTGACGGTCTGGGTTCCGCGGTCGAGCAGTCCGGTGAGGCGCTCGGAGATCAGCGCCTCGGCGTCGGCGACGATCCGCTCGACGAGTTCACCCGCGGTCGGGATGTCGTGGATGATGCCCTGCACGGTGCCGACGGTCCAGATGCCGGCCTCCGGGTCGCCGTTCTCGTACACGAGTCGACCGCGGGCACCCGCGACGAGTTCGCGCACGTCCTCGAACTGTCCACCGCGCGCGAGGATCTCGACGACCTCGCGGCTGACGGAGTTGCTGGCCACCCGGGCGGTGTTGCGCAGCGACCGGAAGATCAGCTCGGTGTCCGTCTCCTTCGCGGCGACGATCGCCTCCTTGATGGTGCGGTGGATCGGCGACTCCTCGGTGCACATGAAGCGGGTGCCCATGTTGATGCCGTCCGCGCCGAGCGCGAGCGCGGCGACCAGGCCGCGTCCGTCGCCGAAGCCGCCCGAGGCGATCATCGGGATGGAGATCTGCTCGGCCGCGGCGGCGATCAGCACCAGACCGGGGACATCGTCCTCACCGGGATGTCCCGCGCACTCGAAGCCGTCGATGCTGATGCCGTCGACGCCGATGTCCTGGGCCTTGACGGCGTGCCGGACGCTGGTGCACTTGTGCAGGACCTTGACGCCGGCGGCGTGGAAGTCGGGCAGGTGCGGTGCGGGGTTGGAGCCGGCGGTCTCGACGATCTTGACGCCGGAGTCGATGATGACCTGCCGGTACTCCTCGTACGGGGGCGGGGTGATCGCGGGCAGGATGGTCAGGTTCACGCCGAACGGCTGGTCGGTCAGCTCACGGGTGCGGGCGATCTCCTTGGCGAGATCCTCCGGGGTGGGCTGGGTGAGTGCCGTGATCATGCCGAGTGCTCCGGCATTGGCAACGGCGGCAACGAGTTCGGCGCGGCCGACCCACTGCATGCCACCCTGCACGATGGGGTGGCGGACGCCGAACGTCTCGGTGAAAGCGGTGGACAGCACGAAAGTCTCCTCGCGGTACGGCTTATCGGGAAGCGGTGGGGCGACCGACGACCCGCAGCGCGATCGCCGTGTAGCGGTCGGCGACCTCGTCCGGGGTCAGGGGTCCGTCGATCTGGAACCAGCGGGCGATGGACTGGGCCATGCCGAGCAGGGCACGAACCGTCTCGGCGATGTCGTCGACGGCGAAGACGCCCTTCCGGGTGCCGTCCGTCACGAGGTCGAGCGCCATCAGTTCGAGTCGTTTGCGGGTTGCCGCGTAGCGGCGGCGGTTCTCCGGGGACAGGTGTCGCACCTCGGAGTCGAGCGCGGACTGCTGGGCGCGGTGCGTCATGTTCAGCACCACGGCCTCGTAGAAGTTCGTGAAGCGGAGCAGTGGGTCTTCGCCGGCTTCCGCGACCGCGGCCTCGCACCGGTCGATCAGGTTGCGGACCGCGGTGTCGAGCAGCGCCATGAGAACGGCTTCCTTGTTCTCGTGGTGGTAGTACAGGGCCGGCACCGTGACCCCCACCCGGCGGGCGAGGTCACGGACCGTGGTCCCGTGGAAGCCGTTCTCGTCGAACGCCTCCAGGGCGTGGTCGAGGATGGGGCCGAGCTCCGTCGGCTCGAAGGTGCGCCAGTCGGCGGTGATTTCCTGCGGCGGTTGCATCGGCCCCTCCTCGATCACGAATGCGTCAGCGCGGGGCCATGCGGATGGCGCCGTCGAGACGGATGGTCTCGCCGTTGAGCATCGGGTTGGAGACGATGTGCGCTGCCAGGGCGCCGTACTCCGACGGGTCGCCCAGACGCGACGGGTGCGGCACCTGGCCACCGAGGGACTTCTGGGCCTCCTCGGGCAGCGAGCCCAGCAGCGGGGTCTTGAACAGGCCCGGGGCGATGGTGACGACGCGGATCAGCAGCGACGCGAGGTCGCGGGCGATCGGCAGGGTCATGCCGACGACGCCGCCCTTCGAGGCGGAGTACGCGGCCTGGCCGATCTGGCCGTCGAACGCGGCGACGGAGGCGGTGTTGATGATGACGCCGCGCTCGCCGTCGATCGGCTCGGTCTTCGAGATCCGCTCGGCGGCAAGGCGGAGCACGTTGAAGGTGCCGATCAGGTTGACGTCGACGACCTTCTTGAAGGCGTCCAGCGGGAACGCACCCTGCTTGTTGACGGTCTTGATGGCGTTGCCGATACCGGCGCAGTTCACCGCGACGCGCAGCGGGCCGAGGGACTCCGCGACATCGAGGGCCGCGGCGACCGCGGACTCGTCGGTGACGTCGGCCGCGGCGAAGCGGACCCGGTCGCCGAGCTCCTTGGCGATGGTCTCGCCGTTCGAGGACGGCAGGTCGATGATGACGACCTGCGCGCCGTCGGCGAGGAGGGCCTTGGTGGTGGCGAGGCCGAGGCCCGAGGCGCCACCGGTGACGACCGCGACGCTGTCGTTGACGATCATGAGGTTCCTTTCGGATCAGTTTGGTGCAGAGATGTTTTCGCGCAGCGAGGGTACGTCAGATGCGTTCGATGATGGTGGCGTTGGCCATTCCCGCGCCCTCGCACATGGTCTGCAGGCCGTAGCGGCCGCCGGTGGCCTCGAGGTGGTTGACCAGGGTGGTCAGCAGGCGGGTGCCGGAGGAACCGAGGGCGTGGCCGAGGGCGATCGCGCCGCCGCGCGGGTTCAGCTTCGCGGGATCGGCGTTGAACTCGTGCGCCCACGCCAGGGGCACCGGCGCGAACGCCTCGTTGACCTCGTACGCGTCGATGTCCTCGATGCTCAGGCCGGCGCGCGCGAGCACCTTGTGGGTGGCCGGGATCGGGGCGGTCAGCATGAAGACCGGGTCGTCGCCGGCGACGGAGAACGAGTGGAACCGCGCCCGCGGCGTCAGTCCCAGCTTGTTGGCGGCCTCCTCGCTCATGATCAGGACCGCGGACGCGCCGTCGGTCAGCGGCGACGAGTTGCCCGGGGTGATGTGCCAGCCCGCCTCGGGGAAGCGGGCCGCGTAGCCGTCGGTGTGGAAGGACGACTTCAGGCCGGCGAGGCCCTCGGCGGTGGTGGCGGCGCGGACGGTCTCGTCGACGAGGTGGGTGACCGTCTCGCCGGCGGCGTTGGTGACGTCGATCGGGACGATCTCGTTGTCGAAGGCACCGGCGGCGATCGCCGCAGCGGCGCGCTGGTGCGACTGCGCGGAGTAGGCGTCGAGGGTGTCGCGGTCCAGCTTCCACTTCGCGGCGATCAGCTCGGCGGAGATGCCCTGGTTGACCAGGCCCTCCGGGTAGCGGGCGGCGATGCCCGGGCCCGCGGTGTCCTTGCCGAGGGTCGCGGTGCCCATAGGGATCCGGCTCATCGACTCGACACCGCAGGCGATGACGATGTCGTACGCGCCGGCGATGATGCCCTGCGCGGCGAAGTGCGCGGCCTGCTGGCTGGAGCCACACTGGCGGTCGATGGTGGTGGCGGGCACCGAGTCCGGGAAGCCGGCCGACAGCAGCGCGGTGCGCGAGATGTTCAGCGACTGCTCACCGACCTGGGCGACACAGCCGCCGATCACGTCGTCGACCTGTGCCGGGTCGAGGTTGTTACGCGAGACGATGGAGCGCAGGACGGTGGCGAGCAGCTCGACCGGGTGGGTGCCCGAGAGGGCGCCGCCCATCTTGCCCTTGCCGGACGCGAGGCGGACGGCGTCGACGATGACTGCGTTGGTCATGGTGAGTTCCTTCCGGGAACGTTCGAGGTGATCGGGTTGGGCGGCCGATGCCGGGGAGGGGTGGACACGGCACCGGACCGAGATCGGTGGGGTCGGTGAAGCGGTGGAGGTGTCAGCGACCCTTCCAGACCGGCTCGCGCTTCTGGGCGAACGCGGCGGGACCTTCCTTCGCGTCCTCGCTGGTGAAGACGACGGCCATCGACTTGTTGTTGGCGTCCCAGACGCCGGGCTCCCAGTCGGCGCCGGTCGCGGTGCGGTGGATCATCGCCTTCGACTCACGCACCGACAGCGGCGCGTTGACCGCGATCTTCTCGGCCAGTTCGAGGGCGACCTCGAGTGCGGTGCCCGCGGGGGCGACGCGGTTGACCAGGCCGAGCTCCTTGCCTTCCGCGGCGCTGATCGGTTCACCGGTCAGCGCGAGCTCGAGGGCGACCTTCTTCGGGATCTGCTGCTGCAGACGGATGACACCGCCGGCCGCGGCGAACAGGCCGCGCTTGACTTCGGGCAGGCCCAGCTGGGCGTTCTCGTCGACGACCGCGAGGTCGGCGGCGAGGACCAGTTCGGTGCCGCCACCCAGGGCGAAGCCGTTGACCGCCGCGATGGTCGGCTTGTTCACCCAGTGCTGGGCGAAGCCGGCGAAGCCCCACTCCGGGTGACCGTCCGCGAAGAGGGACTGGCCGGAGCCGAGCGCCTTGAGATCGGCGCCCGCGCAGAACGCGCGACCGGAGCCGGTGATCACGATGACCCGCACCTCGTCGTCGGCGTCGGCCTGCTCGAGGAAGTTGCCGACCGCCGTGGACAGCTCGCTGTTGACCGCGTTCATCGCGCGCGGGCGGTTCAGGGTGATGAGCGCGGCGTTGCCGCGGCGCTCGTACAGCGCGGCCGGCTCGGGCGCGGTGGTCGACTCGTCGGCCATGGGGTGCTCCTCGGGTATCGGGGTGACTGCACATCGTGCGTGATCGTCGTGATTATTTAACGATCGCTAAGATGCTTATCACGGCGTCCGGGCCAGGGTCAACGATTGTTTTAGCTAGCGACCGTTCAGGGCGGTCTGGTACTGATGAATCCGGTCGCGACGTGCGGCCACCCAGCGACACGGGGAGACGGCATGCGGGCAGTGCAGGTGGTCGAAGCGATCGGACCGGACGGTGTGCGGGCGGTGGACATCCCCGAGCCGGATCCGGCCGGCGCGGTGGTCGTCGACCTGGAGGCGGCGGGCGTCTCCTTCCCCGACCTGCTGCAGACCTCCGGTTGCTACCAGGTCGTCCGCCCGACGCCCTTCGTGCCCGGCGTCGAGGGCGCGGGCATCGTCCGGGAAGCGCCCGCCGACAGCGGTTTCCGGGCCGGTGACCGGGTGGCGGTCCTGGCACTCGGCGGCTCGTGGCAGCAGACCGTCACGGTGCCTGCGTCGACCGTGTTCGCGCTGCCCGACACGGTCACCCTGGCCGCGGGCGCCGGCTTCCTGATGAACTACCTCACCGCCCACTTCGCGCTCACGGAGCGGGCCCGGTACCGCGCCGGCGAGACCGTGCTCGTACACGGCGCCGCCGGTGGCCTCGGGACCGCATCGCTGCAGGTCGCGGCGGCGCTCGGCCTCGAGACCGTCGCAGTGGTCAGCACCGAGGAGAAGGCGGCGGTCGCCAAGGCCAACCGCGCCACCCACACCGTCCTCGCCGCCGGGTTCAAGGACGCCGTCGCGGGCCTGACGGGCGGCCGCGGCGTCGACATCGTCCTCGATCCGGTCGGCGGTGACCGGTTCCTCGACAGTCTGCGCAGCCTCGCCTCGGGTGGCCGGCACGTCGTCCTCGGGTTCACCGGCGGTGAGATCCCGACCGTCAAGGTCAATCGTCTTCTGCTCGAGAACATCTCGGTGGTCGGCGCCGGGTGGGGCGAGTTCGTCCGCGAGAACCCCGGTTACCCCGCGCGGCAGTGGGCCGAGCTCGAACCGCTGCTCACGTCCGGCGCCCTGCAGGTCGCCGAGCCCACCTCGTACCCGCTGGAGCAGGCGGCCGACGCCCTGCGCAGCCTCGAATCCCGGAGCGCCACAGGAAAAGTGGCCCTCACGTTCCGCCCCTGACACCTGGAGAAGGACAATCATGAGCAACCACGACGTTCTCGTCGACCTGACCGACGGCGTCCTGCGCATCACCCTCAACCGCCCCGAGCGGCTCAACGCGGTGACGACCGAGACCCTCGACTCGGTCGCGGAGGCCCTCGACAAGCACGCCGGGGACCGCGCGGTCCGCGTGGCCGTGCTGTCCGGCACCGGCCGGGCCTTCTGCACCGGCGCAGACCTGTCCGCGAGCAAGGAGAAGGCAGAGTCGACCGGACCCGCGGACGCGTCCACCATCGACGCCGCCAACCGCCTCGTCGGAACCATGCGCGCGTTCCCGCGTCCGGTGATCGCCGCCGTCAACGGACCGGCCGCCGGCGTCGGCGTCTCCCTCGCGCTCGGTGCGGACCTCACGGTCGCCACCGAATCGAGCTACTTCCTGCTCGCGTTCACCAAGGTCGGGCTGATGCCGGACGGTGGGGCGACCGCACTGGTCGCCGCGTCGATCGGCCGCGCCCGCGCACTGAAGATGGCACTGCTCGCCGAGCGCCTGCCCGCCACCGAGGCGCTCGCGGCCGGTCTGATCGCGCAGGTCCACGCCGACGACGCCTTCGCCGACGAGGTCGCCGCGCTGGTCGGTCGCCTCGCCGCCGGACCGTCGGATGCCTTCGCCGCCACCAAGTCCGCGATCAACGACGCGACTCTCGGCCAGCTCGACCCGGCGTTCGCCCGCGAGCGCGCCGGCCAGCTCGAACTGCTCGCCTCCGCCGACTTCGCGGAAGGCGTCGCGGCGTTCCTCGAGAAGCGCTCCGCGCAGTTCGGCCGAGCCTGACACCCGCCCCACCCTCCCGAGCCTGACGCCCGCCCCACCCTCCCGCGGCTGAATGTGACCTTCGTGCGGTCAGACCGCACGAAGGCCACCTTCAGCCGAAAAGGGGGGGAGGCCGGGTTACTTCGGCTGGACCCCAACGGTTTTCATGGCGATGGCGACGTACTTCGCCGCGACCTCCTCCGGCGAGAGGGTGCCCTCCGCGTGGTACCAGCGCGGGATGGACTGGCACATGCCGAGCAGGGCGCGGGTGGTCTCGGCGGGGTCCTCGACCGTGAAGTCCCCGCTCGCCGCGCCGGCCTGGACGACCCGCAGGACGACCTCCTCGACGCCCTTGCGCACCGCCCGGTAACGCTGCCGGTTCTCGTCGCTCAGGTACCGCACCTCGCCCTCGAGCGACGCGAGGCGGGCGCGGTTCGTCATCCGCAGGACGATCGCCTCGATGACGTTCGCGAGCCGCCGGAGCGGATCGTCGCCGCCGTCGCGGTCCGCGGCGTTCGCCCGTGTGAGGACGTCCGCCGTGGACAGCTCGAGCAGCGCGATCAGCAGCCCTTCCTTGCTGTCGTGGTGGTAGTACAGCGCGGGCACGGTCACGCCGACGCGGCGGGCCACTTCGCGCACGGTCGTTCCGTGGTAACCCAACTCGTAGAACGCGTCGAGTGACGCGGCCAGGATCGGGGTGAGCTCCACGTCCTCGAGCCGACGCCAGTCGATGCCGATCTCGTCGTCAACCGGTTCGTCGACGGGATTACCCATTGCCCTACCAAACGTCTCGCTCGCCAGAATGTCACTGGACAGGGTACCGGGCGGTCAGTGCGGTGCGATCCCGGTGGCCGCCAGCAACTCCCGCACCGCCTGCCGGACGCGCGCGTCCCCGCCGGGACCGAGCGTGGACCACCGGGCGCCGTCGGGGGCGACGCTCGACGTCCCCACGATCCGGCCCTCGGGGGTGTCGAACACCGTCACCGGCCCGTGGGTCCGACTGATCCCGTCGCCGTGCGTGATTGCGACGATCTCGGCGTGGGCGTGGCAGCGGGACAGGGCGTACGCGAGCCGGTCGGCGTCCGCGTCACCGACGCCCAACGCCCGCAGGCGCCGCGCCGTCGCGGCCGGATCCGTGCAGTCGGTCAGCGCCTCGACCAGTGACGTGGTGGGTGCGCGGACCGTTCCGACGTCGGTCCCGGTTCCGGGGCCGAGCACGTCCGACACCAGATGGGGATCCGCCCGGTCGACCTCGGTGAGCGTGTACGTGCCCGGGCCGCGCAGCGCGACCACCGTGGTGCCGGGCGTGTGCGCCAGGCACATGCGGGACACGGCGCCCGATCCGGTGTACCAGCGCAGTGCCAGTTCGACGGCCGGCCGCGCCAGCACGGACAGTCGGTCGGCGAGGTCGGGGCGCGGGTGGCCGCCGGGCAGGAGGCCGCGGGCACCGAGCGACGCCCGCGCCCGGTCGAACGCGATATCGCGGGCATCCGCGGAATCGAACCGTGGGCTCGCGGCCAGCACCACCGGCAGCTCGTCGACCGACATCAGATGCATCAGCAGATCCAGCTCGTCCGCGCTCAGCGGAACCCCCTGCAGGCGGTGGCCCTCGGGCGCGGTCATCGGTCCGCCGGATCGGCGCCGATGACGGACGGGATCACGACGCGTCCGTCCTCGAAGTGCTCGAATTTTCGCAGGTAGCCGGGAGTTCGGTGTTCGTCCTCGTCGGTGTCCGGTCCGCGACCGGCCGCCATCGGTGCCCCGCCGGCCGGTGTGGTCCGTGCGCCCGGCTCGGCCGCGGCCGGTTCCGCACCCGACGGGAGGCCGTCGACCGGGGCGCCGCGCCCGCCGGACGCCGCGCCGCCGCCCGGGATGCCGCCCCATCCGTCGGGCAGGGTGACGCGTGCGGGCCCGGACGCCCCGGCTGCGCCGTACCCCGCGGCACCGACCACCGCCCGCCCGGACGCGGCCCCGCCGCCCGGCACCCGCACGTCACGCGCACCCGCCACCGGATCCGCGCCGAGCACAGCGCCGCCGCCGAGCACGTGCTCCCTCAACGCCGACGCCGCCGGGGAAAGCATCGCCGCCGTGCCCGCGACCGCCGTGACCCCGGTCCCGGCGAGCGTGCCCGCCTGCGACGCCGCCGCGACCACCGTCGGGTCCTGAGCCCCGGCGAGCACCGCACCGAGCGCGGCGTGCGCGGCCTGCGCGGGGTGGACGGCGAAGTCGAGCAGGCCCCTGCCCGGCGGCACGGGCGGCGGGGGCGTCGTCGGCGCCGCGCCGCCGCTCGCCAACGGTGGTGGAGCCGTGAAGTGCTGTGGTACCGCGACGATGCTCGACGCCGACTCGTACGCCTCCATCACCAGCGCGGCCCGCACGTCGAGCGCGCGGTCCGCGGCCTCGGCGACCGCCCCCACACCCGCCAGCGAGCCGCCCACCGTGTGTGCCGCCACCTTCGAGGCCTTGACCGCGGCGATCTCCGCTGCGCTCGGCATTGCGGTCCGCGCGACGGTGTGCGCCGCGGCCTCGGCGGCCGCCTTCGCCGCGGTCGTGGTGGCCGTCGCGGTCGCCCGCTGCGTCCACACCTGGAACGGGGCCAGTTTCGCCAGCGCGGCGTCGGACGCGACGCCTTCCCACCCGGCCGCCAGGTCGGCCGTCACCTTCGTGACGGCGGCGGTGGCGTCGGCCAGACCCGCCGCGATCGCGGTCCACGCCGCGCTCGCGGCCGAGAACCCGACCGGCCCGACACCGGCGTTCAGGGCGGTCGAGTTCCAGGTGGCGCCCCGCGGAAACCAGATGACGCCGGTGAATCCCACGGTCATGGTCGAGCTCCTTCGGTCGTGTCGGTTCCGGTCACATACCTGCGCCGAGCGCGGCGCCGAATCCGTCGTCGAGCGCCGCGTACTCCGCGGCCTGGGCGCGCAGCACCGCGGCGGCGTCGACGAGTTCGGCGACCCCCGCCGCCGCCGCGGACAGGAAGCTGTCGGCGACACCGTTGAAGTACGCCGCGGCCTGCACCGACACCTCCTCGGTGCCGGCCGGCGCCATGTGCAGCGCGGGACCGTTGGCCCCCACGGTGGCCTGCAGGCGGCCGGCCAGGGCCTCGAGCTGGGTGGCCGCGGCGTTCAGGGCGTCGGGCGAGACGAACACGTGTCCGGGCATGGGCGTCGGCCTCCTCGGGGCGCGTCGGGTGATTGTCGTCTCCGGGTTGGACGCGGGAGGTGCCCGGACGGTTCCGACCGTGTCCACAAACGGAACACCCGCGGCCCCTCGCCGGCTGTGAAGCTCGATCCGACCACGGGCGAGTGTGATGCCCGTTACAGAAGGGAGAGGCGAGTGAAGACCCAGGCGGCGATCTTGTGGGAGCGGGGCGGACCGTGGAGCGTGGAGGAGATCGAGCTCGACCCGCCGTGCCACGGCGAGGTGCTGGTCGAGTTGGGCGGCAGCGGCCTGTGCCACTCGGACGAACACGTGCTCACCGGCGACCTGCCCTGGCCGCTGCCGATGATCGGCGGCCACGAGGGCGCGGGCACCGTCGTCGAGGTCGGGCCGGGCGTGCAGGACCTGGCACCCGGCGACCGCGTCATCTTCGGGTTCATCCCGGCCTGCGGCCGCTGCTCGGCGTGTTCGGCGGGCATGCAGAACCTGTGCGAACTCGGCCAGTACCTCGGTGACGGCACCCAGATCTCCGACCACACCGCCCGCCACCACGCCCGCGGGCAGGACCTCGGGCTGATGTGCCTGCTCGGCACCTTCGCCCAGCACACCGTCGTCAGCGAGGCCAACTGCATCAGGATCGACGACGACATCCCCCTGGACAAGGCGTGCCTGCTCGGCTGCGGAGTCGTCACCGGGTGGGGGTCCGCGGTGTTCGCGGGCGGCGTCAAGGCCGGCGACACCTCGGTCGTCGTCGGGGTCGGCGGCATCGGCATCAACGCCGTCCAGGGCGCGGCGCTGGCCGGATCCCAGTACGTCGTCGCCGTCGACCCGGTCGAGTTCAAGCGGACCAAGGCGCTCGAACTCGGCGCCACCCACGCCGTCGCGACCAGCGCGGAGGCGCTCGCGCTCGTCACCGACCTGACGTACGGACGCGGCGCCAACGTCGTCGTCAACACCACCGGCGTCGGCGAGGGCGACCAGATCGCGGCGAGCCTCGCGATGACCGGCAAGCGCGGCACCGTGGTGGTGACGAACCTGCACCGCGCCACCGAGGACACCGTCTCGATGAGCGCCCTCGACCTCGTCCTCGCCGAGAAGCGGGTCGTCGGGTCGCTGTTCGGCAGCGCGAACCCGCGGCTGCACATCCCGAAACTGCTGAACCTGTACCGCAGCGGCGACCTCGAACTCGACGAGCTCGCGACCCGCACCTACAAGCTCGACGAGATCAACGACGGCTACCGCGACATGCGCGAGGGCCGGAACCTGCGCGGCGTCATCACCTTCTGACCCTCACCCTCACCCTCACCGGAGGAATTCATGGACGACATTCGGTACGACTCCCTGTTCATCGGCGGCGACTGGGTGCGGCCCAGCTCGGACGCCCGGATCACCGCGGTCTCCGCCAGCACCGAGGAACCGATCGGGTCGGTGCCCGAGGCGCAGGAGGCCGACGTCGACGCGGCGGTCGCGGCGGCGCGGCGCGCGTTCGACGACCCGGCCGGGTGGGCGCACTGGTCGCCCGCCGACCGGGCGAGCGCCCTGGACCGGCTCGCGGACGTGCTCGAACGCCGCGCCGAGGACGTCGCCACACGCGTCAGCGCGCAGAACGGCATGCCCGTCGCCGTGGCTCGGCAGCTCGAGGGAAGCTTCCCGGTGGTGCTGCTGCGCTACTACGCCGGTCTGACGCGCGAGTCCGCGTCCGAGGAGACCCGGCCCGGGCTGTTCGGCGGCGACACCCTGGTCCGGCGCGAACCGATCGGCGTCGTCGGCGCGATCGTGCCGTGGAACTTCCCGCAGACCCTGGCGGCGTTCAAGTACGCGCCGGCGCTGGCCGCCGGCTGCACGCTGGTGATCAAACCGTCCCCCGAAACCGTCCTCGACAGCTACCTGCTCGCGGAAGCCGTTGCCGAGGCCGGGATTCCGGCCGGAGTGGTCAACATCGTGCCCGCCGGCCGGGACGTCGGTGCGTACCTCGTCGCGCACCCGGACGTCGACAAGATCAGCTTCACCGGGTCCACCGCGGCGGGCCGGTCCATCGGCGAGGTGTGTGGTCGGTTGCTGCGGCCGGTGACCCTCGAACTGGGCGGCAAGTCGGCGGCGATCGTCCTCGACGACGCGAACCTCGACCTGAAGTCGGTGGCCGAGAAACTCTTCACCGCAACCCTTCTCAACAACGGACAGACCTGCTTCCTCGGTACGCGGGTGCTGGCACCGCGGGCCCGTTACCGCGAGATCGTCGACCTGTTCACCGATTTCGCGGGCGCATTGACCGTCGGTGACGCACTCGACGAGTCGACGCAGATCGGCCCGATGGCCACCGCCGCGCAGCGGGACCGGGTGGAGCGGTACATCGCCAAGGGCAAGGGCGACGGCGCGCGCGTCACGATCGGCGGCGGCCGCCCCGCCGGCCTGGACCGGGGCTGGTTCGTCGAGCCGACGATCTTCGCGGACGTCGACAACAACCACACCATCGCGCAGGAGGAGATCTTCGGTCCCGTGCTGTCGGTCATCCCGTACACCGACGACGACGAGGCCGTGCGGATCGCCAACGACTCCGACTACGGGCTCGGGGGCACGGTGTGGACGAGCGACCCCGATCGCGGGCTCGCGCTCGCCAAGCGGGTCCAGACCGGGACGATCGGCGTCAACACCTATCTTCCGGAGCCGACCGCGCCGTTCGGTGGCGTGAAGGCGAGCGGCATCGGCCGGGAGCTCGGGCCCGAGGCACTGGTCAACTACCAGCAGCTCAAGTCCGTCTACCTCGGGTAGGGACAGGCCTGAGGCGGGCCCGGCCGCTGTCGGCCGGGCCCCGCCCGACGTACTGTCATCACGGATGTCACCCACTTCGAAAGAAGCCCCGACATGACCGAACCCGACGAATCGGCGCGGCCGCTCATCGCGCAGTCGTGGCAGCGCGTCGCGATGAGTGGACTGTTCCCGGGAGCGTCGGTGGACGACGCCGCGATCGAGGAGGTCGATCGGCGCAGCAGGCTGATGGTCGCCGCGACCCCGATCCTCGACGAGATGGCCGGCGAACTCGACGGCACCGGCTTCGCGGTCATCTTCGCCGATCGCAACGCGCGCCTCGTCGACGTCCGGTACGGCGAACGCGCGCTGCGACCGAAACTCGAGCGGGTCGGCACCACGTTGGGCCGGTTGTTCCTCGAGGAGACCACCGGGACCAACTCGATCGCGACGGCGTTCGAACTGCGCCGCGGCCTCGCCGTGCGCGGTGAGGAGCACTACATCGAGGAGCTGAAGAAGTTCAGTTGCTACGGCCAGCCGGTGGTGCACCCGGTGACGCGCCGGGTCGAGGGCGTCCTCGACATCACCTGCCTGAGCGAGGATGACAGCCCGCTGCTCGCGCCGTTCGTGACGCGGTCCGCGCGGCAGATCGGCGAGCGGCTCCTCGAGGAGGCGCGGCAGGCGGAACAGCGGGTCTTCGCGTCGTTCCAGGACGCCACCGCCCGTGCCCGCACCCGGCCGGTGATCGCGATCGGCGACGACATCCTGCTCGCCAACACCGCTGCGGCCCAGATGTTCTCGCCCGCCGACCACGTGCTGCTGCGCGCCCTGGCGGTCGAGGCCCCGATCGACCGCGAGGTGATCCACCAGGTCCCGTTGACCGTCGGACGTACCCTGCCCGCATCCGTCCGCCGCGTGGTCGGCAGCGGTGCGGCGCTGTTCGTGTTCGGTGACGCACCGGGTGCGCGTCCGGTCCTCGCCCCGCCCGCTCCCGCGCGGGCCGTGCTGGTCGCGGGGGAACCGGGATCGGGACGCACCGGCACCGCCCGGTCCGTCGCCGGCGAGACGAGCATCTGGTTCGACGCCACCGACGTCACCGACCCCGACGCGCAGGAGTGGACCGCACGGCTGCGCGAGGCGCTCACCGAACCGGGCTGCGTGGTGATCGAGTCCGTCGACCTGCTGCCCGCCGCGGTCGCCCGCCGGACGGCGACGCTGCTGCGGTCGGCGCGTCCCCGCGTCGTGCTCACCAGCGGGCCCGTCGACCGGCTCTCGCCCGAGCAGGCCGCCCTGGTCGCCCACTGCGGGCAGCGTCACGAGGTGGCGCCCCTGCGGCAGCGTCGCGCCGAGATTCCCGCCCTCGTCCGCTCGATCCTCGCCGAGTCGGGCCTGGCGGAGCGCGTCCGCTTCACCCCCGCGGCGCTCGAGGCGCTGGCCGGGCAGCAGTGGCCCGGCAACCTGCCCGAACTGGTCACGGTGGTGCGGACGGCGGCCGAGTCCCGCGGGGCCGGCGACATCACCGTCGCGGACCTGCCCGAATCGCTCCGGGGACGCCTGACCCGGCGGCTGACCCCGCTCGAGCAGGCCGAGCGGGACGCCGTCGTCAGGGCGCTGCGGGACACGGGCGGGAACAAGAAGGCCGCCGCGCAGCAGCTCGGGATCAGCCGGACCACCCTCTACCGGGCGATCCGCTCCTACGGGATCGTCTCCGCTGCAGGCTGATTCAGCCCCAGCCGAGCTCGTGGAGCCGGTCCTCCTCGATGCCGAAGTAGTGCGCGATCTCGTGGATGACGGTGATCGCGACCTCCTCGACGACGTGGTCCTCGTCCTCGCACATCTCGAGGATCGCCTCGCGGTAGATCGTGATGGTGTCGGGCAGCGAACCGCCGTAGTGGCTGTCGCGTTCGGTCAGCGCGATGCCGTGGTACAGCCCGAGCAGCCCCGGATCGTCGGGGTCGCGGCTGTCGACGAGCACGACCACGTTGTCGATGGCCCGCGCGAGCTGCGGTGGAATCAGGTCGAGAGCCTCGGAGACCAGTTCGTCGAACCGCGCCTCCGTCATCACCACTGCCATCAGTTCTCCAGCGGCGCCGCGCCCGGCAGCGGCGTCGGGACCGACCGGCCCTCGGGCAGCGGCGGCGGAGGGACGGGCGGTGCACCGTTGATGAGGATGTCGCCCTTCGCGGAGCCGACGATCGGGGCGAATCCGCCGCCGTCGAGTTCCTTGCCGACGGAACAGTTCACCAGGCGGCTACCCGCCAGCCAGCTGCTCAGTTCCATGTTGTCCCAGAACAGGGTGAGGGTCTTGTTCCGCAGCGCGTCCGGAGAACCGAGGTACTCGTTCGCCGCCTGCGTGCAGGTCTCCTCCAGATAGCCGTCCTGGTCGGCCACCGCCGGGAAGCCACCGGTGAACTTCGCGCCCAGGTCGACGACCGAGATGACCTCGAACGCGTGCGCCTGCGAACAGTCCACCGGATCGCTCGGCACGTTCTGGTTGATGCCGATGCAGGTCCCCGCGTCCCACACCTTCGACTGGTCCTGACCCTGCACCGGACCGGTGACCGCGAGCACCGTCCCGGTGGTGCTGGACCGCTGCAGCCCGCACCGGATCGTCCGCTCCCCGGCGGCCCATCCGGCCTCGCCGGGATTGATCAGGCCGACGCTGAACTTGCCGTGCGGGTCGAAGTGGTCGTCCAGGTACTCGGTCACCGCGGGGGTGCAGTGCTCGTCCCGCAGCTGCGAGAACCGCAGCACACTCGGGAACCGGGACCCCGGCCCGAACTCCGCACCGGGGAACACGCTCAGGTCCACCTCCGACGCCACCTCGAACAGGTGCTCGTCGGTGCACGACACCTTCGACAGGTCGCTGGCGTCCTGCTCCGTCCACGACAGGCAGTCGCCCGCGGCGGCGGTCCCGAACGCGGTCCCGGCGACCGCGCCGGTCGCGTGAGGACCACTGCTCTTCGGCCCGGTGGCCAGCTCCTCACCACCCTGTAAGCCGCCGGAGATCACCACCGTCGCGATCGCGGCGATCACCGCGCCGACAGCCACCGCGACCAGGCTCCTCCGGGTGACCTTCGCCGACAGGTGCCTGCCGCCGGTCCAGTGTTCGGCGATGGCCCAACCGGAGGCGGACGCGTCCGCACCCCGGCCGCCCCGCGGGGTGTCCGCGGGTGCGGGGCTCTGGTCGTCGTTGGCTGCGCTGCGTTCGTCGGACATCACCTTCCATCATGCCTGCCGTGGGAGCTCCGACCGCGGACACACCGAAAGCGAAACGGGGCGTCGTCGACGTCCGGCGACGCCGCGCACCTCCGCCAACCGGGCGACCAAGTAGGGTTTCGGTCGTGATTGACCTCAAGTTCCTGCGGGAAAACCCCGACGCCGTCCGTGAGTCGCAGCGAATGCGGGGCGAGGATCCCGCACTGGTCGACTCCCTCCTCACGGCCGACGAGTCCCGCCGCGCAGCCGTCCTCGCCGGCGACAACCTGCGCGCCGAACAGAAGGCCCTCGGCAAGAAGGTCGGACAGGCGCCGAAGGAGGAGCGGCCCGCGCTGCTCGCCGGCGCGAAGGAACTCGCCCAGCAGGTCAAGGACGCCGAGGCCGCGCAGCATGAGGCCGACGCCGCGTTGGCGGCCGCGCACCGCGCGATCTCCAACATCGTCCAGGAGGGCGCTCCCGCCGGTGGCGAGGACGACTTCGTCACCCTCGAGACGGTCGGCGAGCTGCCGACGTTCGACTTCGAGCCGAAGGACCACCTCGAGCTCGGAGAGTCGCTCGGCCTGCTCGACATGGAACGCGGCGCCAAGGTGTCCGGCGCCCGCTTCTACTTCCTCACCGGCCACGGCGCGCTGCTGCAGCTCGGCATGCTGCAACTCGCCGCGCAGAAGGCGGTGGCGAACGGGTTCACGATGATGATCCCGCCGGTGCTGGTCCGCCCCGAGATCATGCAGGGGACCGGCTTCCTCGGTCAGCACTCCGAGGAGGTGTACCACCTCGAGCAGGACGACCTGTATCTCGTCGGTACCTCCGAGGTCCCGCTCGCCGGCTACCACTCCGGCGAGATCCTCGACCTCGGCGACGGACCCAAGCGGTACGCGGGCTGGTCGTCGTGCTTCCGCCGCGAGGCAGGCAGCTACGGCAAGGACACCCGCGGCATCATCCGCGTCCACCAGTTCGACAAGGTGGAGATGTTCACCTACTGCAAGCCCGAGGACGCGGACGCCGAACACCAGCGGCTGCTCGCCTGGGAGCGGGAAATGCTCGCCGCCATCGAGGTGCCCTACCGGGTCATCGACGTCGCCGGCGGCGACCTCGGCTCGTCGGCGGCCCGCAAGTTCGACTGCGAGGCCTGGGTGCCCACCCAGCAGGCCTACCGGGAACTGTCGTCCACCTCCAACTGCACCACCTTCCAGGCCCGCCGGCTCTCGGTGCGGTACCGGGACGAGAACGGCAAGCCCCAGATCGCCGCGACCCTCAACGGCACCCTCGCCACCACCCGCTGGATCGTGGCGATCCTGGAGAACCACCAGCAGGCCGACGGCTCCGTCCGCGTCCCCGCCGCGCTGCAGCCCTTCGTGGGGACGGATGTGCTGCGCCCGGCGTGACCCGAGGCGCTTCGTCGCCGCGTGTGGGCCGGACCGGGCGGAGGTCAGCCGTGTGTGCCGCGCACGGATTGCCACACCCGCTCGGGGAGCAGACGGACCGCCTGGTCCAGGTCGATACCGGGTGCCCCGGAGAGCCACCGGCGGCTGGTCTCGGCGACGGGCCCGATCACCAGCATCTCGATCAGGGGGGCGGGCAGGTCGACGACCCGTCCGGCCTCGACGTGTGGACGCAGCCACGCCAGCATCGCCGCCATCCGCGGAGCCTTCGCGGCCGCGATGGTCTCGGCGTGTGAGGGCAGGAAGCTCGCATAGGCCGACGCATGGATGAAATGTGCCTCGGCGCGGTGTTCGGCCACCCACCGCAGATAGGCGACCACCATCGCCCGGGTGCCGGTGCGAGCGGTGCGGCTGCGGTGCAGCGCGGCGATCAACGAGCCGAGTAGTTCGTCCATGCAGCGGCTGTACAGTGCCGCGGCCAGCCCGTCGAAGCTGCCGAAGTGGTGGTACAGGCTGCCGACGCTGACCCCGGTGGCCTCGGTGACGGCGGTCATGGTGAACCCGGCGGGGCCGGTCCGCGCGTACACCTCCAGCGCGCCGTCGAGTAGACGGCGCGCGGTTTCGCGTCCGCGGCTCTGGCCCACCGTCTGCCTCCCGTGAGTGCTCCTCCGGTCAGGATCTCATGTCCGCCGCAATGGTTGACAGTCTGGCTCGTAATGAAGAAACTCTCTAGAGAGAGTCTCTAGTTTGGGTGGCTGACACGGACCGGGAGCGAGGGACATGCGGGATTTCGAGATGCCGGCGACATTCACGATTCCGTCGGATGTGTCGATGGCGGACACCGTGTTCCGGCACGCAGAACGGTCGCCGTCCTTCGTGCCGTTCCAGATCCCGGCCGCCGACGAGTGGACCGATGTGACGGCAGCGGAGTTCGCCGGGACGGTGAGGGCCGTCGCCAAGGGGTTGATCGCCTCCGGTGTGGAACCGGGGGACCGGGTCGCGATCATGTCGGCCACCCGTTACGAGTGGGTGGTGCTCGACTACGCGATCTGGACCGCGGGCGCCTGCACCGTCGCGATCTACGAGAGTTCCGCTGCTGCGCAAGCGAAGTGGATCCTCGAGGACTCCGCTGCCGTGATGCTGATCGTGGAGACGTCCGGGCACGCGGAGCGGGTCCGGGACGTGGCGGCACAGGCACCGGATCTGCGCGAAGCCCTGCAGATCGACGCCGGGGCGTGCGGCGAACTGGCCCGCCGCGGTGCGACCGTCGACGACGCCCTGCTGCACGCCCGACGGCCCGGGGTGGGGGCCGAGTCGCCCGCCACGCTCATCTACACCTCCGGCACCACCGGACGGCCCAAGGGCGTCGTGCTCACGCACGGCAACCTGTACGCCGAGTCGGCCGCGGCCCGGGCCGCACTCGGGAATGCGCTCGCCGAAGGCAAACGCACGCTCATGTTCCTGCCGCTGGCCCACGTGTTCGCCCGCGCCATCTCCGTCGGTGCGTTCGACGCGAAGGTCACCGTGGCGCACACCGCCGACTGGGCAACCCTCGCCGACCAGTTCGACTCCTACGCACCGGATTTCGTGCTGTCGGTGCCGCGCGTGTTCGAGAAGGTCTACAACGGTGCGCGGCAGAAGGCGGTCGACGCGGGCAAGGGCGCGATCTTCGACCGGGCCGCGGCCGCCGCGATCGAGTGGAGCCGCGCGCAGGACACCGGCGGCCCGGGGCTGCTGCTGCGCGTCGAGCACGCCGTGTTCGACCGGCTCGTGTACTCGAAGCTGCGGGCCGCGCTCGGCGGCCGGTGTGAGCGTGCGGTCTCGGGCGGCGGGCCGCTCGGCGCCCGCCTCGGGCATTTTTTCCGGGGTGTCGGAGTGCCGATCCACGAGGGCTACGGCCTCACCGAGACCACCGCCGCGATCACCGTGAACACCACCACACACCAGCGGGTGGGCAGCGTCGGCCGGCCGTTGGACGGGCACGCGGTCCGGATCGCGGATGACGGTGAACTGCTGGTCCGGGGGCCGGTGGTGTTCGGTGGGTACTGGCACAATCGGTACGCCACGGACGAGGCGTTCGAGAACGGCTGGTTCCACACCGGCGACCTCGGCGCCCTGGACGCCGACGGCTACGTCACGATCACCGGCCGGAAGAAGGAGATCATCGTGACCGCGGCCGGGAAGAACGTCTCACCGGCCGGCCCCGAGGACGCGCTGCGGGCGCACCCACTGATCGGCCAGTGCATGGTCGTCGGCGATGCGCGGCCGTTCGTCGCCGCGCTGATCACCCTCGACCCGGAGGCGCTGCCGGGGTGGCGCGTCCGCAACGGCGTCGCCGCCGACGTCCCGCTCGCCGAGCTCGTCGGGCACCCCGGCCTGGTGGCCGAGATCGACGCCGCCGTCGCCGAAACCAACGCCGCCGTCTCCTCGGCCGAGCAGATCAAGAAGGTCCGGATCCTCGCCGTCGACTGGACCCAGGAGACCGGCGAGCTGACGCCGAAGTTGTCGCTCAAACGGGCCGTCGTACTCGAGCGGCACGCCGCCGAAGTCGACGCACTCTACGAGGTCGGCGCCCCCGCCTGACGCCACCCCCCCACGCTCTGCCCCGGCTGAAGGTGGCCTTCGTCTCGTCTGATCGCACGAAGGTGGCCTTCAGCCGGGGCGGGTCAGAGCTTCGCGGTGCGCAGCTCGTGGCCCTTCGACGTCTTGCAGCGGCCGGACTCGAGGTCCCACTGCCAGCCGTGCAGGTTGCACGTCAGTGTGGTGCCGTCGACGACGCCGAACTTGGACAGGTCCGCCTTCAGGTGCGGGCAGCGGCGCTGGATCTCGAAGCCGCCCACCTCGATCGACGCGGAGTCGTCGTGTGCCTCGGCGAACCAGCCGTCCGCGTAGGCGATCCGCTCGTCGGTCAGGCACTTGAAGAAGGTGTAGAGGAATTCGTTGTAGCCGCCGATCCGCCACGCCTGGAAGCGGGTGGACAGGAAGATGGTGTTCACCCAGTCCGGCTCGTCGTCGCGCAGCACCGTGCGCACCAGCTCCGGTGCGATGCGGAAACCGTAGCGGTACTTGCCTTCTCCCTCGATCGGCTCACGCACGACGCGCTTCGGGAAATCGAGGACGACGGTCTCGTCGCCCATCACCAGGCCGACGGGGTAGCCGATGCCGTCGCAGATCAGGTCCGACTGCGCCATGATCGGCTCGAACTTCGCCTTCAGCGGCCCGAGCAGCGGCTCGCCCTCGGCCGTCGCCCACGACGCCTTCTCCGCCGCGATGACC
This sequence comes from Rhodococcus sp. NPDC003318, assembly GCF_042879035.1. Lineage (NCBI taxonomy): Bacteria > Bacillati > Actinomycetota > Actinomycetes > Mycobacteriales > Nocardiaceae > Rhodococcus > Rhodococcus sp. NPDC003318. The sequence goes on along the minus strand of NZ_JBIAOU010000007.1, from coordinate 140,690 downwards.
GGTGCCATCCGTTGCGCCATGTCCTCGATGTAGGCGGCCTTGTCGGAGAAGATCTTCTCGACGTCGGCGTCCGGGATCGGGTGGCTCAGCGTCGCGTCGGCGCCGTGGATGTCGACGACGGAGCCGGGGATCATCAGCAGTCCGCCGTCGTTGCCGTGGATGCGCATCTGCTCGAGGAAGACGATCTGGTCGGGGAAGATGTTGCCCGGATCGTCGTGGTCGTCGTTGAGGTCGCGCAGCGCGTCGTCGAGGAACACCGGCGGGCCGGCGGACGGGACCACCCAGGTGGCGTCGACCTGGTCGATGTAGCTGCGGCAGCGGTCCATGCCGCGCTGACGCTTCTGCTTGCCGAAGTTGCGTTTGGTGCCCGTCGGGATGTCGTAGACCATCGGGTACCAGATCGCGCCCGAGTACTGCAGCAGGTGGATGTCGATCTTCCCGAACGCGTCGTGCAGCACGTCCATGTCGACCGGGCGGGCGTCGTTCATGTTGAAGCAGGTGGTCTCGCCGTCGGAGACGATCAGCCCGGAGTCGCCGATCGGGCCGTCCGCGGGGGCGCGCAGCGCGACGATCATCACGTCCAGATCGCCCTGGGGGCCCGTCAGGGTGTGCTTGACGGAGTCCTCGGTCTCGAAGAACTTCGTGAAGCCGAGCTTCTCGAGCTCGCGGCGCAGGTCCGGCACCGGGTAGTCGGGCAGCAGCACCGTCGCGTCCTTGTTGACGTACTCGGTGAGCGTCTGCGGGTCGAAGTGGTCCTTGTGCAGATGCGAGACGTACAGGTAGTCGACGTCGCCGAGGGCGTCCCAGTCGAGGCCAGTGTTGTCGGGGAAGGGGAACCACGAGGCGAAGTACGCCGGGTTCACCCACGGGTCGCAGAGGATGGACCCCGCCTCGGTCTTGATGTGGAATCCGGCGTGTCCGACGCTCGTGACCTGCACTTGTGCTGCCTCCTACGGTGGTGCGACGCCTACCAGGGTAGGCGGTCGGGCAAACCGTCCCGGGCAGCGCGGGGCAGGTGTCCGGATCGGGACGAAGGTCACCTACCGCGATCGGCGGAGCGCTGTGGGCGTGCGCACACTAGGCTGGCCCGCGTGGAACCCTTCTACAGAACGATCATCGGTGTCGCCCGCACGCTGTTCTTCGCGGAGGGCCTGAAGTTCACCATCAGCGGTTCCGAACACATCCCCGCGTCGGGCGGTGCGGTCATCGCGATCAACCACACCGGGTACATGGACTTCACGTATGCGGGGATCCCGGTGCGCGACGTGAAGCGCTACGTGCGGTTCATGGCGAAGAAGGAGGTCTTCGACAACAAGATCTCCGGACCGATGATGCGGACCATGCGGCACATCCCCGTCGATCGTGCGGCAGGTGCCGACTCGTACCACGCCGCCGTCGACGCCTTGCGGGCCGGAGAGCTGATCGGGGTGTTCCCGGAGGCGACGATCAGCCGCAGCTTCGAGATCAAGGACTTCAAGTCCGGCGCGGCCCGGATGGCGATCGAGGCGGACGTACCGATCATCCCGATGGTGATCTGGGGATCGCAGCGGGTGTGGACGAAAGGCCATCCGAAACGACTGGGACGCACCAACACCCCGATCTCGATGGCCGTCGGAGCCCCCATCGCGCCGGTCGAGCCCGCGGAGGCGCTGACCGCGAAGGTGCACACGGCGATGGAGACCATGCTGCACGCGCTGCAGGACGGCTACGAGCATCCCGCGGGCGCGTACTGGGTGCCCGCACGGCTCGGCGGCGGCGCGCCGACGCTCGAGGAGGCCAACCGGATGGACGCCGAGGAGGCGCAGGCCAAGGCGGCCCGCCGGGCAGCGGGTGGCGACGCCTGACGTGCCGGTGAGGCGGACGGTCCGCCGGCTGGGGATCGCCGGCGCGGCCGCCCTCGCTGCGGGCGTGCTCGTCGCGGTCGGGTCGATGGCCGTCGTCGCGTCGGCCGCCGCGGGCCGGGTGCACGACGTCGCCGACGCGCCGGAGGCTCCGGTGGTGATCGTGCTCGGGGCGAAGGTCCGGGACGGGGCTCCGATGTCGTTCCTGGCCGGCCGGCTCGACGTGGGTGCCGAACTGGTGAGGACAGGCAAGGCCGGAGCGGTGCTCGTCTCCGGCGACGCCAACGGGACCTCGGGGAACGAGATCGCCGCGATGACGCAGTACCTGGTGGACCGGGGGATCGACCGCGACCTGATCGTCGGCGACGACTACGGCCTCGACACCTACGACACCTGTGTGCGGGCCGCCCGGACGTTCGGTGTGCGCCGGGCGCTGATCGTGAGCCAGGATCCGCACGTCACCCGGGCGGTGGCGCTGTGCCGGCATGCGGGCATCGACGCGGACGGGGTGCGCGGCGACTGCGACTGCCGCACGATCACCATCGCCCGCAACACCGCCCGCGAGTGGCTCGCCCGCCCGAAGGCCGTCCTCGACATGCTCTCGGACCGGGCGCCGAAGGTGCAGACCCCGCCGACCGACGCGCTCGAGCGGGTGCTGGCGTCGAGGTGAGCGGGTCAGGCGTCCGCGCGGGTGCCGGTGAAGAAGTCGACGAAGCCGAACGGTGCGCGGTCGCCGAGGAGGAGCTCGTGAATCTCGCGTGAGTCGGCGGCGGCTGCCTCGCTGCGGGGGAACAGTGCCGCTTCGTAGGCGGTCAGTGCGGCTTCGATGTCGTCGGGGTGCGCGGCGATCGCCTGCGCGAGTTCGGCGCCGTCGAGCATCGCCAGGTTCGCGCCGTCACCGGCCGGCGGCATCAGGTGCGCGGCGTCACCGACGAGTGTCACTCCGGGTACCCGGTCCCATCGGTGTCCGTCGGGGAGGGTGTGGATCGGGCGCGCGATCGGCGGGGTGTCCCCGTCGGTGATCAGTGCGGTGAGCTCCGGTGCCCACCCCTCGAACTCGGCCGCGACACGGGCGGTCGCGGTGGTGGCGTCGGTGAAGTCGATGCTCGCGACCCACTCCTCGGGCCTGCTCAGCGCGACGTAGGTGTGCAGGACGCCGTGCGCCTCGCGGTGCGCCTGGATCGCCTGGCCCGGGGAGAGCGCGTACAGGGCGCCGCTGCCCACCGCCGCGGCCGCCGCGGCATGCCGCTCGTCGACGTCGTACAGATACGTCTCGACGAACGTGGTGCCCGCGTACTCGGGTGTCGCGTCGGAGAGCAGTGGCCGGATCCTGGACCAGGCGCCGTCGGCGCCGACGAGAAGGCCGGTGGTCACGTCGGCGCCGTCCGCGAAGGTCAGCACGTGCCGTGCTCGACCCGCATGTCGGCCATCGCCTCCGTCCCCGAGCGAGGCGACCCCGGTGACCCTGCGTCCCCACTCGACGGTCCCGTCGGGCAGGGAGTCGAGCAGGATCCGACGCAGATCTCCGCGGAGCACCTCGGGACGCCCACCCGCGCCGCCGTCGAGTTCCTCGAACAGCACGGTGGCGTGGCGGTCGAGCACGCGCGACGCCTCGCCGCCCGCGTGGACGATCGCGCGGAACTCGTCGGTGAGGCCGGCCGCGGCGAGGGCGACCTGCCCGACGTGCTCGTGAATGTCGAGTTGGCCGCCCTGTGTGCGGGCGTCCGCCGACGGATCCGCCTCGTAGACCGTCGTGGGGATGCCGTGGACGTGGAGGACGCGGGCGAGGGTGAGGCCGCCGAGGCCCGCGCCGATGATCGTGACCGGTGTCGTCATGAGGGGCTCCTTTCGTCTGGGAATGGAACGATGTTCCACAACCCATGTTGGAACAACGTTCCAGTAGTGTCAAGATGGAGCGCATGGCCATCAGACCCCAGCGGACCGAACGCCGGACGGACGCGCTCTCGAAGGAACGGATCGTCGGAGCGGCGATCGAGATCCTCGACACCGACGGGGAGAAGGCCCTGACCTTCCGCGCACTCGCGGCTCACCTGGAAACCGGGAGCGGGGCGATCTACTGGCACGTCGCCAACAAGGACGAGCTGCTCGCCGCGGCCGCCGACGGCGTCATCGCCCGCGTCCTGACGGCGATCCCGGAGGAGGCCGGGCCCCGGGAGTCGATCCGCGCCGTCGCCTCGGGAGCGTTCGACGCCATCGACGCGCACCCGTGGGTGGGCACCCAACTCACCCGCGAGCCCTGGCAGTCCGCGATCGTGCAGATCTTCGAAGCCGTCGGCCGGCCACTGCGCGCGCTCGGCGTCCCCGAGGGCGCGCAGTTCGACGCGGCGTCCGCGCTCGTGAGCTACCTCCTCGGCCTCGCCGGACAGTACGCCGCCGGCGCGCGACTTCTCCCGCGCGAGACGGATCGATCGGCCTTCCTCGCCACCGTCGCCGAGCGATGGACGCAACTCGACGCCGCGAGGTACCCGTTCGTGCGTCGGGTGGCGACGCAGTTGCGCGACCACGACGACCGTGAACAGTTCCTCGCCGGCGTCGACCTCATCCTCGACGGCATCGCCGCCGTCCGATAGGGCGCCGCTCGGGGAATCATTCCGTCCCGCAACGCGATTGCGGTGCCCGCGGCGGTGCGTCGGGCGGGCTCGCACCCGGTGCGGCAAGATGGGTGCAGTGCAGGATCACCGCCACGCCAAGCCCGACCTGATCGCCAGCGACGTCGACGGAACCTTGATCGACGACGACGAGAAGGTCAGTGCCCGCACCCGCGCCGCCGTGCAGGCGGCCGTCTCGGACGGTGCGCGGTTCGTGCTGGCCACCGGGCGGCCCCCACGGTGGATCGCTCCGGTCGTCGACGGACTCGGCTACGCACCACTCGCCGTGTGCGCGAACGGCGCCGTCCTCTACGACAGCGGCGCCGACCGGGTACTGGGCTCCGTCACCCTGTCCACCGAGACGCTGGACTGGGTGGCCGCACTGGCCGAGGAGGCACTGCCGGGGTGCGGACTCGCCGCCGAACGGGTCGGGGTCAGTGCCTACGACGCCGCCACCCCGCAGTTCGTCAGCGCCCCCGGTTACGAGCACGCCTGGCTCAACCCGGACACCACCGAGGTGTCCGCGGAGGAAGTGCTCGGCCATCCGGCGGTCAAGCTGCTGATCCGACTGCCCGGCATCGCGAGCTCGCACATGATCGACCGGCTCGCCCCCCTCGTCGGAGACCGCGTCGACCTGACGTTCTCGACCAACAACGGACTGATCGAGATCGCGGCGCCGGGCGTGACGAAGGCATCCGGGCTGCGGGCGCTCGCGGAACATCTCGGCTTCGTGGACCCGGCGATCCTCGCGTTCGGGGACATGCCCAACGACGTCCCGATGCTGACGATGGCGCGGCACGGTGTCGCCGTCGCGAACGCACACGACGACGCGATCGCCGCCGCCGACGAGGTCACTGCGTCGAACACCGACAACGGGGTGGCGCGGATCCTCGAACGGTGGTGGAACTGACACCTGCGCCGCGCCGTGCTCCCCCCGGCGTCGAGTCCCCTCCAACGGCTGAAGGCGGCCTTCGTGCGGTGTAGCCGCACGAAGGCCGCCTTCAGCCCGAAAGGGGGGAGGGCCGGGAGAGGGCCGGGCCCGGTGAAGGTGGTGTCAGCCGGCGGGCGCCGGAGCCGGGACGAGGGCCTCGGCCGGGGCCGGTGCCTGCTGGTCGGCCGGGGCCGGGTTCACCGGGGCGGCGGCATCGGCCGGGGCGAGATCCTGGTACGTCTGCGCGTAGGTGTCGGCGTACGTCTTCAGCACCGTCGTCACCACGCCGGTGAGTTCGTTGAAGATCAGCGAACCCTGCTCGAAGTCGGCGCGCATGCCGTCCGGCACCGAGTACTCGTCACTGATCGGCAGCCCCAACACGCCGGCGTCGAGGCCGCTCGCCTCCCACGCGTCGTAGATCGAGCCGAGCACCGTCCACACCCCGCCGTTCGGGGAGGTGGCGATCGCGCCGTTGACGAACTTCGCGATCAGGTTGCCCGCCTTCGCGGGCAGCTCACCGGACAGCGCCGCACCGAGCCGGCCCGTCTCGCCGCCCTCCGCAAGCCACTTCTGGGCGAGGGGGGACTGGTCGGTCATCTTCAGCAGCTGCGTCACCAGCGCGCCGACGGCTTCGCCGGTGTTCGCGGGGGCCGGCGCCGCGGTGGTCGCCGGGGCCTGCGGCGCCGCGGCCACGGTGCCGTTCGAGCTGTCCACGCTCGCCGACCCGCCGTAGTTCGCCTTGGCGATCGAGCGGATCTGGTCCATCTTCGCGTAGCCGGCGTCGCCTGGGCAGCTGGTGAGCCCGACGTCGCGGTGCGCGAAGATGATCGGCAGGTCCACGGCCGCACCCTGCGGGTACGCGGTGAACTCGGTGCCCTCCGAGTACATCGTGGTGTAGCCGGTCGGGTCGAGCCCGGCCTTGGCGAGCCGCCAGCCGAGGAACTTGCCGACGGCGTCGACCGTCGCCTGCGGCGGCGAGACGGTGGAGAAGTCGCCCATCATCGCGATGCCGAAGGTGTTCTCGTTGAACCCGCCGGCGTGCGCGCCCTGCACGTTGCGGTCCAGGCCGCCCGCGCGGCCCTCGAAGATCTGGCCGTACTTGTCGACGAGGGCGTTGTACCCGATGTCGCACCAGCCGAGCGTCTGCGCGTGGTAGGCGTAGATCGCGCGGACGATCCCCGCCGACTCGGCGCGGGTGTAGTCGTTGCTGCCCGCGGTGTGGTGCACGGTCGCGCCGCCGAGCATGTCGTCGTAGGTGGGGCTCTGGCAGCGGATCGACTCGTCGGCGCCCCACTGGGCGCGGGTGATCACGTTCGGTCCGTTGCCGCCGATCGGAGTGGCGATGTCGGCGAGCGCGCCGTCCGAGCCGCCGGATCCCGGCGCGATGAGCACCGCGCTGACGGCGTCGGCCAGCTGCTGCACCGTGTCCTGGCCGCGCAGCGGGGTGCTGACGGCGGCGGGCGCGAACGGGATGGGGGCTTGCGCCGGGTCGGTCGGGGTGAGCACGTTCGGCAGTGCCGGAGCGGCGTCCGCGAGTCCGGCGACCGCGTCGGCGGCCTGCGTCACCAGCACCTGCACGGCGGTGGTGTCGCCGACGTAGATCGGTTCCGTTCCGGTCTTGCCGCCCGGGGCGGTCTGGTCGTCCCTGCGGGAGTCGAGCTGCTCGGTGGTGAACCACGGACCCCACGATCCGTCCGCGAGCTTGGCGCGGACCTTCGCGGCGGTCGCGCCGAGATCGGAGGTCAGCGCGATCATGCTGAACGGGGTATCGCGGGTGATCTCCTTGACCGCGGCGCCGAGCTCGGTCTCCGGGTCCGGGACGGCGGGTGCCGCGGTCGACGGGGCGACGGGCTGCGCGACGTCGCCGGTCGCCGCCGGCAACAGTCCCGTCGGCAGCGTGATCGTCTCCGGAAGGGTGATGCCCTCCGGAAGGGGAAGGCCCTGGGGGACAGGGATTTCCGTGGGTACCGGCAGCTTTCGCAGGTCGGACAGCCGCAGGTCCGGGAGGTCGAGGCCCGTCAGGTCGCGGATCGGGATGACGATGTCGGGCACCTGGGTGAGGGCGATCTCGGCGATCTGGGTCGGGATGGCAACGGTGGACGAGTCGGAGGTCGAGCGGATCCCGGAGGTGCTCGTGACGCCCCAGACCGCGAACGGGGTCGCGATGGCGACGGCGGCCACCGTCCCAAGGACGATCGACGGTTTCGGTCGACGGTGCGGCACAGCTGCTCCCTCGGTTGCTACTGACGTGTGCGGTGCACAGCCCTCCGAGCCGGCTTCCCCCGACGAGCTGCGATGCTGGTGTTACGTGTGTGACAGATGTTGCCAATGCCGATCACTCTTGCCACACTAGCCACAGACTAACCTAAGCCTCAACTTTAGATTGAGACTTTGCTTCGAGGCCCCGGCGGGCGACTGCGCCGCCCGGCGGCCGCACGCAACCGCCGACAGGAGACCGGACCATGGCGAAACTCCGTCGCACGACCGTTCTGCGAGGTCGAACCGAACGTGGTGGACGCGCGTCGCTGCCCCGGCGCGCACTGGCGCTCGGCGTCGCCCCGGTCCTGGTCGTCGGCGCCGCCGTCGGCGTGTCCGCCATCGACTTCACGCGGCCCGGCGTGGCGCCGGTCGTCGCCGCGGACACCCCCTTCACCCTTTCCGGACACGGGAACGGCCACGGGCGCGGCATGGGTCAGTGGGGCGCCTACGGCTACGCGAAGAACGAGGGCTGGTCCGCCGAACGCATCGTCGGCTACTACTACGGCGGTACCGAACTGGGCCAGCTCGACGAGACCCGCATCGGCGTCCGGCTCGTCGGGCTCGACGGTCAGGGGCTGAACGTGACCTCCGACGCCGGGGCCAGCGTCGCCGGTCGCGACGTGGCTCCCGGCGAGGGCGTGCACCTGACCGCGACCCCGGGCGGCGGCGCGGCGGTGGTCGTCACCGACGGCTGCGACGGTGCCGTGCTGTGGCAGGCCACGACCGACCACCCGTGGGTCGATCCGATCGACCTGTCACCGGACCGGCCGGTGAGCGAACACCTGAAACTATGCGGCGGCAACACCTTCCGAGGGTCGCTCGGTGTCGCGCTCGACGGCCTCGAACCGCGGGTTCTGAACCATCTCGACATCGAGGACTACCTCCTCGGGGTCGTGCCGGTCGAGTCGAAGGCCGACTGGGCCGACACCGGCGGTGCCGAAGCGCTGCGCGCGCAGGCGATCGCCGCCCGCTCCTACGCCGCGACCGAACACCGGTACCCCTACGCGGAAACCTGTGATACCCAGGACTGCCAGGTGTACGGGGGGTCCGCCAAGGAGGATCCGCGTACCACCGAGGCCGTGCGCACCACGGCGGGCAAGGTGGTGACCCGCGACGGGCAGCCCGTGTCGACCGAGTTCTCCTCCTCCACAGGTGGATACACCGCCGGTGGAGTCTTCCCCGCGGTCGAGGACCTGGGTGACGCGCTCTCGCCGAACCACGACTGGACGCAGACCCTCACCGCCGGGGAGATCGCGAAGGCGTTCGGTGTGGGCGACCTGACGTCGATCGCCGTGGTCGAACGCAACAACCTCGGTGCCGACGGCGGCCGCATCGCGGAACTGGAGGTCGTCGGATCCGGCGGCACCGCAAGGGTTTCCGGCATGGAGGCGCGAACCAGGCTCGGGCTCAAGTCCGACTGGTTCACTGTCACCGAGGGCCTCGTCGCCGGCGTGGGCCCGAGCCCTGCCCCCGACACGCTCGCCGAACCGAACGCGGCCGTCCCGCCGACCGAGATCGAGAAGAAGTACGCCGAGATCGGTGGCGCCGCCGGGCCGCTCGGCGAGCCGATCGGACCCGAGATGGCGATGCCCGACGAGGCCGGGAAGTTCCGGATGTTCGAGGGCGGCGCGATCGTGTGGACGCCGACGCTCGGCGCGCAGGTGATCGACGCCAGCGTCGTGATCTCCGAACTGCCCACAGGAAGCGCCGGCTGACAGCTCGGGTGTTCTCCCGACCCCCGCGGACCGCTGGCCTCGGGGCATGCTCTCGGGACTCGACCCGCGGAACGTGCGGGGGCGCCGGTCGACGACTGGGACGCGATCCGGCCGTTCGCGGACGCCGTGTCACCCGGTGGCTACCTCGACTTCGAGACGGCTGTCTGTCGAACGCTGGTCGGCTGACCGGGCATCCGTGTCGGCCGGTCAGTCGGGGAGGTCGATCTCCGCGGCGGCCTCGTCGACGATCGGGTCGTCGTCGCCCGCCTCGATCACCAGGCGATGCAGCTCGACGAGGCGTTCGTGGCCGGGTTCGGGGGCGGCTTTCCGGGAGTCCTCGTCGGGTGCGGGTGGCGCGAAGTCGGGGTTGGTCGATTCGATCATCAACTCCAACTGGGTCAGGACCTTCTGCTTGCGGGTGGCGCTCATCGTCGGCCTCCTGTCGGCGGTGAGCCGAGGCTACACCCGCCGGATATTGACACATTGATGAATCTGTCTCATTCTCGAAACATGACGACGACAATGTCCGGTAAGGCGGCCTACGTGCCGCCCTCGGGGGAGACCTGGCGCGATCCGTTCGGCATGTACGCCCGGCTGCGCGACGACGACCCCGTGCACCGCGTGGTGCCCGCGTCGGCGCCGCACGACGACTACTGGGTCCTGACCCGGCACGCCGACGTGTTCGCCGCCGCCCGCGACCACGTGACGTTCTCGTCCGCGGACGGGCTGACCACCAGTTACGGCGAACTCGACAAGATCGGCCTGCGCGACAACCCGCCACTCGTGATGCAGGATCCGCCGCAGCACACCGACTTCCGCAAACTCGTCGCCCGCGGGTTCACGCCGCGCCAGGTGGAGGCCGTCGAACCCGCCGTCCGCGCGTTCGTCGTCGAGCGCATCGAGGGATTGCGCTCGGCCGGCGAGGGCGACATCGTCACCGACCTGTTCAAGCCGCTGCCGAGCATGGTGGTCGCGCACTATCTGGGGGTTCCCGAGGAGGATCGGGGACGGTTCGACGGCTGGACCGACGCCATCGTCGCCGCGAACGCGACCGGTGATCCGCTCGAGGCCGCGACCGCGGTCGGCGAGCTCATGGGCTACTTCGGCGAGCTCGTCGCGCGGCGACGCGTCGAGGCCGCGACCGGCGACCTCGGCGACGACACCGTCTCGCACCTCGTCGCGTCGGGAATGGGCGCGGACGGCGACATCGCAGGCATGCTCTCGATCCTCGGATTCGCGTTCACGATGGTCACCGGCGGCAACGACACCACCACCGGCATGCTCGGCGGATCGTCCGCGCTGCTCACCCTGCGCCGGGACCAGCGCGCGCTGCTGCTCGCGGACCCGTCCCGGATTCCCGACGCCGTCGACGAACTGCTGCGTCTCACCTCGCCGGTGCAGGGACTGGCCCGCACCACCACGCGTGACGTCACGCTGCACGACGTGACGATCCCGGCGGGACGAAAGGTGTTGCTGGTCTACGGTTCCGCCAACCGGGACCCGCACATGTACGGATCCGACGCGGAAGAGCTGGACGTGCTGCGCGCGCCCCGGCAGATCATGACGTTCAGTCACGGCGGACACCACTGCCTCGGCGCCGCGGCCGCCCGGATGCAGGCCCGCGTCGCACTCGAGGAACTGCTCGCCCGCTGTCCCGACTTCGAGGTCGATGTCGACGGGATCACGTATGCCGCAGGTAATTACGTACGCCGACCCACGCACGTCCCGTTCCGGGTGCGGTCGTGAACTGGCTGCGGGACGAGAGGTCCGAGGCGGCGGCCGAGAAGATCCTCGACGCCGCCGCGGACCTGTTCGCCCGGCGCGGCGTCGCCACCACCGGCATGGCGGACGTCGCGAAGGCGGCCGGGTGCTCGCGGGCGACGCTGTACCGGTACTTCGACGGCCGCGGCGCGTTGCATCGCGCGTTCGTGCACCGCGAGGCGCGCCGGGTCGGCGAGCAGGTGGCCGCCGAGGTCGCGACGATCGCCGACCCGGCGCAGCGGGTCACCGAGGCGATCCTCGCGTCCGTCCGGCGGGTGCGCGAAACACATACCCTCGCAGCGTGGTTCGAGGTCGGCGACGCCGGGATCGCGTCCGAACTGGCCGGCACCTCGGAGGTGATCGAGGTGCTGGGCGCGGCGTTCCTCGCGGGGGTGGGCGGTGCCGGCGTCGACCGCGCGGCACTGTCGCGGCAGGCGCGCTGGGTGGTGCGGGTGATCGTGTCCCTGCTCACCGTCCCCGGCGCGGACGCCGACGACGAGCGCACGATGGTCGAACAGTTCGTGGTGCCCGCGCTCGTCCCCGGTCAGACGACCGTGCCGAACGCCTGACCGATCACGTACGTGACCGCCATCGCGACCGCACCACCGAGGACCACCCGGGACACCGCCCGCACCCGGCTCGAACCGCCGAGCCGCGCGCTGATGCTGCCGGTCAGCGCGAGTGCCACCAGCACCGCCACGAACGTCACCGGGATCCGGATGTGCGGCGGCGTGGCCAGAATCGCGATCAGCGGCAGCAGCGCGCCGATCGTGAACGACACCGCCGACGATCCCGCCGCCTGCCACGGATTCGTCAGGTCGTCCGGGTCGATACCGAGTTCGGCCTCCGCGTGCGCCGCGAACGCGTCGTGCTCGGTCAGTTCCACCGCGACCTGGCGAGCGGTGGTGGGGGACAGGCCCTTCGCCTCGTACAGGTCCGCCAGCTCCTGCAATTCGGCGTCGGGCACCTCGCGCAGTTCCCGGCGTTCCTTCGCGAGAAGCGCACGCTCCGAGTCGCGTTGGGTGCTCACCGACACGTACTCGCCGAGCGCCATCGACACCGCCCCGGCGGCGAGACCGGCGACACCCGCCGTCAGGATCGGGCCGCGGTCCACGGTCGCGGCCGCGACACCGACCACCAGGCCCGCCGTCGAGACGATGCCGTCGTTCGCGCCGAGGACGCCGGCGCGCAGCCAGTTCAGCTTCGCGTTGAGGCCCTGGCCGGGCGGTGCCGCGTCGTCTCGCTGTTGGCGCTCAATCGATTCCATACCGTCGACGCTAACCGCCGCGAAACGGTCCGCACCAGCAATGGAAGGCTTGCCGAACCTGGCTAGTCGAGGCGGTCGAACGCCGCGTCGAGTCCGTCGAGGCCGGAGGTGTCGATCAGGAAGTCCCGTTCGAGAACCGTCCGGAACTCGTCGATGTCGGTGATCACCCGACGCTCCGACGTCCCGTCGGAGTGATGCACCGACAGCCGGCGCCCGGCGAGCGCGAAGCGCCGATCCGCGGTCGCGCGCGCCGCCATCAGCGACGTGACGAACCTCGACTGCGGCCATGTCGACAGGTACCAGTTGGTGGGCTCGTAGTCGACCGGGTACTGCGGGTGCAGGTCGAACCGGTACGTGGTGCGCCACTCGCTGCCGACGAGTGCCTGCATCGCCCAGTCGCCGCCCACGTCGACCAGCCGGAACGGTTCGAGTGGGGTCGGCTGCTCGGTGTCCCGCTCGAGCCGCAGCGTCCCGGTCAGCGTCATCCCGCCGAAGCCGGTGTCGATCACGCGGCGCTCGTCGTCGAGGTCGACCAGCAGCAGCATGTGGGTGCGGGCCGTGATCGCCGTCACGTCCCCGCCCCACAGCACCCGGCCGGCGAGCGGGGTGACGGTGAAACCGAGGTCGAGAAGCGCGGCCCGCAGCAGCAACCCGTGTTCGAAGCAGTAGCCGCCGCGGCCGCCGTGCACGAGTTTGCGCTGCAGCGACTCGATGTCCAGGCGGTTCGGGACACCCCGGAAGGGGTCGAGGTTCTCGAACGGGATCGCGGTGGTGTGCCGGGCGGCGATCGCGTCGAGGGTCTCCCGGGTCGGGGTGCGCGGTCCGTCGAAGCCGATCCGGGAGAGGTACGCGTCGAGGTCGAAGGTCACTCGGTCAGGCTAGGCGGCTCCGCCGCCCGTGAGTCCTTTCGGCCCGGTGGCGGACCGGAAGGACTCACGGTTGACATTGACGCAGCGTCAACCGGCACGCTGGTGTCATGCGCGAATGGTCGATCCAGGACCTGGCCAGGGCGGCAGGTGTCACCAGCCGCACCCTGCGGCACTACGGGGACCGCGGCCTGCTCGCACCGAGCCGGATCGGCACCAACGGGTACCGCTACTACGACGAGGACGCCCTGGTCCGGCTGCAGCGGATCCTCCTGCTGCGCGACCTCGGGCTGGGACTGTCCGCGATCGCGGAGGTCCTGGACGGGCAGCGGGACCCGGCCACCGCGCTGCGCACCCATCTGGAGCTTCTCGAACAGCAGCGAGAACGCATCGGCAGGCAGATCGCGTCGGTGCGCACCACCTTGGAAAAGACGGAGAGAGGAGAGCCTCTGATGGCTGAGGAGATGTTCGACGGTTTCGATCACACCCGATACCGGGACGAGGTCGAGCAGCGGTGGGGCGAGCAGGCCTACGCCGACGGCGACCGCTGGTGGACGTCGATGTCCGACACCGAGCGCGGCGACTGGAAGCAGCGAGCCGCCCGGCTGGCCGCGGACTGGACGGCGGCCGCCGAGGCCGGGATCGACCCCGCCGGCCCGCAGGCCCGGGATCTGGCCCGCAGGCACGTCGAGTGGCTGGCTTCCGTCCCCGGGACGCCCGGGTACGGCGGCGAGCCGAACCGGGAGTACATCCTCGGCCTCGCCGACATGTATGTCGAGGACGAGCGGTTCGCCGCCAACTACGGCGGACGCGCCGGTGCCGAGTTCGTCCGGGCGGCGCTGCGTGCCCTGTGAGCGTTTCTGGTGGTCCCGGCTACCAAAAGCACTCACAGGCGGCGCAGCCGCCTCCGTCCGATACCCTGGTTGCCCGTGACCTCCGTATCCCCAGGCTCCGCGACCACCGGCCAGTACGACCTGATCATCGTCGGATCCGGATTCTTCGGACTGACCGTTGCGGAACGAGCCGCAACGCAGCTGGGGAAGAGGGTGCTGGTCCTCGACCGCAGACACCACATCGGCGGCAACGCGTACTCGGAGGCCGAACCCGAGACCGGCATCGAGGTCCACCGGTACGGGGCGCACCTGTTCCACACCTCGAACAAGCGCGTCTGGGACTACGTCAACCAGTTCACCGACTTCACCGGCTACCAGCACCGCGTCTTCGCGATGCACCAGGGCCAGGCCTACCAGTTCCCGATGGGCCTCGGGCTGGTGTCGCAGTTCTTCGGCAAGTACTTCACCCCCGACGAGGCGCGCGCGCTGATCGCCGAGCAGGCCGCCGAGATCGACACCAAGGACGCGAGCAACCTCGAGGAGAAGGCGATCTCGCTGATCGGCCGGCCCCTCTACGAGGCGTTCGTCCGCGACTACACGGCCAAGCAGTGGCAGACGGACCCCAAGAACCTGCCCGCGGGCAACATCACCCGCCTGCCCGTCCGGTACACCTTCGACAACCGCTACTTCAACGACACCTACGAGGGTCTGCCCGTCGCCGGCTACACCGCGTGGCTCGAGAGCATGGCGAAGGACGACAACATCGAGGTGCGGCTGAACACGGACTGGTTCGACGTCCGCGACGAGCTGCGCGCGGCCAGTCCCGACGCCCCCGTCGTCTACACGGGACCGCTGGACCGGTACTTCGACTACGCGGACGGCGAACTCGGCTGGCGCACCCTCGATTTCGAGACCGAGGTGCTGCCGACCGGCGACTTCCAGGGCACGCCGGTGATGAACTACAACGACGCGGACGTTCCCTACACCCGCATCCACGAGTTCCGGCACTTCCACCCCGAGCGTACGTACCCGGCCGACAAGACGGTGATCATGCGGGAGTTCTCCCGGTTCGCCGAGTCCACCGACGAGCCGTACTACCCGATCAACACACCCGAGGACCGCACGAAGCTCGAGGCGTACCGGGCGCGGGCCAAGGCGGAGACCGTGGACGCGAAGGTGCTCTTCGGTGGTCGGCTGGGCACCTACCAGTACCTGGACATGCACATGGCGATCGCCAGCGCGCTGAGCATGTTCGACAACACCCTGCGCCCGCACCTCGAGTCCGGCGCACCCCTCGGCGGCGGGAACGACGAATGACCCCGAAGCACCTGCTGGAGCAGGACACCCTGTTCGACGACCGGGAACTTCTCGGCAAGGCGCTGCTGCAGCGGGTGATCCTGCCGCGGCCCGGTGAGCCGCTCGACGTGCGCACCCTCTACCTCGAGGAGTCGCCGACCAACTCCCGTCGCGCGCATTCGCTGTCGCGGACCTCGCTCGCCCTCGGGGCAGAGTCCGAGGTGTCGATGTGCAGTTACTTCAACGCCTTCCCGGCCAGCTACTGGCGACGCTGGAGCGTGCTCACCTCGGTGGTGCTGCGGCTCGAGCTGACCGGCCACGGACGGGTCGACGTGTACCGCTCGAAGGCGGACTCCTCCCGAATCCATGTGCAGGGCCAGGAGTTCCGCGGGGCGGATGGCTCCACCACCGTCGAGTTCGAGGTGGAACTGGCGCCGTTCGAGGACGGCGGCTGGATCTGGTTCGACGTCACCACCGACACCGACGTCGAGCTCGTCGCGGCCGGCTGGTACGCGCCGATCGAGGCCCCCGGCGCCGGACGCGTCGCCATCGGCATCCCGACCTTCAACCGGCCCACCGACTGCGTCAAGGCGCTGGCCGCCCTCGGCTCCGACCCCCTGGTGCTGGGCGTGATCGACGCCGTGATCATCCCCGACCAGGGCACCCGCAAGGTGCGCGACGAGCCCGGGTTCGCCGAGGCCGCCGCCGTCCTCGGGGACCGGCTCGCCATCCACGACCAGCCCAACCTCGGCGGCTCCGGCGGCTACAGCCGCGTCATGTACGAGGCGCTGAAGACCACCTCCTGTGAACACATCCTGTTCATGGACGACGACATCGAGATCGAGCCCGACTCGATCCTGCGCGCGCTGGCCATGGCCCGGTTCGCGAAGTCGCCGATGCTCGTCGGCGGTCAGATGCTGAACCTGCAGGAACGCAGCCACCTGCACACGATGGGCGAGGTCGTCGACCGGTCGATCTTCATGTGGTCGGCCGCGCCGAACGTCGAGTACGACCACGACTTCTCCCGGTTCCCGCTCAGCGACCGGGAGAACTCGAAGCTGCTGCACCGGCGCATCGACGTCGACTTCAACGGCTGGTGGATGTGCATGATCCCGCGTGTCGTCGCGGAGGAGATCGGGCAGCCGCTGCCGCTGTTCATCAAGTGGGACGACGCCGAGTACGGTCTGCGGGCCCGCGCGGCCGGCTATCCGACCGTGACGATGCCCGGCGCCGCGATCTGGCACATGGCGTGGTCGGACAAGGACGACGCCATCGACTGGCAGGCGTACTTCCACCTGCGCAACCGCCTCGTCGTCGCGTCCCTGCACATGCCCGGCAACGGCCGCGGTCTCGTCGTCAACACCGTCAAGGCGACGCTCAAGCACCTGCTGTGCCTCGAGTACTCCACCGTTGCCATCCAGAACCAGGCGATCCGCGACTTCCTCGGCGGGCCCGAGCACATCTTCGACCTGCTCCCCACCGCTCTCGGCGAGGTCCACGCGCTGCGTCGCGAGTACCCGGACGCGGTGGTGCTGCCGTCGTCGACGGAGCTGCCGCTGCCCTCGGGTGCCGGCGTCGGGGCGGTCGGCGCACCGGGCAACCCGCTCGCGAAGCTCGTCCGGCTCGGCAAGGGCCTGGTCCACAACGCGCGGCCCGCGCACGAGGAGCACCACGAGCGCCCCCAGCTGAACGTGCCCACCCTCGACGCCCGCTGGTACCTGCTGTCGCAGGTCGACGGCGTCACCGTCACCACCGCCGACGGACGCGGCGTCGTCTACCGCAAGCGTGACCCGCGGCAGGCGTGGGGCCTGCTGAAGGAGGCGCTGCGGTTGCGCCGCGAACTGGCCCGCCGCTTCCCGGAACTGAAGGACGAGTACGCCGCCGCGGTGCCGTCGCTGACCAGCAAGGAGAGGTGGGAGCGTGTCTTCGGCATCTGAGGTCAAGGTTCTCAACCGGGTCCAGTCGACGATCGGTGCGCATCCCGAGGTCGTCAGTGCCGCGCGCGGCATGTCCCACTTCGGTGAGCACGCCCTCGGCTGGATCGCCGTCGCCGGTGTCGGGGCCGCGCTCGACCGACCCCGCCGACGCCAGTGGCTCGGAGTCGCCGTCGGTGCCGTCGGCGCGCACGCCGCGTCGATCGTCATCAAGCGGGTCGTGCGCCGGCCCCGGCCGAACGACCCGTCCGTGCAGGTCAACGTGTCGACGCCGAGCAAGCTGAGCTTTCCGTCCTCGCATGCGACCTCCACCACCGCCGCCGCGGTGCTGCTCGGTCGGCTCACCGGGCTACCCTTGCCCGCGGTGCTGGTGCCCCCGATGCTGCTCTCGCGGCTCGTGCTCGGTGTGCACTACCCGACCGACGTGCTCGCCGGGTCCGCCCTGGGAGCAGCCTCGGCCGCAGTGGTGCTGCGTGCCGAACGGAAGTTTGGAGAGAAATGAGCGAGCACCCCGCCGAGGTCGCCGGACCCCCCAAGTCGCTGCCGGCCGGGATCGTCAAGGCGATGCGCCCGCGTCAGTGGGTGAAGAACGTCCTCGTGCTCGCCGCCCCGCTGGCCGCGGGCTCGGTGACCGAACCCGACGTCCTGGTGCCGGTCGCGCTGGCGTTCGTGGTGTTCTGCATGGCCGCGTCGGGCATCTACCTCGTCAACGACGCGATGGACGTCGAGGCGGACCGCCAGCACCCGACCAAGCGGTTCCGCCCGATCGCCGCCGGGGTGCTGCCCGTCAACATGGCCTACGGCATGGCGGTCGCTCTGCTGAGCGGCTCGATCCTGCTGTCGTTCCTCGCGAACTGGCAGCTCGCGGTCGTGATGGCCGTGTACATCGGGATCCAGCTCGCCTACTGCTTCGGTCTCAAGCACCAGGCCGTCCTCGACATCTGCATCGTCTCGTCCGGGTTCCTGATCCGGGCCATCGCCGGCGGTGTCGCCGCCGACATCCCGCTGTCGCAGTGGTTCCTGCTGATCATGGCCTTCGGGTCGCTGTTCATGGCGGCGGGCAAGCGGTACGCCGAGCTCTCGCTCGCCGAGGCGACCGGCGCCAAGATCCGCAAGTCGCTCGAGTACTACACCTCCACCTACCTGCGGTTCGTGTGGACGCTGGCCGCGACGGCCGTGGTCATCTGCTACGGACTGTGGGCGTTCGAGCGTGACCAGGAGACGGGGTCGAACTGGTTCGCCATCTCGATGATCCCGTTCACCATCGCGATCCTGCGCTACGCCGTCGACATCGACGGCGGCGAGGCCGGCGAACCCGAGGAGATCGCATTCCGGGACCGCGTGCTCCAAGTCCTCGCGGTCGCGTGGATCGGAGTTGTGGGTGTCGCTGTCTACATCGCCTGACGCGACCCGCAGCGGGGAGCCCCGCACCGCCGACGGCGGGCGGCCCGCGGAGTCCCGCGAGTCGGTCGCGCCGCCCCTGACCCGGTGGGTGTACCTCGGGGGCATCGTGGTCACCGCAGCCCTGTTCCTGTGGGGCGCCTGGGAACGGCGGTGGATCGCCGACGACGGCCTGATCGTGCTGCGCACGGTCCGCAATCTGCTCGCGGGCAACGGGCCGGTCTTCAACGCGGGGGAGCGCGTGGAGGCGAACACCAGCACCCTGTGGACCTACCTGGTCTACGCCTTCGGCTGGGTGACGCAGATCCGGCTCGAGTACGTCGTCCTGACCCTGGCCCTGGTGTTGTCGGTCTCCGCGGTGGTCCTCGCGATGCTCGGGGCCGGCGCGCTCTGGCGGGGAGCGGGTCGCGGGCGCCTCGCCGGGACGCTGCTGCTGCCTGCCGGCGTCCTCGCGTACATCGCGGTGCCGCCGGCGCGCGACTTCGCCACGTCCGGCCTCGAGAGCTGCCTGGTCATCTTCTGGCTCGCGCTGCTGTGGCTGCTGCTCGTGCAGTGGGCCCAGCGCACCCCGACCACGACCCGGGTGCTGGTGCTGGCGTTCATCGCCGGGCTGGGCCCGCTGGTCCGTCCGGAGATGGCGGTGCCGGGCGCGTTGGTGCTGCTGCTGATCTTCCTGGTGCCCGGCAGTTGGAAGCTCCGCGCCGCGATCGCCGTCGTCGCGGGCGCCGTGCCGGTCGGCTACCAGATCTGGCGGATGGGGTACTACGGGTTGCCCTACCCGAACACCGCGGTGTCCAAGGACGCGGGCGGCGCGAAGTGGTCGCAGGGCCTGACGTATCTGTGGAACCTCGTCGGGCCGTACTGGCTGCTGCTGCCCCTCGCCCTCGCCGGCGGCTACGCCGGCTGGCTCGCCTACCGCCGCTCCGGACTCGGGCTGCCCGGGGCCCGTGCGGGTGCGACGGGGCTGGCCCGACTGCACACGCCCGCGGCCGTCGTCGTCCTCTTCGTCGGCACCGGCCTGCTGCTCGGGCTCTATTCCGTCCGCGTCGGTGGCGACTTCATGCACGGCCGGGTTCTGCTCCCGGTGCTCTTCTGCCTGATGCTGCCGATCGCGGTGCTGCCGGTTCGGGTCCCGCGCCGCGACCAGTGGGGCCGGACGCCGGCGACCACGCTTTTCGCTGTGGGTTCGCTGGTCTGGTTGGCGACGGTGGTGTGGGCGGTCGCGGCGTCCACGGCGCAGGGCATGCCCAACGGGACGGTCGTCGGCAAGTCCGGCATCGTCGACGAACGCAACTTCTACGTGCAGGGCACCGGTCACGCCCACCCGATCCGCGCCGAGGACTACCTCGACTACCCGCGGATGCGGGCGATGGTGCAGACGATCGCCGACAACCCGGACGGCGGCCTGCTGCTGCCCGCCGCGTACTTCACCTACTGGGATCTGGTTCCGCCCCCGCTGCCGATACCCGACGGCGGTGCGGGTCACACGGTGTATTTCCTGAACCTCGGCATGACGAGCATGAACGTCGGTCTCGACGTGAAGGTGATCGATCAGATGGGGTTGGCGTACCCGCTCGCCGCGCACACCGAGCGGCTCGGGGACGGCCGGATCGGACACGACAAGGCCCTCTACCCGGACTGGGTGATCGCCGACACCGGCATGGTCGACCAGCATCCGTGGATGCCGTGGTACCTCGACGAGGACTGGGTCGCGCAGGCGGAGGTGGCCCTGACGTGTCCGGACACCCAGGAGTTGCTGGCGTCCTCGCGGGCGGAGCTCACCCGGCCGCTGTTCATCCGCAACCTCAAGCGGGCGTTCCACTACGCCGGCTACCGGATCGATCGGGTGCCCGCCTACGAGATCCAGCGCTGCGGTCTGCAGATGCCGCCGGAACAGCCCAGGTAGAAGGGCTGAGCGCGGCAAATGTCACAGTCCAGTAACGCTGTTGTACGGGCGACGATAAACGGGTGTGTTCGCCTCGGTACCGAGCCTCGCATCAAGAAGATCGGGGGCCGGGGCACCGGTTGTCAGAGCCAATGCGGTCGCATACAGTCCAGCGAGCGCAGTGTGACCCTCAGTTCCACTGCCGATCACGCGTGCGTGGGATCGGCAGGGCCGTGGCCTTCTGGCCAGACTTCCGGGCCGCTTCGGCGGGCACCGCAGGAAAGAAAGAGAGCAATATTCATGCGTTTAGGCAGACCGAGGTTCCAGAACCTCAAACGACGCCTCCTCGGCCTCTCGGCCGCAGCGCTCGTGCTGCCCGTCACCGCTGGTATTGCGGGTACCGCCGTCGCCGGCGCCGCACCGATCGCGCACCGCGCGCCGTCGGGTGGCTACGAAGAAGTGATGGTGCCCTCCTCCATGGGTCCGATCAAGGTCCAGATCCAGTGGGCCGCGCGTGGTGGTGGCGCCGCGCTCTACCTGCTGGACGGCCTGCGTGCCCGTGACGACCGCAACGCGTGGTCCTTCGAGACCAACGCACTCGAGCAGTACGCCAACGACAACGTCACCCTGGTGATGCCGGTCGGTGGCGAATCCTCCTTCTACAGCGACTGGATGTCCCCGTCGAACTTCAACGGCCAGGACGTCACGTACCGGTGGGAGACCTTCCTGACCAAGGAACTCCCCGACTACCTCGCGACCCGCGGCGTGTCGCGCACCAACAACGGTGTGCTCGGTCTGTCGATGGGCGGTTCGGCGGCCCTGACCCTGGCTGCCTACCACCGGGACCAGTTCAAGTTCGCGGGTTCGCTGTCGGGTTACCTGAACATCTCCGCGCCGGGCATGCGTGAGGCGATTCGCGTCGCGATGCTCGACGCGGGCCGCTTCAACGTGGACGCGATGTGGGGCCCGCCGTGGAGCAAGGCATGGCTGCGCAACGACCCGTTCGTGTTCGCGCCGAAGCTCGAGGGGCTGTCGCTGTACATCTCCGCCGCGAGCGGTCTGCCCGGCCCGTTCGACCAGCCGCGCAAGCCGATCGACTTCTACAACACCAGCAACGCGATGGGGCTCGAGGCCCTCGCCCTGGTCAACACCCGCGCCTTCCAGGTGCGGATGGCCACCCTGGGCATCGATGCCACCTACAGCTTCCCGTCCAACGGCACCCATTCGTGGCCGTACTGGTCGGCGGAACTGTTCAACGCCCGGACCCAGATCCTGGACACCCTGAACGCCTGGTGACCGGATTGCCTGCCGACTGATCACTCGGATGCCGCCCCGCGCAGACGCGCGGGGCGGCATCCGTCGTTCGAGCACGTGAACGTAACAAAGCATCAGAAGGTGCCGCGCGTCACATCCGTCACACCTGCCCCGACGTGTAGAAATGGACACACGAGTGTTCATGCGTCACAACGCATAGGCGTGCGAGTCGGGGACCACGAAGACACGCCGGGTTCACCGAGACCGGCCACACCAGAAAGCGAGTCACCGTCAATGCGACCATCGTCGAGAAAGTTGGGGCTGCGCTCCCACCGGAGTGACCGACGCGGCCGTGCGCTGGCGCTGGTGGCCGCCGCTCTCGTCCTGCCCGCCGCCGCCGGACTGACGACCGTCGGTGTGGCAGCGGCACAACCGACCACGACGACCCCGACCGCCACGACGACGACCTCCCCGGCCCCGGAGACGATCGCGCCGGTCCAGAAGTCGGCCACCACGACCACGAAGTCCGCGGCGCCGACCACGACCACCGTCGCCCCGACCACCACGACCGCACCGACCACGACGACGACCGTCGCCCCGACGACCACGGTCGCCGCGCCGGCCCCGGTCATCTCCGCACGGTCCGAGGCCGCGCCGAGCCGAACGATCCCGGGAGTCTCGAAGGTCGAGTGGATCACCGACCGACGCGTCGCGCTCTGGGTCGACTCGGCCGCGATGGGTGCGCCGTTCCAGGTGCAGATCCTGCTGGCGCGCGACTGGAACGCCAAGCCCGACGCCACGTTCCCGGCGCTGTACATGCTCGACGGCCTGCGTGCTCGCGACGACGAGAGCGGCTGGACGATCGAGACGGACGCGGTGAACTTCTACGCCGACAAGAACGTCAACGTGATCCTGCCGGTCGGCGGCCAGTCCAGCTTCTACTCCGACTGGCTCGAGCCCGACAACGGCAAGTTCTACCAACTGGAGACGTTCCTGACGAAGGAACTGCCGCCGGTCCTGCAGAAAAGCATGCGCACCACCGACACCCGCGGCGTGATCGGCCTGTCGATGGGCGGCACCTCGGCGATGTTCCTCGCCGCCCGCAACCCCGGCTTCTTCAAGTTCGCGGGCTCGTTCTCGGGGTACCTGAGCACGACGTCGTTGGGCATGCCGCAGGCGCTGCAGTTCGCGATGCAGGATGCGGGCGGATACAACGTCAGCAAGATGTGGGGCGCGCCGACCAATCCGCTGTGGAAGGAACACGACCCCTACATCCAGGCCGAGAACCTCAAGGGAACCAGCCTGTACATCTCGAGCGGCAGCGGCATGACCGGTCCGTACGACCAGCCATCCGGCATCCCGGGTGTGTCCACCAACTACGCGGGCATGGGCCTCGAGATCCTGTCGCGGCTGACGTCGCAGTCGTTCGCCACCAAGCTGAACCAGCTCGGTATCCCCGCGCAGGTCAACTACCGACCGTCGGGAACCCACTCCTGGCCGTACTGGCAGTTCGAGATGCACCAGGCGTGGCCGCAGGTCGCGAACGCACTCGGTGTCGCGGCCAGCGCCCCGGCCTGCGGCCTCGGCGGCGACATCGGCGCGCTGGCGAACGCGAACCCGTGGCTCGGCGGCTGCGTCACCGGTGAGTACGGCGTCGCGGGTGGACTCGCGCAGGACTTCCGCAACGGCCGGATCTTCTGGTCCGGCGGCACCGGCGCGCAGGTCGTCACCGGCATGATCGGTGGCGAGTACCAGGCGATGGGCGGCCCCGCCGGCCCGCTCGGCCTCCCGACCACCAGCGAGTTCGGCACCCCGGACGGCCGTGGTCGCGCCAACCACTTCCAGGGCGGCTCGATCTACTGGACCCCGCAGACCGGCGCGCACTCGGTGCGCGGCGCGATCCGTGATCTGTGGGCGTCGCAGGGCTGGGAGACCGGCCCGCTCGGCTACCCGGTCGGCGACGAGACGGACACGCCGGACAAGGACGGCGCGGTGCAGGGCTTCGAGATCGGCGCGATCTACTGGAGCCCGACCACCGGCGCGAATGGTGTCCAGGGTCTGATCATGCAGAAGTACGGCCAGATGGGCTACGAGAACAGCTGGCTCGGGTTCCCGAAGAGCAGTGAGCAGGGCCCGCTCCGCGACGGCGGCCGGTTCAACGTGTTCGAGAACGGCAACATCTACTGGAGCGTGCTCAGCGGGGCCTGGTCGGTGAAGAACGGACCGATCTTCGACGCCTGGGGCAGCCAGGGCTGGGAAGGCGGCCGGCTCGGCTACCCGGTCGGTGACGAATTCCCCATCGCCGGTGGTGTCCAGCAGAACTTCCAGTTCGGCAACATCACGGTGAACAACGGTAACGCCGAGATCCACTAGCGGATCGGCGTGGGCGGGCCGGGTTCGACGACGAACCCGGCCCGCCCGCGTCGGTACCCTCGACAGCGATCACCCAGGAGCGGCGGCCGGGCCCGCCGACCACCGGACAGGACTGTGTAGATGCTCTTTCCCTCCCGTACCCCGCTCGTGAAGGCGTTGGCCGTCGCGTCGTTCGCGGCCGTGTCGGTCGGCGTCCTCGCGGGCTGTGGCAGCGACGACTCGACCGCGTCGAGCACGCCGACACTGACCACCGCCGCCGGATCCGGGTCTCCGACCGTGCCGCCGCTGGCCACCGGCATCGAGGTGCCCGCCTACACGACACCCTCCGTCGCGGCGACCGCGCCGCCGGAGACCCCGGAGCCGGTCCCGAGCGGGTTCCCCGGTCCCACGGAGGTTCCGCCGATCGACGACCGCGGACGGGCTTTCCTGGCGGAGTTGGAGGAGCACGGAGTCACCTACGCGGACAACGGCAACATCGCCATCTCGACCGCGAACTACATCTGTGCCGCGAAGCAGAGCAACGTCGCCGACGCGGAGATCCTGGCGTACGTGACCGGGATGGCGGGGGTCGAGGCCGGACTGACCGGCGGGACCCCGTCCGAGGCGGACGCGGTGATGCACGCGCAGGTGTACATCGACGCTGCCACGTCGACCTACTGCTCGTAGTCGATGTCGTCCGCCCGCAAGGCCCGCCGGGGCCGTAGTCGCCTGCTGCGAATGCTGATCGTGCTGATCGTCGTCCTCGTGGTGGCGCTCGTCGCGCTGGTGGCGTGGTATCTGCTGGCGGGCCGGGTGCCCAAGCCGCCGGTCACGCCGCCCGCGCCGGAGCGGCCGTCCGCGCAACCGGCGAGCTGTCCCGATGTGCAGGTGATCGCGATCCCGGGGACGTGGGAGTCGAGCGCGGGTGACGATCCGTTCAACCCGACCGCGAACCCGAACTCGCTGATGTTGAACATCACGAGGCCGCTGCAGGCCGAGTTCGACCCGCAGCGCGCGCAGGTGTACACGGTGCCCTACGTGGCGCAGTTCTCGAATCCGATCGCGATTCCGCCGGACGGGCAGGCCTCCTACAACGTCAGCCGTGGGGAGGGCACCGCGAAGGCCACCGAGGTGATGGCGTCGATGCACGCCGAGTGTCCGCTGACGAGTTTCGTGCTCACCGGGTTCTCCCAGGGCGCGGTCATCGCCGGCGACGTCGCGGCGAGCATCGGCGCGGGCACCGGGCCGGTTCCGGAGGATCTGGTGCTCGGCGTCGGTGTGATCGCGGACGGTCGACGTGATCCGGCGGCCGCGCCGACGATCGGCCCGCCGGTGGGCGGGGTCGGCGCGGAGGTCGCGTTGGCCGGGATCAAGCTGCCGGGGATCACCATGACCGGCGCGCGGCCGGGCGGGTTCGGCACGCTCGCCGACCGGGCCGTGCAGATCTGCGCCCCGACCGACGGCATCTGCGACGCCCCCGACGGTGCGTTCGCACCGGGCAACTGGACCGCCAGTCTGTCCCGACTTCTCGGGTACGTGAACAACCCTGTGCATGCTCTGTACAACAGCTTCGGGGTGGATGAAAACGGCACCACTGCGACTCAGTGGATGACAAACTGGGCCGCCGACAAGGTCCGATCCGCTCCCACTCCCGCGCACGAGTAGCACTTTCCGCTCTGCGTACGAATAGGGAGTGACTGCACGTTCCGGATAGAGTTCCCCCGGCCACCTGCCGGACAGCCGAGCCCAGTTTCAGGAGAAATGATCGATGAGTTCCGCCGACGCCACCGCGCCGCGCAAGTTCCGGTTCGCCGCCGGTGGTGAGGGCAACGCCGAGGAGGGTGGCGCCCGGCGATTCGTGAAGCTGGCGCAGAAGGCCGAGGAACTCGGATACGACACGTTCATGATTCCCGACCACCTGGGCAACCAGGTGGGCCCGATCGCGGCGCTGGGCGCGCTCGCCGTCGCGACGGACAAGATCAGGCTCGGTACGGCGGTGTTGGCCAACGGCTTTCGGCATCCTGCGGTTCTGGCCAAGGACGCCGCGACCATCGACGTGCTCTCGGGTGGTCGCCTCGAGCTCGGTATCGGGGCCGGTTGGCTCAAGGACGAGTTCGACAAGGCGGGGATCGAGTACGAGCGTCCGGGCGTCCGCATCGCCAAGCTCGAGGAATCCCTCCAGATCCTGGACACGCTGCTGCGCGGACAGGAGTGCACGTTCACGGGGGAGCACTACCAGGTCAACGGACTCAAGGGCAGCCCTCGGCCCCGGCAGGGCCCGAGGCCGCCGATCGCGGTCGGTGGCGGCGGACCGAGGATGCTCGCGCTGGCCGCCCGCTACGCCGACATCATCTCCGTCGCGTCGCCGTCCAACAAGGAGGGCAAGATGCTGCTCTCCGGCATCACCCTCGAGGCGACCGCCGAGCGGGTGGAGCGGATCCGGGAGGCGGCCGGTGACCGATTCGACGACATCGAGCTGAACTGGACGATCACCACCGTCATGCCGACCGAGGACCGCGAGGCGATGGCGGAGATGGCGCTGGCGGCGCTCGCGAACGGGTATCCCCCGAACATCGAGGCGGATGTCACACTGACCGTGCAGGACATCCTCGAATCCCCGTACCTCGCGATCGGTACCCACGAGGAAATCGCCGATCAGATAAGGGCAGTTCGCGCTCGGACCTCGATGTCGTACGTCGGTATCTTCCCGACACAGATGGAGGCGTTCGCGCCGGTCGTGGCACAGCTGAAGGGTGAATGACCCGGATGGCCTAGTAACATTCTGATGGTTTGGGGTGCGAAGAGGTCCGTTACCAAGACGAGACCTGAGTATTGCTACTAGACATTGTTTGTGCGATCCCCCGCGGTCGCAGGGGATGAGGTCCGTCGGTGCACGATCCTGGTACCGGCAGGCTGCCTTGGAGGAGAAGGTATGAAGAACTTCGATGAGTACGTCGACGAGTCCGGCCACATCACACTGATGCCGGGCAGCACCCTCGTCGACTACGTCGAGCAGCACACTCGGGAGAACTCCGACGAGCTGGCATACCGCTACATCGACTACTCCCGCGAACGCGACGGCGAGGTCCACGAGCTGAACTGGACGGAGTTCGGTGTCCGGCTGCGGGCCGTCGCCGCCCGCCTCCAGCAGGTGACCAAGCCCGGCGACCGCGTCGCCGTCCTCGCACCGCAGGGCCTCGACTACGTCATCTCCTTCTTCGCCGCCATCCACGCCGGCACGATCGCCGTCCCGCTGTTCGATCCGGACGAGCCGGGCCACACGGACCGCCTGCACGCCGTCCTCGGCGACTGCGAACCGGCCGCGATCCTCACCGCCACCGAGTCGGCCGCCGGCGTGCGGCAGCTGTTCCGATCGCTGCCCGCCTCGCAGCGTCCCCGCATCATCGCGGTCGACGCGATCCCCGACACCGTCGGCGAGACCTGGGTCAACCCGGCGCCCGCGCTCGACGACATCGCGTACCTGCAGTACACGTCCGGTTCCACCCGTACCCCGGCGGGCGTCGAGATCACCCACCGCGCGGTCGGCACCAACGCGCTGCAGATGGTCGACGCGATCGGACTGACCACCGACTCCCGCGGCGTCACCTGGTTGCCGCTGTTCCACGACATGGGCCTGCTCACGGTGATCCTGCCCGCGCTGGGCGGCAAGTACATCACCATCATGAGCCCGCGCGCGTTCGTGGCGCGTCCGTACCGGTGGATCAAGGAGCTGGCGGCGGTCTCGGACGGCGCAGGCACCTTCGCCGCCGCCCCGAACTTCGCGTTCGAGCACGCCGCCGCGCGCGGGTTGCCGAAGAGCGGCGAGACGCTCGACCTGTCGAACGTCATCGGCCTGATCAACGGCAGCGAGCCGGTCACCACCGCGTCGATGCGCAAGTTCAACGAGGCCTTCGCGCCGTACGGCCTGCCGAAGACCGCGATCAAGCCGTCGTACGGCATGGCCGAGGCGACCCTGTTCGTGTCGACAACCGACCAGTCCGACGAGGCGCGGGTCATCCACGTCGACCGCGACCAGCTGAACCAGGGCCGGATGGTCAAGGTCGCGCAGGACGCGCCCGGCGCCATCGCGCAGGTGTCCTGCGGGCACGTCGCCCGCAGCCAGTGGGCCGCGATCGTCGACCCGGACACCGGCGCCGAGGTCCCCGACGAGCACGTCGGGGAGATCTGGCTGCACGGCAACAACATGGGCCAGGGTTACTGGGGTCGCCGCGAGGAGACCGAGCAGACGTTCCACAACCGCCTCGCCTCGCGGTTGGCCGAGGGCAGCAAGGCCGACGGTGCCCCCGACGACGCCAAGTGGATGCGCACCGGCGACTACGGCGTCTACGTGGACGGCGAGCTGTACATCACCGGACGCGTCAAGGACCTGGTGATCGTCGACGGCCGTAACCACTACCCGCAGGACCTCGAATACTCCGCACAGGAGGCCAGCGCGGCGCTGCGTCCCGGGTTCGTCGCGGCGTTCGCGGTGCCCGCCAACCAGCTGCCGAAGGAGGTCTTCGAGTCCGGTGTGACCGGCCTGACCTTCGACGCGGACGACGCGTCCGAGCAGCTGGTCGTGGTCGGCGAGCGTGCCCCCGGCGCGGGCAAGGCCGATCCGCAGCCGATCGCGGACGCGGTCCGGGCCGCGATCTCCACCCGCCACGGCGTCACCGCCCGCGACATCCTGCTGGTCCCCGCGGGATCGATTCCCCGCACGTCGAGCGGCAAGATCGCGCGACGCGCCTGCAAGGCGGCGTACATCGAGGGCACCCTGCGCGGCGGCCACCAGCAGACCGCGTTCCCGGACAGCGTCTGAGTTGACAGCGTCCCCGACGAGCCCTGCGACGACGAGTAGCGTGATGGATTGATGGCTGAGACAGAGATGACGGTCGCGCAGCTGCGCGAATGGTTGCGCAACTGGGTTGCCGAGGCCACCGGGCAACCGGTGGAGTCCATTTCGGACGACCGCCCGATGGAGGAGTTCGGGCTGTCCTCCCGGGACGCCGTCGCCCTGTCCGGCGAGATCGAGGACCTGGTCGGGGTCACGCTGCCCGCGACCGTCGCCTACCAGCACCCGACGATCGCCTCGCTGGCCACGCGCATCGTCGAGGGCGAGCCGGAGGCCCCGGCCGCGAGTGACGACGCCGCCTACTACGCGGTCAAGGACACTTCGCAGTCCCACGACATCGCCGTCGTCGGCCTGTCGTCGCGCTTCCCCGGCACCGGGCACACGCCCGACGAGATGTGGCGCCTGCTGATCGAGGGCCGTGACGCCGTCACCGACCTGCCCGAGGGTCGCTGGGCCGAGTTCAGGTCCGACCCGCAGATCGCCGCGGCCATCGACAAGGCCAACACCAAGGGCGGCTACCTCGACGACGTCAAGGGCTTCGACGCCGAGTTCTTCGCGATGTCGCCGCTCGAGGTCCGCAACGTCGACCCGCAGCAGCGACTGGCGCTGGAACTGACCTGGGAGGCGCTCGAGCACGCCCGGATCCCGGCCAACGAGCTCAAGGGCGAACAGGTCGGTGTCTTCATCGGCACGTCCACGAACGACTACCAGCTGCTCGCCGTCAGCGACCCGGTGCACGCCCACCCGTACGCGATCACCGGCACCTCGTCGTCGATCGTCGCGAACCGGGTCTCGTACTTCTACGACTTCCGCGGCCCGTCCGTCGCGATGGACACCGCGTGCTCGTCGTCGCTGGTCGCGGTGCACCAGGCGGTGCGGTCGCTGCGCACCGGCGAATCCGATCTCGCGCTGGCCGGCGGCGTCAACATGCTCGTCGCCCCGGCCGCGACCCTCGGGTTCGACGAGACCGGCGTCCTCACCGGCGACGGCCGGATCAAGGCCTTCTCCTCCGACGCCAACGGCATCGTCCGTGCCGAGGGCGGCGGCCTCGTCGTGCTCAAGCGGCTCGAGGACGCCGAACGCGACGGCGACACGATCCTCGCCGTCATCGCCGGCTCCGCCGTCAACCAGGACGGCCGCTCCAACGGGCTCGCCGCGCCGAACCCGGACGCGCAGGCGGACGTGCTGCGCAGCGCCTACCGGGACGCGGGCATCGCGCCGTCCGGCGTGGACTACATCGAGGCGCACGGCACCGGCACCATCCTCGGCGACCCGATCGAGGCGGACGCCCTCGGCCGCGTCGTGGGCCGCGGCCGTGACGCCGACAAGCCGGCCCTGCTCGGCTCGGCGAAGACGAACTTCGGCCACCTCGAGTCCGCGGCCGGAGCCGCCGGGCTGATCAAGGTCGTGCTGGCGATGCAGGAGGACAAGCTCCCGCCGTCGCTGAACTACGCGGGCCCCAATCCGTACATCGACTTCGACGGCGCCCGCCTGCAGGTGATCCCCGAGGCCGCCGACTGGCCGCGGTACACCGGCCGCGCCGTCGCCGGTGTCTCCGGCTTCGGCTTCGGCGGCACCAACGCCCACGTCGTGGTGCGCGAGTACACCCCCGTGAGTCCTTCCGGCCCGGACACGGACCACAACGACTCACGGTCGTCGGAGCTGCCCGACATCGAGGCCGATTCCGCGGTCATGCTCGCCGACGCCGCGGAGTCGATGGGCGTCGAAACCCTCCCCGAGCTGCCGGTGCTGCTGCCCGTGTCGGCGTCGATGCCGTCGCGCCGCCGTCGCGCCGCGTCCGACCTCGCGGACTGGCTCGAGACCGAGGTGGGCAGCGTCACCCCGCTGACCGACCTGGCCCGCACCCTCGCGCGGCGCAACCACGGCCGGTCCCGCGCGGTCGTCGTCGCGTCCACGCACGCCGAGGCGATCGCCGGACTGCGTGCGGTCGCCGCCGGCAAGCCCGGCCCCGGCGTGTTCTCCGCCGACGCGCCCGCCGCGAAGGGCCCTGTGTGGGTGTTCTCCGGTTTCGGCTCGCAGCATCGCAAGATGGCCAAGCAGCTGTACCTGAACAACGCGGTGTTCCGGGCCGCCGTCGACGAGGTCGACGAGCTGATCGAGTACGAGTCCGGCTACAAGATGGCCGAGAAGTTCGTCGACGACTCGATCGACTACGACGTCGAGACCTCGCAGGTCGGCATCTTCACCATCCAGATCGGCCTGGCCGCGCTGCTGCGCCACCACGGCGCCGAGCCGTCGGCCGCCGTCGGCCACTCGATGGGCGAGGCCGCCGCGGCGTACGTCACCGGTGGTCTCTCACTCGAGGACGCCGTCCGGGTCATCACCGCCCGCTCGCGGCTGATGGGGGAGGCCGAGGCGACCCTGTCCGGCGACGACATCCGGCTCATGGCGCTCGTCGAGTACTCGGCCGCCGAGATCGAGTCCGTCCTCGGCGACTTCCCGCACCTCGAGGTCTGCGTGTACGCGGCACCGACGCACACCGTCATCGGCGGGCCGCAGCCCGAGGTCGAGGCGATCGTCGCGCGCGCCGAGGCGGAGGAGAAGCTCGGTCGCATCCTGCAGACCAAGGGCGCGAGCCACACCTCGCAGGTCGATCCGATCCTCGGCGAATTCGCCGCGGAGCTGGCGGGCATCGAGCCGCACACACTGAAGGTCGGGCTGTACTCGTCGGTCGACAAGGAGACCTTCTACCGCGCGGGTCACGAACCGATCCACCCGGTCGAGTACTGGACCAAGGGGATGCGGCACAGCGTCTACTTCACCAACGCGGTGCGCATGGCCGTCGACGCCGGCCACACCACGTTCGTCGAGCTGGCACCGAACCCCGCGACGCTGATGTCGGTGGCCGCCACCGTCTTCGACGCGGGCGTCCACGACGCGCAGCTGATCCCGACCCTCAAGCGCAAGGAGGACGAGGAGGTCGGCGTCCTCACCGCGCTCGCGCAGCTGTACGTGCACGGTCAGCCGGTGGACCTGTCCTCGGTGCTGCCCGCGGGCGGCTATGCGAACCCGCCGCGCACCGCGTTCCAGCGCAAGGAGCACTGGCTCGACATCCAGGTTTCGGCGTCCGGTGCGACCCGGGCGCCCGGCGCGCACGTGGCGCTGCCCGACGGCAGGCACGTGTGGGAGGTCGCGGCGTCGGCCGTCACCGACCTGAACGGGCTCGCGACTTCCGCTGCCGCGCAGGTGCTCTCGGACGTGACCCTGACCGCGGCGATCGCCCACGGCGACCTCCCGAAGTCGGGAACACTGACCACCACCCTCGCCCCGCACCCCGGTGGCGGTGCGCTGCAGGTGCACTCGAAGCCTGCGGCAACGGGGAACGGGCCGCAGCTCGGCACGTTCACGCTGCTGCTCGACGCGGTCGTGTCGTCCGGCGAGGCGTTGCCGGAACTCGTTGTCGCCGAGCCGGTCACGCGTTCCAGCTCGCCGATGGAGGAGCTGCCCGAGGTCGTCGAATCCTTCGGCGACAAGTGGGATCCGAACGGCACCCAGACGATGGAGGACCGGCTCGCGCTGATCGTCGCCGAGTCGATGGGCTACGCACCCGAGGACCTGCCCGCCGAGATCCCGCTGATCGAACTGGGACTCGACTCGCTGATGGCGGTGCGGATCAAGAACCGCGTCGAGTACGAGTTCGACATCCCGCAGCTGCAGTTGCAGGCCGTGCGGGACGCGAACCTGCGCGAGGTCGAGAAGTACCTGCGCTACGCGATCGAGAACCGGGAAGAGGTCGAGGCGCTCGCCGCGCAGCAGCGCGCCGAGAAGGAGGCGGCCCAGCGGGCCGAGGGCGCCGAGGTCGAGAAGCCTTCCGCTGCAGTCGATTCCACGCTCGACGGGGAGACCACCAGCCCGGTCGCGGAAGCCGAACGCCTCCTCGTCGAGGGCGACGAGGGATCCTCTGACGGGGAGATCAACGTCCCGCCGCGCGACGCCGCCGAGCGGCTCGCGTTCGCGAC
Source organism: Rhodococcus sp. NPDC003318 (assembly GCF_042879035.1). Classification (NCBI taxonomy): domain Bacteria; kingdom Bacillati; phylum Actinomycetota; class Actinomycetes; order Mycobacteriales; family Nocardiaceae; genus Rhodococcus; species Rhodococcus sp. NPDC003318. Next base: position 107,654 of record NZ_JBIAOU010000007.1, on the reverse strand, counting down.
CTGGGCGGTGGTGACCGGGAAGTCCGCGAAGGGCATCTTCACCATCCTGCCCGTCCTCGACGACGACACGGCCGAGAAGCTCGCGGCCCGGCTGACCGAGCGGGCGGGCGGCGAGATCACCTTCGACGACGTTCTCGACTCGGAGACGATCGAGCAGCTCGCGGAACGGGTACGTCCGCACCTCGAGGATGCGGGCAAGATCGAGGGTCTGGTGCGTGCCCTGCGCGCTCGTCCCGAAGGATCCTCCGCCGTACCGGTTTTCGTGTTCCACCCGGCCGGTGGATCGACGGTCGCCTACGAGCCGCTGCTGCGCCGACTGCCGGCGGGCACCCCGATGTACGGTTTCGAGCGCACCGAGGGACCGATCGAGGTCCGCGCCCGCGAGTACCTGCCGCTGATCAAGGAGATCCAGGGCGACGGCCCGTACGTGCTGTACGGATGGTCGCTCGGCGGCGTCCTCTCCTACGCGGTGGCCAAGCTGCTGCGTGCGGAGGGCAAGGACGTCCGGATCGTCGGCCTGATCGACACCGTCATGGCGGGCGAAGAGGTCGAGGACACCCCCGACGAGATCAAGAAGCGCTGGCAGCGGTACGCGGCATTCGCGAAGAAGACCTACAACGTCGACGCCCCGCTGCCCTACGACCGGCTGGCGGCCGCCGCGACCGACGAGGAGCAGATCACCATCCTGATGGATCTGCTCAAGGTCAGCGGTGCGCAGATCCCCGGCGGAATCATCGAGCACCAGCGCACGTCCTGGCTCGACAACCGGGCACTGCAGACCGCGAAGGTCGACAGCTACGACGGCGACGTCGTGCTGTACATGGCCGACAAGTACCACGACGACGCGATCGCGCTCGAACCCGCGTTCGCGACACGCGCGCCCGACGGCGGCTGGGGGAAGGCCGTGGCGAACCTCGAGATCATCCACGTCGGCGGCGACCACATCCAGGTCGTCGACGAACCGTACATCGCGAAGGTGGGGGCCGACCTGACCGAGAAGCTGGCCGCCATCGAGGCCGAGAACCGGAGCAACTGAGTGAGCAGCACCACCGCGGACAAGCTGGCGGACCTCAAGGAGAAGCTGGAGGCGGCGAAAGCCCCCGGCAACCCGAAGGCAATCGCGCGTCGCAAGGAGAAGGGCCTGCCGACGCCGCGCGAGCGCATCGACATGCTGCTCGACCCCGGCACCTTCGTCGAGACCGGTCAACTCGCGCGTCAGCCCGGTGACCCGTCGAACCCGTACGGCGACGGCGTCGTCACCGGCCACGGCCTCGTCGACGGCCGTCCCGTGTGCGTGTTCGCGCACGACCAGACCGTCTTCGGCGGCGCAGCCGGCGAGATCTTCGGCCGCAAGGTCGCGGCCATCGGAGACCTGGCCATCAAGATCGGCTGCCCCGTCGTCGGCATCAACGAGTCCGCGGGCGCCCGCATCCAGGACGCCGTCACGTCCCTCGCCTGGTACGCGGAGATGGGTCGTCGGCAGGAGCCGCTGTCGGGCATGTGCCCACAGATCTCGGTCATCCTCGGCAAGAACGCGGGCGGTGCCGTCTACGCCCCGATCAACACCGACGTCGTGGTCGCGACCGAGGAGTCGTACATGTTCGTCACCGGCCCGGACGTTATCAAGTCCGTCACCGGTGAGGACGTGAGCCTCGACGAACTCGGCGGCGCCCGCAACCAGGTCGAGTACGGCAACATCCACCACGTCGCACCGGACGAGAAGGCCGCGTTCGAGTGGGTGCGGCAGTACCTGAGCTACATGCCCTCGAGCTGCACCGAGACGCCGCCGATCATCAATCCCGGCCTCGAACCGGAGATCACACCCGACGACCTCGAACTCGACACGTTCATGCCCGACGCCGACAACGCCGGCTACGACATGCACGACATCCTGCTCAAGATCTTCGACGACGGCGACTTCCACGAGGTCCGCAGCCAGACCGCGCAGAACGTCATCACCGGGTTCGCGCGCGTCGACGGTCGTCCCGTCGGTGTGGTCGCGAACCAGCCGCTGCACCTGTCCGGTGCGCTGGACGCCGCGGCGTCGGACAAGGCCGCGCACTTCGTCCGCATCTGCAACGCATACAACCTCCCGTTGGTGTTCGTCGTCGACACCCCCGGCTTCCTCGTCGGCGTCGAGCAGGAGAAGATCGGCGTCATCAAGCGCGGCGGCCGGTTCCTGTTCTCGTACGTCGAGGCGACGGTCCCGAAGGTCACTGTCGTGGTGCGCAAGTCGTACGGCGGCGGCTACGCGGTGATGGGGTCCAAGCAGCTCGGGGCCGACGTGAACCTGGCGTGGCCCACCGCCCGCATCGCCGTCATGGGTGCCGAGGGCGCGGTCAACATCATCGGTCGCAGGCAGATCGAGGCGGCCGGTGAGAACGCCGCGGCCGTGCGCCGGGAGCTGATCAACTTCTACAACGAACACGTCGCGACGCCCTACATCGCGGCCGAGCGCGGCTACATCGACGCCGTCATCGACCCGTCGACGACCCGCCTCGAGATCCGCAAGGCGCTGACCCTCCTGCGCGACAAGACGGTCTACCAGAACCCCCGCAAGCATCACCTGCTGCCGTTCTGACGGCCGCTCACTCCGGCTGAAGGGCACCTTCATGCGGTTGAACCGCATGAGGGTGCCCTTCAGCCATTCGGTGCGCGGTAGGTGTTCGGCTCGCGGTGGGGCTCGCGGTAGGTGTTCGGCTCGCGGTGCGTTCGACGGCTGAAGGGCGCCTTCGTACGGATGAACCGTACGAAGGTGCCCTTCAGCCGGAGGAGGGGTGGGCGGCTACGGGTAGACGCGCATCATGCCGGGGCTCCACAGGCCGGAGCGGGTGACCTCGGTGGTGTCGACGGTCGCGGCGGTGGCGTCGGGGTAGTAGGGGGTGTACCGCTCCAGGGCGCCCCAGTCGCGACCCCAGTCGTCGCGCAGATAGGTCGGGACGGTGGAGGATTCGGCCAGCATCTCGGTCCAGCCGAGGGGTCCGCCGTTCTCGGCGGCCTGCCAGGTGTCGGTGGAGCTGACGGCCAGCGGGCGGTCGGGCAGGATGCGGTAGCCGGGGACCTCGGCGACCCCGTACCGGTGGTCGAACGGACGCTGGCAGGGGAACTGCAGGCCGACGGCCCAGTCCAGCAGAACGGGCTGCTCGGAGCCGACGTAGTCGTTGAGGGTCTGCAGCTGCGGCACCCGCGGCGGGGTGAACGCCAGCCACTGGTCGCCGGTGAGGTTCGGGTCGTTGGCGGTGACCCGGACGGCGTCGACGCCGTCGGGCAGTTCGTCGAGCGGGATTCGCAGGTTCCGCCACGACGGTGCGGGGCCGATGTCCTTGGGCAGGTAGCTGCCGAGGAGGGTGACGGTGCCGTCGGCGGCACGCCGGCCGTACTCGAGGCGCAGGGACTGCCCGTAGGTGACCTCGCCGTCCTTGCTCTCCGACCAGATGCGGCCGGCGGCGGAGATCACCACGAGCGGGGTCTGGTCACTGCGCGCAGGCAGCTGGTACCAGCTCGACGTCAGCAGCGCGGGCTCCTGCACGCCCTCCTGGTAGCTGCCGAGGACGGGGGTGGTGGCCGGGTCGAGGCCGAACGGCAGCTTCACGGTCGAGCCGTTGACGCCGAGGTCGCCGGTGCCGCCCTCGGTGCCCGCGTCGGCTCCGGTCGCGAAGGACGATCCGATGGACTGGCTGTCGGTGTTCGCCTGGCCCGGTTTGATCTCGGTGTAGTCGGCGGACAGGTCGGAGGGGACGCCGTTCGGGCTGAACCCGGTGGCGTCGACTCCGGCGAGCGGGTCGGCCGGATCGGCTCCGGGGGTGGCGATCGGCTGGAGCCGTCCGGCGTTCACGTCGGTTTCGGCGAGCACGTCGTCGGCGAGGCCGCACGGGGATCCGGTGACGGCGTCGACGTTGGAGCGGGCCAGCGAGTACGCCGGGTACTGCGAGACGGCGCCCTTGACCAGGGACAGCACCTCGAACAGCACCATCATCGCCGCGACGACGGTCAGCGGCATCGCGGCGAGGGCCTTGATGCGTCGACCTCGGGGGCCGGACGCCGTGATCTCCTTGCCGATGAAGTCCTCGCGGAAGAACTGCCAGCCGACGAGGACGACGGCGACCAGGAACAGCGCGAGCATCACCGTGTTGACCTGGATGCCGGCCAGGGAGATGGTCTTGTCGAACCACGGGATGCCGTAGCTCGAGACGTACCACCAGCCGTTGATTCCGGAGAACGAGAAGGCCAGGACGAGCAGGAGTCCGGCGGCGAACATGGTGCGGTTGCGCCGCGACCGCAGTGCGGTCGCCGACACCGCGACGGCGGTCAGCGCGGCGAGGGATCCGGCGATGCCCGCGTACGCACCGAAGTGGTGGGTCCACTTGGTCGGGTTGAACATCATGAAGAAGACGGTGCCGAAGACCACGCCGAGCAGACGCCACGACGGGCCGACGGCGGCGCCGGGCACCCGCTTGCGGCGCAGCAGGACGAACAGGGTGGTGAACAGACACAGCACCATCACCAGGAACGCGAACCGGCGGGCGACGGACCCGTCGACGGTCTGCACGAACAGGTAGTAGTAGCGGAGGAACTCCTCGTACCAGTGCATGTTCGGGCCGATCAGGGTGCGCACCCGGGTGGCCTCGCGGACACCGGCGAGCGTCTGGTCGGCGAACACCGCGACCAGCACGATCGCGCCGGAGGCGAGCAGTGGCGCGACCAGGGGCAGGGTGCCGACGGCGCGGTGCCTGCGGACGACGATCCGGATCATCGGCCGGGCACCGGCGAGGAGGGCGGCCACGCACATCAGTCCGGTCGGGGCGGCCCCGAGCGAGAACGCGGCGATCATGATCGCCGCGGCGGCGGGCAGGAGGCGTCCGGTGGCGATGGCGCGTTCGACGGAGCACCACGTCAGCAGCGCGCCGAGCGCGACGATCGGTTCGGGCCGCAGGCCGTTGTTGTAGGGCAGCCAGAAGGCGAGGAACACCAGCGCGCCCGTCCACACCGCGGCCTGGTTCAGCCGGACCGCGCGGCCGAGCCGCGGGATCACCTCGCGGCTGATCACCAGCCAGCACAGGATGCCGGCGATCAGCGCGGGGAGCCGCATCCACGGGCTCGCGGTGGAGACCTTCGCGAGGGCGGCGAGGACGTCGTAGTACCACCCGAACGGCGCCTCCGGGACACCGAACCAGCGGAAGTAGTTGGCCATGTAACCGGAGACCTCGGACACCCGGGCCATCGTCAGCAGGTACCCGTCGTCGGAGGTGTTGGCGCCGACGAAGTGCCACAGCACGAGGACGCCGACGACGAGTCCGTCCAGGGGACGCACCCGCCACCAGTGCGACGGGAAGAACCGGCGGTGGGTGCGGCCGTCGATGCCGTCGAGACGGTGCAGCGCGACCAGGGAACTGATCGTCATCAGGGCGGCCAGCACCATCGCCGTCAGCTTCAGCAGGGTCGGCGACGACGAGAACCGGGAGTCGATGTTCGCGGTCAGCGACAGTTCACCGGTCGGGTCGGCGTCGAGGTCGGTGAACACGCCGACGACCTGGGGTCGCAGGTCGCCGGTCAGTGTGCCGTCGACGGGAGCGCCGTCCACGGACAGGCCCTCGAACGTGGCGGTGGTCCGGTCGATGTCGGAGACGATGGTGATCGCCGAGCAACCGCCGGCCTCGACCTCGTCACGCGGTGCGGACGCGACCACGACGTTGCGGTCGAGGACGTCGACGCTGGAGTCGGTGACGCGGACGAACATCGCGTTGAGCGGGGCGCCGGTGCCCTGCGGCGGCGCGGTCGCGAGCAGCAGCCCGCCGGACGCGGGCAGCTCGCCGACCAGGCGACACGGGATGGTGGCCTGCAGGTCGATCGGCACCTGCGCGACGAGCGGTGCCTCGACGTCCGCGACACCCCCGGACTGCGGCCAGCTCAGGCTCGCCGTGGTCTGCGTGATCGGCAGCAGCGGGGTGGCGATCGCGAGCAGGAACCCGAGCAGACCGGTGACGATCGCGACCAGCCGCGCGGTCCGGTACCGAGCCCGCAGATCGACCGGTTCCGGTTCGGCGGTGGCTGGTGCGGTGGCTGTCAGGGCGTCGGACACGATTGACGATGGTATGCGAGCAGTCTGAGTGACCGGCACCGCGTCGGGAATGCAGGCCTCAGCGGGCGGCGATCGGCCCCGGTGACCACAGCCCGGATCGGGTCACGGTCTCGACGCCGACCGCGGCCGTCGTGGCGGTTTCGTCCCGCGGCGTGTACCGCTCGAGCGATCCCCAGTCCCGGTCCCAGTCGTGGTCGAGGTAGCTGGGCATGGTCTGCGCGGTGAGCAGCAGGTCGACCCAGCCGAGCGGGCCGCCGCCGAAGCTGTCCTGCCACGCGTTCGTGGAGTCGGCGCCGACCCGGTCGGGCAGAATCCGGTACTCCGGCACCTCCGCGACGCCGTACCGGTGGTCGAAGGGACGCTGGCACGGGAAGGACAGGCCGACGGACCAGTCCAGCAGCACCGGTGCCTGCGACCCGACGACGTCCTGCAGTGTCTGAGTCTGTGGCAGTCGCGGCGGGGTGACGGCGAGCCACTGCTTCGGGGTGAGGTCGTGGTCGTCGGCGACGAGCCGGACGGCGTCGGCGTCGGCGGGGATCAGGTCGGTGGGCACCCGCAGGTTCCGCCACGACGGGGACGGCCCGATGTCGATCGGCGCGACGGAGCCGCGGACCTCGACCTCGCCGTTCGCCGCCCGGGTCCCGTACTCGACACGCAGGTCCTGTCCGGCGGTGACGATGCCGTCCGGGTCGACGTAACGGATGCGGCCCGCGGCGGTGATCACCAGCAGCGGGGTGGCGTCGCTGCGCTGAGGCAAGGCGTACCAGCCGGTGGTCAGGTGTGCCGGCTCGGCGGCGCCGAAGCTGCCGAGGACCGGGGTGGTGGCCGGGTCCAGCCCGTAGGGCAGGGCGACGGAGCTGCCGTTGACGCCGGTGGTGCCGGTGCCGCCGCCGGTGCCCGCCGAGGTGCTCGCGGTGGCTGTGGTGGTCGACTGGGAGTCGACGGTGTTGGCGCCGCCGGTGGTCGTGATCTCCTCGTCGGCGGTCAGGTCGACGGGCACGCCGTTGGGCGTGAACCCGACGTTCTCGCCCGCGCCGAGCGGGTCGGGACCGGAGGCCAGGGGGGTGAGCATCCCGGCGTTCGCGTCGGGTTCGATCAGGACGTCGTTCGCGAGCGCACAGGTGTCCCCGGTGAGGGTGTCGAGGTTGGACCGCGCCACCGAGTACGCCGGGTACTGCCCGACGGCGGCCTTCGCCAGCGACAGCACCTCGACGAGCACGATGAACGCGGCCGCGAGCGTCAGCGGCGACGCGACCAGTGTGCGGAGCCGGCCGCTGATCGGCTGTTCGGGCTCCCGGTACGGTTCGCGCAGGTGCTGCCAGCCGGCGTAGAGCAGCACCAGCAGGCTCAGCGCCAGGAACGCGGTCGAGAAGGGTTTGCCGCTGATCGAGGGGGCCTTGTCCCACCAGGGCACCCCGTAGCTCGAGACGTACCACCAGCCGTTGGAGCCGGTGAACGCCAACGCGAGCAGGAACAGCACCCCGGACGCGAACAGCGCGCGGTTGCGCCGCGACCGGGCCGTCGCGGCGGCGATGCCGACCGCGGTGACCGCGGCGATGGACCCCGCGAGACCGGCGTACACACCGAAGTGGTGGGTCCACTTCGTCGGCGTCGTCATCATCAGCAGCAGGGAGACGAAGACGATGCCGAGGATGCGGCGCGACGGTCCGGCGGCGGCGCCGGGGATCCGCCCCCGGCCGCGCAATAGCAGCATCGCGCACACGATCAGGCACAGCACCATCGTGAAGACGCCGAACCGGCGGGCGAGCGACCCGTCGGGGGAGACGTTGAGCAGCGCCTCGTAGCGCTGGTACTCGCCGAACCAGGAGACGTTCGGGCCGATCGCGGTGCGCACCTCCACGGCCTCGAGCACCGTCGCGAGGGTCTGGTCGGCGAAGATCGCGATCAGGACGACGGTGCCTGCCGCGAGGATCGGTGCCAACAGCGCGGCGACCCCGACGTCGCGGGCGCGGGTGACGACCAGTTTCACCAGGGGTCGCAGGCTGACGATCAGCGCCGCGACGGCGATGACGCCGGTGGGTCCGGCGGCGAGCGAGAACGCGGCGATCAGCACACCGATCGCGGCGGGCAGCATGCGTCCGGTGGCGATGGCCCGTTCGATCGAGCACCAGGTGAGGAGGGCGCCGAGCGCGATCACCGGCTCCGGACGCAGTCCGTTGTCGTACGGGAGCCAGAAGGAGAGGAACACCAGGCCGGCGGTCCAGACGGCGATCCGGTTTCGGCGCACCGCCCGCCCGAGGCGGGGGATCACCTCGCGGCTGATCACCAGCCAGCACAGGATCGCGGCGATCAGCGTGGGCAGGCGCATCCAGGTGCTGGCGGTGCCGACCTTCGCCATGGCCGCCAGGACGTCGTAGTACCAGCCGAACGGGGCCTCCGACACCCCGAACCAGCGGTAGTAGTTGGCCATGTAGCCGGAGTGCTCCGACGCCCGCGCCATCGTCAGCAGGTAGCCGTCGTCGGAGGTGTTCGCGCCGATGAAGTGCCAGACGACCAGCGTGCCGATCACGACGGCGTCGACGCCGCGCAGCCGCAGCCAGTGCCGGGGCAGGAAGTGGCGGGCCCGGCGGCCGTCGCGCAGGTCGAGGCGGTGCAGCGCTGCGAGCGAGACCAGCGTGGCGAGCGCCCCGACGATCATCGCGAGCAGTTTGAAGGTCGTCGGACTCGACGAGAAGCGCGAGTCGATGTCGGCGTGGACCTGCATCCCGTCCGGTGCCGGTCCGGTGAGGTCGGTGAAGAAGCCGACCATCTGCGGACGCTGGTCGCCGAGCACCTCGGCCGTGACCGGCTCGTCGGTCGCGGTCAGGCCGGCGAACTCGGCGGTGGTGTGGTCGGCGTCCGAGTGGACGGTCAGGGCGGTGCACCCGGTCAGGTCGGCGAGCGGTGCCGCGACGAGGCGGGCGCCGCGCAGTTCGACGGAGACGGTGCGGTCGGCGTCCGGCGCGACGGTGACGGACAGTCCGACGGCGTCGGCGTCGGGGGCGTCCGAGGGAACCGTGGACAGCACGTTGTCCGCGTCGGTGCCGCCTCCCGCCCCGTCCAGGTCGGCGAGGACCGCGCAGGGAATGCGGATGTCGAGGGTGAGCGGCTCGTACGTCACCAACGGCGCCTCGACGCCGGCGAGGGTGCCGTTCTGCGGCCACGAGACCGACGCGGCCTGCTGCGCGACCGGCAGCAGCGGGGTCGCGACGGCGAGGAGGAAGCCGAGGAGTCCGGTGACGACGGCGATCAGGCGCGCGGTGCGTGACGCGGACCGATCGGGAGCCGGCGCTGCCGACGTGTGCGGGGCCGACGTGTCGGGGGCCGACGGTGCGGACTGGACAACGGGGGCGTCGGACTCGGCAGGCACAAGCACCGATCGTATGGGATGCGCGGGGCGGTCCCGGGAATGCAGCCAAGGGCTGCTGCAGTTAGGCTACTTCCTACGATATGTAGGAAAATCGAGACAGAGTTCAGGGGTGGTGGCATGGCGCGGGCGGGTCTCTCCGAGCAGCGGCTGGTCCGTGCGGGCGCCGATCTGGCCGACGAGATCGGTTTCGACCGGGTCACCGTGTCGGCGTTGGCGCGCCGATTCGACGTGAAGGCCGCCAGTCTGTACTCCCACCTCGGCGGCTCGGACGACCTGCGGACCAAGATCGCGCTCCTCGCGCTCGGCGAACTGGCCGAGCGGAGTGCCGACGCCCTCGCCGGCAGGGCCGGCCGGGAGGCACTCGTCGCGCTCGCGAACGCCCACCGCGACTATGCCCGCCGACATCCCGGTCGATTCGCCGCCACGCAGCTCCGCCTCGACCCGGCCGCAGTCGAGGCGAGCGACGGCCGACGCCTCGGCGAGATGATGCGGGCGATCCTGCGGGGCTACGACCTCGCCGGCTCCGACCAGACGCACGCCGTGCGGCTGATCGGCAGTGTGGTGAGCGGTTTCGTGAACCTCGAGGCGGCCGGCGGATTCGACCACAGCTCCCCGGGCAGCGACGAGAGCTGGTCGTGGGCCCTGAACGCACTCGACCGGATGCTCCGCTCCGGCGCGTCCACCACCGACGAAAGTGACTCCTGAATGCGTGACGACCTGACCGCCACGCCCCTCACGGCCGCCGTCGTGCGCGGCGCCATGGACCTCGAGGACACCGGCCGCGGGGTGCTGCCGCACCGGCTCCCGGCCTGGGCGCGCGCCCAGTGTCCGGACCCGCAACTGGCGGTGTCCGAGTCGCAGCCCTCCGGTGTGCGGGTGGCGTTCCGGTCCCGGGCCACGGTGGTCGAACTCGACGTCCTGCCGACCAAGGCGACCTATCCGGGATTCCCGCGCCGCACCGACGGCGTCTACGACCTGCTCGTCGACGGGGCACCCACCGCGCAGGCCGTCGCGACCGGCGGCGACGTGCAGACGATCGATCTGGCGACGGGGACCTCCACGACGCGGCCGGGTGAGGCGACGACGCTCCGCTTCACCGATCTCCCCGAGCGGGAGAAGGACATCGAGATCTGGCTTCCGCACAACGAGAGAACCCAACTGGTCGCCCTGCGCACCGACGCGCCGGTGGAGCCGTGGCGTGAGCGGACGGTGTGGCTGCACCACGGCAGCTCGATCAGTCAGGGCTCCAACGCAGTCAGGCCGACCGGCATCTGGCCCGCGATCGGTGCGTCCGCCGGTGGTGTGGACCTGGTGAACCTCGGGTTCGGCGGCAGCATGCTGCTCGACCCGTTCGCCGCGCGGGTGATTCGCGATGCGCGGGCCGATCTGATCAGCCTCAAGATCGGCATCAACCTGGTCAACACGGATCTCATGCGGCTGCGGGCGTTCCGTCCCGCCGTGCACGGGTTCCTGGACACCATCCGGGACGGCCACCCGGAGACCCCGCTGGTCGTGATCTCGCCTCTGTACTGCGGTATCCACGAAACATCGCCAGGGCCAAGCATTTTCGATCTCGATGCGCTCCGTGACGGTGTGATCCGGTACCGATCGGCGGGAGACCCGGCGGAGCGGGCGGCGGGCAAGCTCACGCTCGAGGTCATCCGGGCAGAGCTCGCGGCCGTCATCGCCCAGCGGGCCGGGGACGATCCGCACCTGCACCTGCTGGACGGGCGAGACCTCTACGGGGAGAGCGACTCCGCCCTGCTGCCGCTGCCCGACCTGCTGCACCCCGACGAGGCCACTCACCGCCTGGTCGGGGAACGGTTCGCGCAGTACGCGTTCGGGCCGGAGGGCCCGTTCGGCCGTCGGATGCCCGGTCGCGGCGGAGAGCGGACGTCCGACACTCCGATGTCGTCGGCGCGATGACCGGATCCGCCGGCGGTGCGGGAGGGGACGCACTGCCGGCGGGCGGGTCGGAAACGGGCGCCGCCGAGGGGACGGCGCCCGCCGGGGTCAGGATTCGAGGGTGAATCCACCCTCACCCTCGCCGCCCTCGGCGGTGCTGCCGAAGCCGGGGCCGAGGAGTTCGGCGAAAAGGGAGATGAGGGCCGCGTGGTTCCGGCATCCGGTGGGTGCCGGATGCCATTCGACAGGGCCGGGCCCACCACCCGCCAGGGGACGGGCGCAGGTTAGGGACCGGGTAGGGGCGAGCCGAACATCCCCCATGCCCCTGTGCCGTCCCCCTGTCGCCGCCTCCTAGGAGCCTGCCCCCACGAGAGTGCGCACGTCCCAGACCCACACGTCGTCGACGCGGTGTCCGGGTGTGCCGAGCAGGGCGTCGACCGTCAGCCGCAGTGCCCGCTCGTTGGCGTCCCGGGGAAGCACCAGGACGTCCGCCCGCCAGTAGTTCAGATCGGCGAGGGCCTGCGCGCGCATCGCGTCGGTCACCTCGGGCACGACACCGGTCTGCTGCGTCTTCCCCAGCAGCTGCGCGGTCGGCCGGTCCTCGGGCCCGTACTTCGCCTTCTTCTCGGGGCCGACCGGGCCGACGAAATAGCCTCCGGCGAGCGGGAATCCGAAGTCGGACTCGACCTGCCACGTCAGCGCCCGCGCGTCCTCGGGGCGGGGGAGGGGGACCGTGACGAGGGAGCCGTCGTCGACGTACCGACGCCACGTCCCGTCGGCGAAGAAGTCCGGTGCCGGGGCGCGCTGGACCGCGTTGAGCGGCAGCGGGGTGAGCGGAACCAGCGCCAGCGCCAGCGCCACCGTCCAGGGGATGAGCGTGACCTTCTCGCGCAGCGCCCGGTCCAGGGCGAGCGCCACCAGCAGCGCGATCGCGGGGATCGCGCCCATCGCGAACCGCGTCTCGAGCACCGATTCGAACAGGGGCAGCCGTTCGAGCCACGACCACGGCAGCTCGATGCCCGTCGCCTCGCGGCCGATGGTCAGTTCGGCGCCCAGCGACACCACGCACATCACGACGATCGTCACGGCGGCGGCGCGCGCGACGGCCACGCGGCGCAGCCAGATCGCACCCGCCAGGGTGACCACCAGCAGGGGCCAGCCGAAGTACGAGTTCTCCTCGGTCGCGTTGATCGCGACGTCCTGGCCGGGAGTGAGACGACCCCCCAGGGACTGACGCGGGAACTGCGTCAGCGCCTTGAGGTCGTTGCCCATCGGGCCGTGGTCGATGAAGCGGTAGCTCTGCGGACCGAAGAACTGCCACCACAGCGGACCGGCGGTGAGCACCACCGCGATGACGGCGGCGAGCAGCAGCGGCCCGGTGGCGTTCCGGATCGCGGTCACCGCGAACCGGGGCCGGAAGGCGAAGAACACCAGGGTGAACACCGCGAACGTCACGGCGGTGATCAGCAGCGGCTCCTCACCGAGGGCGATCTGCAGCGCGACGAGCAGGCCGAGCACCACCGCGGTGCGTGTGCCCGCGCCGCGGGAGAGCCGGATCACGCACGCGAGGATCACCGGTAGCAACGGCAGCACAACGAAATTGGGGTGGCCGTTGGCGTGGGAGATCAGTGCCGGCGCGAACCCGCAGAGCAGGCCGCCGACCGCAGCGGAAACCCGCGACTGCACGGCGTACCGACCCAGGAACCAGTACCAGGAGAACGCGGTGGAGGCGAGGCCGAACGTGAGGACGAATGTCCACGTGACGGTCGGGCCGAAGAGCAGGGTGATCGGCGCCAACGGGACGCTGACCCCGAACATCGCGGTGTTCGCCATCAGGTTGACGCCCTGCGGATAGTTCTGCAGCAGCGTGCCCAGCGGATTGTCGAGATGGGTGATCGACCGGGCGGCGAGCGCGAAGAACCACTCCCACATCCGCTGGTCCTGGCCGCTGCCGGTCAGGTACCCGGACGCGGGCAGCCGCCACTGGTTTCCCATGACGTAGACGGCGACGACGGTGAAGACGAAGGCCGCTGCGGTGTCGGACCGCGACGGGCGCAGGCGTCGACGGACACGGGTCGCGGCGGCAGGCCGCCGCTCGGCGACCGGCAGAACGACCGTGTCGGCACCGCCACTGATTCGAGTGTCGACACCGCCGCTGATTCGAGTGTCGGCACCGCCGCTGATTCGAGTGTCGGCACCGCCGCTGATTCGAGTGTCGGCACCGCCGCTGATTCGAGTGTCGGCACCGCCGACGGGCGTCGACGTTGCGTCCGCTGGTACTCCCATTCACCGTTCCCGTCGTTCGGTTCCACACTCGTCGGGCGCCGGGCGCCATCGGATGACGGTACCGATCGCGGCTGGGAACCGCCTGCGGGCGGACCACGTGCCCACCGACGACGGCCACACCGCGCGGGGCGGTGTGGCCGTCGGCCGATGGGGTGGTTCCGGGCTTTCCCCGTGGTCAGGCGCGGTACGGCTGCCAGGTCGACACCGCCCAGATCACCACGACGTCGAGGGCGATGATCAGGATCGACCACCACGGGTAGTACGGCAGCCACATGAAGTTGGCCAGGATCGACAGCGCTGCGATGACGATCGCGGACACTCGCGCCCATCCGGCGCCGGTGAACAGTGCGAGACCGACGAGGATCACGATCACGCCGAGCACGATGTGGATCCAGCCCCAGGTGGTCAGGTCGAACTTGTAGACGTACTCGACGCCGACGACGAACACCTCGTCCTCGGCGACCGCGGCGATGCCCTGGAACAACTGGATGACACCGACGGTCACCAGGATGACGGCGGCGCCGATGGAGGTACCCGCCGCAACTTCTCGCTTGACCGACGGTTCGGTCATGGCTGTCCCCTTCCGAGTGCCGGGTTGGTCCGGTTCGCTCATTCTCCGTCGGGACCGCGCGGCGAGGAGGGGTTTCCGTGGTGGGGGTTTGCCGAGCTCATTGCGATTTCGTAACCCTCAGGTAAGTCAACCCTTCGTTGTAGGGTGCGGCGCATGATTCCGAGACGAATCCTCGTCACCGCCCTCAGTGCGGTACTCGCGTCGACGGCGGGCGCTCACGTCGCCACCGCCGCCCCGGCACCCGAGGTGCGGGAGCGGATCGCGTTCGTCGTCCCCGGCCAGTACCTCGGCGCCCTGCCGTACCTGCCGCTCGTCGAGTCGCTGCGCCTCCAGGGCTACCGGGCGCAGGCGCTGGACCTGCCGGGATTCGACATCGACGCCGACGCCCACGCGATCGGAGCGGCGGTCGACGCGGCGCTCGCCGCCCACCCCGACGCGGAGATCGCGCTCATCGGGCACAGCATCGGCGGGGTGAGCGCCCGGCACTACGTCAAGCACCTCGGTGGCGCCGACCGGGTCGACACCTATGTCGCGTTCGGGACGCCGCAGTACGGCTCGCCGGGCGCGTGCGGACAACCCAACGGCGCGGAGGTGTGTCCCGGAACCGATTTCATGGCCGGCCTGAACGTCGGTGACGACACCCCCGGCGACGTGGCCTACTACTCCATCCGCAGCGAGCGGGAGTGGGTGGACGGCCGGCTCGACGGCGGCCAGTGCCGGATGACCCCGACCCCGACCGCCGTCGACGGCGGCACCGACCACACCCTCGAACCCGTCAACGTGCACGTGTGGGCGCAGGTGTCGGCCGCGCTCGCGGGGCACTGCGACGGCGAGTTCGTCGACGATCCGGACGGCGCGTTCACCGCTGAGGAGACGCTGTTCCCGAACGGACGCTGACGGCGGTCAGGACGCGACGTCCCGGCGGGCCGGTGGTTCGGTCAGCACGGCCGCGATGCGGTCGAGGGACAGTCCGAGCGCCTGGGCCAGCGCCGACACGGTGAAGAACGCCGGTGTCGCGATGCGTCCGGTCTCGATCTTGCGGAGGGTCTCGACGGAGATGTCTGCCTCGGCGGCGACGTCGACCATGCTCCGCTCGCCGCGAGCGGTCCGCAGCAGCCCGCCGAGCAGCCTGCCCCGTTCGATCTCCTCCGCCGTCAGCGGCACGCGCACCATTCCCCTATAGTAATACCGGTATTGTTATTCGTGCCGGGAGGTTGTGGTGGTCGAGTTGAAGACGGCGGGGGAGATCGACGCGATGCGCGAGGCGGGCCGGGTCGTCGCGAACGCACTGGCCGCGGCCCGCGCCGCCGCCAGGGTCGGGGTGACGCTGCGCGAGCTCGACGCCGCGGCGGCCGCCGTCATCTCCGACGCCGGTGCCACGCCCGCGTTCCTCGGCTACCAGCCGGACTGGGCGCCCACCCCGTTCCCCGGCGTCATCTGCGCGAGCGTCAACGACGCCGTCGTGCACGGCATCCCGACCGGCCAGGCGCTCGCCGACGGCGACCTCGTCAGCATCGACTGCGGTGCCTACCTCGACGGCTGGTGCGGCGACTCCGCGATCAGCTTCGTCGTCGGTGCCGCCGACCCGCAGGACCTGAGCCTGATCGCGGACACCGAGGAGGCGCTGGCGCGGGGCGTCGCCGCGGCCCGGGTCGGAAACCGGCTCGGCGACATCGCCGCCGCGATCGGCTCCTTCACCCGCTCCCGCGGCCACGGACTGCTCGCCGACCACGGTGGTCACGGCATCGGCCGCGCGATGCACGAGGACCCCGACGTGCCGAACGAGGGCCGCGCCGGCCGGGGCATGCGCCTGCGTGCCGGGCTGGTGCTCGCGATCGAGCCGATGCTGATCCGCGGCGGCGACGACTACCGGCACGACCGGGACGGGTGGACGCTGCGCACCCTCGACGGCACCCGCGCCGCGCACGCCGAGCACACCGTCGCGATCACCGAGGCCGGGCCGGTGGTGCTGACCGCCGCGTGAGCGCGCGATGAGTTCCCGTCCGGCGGGGAGTCTGTACTCCGAGAGCCGTAGACGGAAGGGTGACACGCATGGCCGAGAGCGCAGTACGGGACGAGTTCACCCCGCAGGCGGAGCAGTACCGGCGCGAGCTGCTCGCGCACTGCTACCGGATGTCGGGGTCGGTGCACGAGGCGGAGGACCTCGTGCAGGAGACGTACCTCAAGGCGTGGCGGGCGTACGACCGGTTCGAGGGCCGCTCCTCGCTGCGCACCTGGCTGTACCGGATCGCGACCACCACCTGCCTGACCGCGCTCGAGAGCCGGGGCAGGCGTCCACTGCCGACCGGCCTCGGGGCGCCGAGCTCCGACCCGGCGGCCGACCTCGTCACCCGCGACGAGGTGCCGTGGCTCGAGCCGATCCCCGACGAGATGCTCGGCACCGCCGCCGCGGACCCGGCGACGGTCGCGACCTCCCGGGAGAGCCTGAGGCTGGCGCTGATCGCGGCGCTGCAGTTCCTGCCGCCGAAGCAGCGGGCGGTGCTGATTCTGCGCGAGGTGCTGGCGTGGCCGGCCGCCGACGTCGCGGACCTGCTCGACACCAGCACCGCCGCGGTCAACAGTGCGTTGCAGCGGGCGCGGGCGCAGATCGCGCAGGCCGCGCCCACCGAGGACGCCATCGTCGAACCGGTCCGTCCGGAACAGCGCGCCCTGCTCGACAGGTACATGGCGGCGTTCGAGAACTACGACATGGCCGCGCTGACGGAACTGTTCACGCAGGACGCGGTGTGGGAGATGCCGCCCTTCGAGGGCTGGTACCAGGGCCCGGACGCGATCCGCGCCCTCATCGAGAACAACTGTCCCGCAAGCAGTTCCGGCGACATGCGATTGCTGCCGACGATGTCCAACGGGCAGCCCGCGTTCGGGCTGTACATGCTCGGCGAGGACGGCGTCCACCGGGCGTTCCAGCTGCAGGTCGTCTCGCTCGGCCCGTCCGGCATCGGTCACGTCACCGTCTTCTTCGACCTGTCGCTGTTCACGAAGTTCGGCCTGCCGGAAGCGCTTCCGTCATGACGGCCGACCGGGTCGCCCGCCCGCTCGCGGACCCGGTCGCACTGCTCGGGTCGGCGGTTCGGTACACGGACGCGGCCCTGGGTCTGGTCACCGCCGAGGACCTGTCGCGTCCGACGCCCTGCTCCGAGTGGAACCTGCGGCAGTTGCTGTCGCACATGGACGAATCGCTGACGGTACTCGAGGAGGCGGTGCTGGATCGTGCCGTGGTCCTGCACCCCGTCGCGGTTCCCGCCGGGTCGGTGGATCCCGTTGGTGTGCTGCGGAATCGGGCCTGCCGGATGGTCCGGTCGTGGGTGAGTGCCGGCGATCGGGGTGCGATCCGTGTCGGCGACGCGCCACTGCCGTCCGACGTCGCGGCCGCCGCCGGTGCGCTCGAGGTCGCGGTGCACGGCTGGGACGTGGCGCGGACGCTGGGTCCCGCGGCTCCGATCCCGCCCGGTCTCGCGCGTGAACTCCTCTTCTGTGCAGGCATTTTCGTGACCGACGCCGATCGTCCCGCGCGGTTCGGCGCGGCGCGTCCGGTGGCGGCGGGTGCGGGTCCGCACGAGCGGCTGCTGGCGTTCCTCGGCCGCTGACGACACTGTGGGATTCCTCCCGGAATGCGGGAGGAATCCCACACTTTTCTGCGGGGGCGATGAGTTCCGCGACCACGTCCCGTCTACCTGGGCAACGGCTTCACGCGCACCGCGTGAAACCCCGAACCCCAGGAGCCGGCCATGACCGCCACCCCGATCACCTCCACCGCGTCCGCCGCCGCCCCGGTGTCGTCGAAGTCCCGCGTCGCCGGACTCGTCGTCACCGGACTGGTGGTGGCGTTCCTGCTCTTCGACGTCGTCATCCACCTCGCGAACACCCAGCAGGTCAAGGACTCCATGGCCGAGTACGGTTTTCCGGATCACGCGCCGTACGTGATGGGCGTCGTCCTGCTGATCTGCCTGGCGCTGTACCTGATTCCGATGACGTCGATCCTCGGGGCGGTGTTGATCACCGGCTACCTCGGCGGCGCCGTCGCGGCCAACATGCTCACCGAGCAGCCGCTGGTCGGCACCACTCTGTTCCCCGTGTACGTCGGGATCTTCGTCTGGGGCGGACTGTTGCTGCGCGACGCCGAGGCCCGCGAGGTCATGCCGTTCGTCCACCGCTGACCGCTCGCCCCCTCGGGCTGAAGGCCACCTTCACGCGGATCAACCGCACGAAGGTGGCCTTCGGCCACGGGGGCGTCGGTGAAAGATCGGGGTGGAGATCAGGGCAACACCTGATGTGCGTGGGCTGGTGCGAGCGGCAGGCTCGGTGCATGACATTCGAGAGCGACACCCCCAAGCCCCTCGCCCGTTCCACGACCCAACGCATGCTCGGCGGAGTGTGCGGCGGCATCGCGGAGTACTTCGGCATCGACGCGAACCTGGTGCGTGCCGGTGCCGTCGTCGCCGCCTTCGTCACCGGCGGCACCGCGATTCTCGTCTACCTGGCTCTGTGGATGCTCCTGCCGGCCTGAAAGTGAATGTGTGAGCGCGACCACACATATTTGTTACTCTCCGGTAAGTCGAGTGGGACGGTTCTGGCCGTCACCACCGGATTCACCCGACGGAGGGGAACACGTGACGATGGTCGAGAAGGCGGGGCGGCTCAGCCTGGTGGCGGCGGTCGCGGTCGCCTGCCTGGGTGGGGTGGTCGGCGGCGGCGCCGTTGCAGCAGCCGAGCCGGTGAGCAGTTTCTATCAGCCGCCGGCCCGGTTCGATTCCACGCCCGGCGCCGTGATCCGGCAGCAGCCGCTACCGGTGTTCGCGACGGTGCCCGGCGCGGACGGCGGCTGGCCGGTGGCGGGCAGTCAGGTGCTCTACACCTCCCGGACTCAGGACGGAGCGCCGGTCGCGGTGAGCGGCACGTACCTCGACGCCACCCACCCGTGGCAGGGCCCCGGTGAGCGGCCCACCGTGGTGATCGCGCCGGGCACCGCCGGGCAGGGCGACCAGTGCGCGATGTCCGTCGCGTTCTCCACCGGAATGTATGCCGACCCCGTCAAGCTGTCCCTTTCGGCGAATCAGGAAGCGATCGCCGCGGCAGCCTGGTCCGCGGCCGGTGCCAGGGTGTTCGTCACCGACCACATCGGGCTCGGCACCCCCGGCATCCACACCTACGTCAACCGGGTCGAGTCGGCACACGGTGTTCTCGACGCGGCCCGGGCCGCGGGCAACCTGAGCGGCGACCCGGACGCCCCGCTGGTGTTCTGGGGCTATTCCCAGGGCGGTGGTGCGACCGCGGCCGCGGCCGAACTGCAACCGACCTATGCGCCGGAGCTCAATCTGAAGGGCACCTGGGCGGGTGGGCCGACAGCAGACCTCACCAAGGTCCTCGAACGGGTCGACGGGACGCTGATCGGCGGGGTCATCGGTTTCGCGATCAACGGGTTCGTCGAACGGAACCCCGGGTTGGCGCAGTACGTCGACGAGATCGCCAGCCCGACGGGCCGGGCGCTGCTCGACGAGCTGAGTGACGCGTGCGTCGGCGACGTCATCGTCAAGCACCCGTTCCTGCGCACCAGCACCCTCACCGTCGACGGCCGGCCGATCCTCGACCACATGCGGGAGATCCCGGAGGTCGTCGCGGTGCTCGACGAGCAGCGGATCGGACGCCTGACCCCGACCAGTCCCGTCCTGATCACCAGCGGACTCAACGACGACACGGTCCCCTACGGCCAGGCCCGGCAGTTGGCCACCGACTGGTCCGATCGCGGTGCGGCGGTCACGTTCCGGACCAACGAACTTCCGCCGATCCTCCCCGGCGCGACCCTGCTCAACCACTTCGGTCCGCTCCTGATCGACGGCTACGGCATGGACAGCGCGGTGACGTGGCTTCTCGACCGGCTGGCCGACTGATGGGATGCGCTCCGCGCAGTGGTGCACTTTCGGATGCTCGGACGTCCGAAAGTGCACCACTGCGCGAAGCGCACTACTTGCGTGTGACGACGGTGAACGGCCCGACCTCGGTGACCACGAACCGCGGGTCGTCGAACAGTGCCTTGTCGAAGGTGACGGTGTAGCGGCGGACGTTGGGGTCGTTGGGGTACACGTCCTCGGCCAGGCGCAGCGTGTAGCCGTCGTCGCTCGACCGGAACACGAACACATCCGGTGCCCGCCAGGGGGACTCGTCCATCGCGGCGATCAGCTCGTCCGGCGTCTCGGACTCCGTCCAGCGTCCGATCGCGGCGGCGCGTTCCTCGAACTGGGCCAGCGGGTTCGCGTAGTGCGACGTCAACGCCTGGAAACCGAAGTACGGGTAGAAGGACAGGAACCCGGTGTCCGCGGTGAGGACGACGGTGTCCGACCGCGGTCCGGGGCGCTGCGCGGTGATCGCCTCGTCCACCTGGGAGTAGTACGCAGCCGCGCCCGGGGGACGCTGGTCGGCGCGGACGCCGTCGCCGTCGGTGTCGGTGTAGGCGAGGGTGATCTCCGGCGCCAGGTAGTGGGGGACGGACTGGGCGAACGCGATCGCGCCCAGCGCGCCGATCGCGATCGCCGCCACCCTGATCCGCGGGTTGCCGCTGGTGGCGAGGATCAGCCAGTGCGTGAACTCGACGAAACCGAAGACGCCTGCCGCACCGAGCAACACCAGGAGCACCGGCTCGAGACGGAACGAGAGCAGGGTGGTCCCGACCGCGGTGAAGGCCATCGACAGCAGCGACCACAGGTACACGGCGACCACCCCGATGCCGAGTGCCTGGGCCCGCCGGGACGAGGCCGCCCGCGCGATCAGCCACACCGTTCCCAGCAGGCACAGCAGGCCGACGAGGGACGCGTCGAACATCGGAAGTGGCAGCGTCGCTCCGGCTTCCGGGAGGTAGTGGGTGGCGGTGCCGGACCCGGCGAGCGACCGGGTTCGCAACTCGAGCAGGAACGGTGTCCACACGGTCAACGCGATCAGGCCGGCGATCACCGCGATCGTCACGAGTCGACGCACGGGGTCCCACACCGCGCGGATCCCGTTCGCGCGCACCGCGAACGCCGCCGAGACGAGCGCCATCAGCGCCACCGCGAACGCCGCGTAGCCGAGGTAGAGCGTGTAGAAGGTGGCGGCCAGTCCGAGGAACAGGCCGGTCCCGACGACCGCGCCCCAGCCTCCGGCGCCCGCCGGGCGGTACAGCGCGCCCCACGCCAGGATCAACGCGGGCGGCAGCAACACGACGAGCACCGCGCTGTAGGCCTCGGGACTGGCGTATGCGACGGTGATCGCGGTGGCGGCGGCGGCCGCGAGCACGGCGAGGTCGGCGCGAATCAGTTTGGACCACAACACGAGCGCCACGACGGCGGCGACCGCGATCGAGGCGATCGCATACGGTTTGAACGTCTCCCACCCGGCCATGCCGAGGAGATTGGCGACCCGTCCGCCGACCCAGAACCAGCCGGCCGGGTAGAAGGACGGCAGGTCCGCGTACGTCATGTCGTCGAGGCGGGCGGTGTCCGTCATCCGGGTCAGGAACTCGGTGCGGAACTCCTGATCCACGGAGACGCCGTGCAGGTACAGCTTGGTCGCGGCCAGCGGCATGCCGAGGGTGACGGTGACGAACCCGGACAAGCCCACCCACGACACCAGTTTCGCGACGATCGGTGCGCGGCGGGACCGGATCAGCCACACCGACAGTGCGAGCAACGCCAGCGTCAGCACCTGACCGACGGTGGTCAGCGAGCGGGTGACGTTGGAGGAGTTGAACGCCGGCCAGTCCACGACCGAGAACGCGACCAGCCCGACGGCCGCGACCACGGCCGCGACGGCCACGGCGAGCACCATCTCGACGAGCGTGCCGACCGCCCGGCGGGAGGGCTGGACGAGGTCGGGCGGGGTGGTGCTGGCGGTCGGCGTCACGAAACCGGAGTCTAGGCGCTACGCGCCTGTGCGCGTTTCCGGTAGCCCCGGCTACCGGAAACGCGCACAGGCGGCGAAGCTGCCTTGGTCAGGAGGGCGGCTCGGTTCGCGTGATCGCGCGGGTGAGTGCCGCCGCCGAGAACGAGACGAGCTCGGACTGGTCGAGGTGAGCCGCCCAGTTGTTGGCGATGGTGGCGGCCACGCCCTGCAGTCCGGACAGGAGGAAGGGGAGGACGGCGTCGTCGCCGAGCAGGATCCGCCCCTCCTCCTCGGCTGCCTCGGTCACCGCGCGCAGGACTTCCGCGTCGTAGAGGGTGGCCACCCGGTGGACCTCGTGGAGCGACTCGCGATCCGAGTCGGCGTTGCCCTCGGCGTCACGCCAGATCGCGGACATGCGCCCGACCCGGCCCCACCGCCGGGCCGAATCGTCGATGATCGCGGCGAGTAGCGCCGTGACCCCGCCGTCTCGTGGCAGTGCGGCGACGCGTTCCGTCGACTCCACGATGGCCTCGTCGAGCAGCGCCATGAAGATGTCCTGCTTGTCCGCGAAGTACTGGTAGATGAGTCCGGTGCTCGTGCCGGCGCGTTTGGCGACCGAACGGATCGTCAACGCCGAGTAGCCGCCCTCCGCCAGCAGCGCCGCGGCGGCGTCCAGCGTTCGGCGTCGCCGAGCTTCGGCGTCGCCGTAGATCGACCCTCCGTTCGATTCGCTCACCGAATCACCGTACCGACCGGCTCGGGGGGTCGGGCATCGAACGTCCGACCAAGAATGAACATTGTTCGATCTAGTATTGAACAATGTTCATTCTGTGGTTACAGTCACTCGCATGACCACTCGTGCCGTGACCCCGACCGCATCAGATTCCGGGATCGGGCCGCATCCGGACGGCCGCGCCGCTGTCGAAATCGCCACGGAGGCAGGACGACTTCTCCTCACGCACCGGGCCGGGCTGGCCGAACCGGACGCGGACCCGACACGGATCAAGGCCGCCGGAGACCGGCTGAGCCACGAGTTCATCGTCGCCGCCCTCGCGGAGCGCTTCCCGGACGACGCGGTGCTCTCCGAGGAGGGTGCCGACGACCGGGCCCGCCTCGACGCCGATCGGATCTGGATCGTCGACCCTCTCGACGGCACCCGCGAGTTCGGGGAAATGGGACGCACCGACTGGGCCGTGCACGTCGCACTTGTCGAGCACGGACGGCTGACGGTCGGTGCCGTCGCCATACCCGCACTCGGCGTCACCTGTTCGACCGGTGACACACCCATCCGGCCGGCCCCGCTGCGCGGGTCGCCGAAGGTGGTGGTCAGCCGCACCCGCCGACCGGAGCCGGTGATGGCGATGGCCACCGCCCTGGGCGCCGAACTGGTCGAGATGGGTTCCGCCGGCGCGAAGGCGATGGCGGTGGTCCGCGGTGAGGTGGACATCTACGCCCATGCGGGTGGTCAGTACGAGTGGGACTCGGCGGCTCCGGCCGCCGTGGCCCGTGCTGCGGGACTGCATGTTTCGCGAATCGACGGTTCCGAACCCGTCTACAACCAGGAGAACCCCTGGTTGCCCGATCTGTTGATCTGCCGCCCGGAGTTGGCCGGCACAGCACTGGAGGTACTTGCGCGATGACACGTGCGCTGACCCACCTCGAGAGACTCGAGGCCGAGAGCATCCACATCATGAGGGAGGCAGTCGCGGGGAGTGAGAACCCCGTGATGCTGTACTCGGTCGGCAAGGACAGTGCGGTGATGCTGCACCTTGCCCGCAAGGCGTTCTTCCCCTCGCGGTTGCCGTTCCCGCTGCTGCACGTCGACACCACGTGGAAGTTCCGGGAGATGTACAGACTTCGTGACGAGTCCGCTGCCGCAGGGGATTTCGATCTGCTGGTGTACCAGAACCCCGAGTGTGTGGAGAAGGGGATCAACCCGTTCACACACGGGTCGTCGACGCACACCGACATGTGGAAGACCGAGGGCCTCAAGCAGGCCGTCGACCTGCACCGGTTCGACACCGCCTTCGGTGGTGCGCGGCGCGACGAGGAGAAGTCCCGCGCCAAGGAACGCGTCTTCTCGGTCCGCTCGGCCGAGCACCGCTGGGACCCCAAGCGGCAGCGACCCGAACTGTGGCACATGTACAACGTCCGGCGGTCGCCCGGCGAGACGCTGCGGGTGTTCCCGCTGTCGAACTGGACCGAACTGGACGTGTGGGAGTACATCCGGCAGGAGAACATCCCGATCGTGCCGCTCTACTTCGCCGCCGAGCGGCCGGTCGTCGAGCGGGACGGCACCCTGATCATGGTCGACGACGACCGGATGCCGTTGCGGCCCGGGGAGGTTCCCGAACTCAGGAGCGTCCGGTTCCGCACCCTCGGCTGCTATCCGCTGACCGGTGCGGTCGAGTCCACGGCCGCGACCCTGACCGAGGTCATCCAGGAGATGTTGCTGACCACGACGTCGGAGCGTCAGGGCCGGGTGATCGACCACGACAGCAGCGCGTCGATGGAGAAGAAGAAGCAGGAAGGGTACTTCTGATGGTCCACTCGTCCAACCTGATCGCCGACGACATCGAGCAGTACCTCGAGCGGCACGCCACCAAATCCATGCTGCGGTTCATCACCTGCGGCAGCGTCGACGACGGCAAGTCCACCCTGATCGGGCGGCTGCTGTACGAGTCGAAACTGGTCTTCGAGGACCAACTCAGTGCGCTCGAGAGCGACTCGAAGAAGGTCGGAACCCAGGGCGAGGGTCTCGACTTCGCGCTCCTCGTGGACGGTCTCGCGGCCGAGCGGGAGCAGGGCATCACGATCGACGTCGCCTACCGCTACTTCACCACCGAGCGGCGCAAGTTCGTCGTCGCCGACACCCCGGGCCACGAGCAGTACACCCGCAACATGGTCACCGGTGCGTCGACCGCGGATCTGGCGGTGATTCTGGTCGACGCCCGCAAGGGCGTGCTGACCCAGACTCGCCGGCACTCGTATCTGGTGTCGTTGCTCGGGATCCGGCACGTGGTGCTCGCGGTGAACAAGCTCGATCTCGTCGACTACTCGCAGGAGGTGTTCGAGCAGATCGTCGACGAGTACACGGGTTTCGCGGCGGAGATCGGGTTGGCGAGTGTCGTGCCGATTCCGATGTCCGCGTACATGGGTGACAACCTCACCGAGCGCAGCCCGAACACGCCCTGGTACCGAGGTCCGTCGCTGATCGAGCACCTCGAAACCGTCGAGATCGACGATGATCTCCGCACCGGGCCGTTCCGGATGCCGGTGCAGTGGGTGAACCGCCCGGACCTCGACTTCCGGGGATTCTCCGGCCAGGTCGTCGGAGGCACGGTGCGGCCGGGTGACCGGGTTCGGGTGCTACCCAGCGGGACGGAGTCCACTGTCGAGCGGATCGTCGCGATGGACGGCGACCTGGACGAGGCCGTCGCGGGCCGGTCGGTGACGATCACCCTGGCCGACGAGATCGACATCAGCCGCGGCGACGTGCTCGCCGCCGCGGACGCCCTGCCCGGGGTGGCCGACCAGTTCGAGGCGCAGCTGGTGTGGATGGGTGAGCACGAGATGCTGCCCGAGCGCCCGTACGTGTGCCAGATCGGGACGATGACGGTGCAGGCGCGGATCACCCGGCCCAAGTACAAGGTCAACGTCAACACTCTCGAGCAGACGGCGACTGTCGCGCTGGCGCTCAACGAGATCGGCGTGTGCAACATCAGCTTCGACCGGCCGGTCCCGTTCGACGCCTACGCCGACAACCGTGACACGGGCGGGTTCATCCTGATCGACCGGCTGACCAACACCACGGTCGGTGCGGGCATGATCGCGCACTCGCTGCGCCGGTCGGACAACATCCACTGGCAGGCCGTGGACGTGAACGCCGAGTCCCGGGCGGTCCTGAACGGTCACCGGCCGCAGGTGCTGTGGTTCACGGGTCTGTCCGGGTCCGGGAAGTCGACCATCGCGAACGAGCTCGAGCGGCAGTTGCACGCGAGCGGTTGCCACACCTATCTGCTCGACGGCGACAACGTCCGTCACGGTCTGAACCGAGACCTCGGGTTCACCGAGGCCGACCGGGTGGAGAACATCCGGCGGGTCACCGAGGTGGCCCGGCTGATGGCCGATGCCGGCCTGATCGTGCTGGCGTCGTTCATCTCTCCCTTCCGGGCCGAGCGTGACGCGGCCCGCGAGCTGATCGGCGAGGACCGCTTCTGCGAGGTATTCGTCGACACGCCGATCGACGTCGCCGAGTCGCGGGATCCGAAGGGGCTCTACAAGAAGGCGCGCCGGGGTGATCTGACGAACTTCACCGGCATCGATTCCCCGTACGAGTCGCCGGAGAACCCCGCGCTGCGAGTCGACACGACCGTGACGACTCCCGCGGAGGCCGCAGTTCAGGTTGTCGAGAAGCTCCGCAGCCGCGGCGTCATCGCCTGACCCGGCCCGTTCCACCAACCACACCCGAGGAGCGTTCCCTGTGCCCACCCGAGACGAAATCTGTTCGGTGATCGATTCGTACGTCAAGTATCTCGGTGATCACGACGTCGGTCGACTGATGTCGCTGTTTGCAGCGGACGCGGTCCAGCACGAGCCGCTGGGCATGCGGACCTACACCGGTGTCGACGAGATCCGGGCCTTCGCCACCGAGAACGCGAAGGTGACGTTCACGGTGAGCCGGTACTCGCCGATCACCGTCACCGGCCGGTTCGCGGCGATGCAGCTCCGCGTGCAACGCGAGGGCATGCCCGACTTCCTGTCCACCGACCTGTTCGAGTTCGGTGAGGACGGCAAGATCGTCTCGCTGAGCGTCGTTCTGGACCCCCAGGCACAGGTATGACGTCGAGGTTGCAGCCGGTGATGCCGGCGATGCTGGATGGCAAGGTCGTGGTCGTCTCCGGTGTCGGGACGGGGCTGGGGCGTTCGGTGGCTGTGCGCGGCGCGCTGGCCGGTGCCCGGATCGTCCTGGCCGCGCGGACCGAGTCGCGGCTGACGGAGGTCGCCGAGGAGATCCGCGAACTGGGCGGTACCGCGGTGTCCGTGCCGACCGACCTCACCGACGACGCGTCGGTGACGAATCTCGCCGAGTCGGCGCTGGCCGAGTTCGGAGCGGTCGACGCGGTGGTGCACAACGCGTTCGTGCAGCCACCGCACGAGCGGCTGCTCGACGCCGAGTTCGAATCGGTCCGTCAGGGCCTGGACATCAACCTGCTGGCTTCGCTCAACCTGACCCGGAAACTGGCTCCCGCGCTCGAGAAGTCCCAGGGGTCGGTCGTGATGATCAACTCGATGGTGCTGCGGAACCAGCTGCCGAACTTCGGGGCCTACCGGGTGATGAAGGCCGGGTTGCTGGCCCTCGCCCGCAGCCTCTCCGTCGAGCTGGGGCCGATGGGAGTGCGCGTCAATTCCGTTGCACCCGGATATATCTGGGCGGATCGGGTCAAGAGGATGGTCGAGAAGCAGGCCGAGCAGCGTGGCGTCGACCCGGCCGAGATCTACGCCGAGATCGCGGCAGGCACCGACCTGCGCCGGCTGCCCGAACCCGACGACATCGCGAACGCGGTGCTGTTCCTCGCCTCCGACCTCGCGCGGGCGATCACCGGCCAGTGCCTGGACGTCAACTGCGGTCACGCCCACCACTGATCCACTCAGACAAGGAAGTACAGATGACAGTGCAGTACGACACTCAGCGGCAGTACGACGGCGTGGGGTCGATCGAGGTCCTGCAGCGGATCGCCCGTGAACGGACCGGCCTCGACGACTTCGGTGGGGACGACTACATCGAGGGCCTGACGGTTCTGCTCGACGCCTTCGAGCGGGAAGCCGACCTGACGCCGGACGGGAAGGTGCTCGCCGAGAAGATGATCACGGGTGCACTGGCCGGCCGTCTGATCAGCGAGGCCGGGTTCGCCCGCCACCCGGAGCACGCCGACGTTCCGATCGAGCGACCGATCTTCATGTGCGGACTGACCCGTACGGGTACCACCGCGCTGCATCGCCTCCTCAGTGCCGACCCGGGGCACCAGGGCGTCGAGATGTGGCTGGCCGAGGCGCCGCAGCCCCGTCCCGCCCGTGAAACATGGTCGGAAAACGACGATTTCCTCCGTTCCGACGCCTTCTACCGCGCTCGCCAGGCGAACGAGGCGGACCTGATGAAGGTGCACTTCCTGGGCGCCGAGGAGGTCGAGGAGTGCTGGCGTCTGCTGCAGCAGACGATGCGTTCGACCGCGTTCGAGACCGTCGCGTACGTGCCGAGCTACACGCGGTGGCTGGAGGAGCAGGACTGGACCGACACCTATGCCCGGTACCGGAGGAACCTGCAGTTGATCGGTGTGAACGATCGTGATCGCCGCTGGGTTCTGAAGAGCCCGAGCCACGTCTTCGCGATCGACGAGATCATGAAGGTCTTCCCGGACGCGTTGTTCGTCCGTACCTTCCGTGACCCGCACACCTCGATGGCGTCGACCTTCAGCCTGGCCGAGCAGGGCGGGCACGACATGTCGAAGGCGTTCGACCGCACGGCCATCGGACGGACCCAGCTGGATCTGTGGGCGCGCGGGAACGCGAACTTCCAGGACGCCCGGGCACGTTACAGCCCGGAGCAGTTCATCGACGTCGACTACCGGGACTTCGTGGCCGACCCGATCGGCACGGTCGAGAAGGTCTACGACCGGTTCGCCCTGCCGTTCTCCGACGCGGCACGCCGCGCGGTCGGCGGTGCTCACGAGGCCAGCCTGGCCGACCACCGTCGCCCGTCGCACACCTACTCGCTCGAAGATTTCGGCATCACCGCGGCCGAGGTCGACGCCAAGTTCGCCACCACCTGACCCCCTCACCTGGATAGGAATTCACCATGAACGCCACCTGGGAAAAGTTCTGCGCCGACCTGCTCGACGTCGGGAAGATCCTGTCGGACCCCATCGTTCCGCAGGATCCGCTGACGCAGGCGGAGGGCGTGCGGTACCTGTCGCGTCTGCTGCGGTACTCGACGATCAACTGTGTCGAGTACACCGATCCGCGGTGGCCGCAGTTCACGTCGGCGCCGAACCCGAACATGATGACGAAGATCGGTGCGGACAATCCGGACAACATCTACATGCGCGCCAACATCTCCGGGAAGTACACCTACCGGATCACCGGCACGCGGGGCACTATCCCGCTGATCACCTTCGGCTCGCGGGTCAACCGCTACCACATCGACGGCACCATGCTGCAGACCGGCGACCTGCACATCCACGACCTCGAATGCGATGAACACGGCCGGTTCTCGTTCATCGCGAGCGTCGACCGTCCCGCCGAGGGCGCCTGGTTGCCCCTCGCGCCGGACAGCAACCTGATCTCCGTCCGGCAGACCTACGCGGACCGCCGCTCCGAGGTCCCCGCGGACCTGTCCATCGAATGCCTCGACCCAGACGGCGAATTCGTTCCGCTGACCGAGGACGAGCTGGGCCGGCGGCTGGACCGGGCGATCGGCATGCTGAAGGGCTCGGCCGCCACGTTCCTCGAGTGGTCCCGCGACTTCCAGCCGCAGCCCAACGAGATCTTCGACCGTGGCCAGCAGCAGTTCCAGGACGCCGGCGGCGACCCGACGATCTTCTACTTCCACGGCTACTGGAAGCTCGCCGCGAACGAGGCGTGGGTGATCGAGACCGAGGTGCCGAACTGTGAGTACTACAACTTCGTGCTGCAGAACTTCTGGGTGGAGTCGCTCGACTACCACCGGGCGAACGTCTACCTCAACAATCACACCGCGAAGCTGGACGAGGACGGGACGCTGACCATCGTGGTGTCCGCGAAGGATCCCGGTTACGGGAACTGGATCAGCACCGACGGTCACGCCGAGGGGACGTGGGCGATGCGGTGGATCAAGGCGGACTCGCACCCGATCCCGACCGGGCGGGTCGTGACACTGTGACCGGTGTTCCGGTGAGGTGGTCCCTTGCGGCGGCGACGATCGACGCCGGGGATCTCTGCGAGCTGGCCCAGGTCGCCGAAGAAGTCGGTTTCGACTCGATCGCCCTGCCCGACTCGGTGTTCCACCCGGAGACGGTGCCGGCGGACTATCCGTACTCGCCCGACGGCAAACGGATGTGGGCGCCGGAGACACCGATGCCGGACCCGTTCATCGCAGACGACCGCACGGCCGTCTGACACAGCAGAACGGGAGTTCACGGCGGGTGCCGTGAACTCCCGTTCTCGTGTGCGATGTACTAGATCGGCAGCTTGCGGAAGATCGCCCGGGGGACGTGCCGCAGCGCCATCATCACGAAGCGCCACGGACCCGGAGTCCAGACGATCTCCTTGCCCTTGTCGGACGCAGCGACCGCCAGCTTGGCGACATCCTCCTTGTTCACCGTCAGCGGTGCTTCCTTGACGTGCGCGCTGAACTGGGTGCGCACCATGCCGGGGCGCACGACGGTGACCTTGGGGCCGAACGGTGCCAGCGCCTCGCCGAGACCCAGGTAGAAGCCGTCGAGGCCGGCCTTGGTGGAGCCGTAGACGAAGTTGGCCCGCTTGACGCGCTCACCCGCCACCGACGACATCGCGATGATCCGGCCGAAGCCCTGCGCCTTCATCTTCTCGCCGATCAGGACGCCGACCGAGACGGACGCGGTGTAGTTCACGTTCGCCACCAGCACCGCCTTGCGCTGGTTCTGCCACAGCTCCTCGGCGTCGGCGTCGAGGGCGAACGCGACGATCGCGACGTCGACGTCCGACTTGGCCCACGCCTCGTCGATCACCTTCGGGTGCGACTCGGTGTCGAGTGCGTCGAAGTCGACGATGTCGACCTCGGTGGCGCCGGCATTCTTCATCTGCTGGGTGGCCTTCTCGCGCAGCGGATCACCCGGCAGCGCGGCGAGGATCACCCGCATCGGGGACTTGCGCAGGTACTCCTCGCAGATGGCCAGGCCGATCTCGGAGGTGCCGCCGAGCAGCAGCAGCGTCTGGGGGTTGCCCACCGCGTTGATCATCAGTTCAGCTCCAGCCGTCGGGACATGTCTGAGGCGAAAACGCCTGTGGGGTCGTATTTCTTGCGGGTGGCGATCCACTCGTCGATCCGCGGGTACATCGCGTGGAAGGTCTCGGCGGTGGTGCGCGAGTCCTTCGCGGTGTACAACCGTCCGCCGAATTCGAGGACCCGTTTGTCGAGTTCGGTGACGAACTCGTTCAGGCCGGCCTTGATCGGGAAGTCGACGCAGACGTTCCAGCCGCGCATCGGGAAGCTCAGCGGCGCCTGATTGCCCTCGCCGAACAGCTTGAACACGTTGAGGAACGAGTAGTGCCCGGACCGCTGGATGTCGGCGATGATCTTCTTGAATTCGTCGACGGCCTCCGGCGGAACCACGAACTGGTACTGCAGGAAGCCCTTCGAACCGTAGGCGCGG
The DNA here is from genome assembly GCF_042879035.1 of Rhodococcus sp. NPDC003318. Taxonomy (NCBI): domain Bacteria; kingdom Bacillati; phylum Actinomycetota; class Actinomycetes; order Mycobacteriales; family Nocardiaceae; genus Rhodococcus; species Rhodococcus sp. NPDC003318. The sequence goes on along the minus strand of NZ_JBIAOU010000007.1, from coordinate 76,182 downwards.
TTCCACTCCCCGAACAGGTCGAGGGGGTGGTAGAAGGCCGTCAGGTTCTGGATCTGCCCGGTGGCGTTCTTCGTCTTCCGGTAGTACAGCTCGCCGACGATCGAGAAGTCGAACTTGTTGGCGAGACCGTTCGGGAAGATGTCGGGGAACGTCATCAGCGTCGGTGCGCTGAACCGCAGCGGATCCTTCTGCAGCTTCGCGGGCAGCTGGTCGAGCGTCGCGAGCGATCCGCGGGAGACGGCGGCGCGGCCGAGCTTCGGCGGAGCGGAGATCGCGTCGAACCACGCCGACGAGTAGTCGTAGTTCTCCTCGGAGCCGTCACTGTGCAGTGCGATGGTCTCGTCGAGGCTCGTGGTGCGGACGCTGTCGGCGATGAAGTACGCCGTCTCGGTCGGCGTCATCTTGATCGTGGCCTTGAGGATGATGCCGGTCAGGCCCATACCGCCGACCGTCGCCCAGAACAGCGCGCCCTTGGGGTCCTGCCTGCCGCCCTTCGGGGTCAGCGTACGGACCTTGCCGTCCGCGGTCAGCAGGTCCAGCGACACCACGTGGTTGCCGAAGCTGCCGGCGCTGTGGTGGTTCTTGCCGTGGATGTCGGAGCCGATCGCGCCGCCGATGGTGACCTGCCGGGTGCCGGGCAGGACGGGAACCCAGAGGCCGAACGGCAGGGCCGCCTTCATCAACTGGTCCAGGTTCACGCCGGCGTCGACCTCGACGAGCCCGGTCTCCCGGTCGATCCGGTGGATCCTGTTCAGAGCATTCATGTCGATGACCAGGCCGCCCGCGTTCTGGGCCGGGTCGCCGTAGGAACGGCCGAGGCCGCGGGCGATGACGCCCCGGCGCAGGTGCGATGGCTTGCCCTCGTTCTTCTCGGCGACCTGGGCGACCGCGGACGCGATCACCTCGACGTCGGGAGTGGAGAGCACCTCTGCGGTGGTCGGCGCGGTGCGCCCCCACCCGGTGAGGGTTCGGGTCTGGGTGGTCAGAGGCCGCGGCGTCGCGGGAGCCGGGGCCTCATCTGCTGTCGTGGACATCGCCTGAGAGGTTACCCGCGCGGGGCCGTCGCCGAGCGTGCAGTTTCCGTCCGAGCCGCCCGGCCGTCGCGCCGACGCCTGCACACTCGGCGACAGCGCGCCGGTTCCGTCGCCTACCCTCGACGGGTGCCCGAAACCCCCGAACCGCACCTGCCCACCGCCGTGGACCTGCCGCTGCAGGACGAGACGGGCGCTCCCGGCGTCGGCCTGGTGACCCAGATCTTCCGGTTCGCGGTGACCGGCGGCCTGTCCGCGATCGTCGACTTCGGTCTCTACGTGATCGGGCTGTTCGCCGGACTGCCGGTGGCGGTTGCCAAGTCGATCAGCTTCATCGCCGGCACCACGACGGCGTACCTGATCAACCGCCGGTGGACGTTCCAGGCCGAGCCGAGCCGGGCCCGGTTCGTCGCGGTCGTCGTCCTCTACGGGGTGACGTTCGCCGTGCAGGTCGGGTTGAACCAGATCCTGTTCCACGTGTTGCCCGACCACTGGTGGAAGGTGCCGCTGGCGTTCTGCGTCGCGCAGGGCACCGCGACCGTGATCAACTTCATCGTGCAGCGGGCGGTCATCTTCAAGATCCGCTGAGGTTTTCCGGACAAGACCGGCCGCCGAGCTCAGGGCGTCCCGGTCGCCAGGACGAGTGACGCGGTGCGCCGTGTCCCGGCGGCGTCGATCCAGCCGATCTCGACGCGGTCGCCCGGTTGGCGGCGGGCCATCTCGACGGTCAGGTCGGACTGGGAGCGGATCGGGGTGTCGTTCCAGCTGACGATCACGTCGCCGTGCACGACCCCGGCCTGCTCGGCGGGGCTGCCCGCGCCGACCGCGACGACCCGGGCACCGGCCTGGTCCTGCCCGAGGTCGGTGACGGCGACCCCGAGCAGCGGTGTCGGCCCGATGTGCACGGTCTCCGATCCCCGTCCGCCGCGGATCTGGTCGGCGATCGCGACGGCGTCGTCGATGGGCACCGCGTACGACTCGATCGGGACCGGCTCGCCGGCGGCCTGCTCGCTGGGGTCGGGCCGCATCCCGGTGTTGCCTGCTGTGCTGACGCCGACGACCAGGCCGTACGCGTTGACGAGCGGACCTCCGGAGTCGCCGGGCCGGATGTCGGCGTCCACCTCGATCATGCCGGTGAGCCGGTTGCGGCTGCCGTCGGAGCTGTTGCGGGCGACCACCGACTCGTTCAGTGCGGTGACTACGCCCCTCGCCGACACCGCCACCCCGCGGCCGTCGGCGTTGCCGATCGCGGTGACGGGGTCGCGCAGCGCGAGGTCGGCGGACCGGCCGAGGGGAGCGACGGGGAGGGAGTCGGCGCCGATCAGGCGCAGCACCGCGACGTCCCGGAACCGGTCGTAGCCGAGGACTTCGGTGTCGTAGTCGGCGCCGGTGGCCAACGTGACCGCGTCGACGTCGGTGGCGCCGTCGATCACGTGGTGGTTCGTCAGGACCAGCCCGTCTGCGCTGAGCACGATGCCGGTGCCGGCCGTGGTCAGGGGGCCGGCGCTCGCGGTGAGCGTGACGATGCTCGGGATCAGTGTGGCCTCGAGCGTCGCCGGATCGAGGGGGACGGGCGGCGAGGTCTGCGGAGCTGCGACGGTCACGGGAACGTCGGAGGGCACCGGCTCGTGTGCGAGGCGGTTGCCGGCGAGCAGCAGCGCGACGACGGCGACGAGCAGCAGCATCGCGCGCAGGAGCCGGCATGATGACCCGCGTCGGGCCCGCGTGCTGCTGTCCATTGACCCTGCATCCGCTCGAATCTGCGCACTGGTGTGAACCGACCGTACTGCGTCGAATGTCGTCGGGGGTGCCGGTTCGGACGAGCAATGAGCAGTGCGTCGACCTCCCTGGTCGCGGCAGCGGGTCGGGTAGGGTCTGGCTGGGCGGCCGCCCCGGGATCCACGGATCCCACCGAACCTTTCTGTGCGCCTCGCTTCTGCTGACAGGTGGTTTCACTGTGACGATCAGGTTGGGGAATGCCCGGGTCGACCGAGTGGCGGAGCAGTCGCTACCGCTGCCCCTCGGTCTCATCACTGACGACGGCGAGCTCCTCGATCGTCGTATCGCTCAGCTCCCCGCGGGCTTCCTCGACAAGGAGGCGAACTCCTTTCTGCTCTCGTTTCACACCTGGGTGCTGAGAATCGATCGCCTGACCGTGCTCGTCGACACCTGTACCGGCAATGCCCGTGTCGGGCGAGGACCCCAGTTCGACGGACTGGACGTGCCGTACCTCGAGCGACTCGCCGACGTGGGCGTGTCTGCCGAGGACGTCGACATCGTGTTCTGCACCCATTTGCACCACGATCACTGCGGCTGGAACACGATGCAGGTCGACGGGGTCTGGGTGCCGACCTTCCCCAACGCGACGTATCTGTTCGTCGACGAGGAGTACCGGCGGTGGGACACGTCGGGATCGGACGTGCATCCCAACGATCACAATCCCAACACCTTCGACGAGTGTGTGCGCCCCGTCGTCGAATCGGGCCAGGCCAGGATCGTGTCCACGCCGTATGTCGTGTCTCCGGGCCTGACCATCGAATCTGCACCCGGCCACACCGTGGGCCATGCCCTGATGCGTCTCGAGTCCGACGGAGTCGTCGGCTACTTCAGTGGCGATGCCTTCCATCATCCGGTCCAGCTGACCCGCCCCGAGCTTCATCTGCCGGGGTGTGACGATCTCGCAACTGCGATCGCCACGCGACGGGATCTGGTGCGGCGCGCGCTGGACGCGGACGCGTTCCTCTTTCCCGCGCACTTCCCTGCCCCGCACTACGGCCGTCTGTCGGTCGACGGTGACGAGGTGTGCTTCCTGCCCGGGGGTGCTCCGGAGGTCGACCTCGCGCAGGCTGCCGCCGGGCGCTGACGTCTCGGACAAGGTGAAGCCGCCGGCACAGGACGTACCGGCGGCTTCGAGTGACGACGCCCGCCATTCGCCTCTCGGCAAGTGGTCGCTCGAAGCGACTGTTTTGATGTGGTACCCGGGGATGTCCGGACGCCGTCACGTTCTACAACGGTGCCCGTCGCCGGGTTGTTCCCGGCGGCGGGCACGAGTTTTCAGTTGTCCGCGTCACGTCCCGCGGCGAGTGCCTTGTCGGCGAGGGCGAGGAAGCGTTCGGTGTCGCCGAGTTCGGCGGCGAGCAGGAGGGTGAGCCGGGTCAGGAAGGCGGGTGCCGCGGTGTCGCCGGCGCGGTCGACGCGTTCGCCGAGCCCGACCCACGCGCGCTCGAGGTCCTCGGTGGTGATGCTGCTCATCGGATCTCTCCCTTGGTGAACTGGTCGATGACGGTCCGGACGTCGGCGGGTGTCCACTCGCGCCAGCGGGTGAGCACGTGGCGGTCGGGGCGGATCAGGTACGCCGAGCCGGGGCGGGCGTCGAGGAGGCGGCCGAGCTCGGAGTCGGAGACGGCGGTGACGTGCGCGAGCCCGGCGATGCCGGTGTCCGCGTCCTCGGCGTCGAAGGACAGCAACGCCCAGCCGGGGCCGGTGGCGTCGTTGAGGAACACGGTGTCGTCCGCGGTGGTGACGGGCTTGTTCGGCAGCAGGCCGCCGCTGACGACGCCGCCGTCCCAGTCGCCGCGGTCGGGGAGCATCATCGGGCCGACGCGGTAGTCGAGCGGCGTCGAGTAGCGGGGGTCGGCGAGGGCACGGAAGTTCTCGTCGACGAGCGCGAGGTCGAGGGCGGCGTCGCGGACGAGGACGGTGCCGTACGTGCCGGGCGTCATGAACAGGGTGCTCAGGTGCGCGATGTCGCGGTTCTGCGCCCACACGTCGTGCTGCTCGACGTCGAACGTGTCGAGCAGGGTGGCGTCGGCGTCGCCGCCCGCCACGGCGGCGAGCTTCCAGGTGAGGTTGGCGACGTCGACCAGGCCGCTGTTGAGGCCGCGGACACCGAAGATCGGCAGCAGGTGCGCGGCGTCACCGACGAACAGGACGCGACGCTCGCGGTAGCGGGGCAGCGACAGCGCGTGGGCGCGGTAGAGGCTGATCCACTCGATTTCCCAGTCCGCCTCCTCGCCGATCCAGTCGAGGTGCTGGCGGACCTTCGGGATGACGGTCTCGGGTTTGACGGCCTCGTCGGGGTCGACGTCCGCGGAGATCTGGTAGTCGACGCGCCAGATGTCGTGGGGCTGCTTGTGCAGGAGGACGGTGCTGCCGGGGAACGCCGGCGGGTCGAACCAGCACAGGCGTTCGGTGGGCCGGTCCCGCTTCAGCCGCAGGTCCACGATCACGAACATGTTGCTGTAGGTGGTGCCCTCGAGGTGGGTGCCGACCTTCTTGCGGACCTCGCTGCGGGCGCCGTCGGACGCGACGACCCAGTCGGCGTGCAGGTCGTAGGTGCCGTAGGGGCTCTCCACGGTAAGGGTGGCGCCGTCCTCGCGGTTGTCGATGTCGACGAAGGTGGTGGACCAGCGGACCTCGATCAGCGGGTGCGCGAGGCACGGTTCGAGGAGGTACGTCTCGATGAACGGCTGCTGCAGGTTGAGCAGCGCCGGGTACTGGGCGTCGGAGGTCTGCGGGATCGCGAAGTTGCAGATCTCGGTGTCGCGGTAGAAGCTGCGGCCCGACTCCCAGTCGAGGCCGGCGTCGAGGAAGCGGTCGATGAGCCCGAGGCGCGCGAGGATCTCCTGGCTGCGGTAGGAGAGGGCGACGGCGCGGCTGCCGAGGGACACCTTGTCGTCCTGCTCGACGACGGTGACCTTGACGCCGCGCTGCGCGAGGTCGAGTGCCGCGGCGAGGCCGACCGGGCCGGCGCCGACCACGACGACGGAGTGGGGAGCGGTGTCACCGGTCAGTTCGCGGGGCTCGCTGCTCTGGTGCAGTGTCGGCTCGAAGTAGGAGAAGGCTGTCGCTGTGGACATCTGGCACCCTTCGCTGGTTGTCGGTTCTGTGAGCGTGACTCGACCGGGGATCGCGCGCTCGTGGGGGTATCCGAATATCGGTAATGCATGACCGAATATTGCACGCGTTGGGAACCTCGTCAAGCAGTTTCGGATACTGGTGTCCGAAACTCGGACGGTTCTGGAGGGTCGATCCGCTCGGCCGGGCGGCCGCGGTAGTATCCGATAATCGGATGACGAAAGTGGGGACGCTGGTGGTAGAGGTATCGAAGACGACCGACCAGGCGCTCGAGGTGCTCGAGTTCCTCGGGCAGCGCGGGTCGCTGTCGATCGCCGAGGCCGCGCGTGACCTCGACATGTCGCGCACCGTCGCCTACCGGTTGCTCAGCACCCTCGAGCAGCGCGGATTCGTCAAGCGCAACGAGGGCATCTACCGGCTCGGTCCCAAGCTGTTCGCCCTTGCGCAGCACGTGGAGTGGGCCGTCCGCGACGCCGCCCACCCGCACATGCGCGAGCTCGTCGACCTGCTGCAGGAGACGGTCGTGCTGAGCCTGCGCGACGGCAGGCAGACGCTGTCGATGCACCGCGTCGCGAGCCGTGAGCACTTCGTGCAGATCTCGTACCCGCCCGGCCTGCGCTACCCGCTCACCGACAGCGTCGGCGGTCGGGTCATCCTCGCGCACATCGACGACGACGAGCAGTCCGCCGTCCTCGACAACCCGGATCATCCACTTCTCCCGGAGCTCAAGAAGATTCGGCGACTCGGCTTCGCGGTGAGCCGCGACGAGGAGGCCGCAGGCATGTCCGGACTGGCCGTGCCGATCCGCTCGGTGGACGGTGTCGTGGCCTGCCTCACCGTGTACACGCCCACCGACCGGATGACCGAGGTCAAGGCCCGGCGCGAGGAGATCGTCCGCGCGGCCGACGCCATCAGCAGGGAGCTGCTCGAGAGCTGACCGTGTCGTGAGGTGGTAGAAACCTGTCGCGTGGTGTCAATCATGGCGGACCTTCCCGTCATCGGCGGACGCGAGGGATCCGGCATCGTCGAGAAGGTCGGACCGGGCGTCCGGAGCGTCGCGGTCGGCGACCACGTCGTCGGAACCTTCATGCCCTCGTGCGGCACCTGCCGCTGGCACTTCGCCGAATCGATCGACGCCGCAACGACCCTGGTGCACGACATCACGCACCGGGTGATGGCGGACGTCGTCATCCTCACGGTCGGCGTCGCGCACGGCGACATGATCCAGCAGATGGTCGCGCCGGCCCGCAAGGGCGGCAAGGTCGTCCTGACGGCGATCGCCCCGCTGGAGAGCACCGCCGCGCAGGTCCCCCTCGCCGAGGTGACGGTGTTCCAGAAGCAGCTCCGCGGCAGCCTGTACGGCGAATGCGTGCCCCGCGTGGACATTCCGCGACTGCTGGCCCTCTACAAGTCCGGTCAGCTCGACCTCGACGCCCTGGTGTCCCGCGAGTACACCCTCGACGAGGGTCAACCAGGGCTACGACGACATGAAGGCCGGGATGATCATGCGCGGCGTGATCGTCCACGAGCACTGACGGCGACGCCGGGGAGGCGGTGATCTCCGCGTCCCCGGCGTCCTCGCGGCGCGGCACGCTCAGGCCGCGATGCGCTCGTAGATCTGCGCGAGCGCGACGGAGCCGGAACCGAGCATGTGGCACATGCCGATTCGCCGGTCCTCCTCGCGGAGCTGACGCAGCGTCTCGTGGACCTGCGCCAGGCCGGTCGGGCCGCCGGGATGCCCGGAGGCGATCAGACCGCCGTGGGTGGAGAACTCGGGCAGCCCGAACGCCGCCTTGGAACCGGGTCCGAAGGCGCCCTTGGCGAGCAGTCCCTCGGCGTCGCCCTCCGCGCAGAAGCCGAGCAGCTCGTAGTAGAACAGCTCCTCGATCGCGAACGCGTCGTGCACCTGCACCACGTCGACGTCCGACGGCGCGAAGCCCGACTGCTCGAATGCGGCGGCGGCCGCGGCCTGCGACATCGACGGCGGGCCGACGATCGCGCCCTCGAAAATGTGTCCGGGGCTGTAGGTCTCGGACTCGAGGTGCGAGGACCGCATGGCGACCTTCGGTCCGGTGTGCCCGATCTTCTCGGCGAACTCGGGGGAGCACACGACCGCGGCCGCGGCGCCCTCGCCCCACGGGGTGCACATCATCGACGTCAGCGGCGGCGCGACCATCCGGGCGGACAGCACCTTCTCGATCGTCACCTCCTCCTTCGCCTGGCGTGCCGCGAAGGGGTTGGAACGCGCGTAGTTCCAGTTCTTCGCCGCGACCCGCGCCAGGTCCTCCATCGTGGTGCCGCGGTCGTGCATGCGGCGGTTCGCCCACATCGCGAACATGGCGGGAGGGGGCAGGTGGCCCTCGCCCTGGATGACCTCGAGCACCGACTGCTCACGCTCCGGGCAGTCGACACCCACCACGAGCGCGGCCTCGTACCGGCCGGACCCGACCGCCGTCCACGCCTCGTGCATCGCGGCCAGGCCGGTCGCGGACGCGTGCTCGATGTGGATCACGGCCAGGCCGGTGACCCCGAGTTCCTTGGCGAGGTACACGCCGCGCGGGGTCAGCGGATGGGCACTGGCCGAAATGTAGGCGTCGAGCTGGGAGAAGTCGATCCCGGCGTCGTCGAGCGCGGCCTTGCCCGCCTTCCGGGTCATCTCGGCCGCGCTGCCGGGCGCGTACCGCCCGTTGGGGATCATCCCCGCACCGATCACATAGACGTCACGCATGGACGAACCACCACTTCCCTCCGTCTTCGGAGTCGAGTCGATACTTGCCGCCGATGCGGTGTTCCCCGGCGGCGAGTGCGGCCTGGATGCGGACACCCCCGGCGAGGTCGATCTGGCCGTAGTCCTGGCCGGCGAACGAGGTGAACGCGTACAACTCGCCCTCCGCGGGCAGATCGACGTCCTCGCACTCGCGGAACCTGCCGTCGACGCTGTACGTGCGCGGCGGGTGGAACACCTCGCCGGTCTGCGGGTCGCGGCTGCCCTGCAGGCGGAACGTGGCGCGGTCGAACACCGGCGTCTGCGCCTCCGCCACCGGCGCCACGGGAGGCATCTGGATGAAGGTGTTGCGGTACACGCCGCGCAGGCCGGACGCGTCGGACAGTTCGGCGACGACGTCGACGAACTCCATCGCGCCGCGTGCGGATTCCTTGGTGCGGCGGCCGGTGACGTACTCGCGGACCTGGAAGGCCTCGCCGACGCGCAGCGGGCCCCTCGGGTAGGTGATCAGGGTCTCGCCGTGGAGGGTGCGGGCGCGGTCGAACCCGACCCGGTCGATCGGATCCGGCTGCGGCAGAACGCTGGTGATCGTGCCGACGAAGGTCGGCGGAACCGCGCCGGCGTCGGCGACGTCGTGCGGCCAGCGGACCGCGCGGGCGAACGAGCGGGCCGCGCCGATTTCGATGAGGAAAGAGGCGGTGATCTCGTCGTCGTCGCCCTCTCCGGCCTGCACTGCGGCAGCGTCTGCGCCGGAGGTGATCTCGGCGGTGACGGCGACGACGCCGTCCGCGGTGAGTTCACCGGTCAGGCGGTTCTCGGCGGCGACGGTCGACGCGGCGACCTTCGAGCCGATGGGGACGACGGCGCGGTAGCGGACCGCGGCGGTGTGCGCACCCTCGCCGGCGGCGGCGTCCGCGAACACCCGGCTCAGCAGCCAGCCGCCGCCGAGAGCGCCCATCGCGAAGAGGCGTTCGTGCCCTGCGGCGCGGGCGAATTCGGGGTCGTAGTGCAGCGGGTTGTCGTCGCCGCTCGCGCCGGAGTAGCGGATGACGTCCCGCAGGGTCATCGTGCCGAGTTCGGTTGCCATGTCAGACACCCACGGTCTCGGCGATCAGGTCGGCGCCCGACTTGTCTGCGGCGATCAGAGATGCGCCTGCGGCGTCGAGCGCGTCGAGGGTCCACGCGGCGCCGCCGGCGGTGATCCGCTCGGCGCGGGTCCACGGCTGCACCCGGGTGACCTCGTCGCCCTCGACGACGTAGGTGGAGCCGGACGGTACCGAGCAGTTCGGGGTCGCGAGCCACACCACGAACGGGCTCACGTTGTCCGGGTTGTAGTAGTCGAATCCGGAGTCGGGGGCGGCGACGATGTCGACAGCGACCGGGGAGCTCTCGGTGAGGCGGGTGCGGGCGCCGGGTGCGATCGCGTAGGACCGCACGTTCAGCCGCTCGTTCAGCTCGAGGTGACAGATGTGCGAGAAGGTGGCGATGCCGGACTTCGCGGAGGCGTAGTTCGCCTGGCCCGGGCTGCCGAACAGGCCCGACACCGACGAGGTGTGGATGAGCACGCGCGGCTTCGGCGGCGCGGCGGGGTCGGCTTTCGTGGCGGCCTTCCAGTGTCCGACGACGGCGCGGGTGGGGCAGAAATGGCCACGCAGGTGCACCTTCTGGACCTGGTCCCACTCCTCGATGCTCATGTTGGCGAGCATGCGGTCGCGGAGGATGCCTGCGTTGTTGACCAGGATGTCGACGTCGCCGAACGAGTCGAGCGTCTCCTGCAGGAGGCGCTGCGCGCCGTCCCAGTCGGAGATGTCGCTGTCGTTGGGGATCGCCTCGCCGCCGAGGGCGCGGATCTCGGCCACGACTTCCTGGGCGGGAATCGCCTTGTCGGCCTCGCCGTGCAGTCCGCCACCGAGGTCGTTGACGACGACCTTGGCGCCCTCCCGGGCGAGCAGCAGTGCGTGGGAGCGGCCGATGCCCCGGCCGGCTCCGGTGACGATGGCGACCTTGCCGTCCAAACGAGCCATGTCAAAAGTTCCCTTCTCCGAATATCGGTCGAATGCGTCCGATTATGTTCCTGAAATCGAGCAGCCGTCAAGATAGATCGGACAATGGTGTCCGAAATACGGATGCGTCGTGTGTCGGCTCAGGCGCGCAGACCCAGCAGGTCGTCCACGGCGCGCGCCACCCGTTTCGGGTGGCCGGGCGCCATCATCTCGGTGAGCGTCACGATGCCGACCGAACAGGGCAGGCCCTGCAGGTCGGGGACCGCGGCGGCGATCCCGCTCGCGCCGGCGATCAGCTCGTCCTCGGTCTCGAAGATGCCCCGCTCGCCCCGGGCCGCGGCCATCAGTGCCCGACCGATCGCGCCGCGGTCCAGCGGATGCCGCGTCCCCTCCCGGTAGGAGAGGTGGAAGGTGGTGTCGCGGGGCTCGACGACGGAGACGGCCACCGAGTCCGGCCCGTCCGCCACCGCGAGGTACGCGGTCGCGGCGACGTCGTCGGCGAGCGCCTGCAGCACCCCCTCGGTGGTCCGCCGCAGCGCGGGGTGCAGGTTCTCGATCAGCCGGTAGGCACCGAGCCCGATCGACAGGGCACCCTCGGCGTCCCGGCACACCAGCCGATGGTCGACGAGGGTGCCGACGAGCCGGTAGACGATGGTGCGGCTCAGACCGAGGCTGCCCGCGATCTGGGTCGGGGTCAGGCCGGACCGGGACGAGGCGACCAGCATCAGGACGTCGAGGCCCCGGCTCAGGGTCTGGGAGGTCTCGGTGCTCACGCTCGCGCGCCGGCGGTCCGCATCGACGACCGCAGCAGATCCCGCTCCCGACACCAGGATTCGACGGTGTCGACGCACCGCTGCAGCTGCTCGGGCTGGCCCTTGTAGTAGTGGGTGGCGCCCGGGATCAGCTCGTAGGACTTGTCGGCGGTCCCCAGCGCGGCCCGCACGATCGCGTTGTGGGTGGCGGGCACCGCGTCGTCGGCCGAGTTCTCGATCTGCAGAACGGGAGTCGTGGTGATCCGGGGCGCGTTCAGCAGGCTCCTGGCCCGCGAGTCGGCCAGGCTCCACTGGCTCAGCCACGACCGCAGCGTGGAGAACCGGGCCAATCCGGCCGGTCCGGCGTTCGCGGTGCGCGGGTCGCCGAGGTAGCACCAGCCAGGCCTGCGGTCGTTGGGGTCGATCGTCGCGTCCAGCCACCGCACGTCGCACATCGTGCGGTGCACGATGAACGGCCGCTCGATCTCCGGACCACCGGCGGCGCGCAGTCGCTCGAGTTCCTCGCGCACCCACGCGGTGATCCGGTGGTTGCGGTCGCGCTGCGCCTGCCGGAACGCCTCGACGAACGCCGCGTCGTACGGCGGCAGGTGCCGCGGGTTCGCGGCGTAGATGTCGAGTTCGGTGTCGCGCCGGTACGGGTCGGCCTCGTCGATCACCGAGGGGTCCATCCACTCGGTGAGGGTCTCGGCGCGGGAGAGGTGCGCGGCGATGAAGACGACACCGTCGGCCGGGATCAGCCCGGCGCCTGCGACGTTCACCGGATCGCCTGCCGGGGTGTGGGTGATCGTCGGAGCCTCGGCCTCGGCCTGGTAGAGCAGCGACAGCGAGCCGCCGCCGGACCAGCCCATCAGGACGACGGACGCGTAGCCGGCCTGCTCGCGGGCCCAGCGGATCCAGCCGCCGAGGTCGAGCAGCACCTTCTCGAACACCAGCGCGGAGTCGTTCTTCGGGTAGCGGCTCGCCGCGCACAGGACGTGCATACCGCGCGCCGCCATCGCCTCCGGGATCGGCATCAGCTGCAGCGTCGACGTCGGATGCATGAACACGAACAGGGTGTCCGACTCGTCGTCGGTACGCAGCAACTGGCCTTCCAGGGTCACGCCCTGGCTGCCGGCGAAGCCGTACGTCTCCACCGCCTGCGGTGCGTCGTCCAGGTGCAGGACGAGGGCCTCGCGGCGCACGGCGCTCATGCCCGGGCCTGCTTGCCGTGGCGCCCGGACCAGGTCCAGGTGTACTCGGGCTGGTCGCAGGCCAGTGCTGCCTCGGCGACCTCGAGTGGACGGAAGGTGTCGACCATGAAGGCCATCTCCTTGCTCTCCGCGGCGCCGACCGAGTTGAGGTACGCCTGGCGGGTCGGACCGTGCGTGTATCCCGCGGGGTGCAGCGTGATCGAGGCGTTGCCGATCCCGGTTCCCTTGCGGGCGGCGGTTTCTCCGGCGTAGTAGAACATCACCTCGTCGGAGTCGACGTTGGAGTGGTAGTAGGGGACGGTGAGTGCCTGCGGGTGGTACTCGAGCTTGCGTGGCACGAAGTTGCAGATCACGAAGTTGTCGCCCTCGAGGATCTGGTACGTCGACGGCGGCTGCAGCAGCTTGCCCGTCACCGGCACGAAGTCGCGGTAGTTGAACGCGTACGGGTACAGGCAGCCGTCCCAGCCGACGACGTCGAACGGGTGGTGGTCGTAGGTGACGACGCTGCCGCCGATCGCGGATCCGGCCCGGTGCTTGACGTGGACGTCGGTGTCGCGGTCGCGGTCGGCTTCGTCGGCGAGCAGGATCGCCTCGGGGCCGCGCATGTCCCGTTCGTTGAGGGGCGACCCCTCGAGGAACTGGCCGTACTTGGTGAGGTACCGCGACGGCGGGCGCACGTGGCCGGTGGCCTCGACGATGTAGGCGCGCAGTTCGTCGGAGGTCGGGATCCAGCGGTGGATCGTCGCCCGCGGGACCACGACGTTGTCGCCCTGCGTCACGTCGATCGCGCCGAAGATGGTCTCCAGGCGGGCCGTGCCGCTCTCGATGTAGACGACCTCGTCGCCGATCGCGTTGCAGTACAGCGGGGATTCGGCGTCCGCCACGACGTAGGCGAGACGCACGTCGCTGTTGGCCAGGACCGTGATCCGGTCCCGGGCGACGTCGAGTCCGGTGCGCCCGGCGGGAAACAGGTCGGGCAGGCGCAGGTGCCGGGCCCGCAGCGGGTCGTTCGCGACGGTGCCCTGGTTGCCGAGGTCCCACGGCTGTGAATCGACGAGGTTGGACGGGACACCGGTGTGGTAGAGCAGCGAGCCGGTCCCGGAGAAACCCTCCTCGCCGATGAACTCCTCGAAGCACGGGTCGCCCGCGGACGACGTGAACGCGACATGGCGCGAGCCGGGCACTTCGCCCAGCCGACGGTAGTACGGCACCGGAACGGTCTCCTTCTGGCCGGATTCGACAGACGTACGATATTGGGACGATAACGTCCGATTATCGATTGATCAAGCGTGATTATCGGACGGGTCGGCGGCGGCTGCCGGGTGGCACGGTCGGGTCAATCGCCCTGTGTCGCTTGACTGCCGGCAGGTGGTGCGCACGTCGGCGGGGCGGTGTCGGGGTCGGCGGTCGGCGGCGGGTGCCGGGCCGGGCGACGCGCCCGCGTCCCTGGTCGTTTCCGAATATCGGTTTTACAGTGTGGGATATCGGACGCCGAAGCCTTGACCGCGGTGGCTGTGTCGGGTGATGATGCACCTCACAACCGAATGCATCCGAATGTACGCGCTCTACCAGCGCCAATGCGAAGCCTGGCGTCACATCCGGCCGGACGCGTCCGTGAGCCGGTACCGTGGCAGTCGGGCCCTGCTCCGGACGCTCGTGGGCTCGCGCGTTCGCCGCCTCCCAATCCGTCCCAACCCTCGAAGGCAAGCCTGATGACAACGAACTCCCCGATCGCGCCGGACGAGACCGGCACTGCCCGCGGCGCTCTCGACGGGGTGCGGGTCCTCGAACTCGGCACCCTCATCGCCGGCCCCTACTGCGGCCGTCTGCTCGGCGACATGGGAGCCGACGTCGTCAAGATCGAGGCGCCGGACCGTCCGGACCCGCTGCGCGACTGGGGACAGGGCGGCCAGAAGCTGTTCTGGCGAGTGCACGCGCGCAACAAGCGCTGCATCAGCCTCGACCTGCGCACCGACGCGGGCAAGGAGATCTTCCTCGAGCTCGCCCGCACCGCCGACGTCGTCGTGGAGAGCTTCCGCCCCGGCACCCTCGAGCGGTGGGGCATCGGCTACGACGTGCTGAGCGAGCTGAACCCGCGCCTGATCCTGGCGCGCGTCTCCGGCTACGGGCAGACCGGTCCCTATTCGGTGCGTCCCGGCTACGCGTCCGTCGCCGAGGGCATCAGCGGCCTGCGGCACCTCAACGGCTTCCCCGGCCAGGCCCCGCCGCGCATCGCCCTGTCCCTCGGCGACAGCCTCGGCGGCATGTTCGCCTTCCAGGGTGTGCTCGCCGCCCTCTACGCCCGCGAGCGCACCGGCCGCGGTCAGGTCGTCGACGCCGCGCTGAGCGAGGCCTCGCTGGCCATCCAGGAGTCGACGGTGCCCGACTACCACAAGACCGGGCACGTGCGGCAGCCGTCGGGCACCCGCCTCGAGCGGGTCGCACCGTCGAACATCTACAAGTCCAAGGACGGGCTGTGGGTGATCATCGCCGCCAACCAGGACACCCTGTGGATGCGTCTGGCCGCCGCGATGGGCAAGCCCGAGCTCGGCACCGACCCGCGCTTCGCCGACCACAACGCCCGCGGCGACCGCCAGGACGAACTCGACGAGATGATCGGCGAGTGGGCCGCGCAGTACACCGCGGAGGACCTCGTCGCGATCCTCAACAAGTTCGAGGTCGTCACCGGCCCCGTGAACACCGTCGCCGAGGTGATGGTCGACCCGCAGTTCAACGCCCGCGACATGTTCGTCGACCACGTCGACCCGTCCAAGTCGCCCGGTGACGAGGGCTACGACCCCGAGCCGGTCAAGGGCGTCGGCATCATCCCCAAGCTCAGCGAGACCGCGGGCAGTGTCCGCTTCGGCGGGGCGAGCGAGCCCGGTACCCACACCGACGAGGTGCTCGGCGAGGTCCTCGGCTACGACGCCGACACCCTCGCCCGCCTGCGTGAGGAAGGAACGATCGCATGAGTTTCGTTGCGGAAGTGGACATCCGCGAGGTCGGGCCGCGGGACGGACTGCAGATCGAGGAACCGATCGGCACCGATGCCAAGCTCGAGTTCATCGATGCCCTGGTCGCGACCGGGGTGCGGCGCATCGAGGTCACCTCGTTTGTGTCCCCGCGGGCCATCCCGTCGCTCGCCGACGCGGAAGCCGTTGCCGCGCAGTTGAAGCGGTGGCCCGACGTGGAGTTCTCCGCGCTGGTCGCGGGCATGGGCGGCGTCCGCCGTGCACTGGCCGCCGGCGTCACCCGGCTCGAGTACGTCGTGTCGGCGTCCGACGGGCACAGCCGGGCCAACGTCGGTCGCAGCAGCGAGGAGTCGATCGCGCTGATCGCGCCGATCGCCGAACTCGTCCATGAGGCCGGCGGACACCTCGAGGTGATCGTCGCGATCGCCTTCGACTGCCCCTTCGACGGCCCGACGCCGCCGCAGCGGGTCGCCGAGATCGCCCGTCGCGCAGTCGAGGACGGCGCCGACGCGCTGGCCGTCGCCGACACCATCGGCACCGCTACCCCGATTCGCGTCACCGACGTGCTGGGACGAGTGCTCGCCGCCGCGCCGGGTGTCGACGTCGGCCTGCACCTGCACAACACCCGCGGGCAGGGCCTGGCCAACGCGTGGGCGGCGTACACGCTCGGAATCCGCCAGTTCGACTCGTCCGTCGGCGGGCTCGGCGGCTGCCCCTTCGCGCCCGGCGCCAGCGGCAACATCGCCACCGAGGAACTGGTCTACATGTTCGAGGACGGCGGCATCCCCACCGGCGTCGACATCGACCGCGCCCTCGACGCCGCCCGGCTGATCTCCGGACACCTCGGCAAGAAACTCCCCAGCGGCATGCTCGCCGCCGGCGGCCCGCCCGTCCCCAGCCCCCGCCCCGCCTGACCCACCCCCCTCGTTTTCGGCTGAAGGCGCCCTTCGTGCGGCTCACGCGCACGAAGGTCACCTTCAGCCGGTGTGGCCGCACCTCGGCCACCCGCCCCCCTTTTCGGCTGAAGGCGCCCTTCGTCCTGTTCAACCGAACGAAGGCCGCCTTCAGCCGGAAAAGGGGGGCAGGGGGAAGGGGGTCAGAAGCGGGGGAGGACGTCGGCGGCGAGGAGATCCGCCAACGACGGTGCGGCGCTGTCCTTCTCGGACAGTTGGTACGTCAGCGGGGTCCCGTCCCGGCCGTGGGTGGGCCAGTCGATGGCCAGGTCGGGGTCGAGCGGGCTGAGGTCCCGGTCGAGGGCCGGCGTGTACTCGATCGAGCACAGGTACATCACCGTCGAGTGGTCCTCGAGCGACAGGATCGCATGCCCGAGCCCTTCGGAGAGGTAGACGGCGCGACGGTCCGCGTCGTCGAGGAGCACCGAATCCCACTGCCCGAACGTGGGTGAACCCACGCGCAGGTCGACGATCACGTCGAGGAACGCGCCGCGCACGCAGGTGACGTACTTCGCCTGCCCCGGCGGGTTGTCGGTGAAGTGCACGCCGCGCAGCACTCCGGCGGCGGACACCGAGCAGTTCGCCTGCTTCAGATCGAGCGGCTTCCCGGCGGCCTCCCGGAACGCCGAGTCCTTGAACCACTCGAGGAAGACCCCGCGGTCGTCGCCGAATTGACGCGGCGTGATCTCCCACGCGCCGGCGATACTCAGTTCACGAAACTCCACGTCACCAGTCCTTGCCGCGCTCGAGCAGCCCGAGCAGATAGCCTCCGTACCCGGACTTGACCAGACTGTTTGCGCGCGAACGCAATTCGTCGTCATCGATGAACCCGCGCCGCCACGCCACCTCCTCGGGCACCCCGATCTTGAGGCCCTGCCGCTGCTCGATGGTGCGGACGTAGTTCGACGCGTCGAGCAGCGAGTCGAAGGTGCCGGTGTCGAGCCACGCGGTGCCGCGGGGCAGCACCTCGACCTGCAGTCGCCCCGCCTCCAGGTACGCGAGGTTCACGTCGGTGATCTCGTACTCGCCACGCGCGGACGGCGTCAGGTCCCGCGCGATCGACACCACGTCGTTGTCGTAGAAGTACAGTCCGGGCACCGCGAACCGCGACCGCGGCACCGCGGGCTTCTCCTCGAGCGACACGGCGCGGCCGTCGGCGTCGAACTCGATCACGCCGTACGCGGACGGGTCGGACACCTGGTACGCGAACACCGCTCCGCCGCTGAGGGATTCGAACCGGTTCAGTCTGCTTCCGATGCCCGGACCGTAGAAGATGTTGTCGCCCAGGACCAGCGCGACGGTGTCGTTGCCGATGTGGTCGGCGCCGATCACGAACGCCTGCGCCAGGCCGTCCGGCTGCGGCTGGACCGCGTACGTGATCGAGACGCCGAACTGTGCGCCGTCGCCGAGCAGGCGCCGGAACTGCTCGGCGTCCCACGGTGTCGTGATCACCAGGATGTCGCGGATTCCGGCCAGGATCAGCGTGGACAGCGGGTAGTAGATCATCGGCTTGTCGTAGACGGGCACGAGTTGCTTGCTGACCCCGAGGGTGATCGGGTGCAGCCGTGAGCCCGTGCCGCCGGCCAGGATGATTCCGCGCATAGGTTGCAGTGTTCCATGGATCGGCCGCCCGTCCGCCGCCCTCCCTTCCCGTTATGTCCCTATAGTCCGGTTCGGGCGGAGTTGTCGGTACGATCGCTGCGGTGACCGACGCACTCGCAGCCGACACGACCTCCGGCGGACTCTTCGACGCCGTCGCCGACTGGGCGGTGGGCCTGATGGACGCCATCGGCGGTCCCGGCGCCGGCATCGCCATCGCGATCGAGAACCTCTTCCCGCCGATCCCCAGCGAGGTGATCCTCCCGCTCGCCGGGTTCGCCGCCGCCCGCGGCGCGATGTCGCTGATCGAGGCGATCGCATGGACCACGGCCGGCTCGGTGGTAGGTGCCCTGCTCCTCTACTGGATCTCCCGCGCGATCGGCATGGACCGGCTGCGCCGGATCGTCGACCGTCTCCCCCTGGTGTCCGTCGACGATCTGCGCAAGGGGGAGGAGTGGTTCGCGCGGCACGGCACCAGGGCGGTGTTCTTCGGGCGCATGGTCCCCCTGGTGCGCAGCGCGATCTCGGTGCCCGCCGGTGTCGCGCGAATGCCGGTGGGCGTGTTCGTGCTGTACACGGCGTTGGGCAGCGGAATCTGGAATTCGATCTTCGTCCTGGCGGGGTACTGCCTGGGGGAGAACTGGTCGCAGGTGGAGAGGTACGCGTCGGTGCTCCAGTACGTGGTGATCGTCGCCCTGGTGGTGCTCGTCTGCCTGTACGGGTGGCGCAAGATCACCGCCGCGCGCCGACACGCCGCGTCCCGATGACACCGACGCGCCGCGTCCCGATGACACCGACGCGCCGCGTCCTGATGTGGCCGACGCGCCGCGTCGTGACCGGGGTGCCTACGCCGACCGGCGGCGGGAGTAGTCACGCAGGAAGGTGGCCTCGACGAGTGCCATGTGCTCGATCTCGCTCGGGGCGACGCTCTCGTTGGGGGCGTGGATGAGGCACGCCGGTTCCTCCACCCCGATGAGCATGATCTCGGCGTCGGGATAGGTGTCGGCGAAGACGTTGCACAGGGGGATCGACCCGCCCTGGCCCTGCAGCACGACGTCCCTGCCGTACACGTCACGCATCGACGACACCATCGACTCGTAGGCGTCGCCGCTGGTGGATCCGATGAAGGGCTGACCGTCCGCCTCCCGGACGACGGTGACGCGGACGTGCCACGGCGCGACGTCCTCGAGGTGCGCGATCAGCGCGTCCTGCGCCTGTCGGGCGTCCGATCCCGGCGGTACCCGCAGGTTGATCCGGGCCCGCGCGACCGGCTGGATCGCGGCGGACGACCCGACGACCGGCGGGCAGTCGATCCCGAGGACGGTGACGGCGGGACGCGCCCACACCATGTCGGACACCAGGCCGCTGCCGAGCAGGTCGACGCCGTCGAGGACGGTCGCGTCGGTGCGGAACTGCTCGACGGGATAGTCGACGCCCGGCCACGTCGCGGTGTTGTCGAGCCCCCGCACGGTGGTGTTGCCTGCGTCGTCGCGGAGGGTGGCGAGCATGTGGATCAGCGCCGCCAGCGCGTCGGGCGCGGCGCCGCCGAACATCCCCGAGTGCATCGCCGAGCCCAGCGTCTCGACCGTGACGACGACGTTCGCGATTCCGCGCAGGCTGGTCGTCAGGCCCGGCACGCCCACCGCGAAGTTGCCGGCGTCGGCGACGACGATCGCGTCCGCCCGCAGCAGATCGGCGTTCTTCGGGACGAAGTCCTCGAGGCCGCCGGTGCCCTGCTCCTCGGACCCCTCGCCGATGATCTTCACGTTCACGGGCAGGTCGCCGCCCAGCGCGCGCAGGGCCGTCAGGTGGGCGGCGATGTTGCCCTTGCAGTCGGCGGCGCCGCGGCCGTACCAGCGTCCGTCGCGTTCGGTGAGCGTCCACACCGGCGAGTGCCAGGCCGCGTCGTTCAGGGGCGGTTGGACGTCGTGATGGAAGTACAGCAGCACCGTCGGTGCGTCGGGCGGCCCCTCCGCGTGGCCCGTCACCGCCTTGCTGCCGTCGCTGGTCACGTGCGCTTCGACGTCCTGCAGTCCGGCGACGCTGAACGCCTCCAGCAGCCAGTCGACCATCTTGTCGCACTCTTCGGGCGGCGACTGTGCGGGGTCGTGCACCGACCGGAACGAGACCATCTCCGTCAGATCGGTCTTCGCACGCGGCATCAGCTCGTGCACACGCTCACGCAGGGCGTCGTCGGGCATCGGTTCCACCTCACTGTGTCGAGTCCGCCGAACGGGTGGTCCGGCTCGTTTCCTCATCGTGCTGTCGCGGCCAGACGAACGCGACCGCGACGGCGGCGATCAGCGTGACGACACCCGTGACGAGCACGGCCTGCGCCACGCCGAACGAGAACGCGTCGACGACGGCGGCCGTCACCTTGTCGCGCAGGTCCTGCGGCAGCGTGGACAGCGCGTCCGCGTACGACGCGGAGTTCACCAGCGCCCTCTGGGCGGCGGCGACGTCGTCGCTGGTGAGTCCGGCCTCGGTGATCGCGTCCTGGCTGTCGCTGACGGTGAATCCTCGGGCCAGCGCTGTCAGCACGGCGACGCCGAGCGCACCGCCGACCATGCTCGACATCTTGAAGACACCGGCGGCGGTGCCTGCGAGCTGCTCGGGCACGTCGCCGACCGCCGTGTTGGAGATCGGCGTCGACAGGGTGCCCAGGCCGACGCCCACCACGACCAGGCCGAGGGCCAGCAGCCACAGCCCCGAGCCGGCGCGCATCGGCGTGAACACGAACAATCCGAGACCGAGCACGAGCAGGCCGAGCAGCACCGGCAGACGTCCGCCGCGCGCGGAGTCCAGGCGACTGCCGAGCGGAATGAACGCGAAGATCCCGATGGTCGCCGGCAGCATCAGCATGCCCGCCTCGACGGCGCTGTAGCCGCGGGCGTTCTGCAGCCACAGGACGAGCAGGTACGTCAGGCCCGCGTAGGCGAGGTTCATCACGAGATTCGCGGTGAGCGCGCCGTCGTACGGGCGCAGCCGGAACAGCGACAGGTCCACCAGCGGATCGGACACCGTCCGTTCGATCCACACCCACGCGAGCACGAGCACCACGGTCGCGACCAGCAGCCCGATCACCAGCGGCGACGACCAGCCGACGCTCGGTCCGTCGGTGAGCGCGAACAGCAGCGCGAACGCCGCGAGTCCGATGGTCGCGAGTCCGGCCCAGTCCACCCGGCGTGACGCGGTCGGGTCCGACGACTCCGGCGTCAACGCCCGGACGACGGCGAACGCCCCCAGGCTGAGCGGCACGTTGATCCAGAACAGCCACGACCAGCCGACGGTATCGGTGATCACACCGCCGATCGCCGGTGCCACCGCCTGCCCGCCCCAGGCGACGGCCTGCCACACGCCGAACGCCGTCAGCTGCGCCTTCCCCGAGAACTGCGGCGGGATGAGCGCGAGGGTGGCCGGAAGGATCAGTGCCGCACCGATGCCCATCAGCGCGCGCCCCGCGACCAACATCTGCACGGTCGACGCCAGCGCCGCGACGACCGAGAACGCGGCGAACAGCACGATGCCGAGGAGCAGCATCCGTCGGCGCCCGAACACGTCCCCGAACTTGCCCGCCGCGATCACCAGGGCGCCCGCGACGAGACTGAACGCGTTGTTGGCCCACGCCAACGCCGACATGTCCGCGTTCAGGTCGTCCGCGATCGTCGGGACGGCCACCCCGAGGTCGGCGAACGCCAGCCACACCAGGCCCGCGGCCGTGCAGATCGCCGCCAGCGACACCCACCGTCGTGACGTCGTGACGTCTCCGCTCACCCGGCTCGTCATGTCAGTCCGAGTACTCGAGGCCGTCGACGAACTCGGACACGACCGAAAGGTTCTCCGGGCAGTAGACCTCCACGATCAGGCGCAGCCCCTCGAGGGTGTTGCGCGGGACCAGGACGGGGCGTTGGTAGAACTCGCCGCCGACGGCCATCCGGGTCTTGAGCTCACCGAGCTGCTGACGGCTGCCCGCGGTCGCGCAGACGTTGCCGCCGTCGTCGCCGAGCACCCGCGCGACCTGGTCCGCGGACGCCGGTGTCGGCAGCCCCGCCTCCTCGTAGGCGGCGATCAACTCGTTCGCCTTGTCCCGGGCGACGGCGTTGTCGCGGTTGTAGTCCCACGACAGCACCATGATCAGCAGCAGTACCGCCAGGAGACCGCCGGCGGTCCAGTAGACGACCTTGTTGCTCGGCATCACGCCACCTCCGTGTCGTCCGCGGGGAGCTTCCAACTCGGCTTCCGGGCCTTGACCAGTGCCAGGGGAATGATCAGCCCCAGCAACAGGATTCCGCCTCCCACGATCGCGATGAAGCTCAGCGGGTTCCCGCCGCCGAACTGCGAGGGCGGGACGAAGCTGATGGCGATCGCGGCGACCGACGAGATCAGGCCGACCGCGCACAGCAGCGGCAGCGCGGGCGCCCGGTAGCCGCGCGGATGGTCGGGCGCGATCTTGCGGAGCCGGTACGCGGCGACGAACAGCCACAGGTACACCAGCAGGTACACGGACGTGGTGATCGTCATGAAGATCCAGTACGCGTTCGACACGGCCGGTACGAGCGCGAACAGCAGCGCCAGCAGCGTGGTCACCCATCCCTGCACCACGAGGATGTTCTGTTGGACGCCCACCTTGTTGGTGCGCTGGAAGTACGGCGGCAGGTACCCGCCGTCCTTCGCGACGAGCAGCAGACTCTTGGACGGACCGGACAGCCACGTCATGAAACCGGCGAGCGAGGCGACGACGATCGCCAGACCGACGATCGGCACCAGCCACTCGAGACCGAAGTGCGCCAACACCACCGAGAACGCCTGCATCACACCGGCGGTGAGACTGATCTCCTGCGACGGAACCACCCACGAGATCGCCAGGGGCGGCAGGATCAGGATGACCAGGACCAGCGCCACCGCGAGGAACATCGCCCGCGGGAACTGCTTCGCGGGGTTCTTCAGTTCGTTGACGTGGACGGCGTTCATCTCCATGCCCGAGTACGCGCCGAAGTTGCTGACGATCAGCACGATGCTGGCGATGCCCGTCCACGCGGGCAGCATCGCGTCCCCGGTCATCGGCGCGGCCGACGGGTTGCCCTGGAGGAGGAACACGATGCCGAGCAGCACGAGAAGTGCACCGGGAACGAGTGTTCCGACGAGGACGCCGCTCGACGCGAGCTTCGCGATCACCCCGATGCCGCCGCGGAGGGCGAGGAGCACACCCGCCCAGTAGACGACGATGATGACCACCGCGGTGAACACTCCGCTCGATGCGAGGCTCGGATTGATCACGTACGCCAGGGTGCTCGCGACGAACGACAGCAGCGTCGGGTAGTAGAAGATCGTCATCGCGAACTGGTGCCACGCCGCGGCGAAGCCCATGTTGGGTGAGATGCCTTCCGTCACCCAGCGATACACACCACCCGACCAGCCGGACGCCAGCTCGGCGGACACCAGGGCGGTCGGGATCAGGAACACGATGGCGGGCAGCACGTAGAGGAAGACGCACGCGAGCCCGTACACCGCCATCGTCGGTGCGGGCCGCAGACTCGCGACCGACGACACGGTCATCAGCGCGAGTGCCGTCCAGGAGATGTACTTGACGGATGACGCGGTGTGCGGAGTGCTCGTCGCCACCGGTTCGTTCCCGTTGTCGGACACGCGGTCCTCCTGTCGCGAGAGTGACCTACCCATCCCGACGGTATGGCGTCGTGGACGGCAGCGACCTCACCCGCGACGGGTGAACGCCGTGAACGGCCGGACGATCCGGTCCGGGTACTGTTCGGCCCATGAGGTTGCTCGTCACCGGCGGCGCGGGATTCATCGGCGCCAACTTCGTCCACCAGACCGTCGCGGAGCGACCCGACGTCCAGGTCACCGTCCTCGACGCCCTGACCTACGCGGGCAACCGCGCCTCGCTCGAACCCGTCGCCGACCGGATCGCCTTCGTGCACGGCAACATCACCGACGCCGCCCTCGTCGACCGGCTCGTCGGCGCGTCCGACGCGGTGGTGCACTTCGCCGCCGAGTCGCACAACGACAACTCGCTCGGCGACCCGTGGCCGTTCGTGCAGACCAACGTCGTCGGCACGTACACGCTGCTCGAGGCGGTCCGCAAGCACGACGTCCGCTACCACCACATCTCCACCGACGAGGTGTACGGCGACCTCGAACTCGACGACCCGGCGCGGTTCACGGAGGCCACCGCCTACAACCCGTCGAGCCCGTACTCGTCGACGAAGGCGTCGAGCGACCTGCTGGTGCGGGCCTGGGGCCGGTCCTTCGGGATCCGGGCGACGCTGTCGAACTGCTCCAACAACTACGGGCCCTACCAGCACGTGGAGAAGTTCATCCCGCGCCAGATCACCAACCTCCTCGACGGCGGCAGGCCGAAGCTCTACGGGGCCGGGGCCAACGTCCGGGACTGGATCCACGTCGACGACCACAACCGCGCGGTGTGGGACGTCCTCGACCGCGGCCGGATCGGGCAGACCTATCTGATCGGCGCCGACGGCGAGGTCGACAACCGGACCGTCGTCGCGGCACTGCTCGAGATCTTCGGCCGCCGCCCCGACGACTTCGACCACGTCCGCGACCGCCCGGGCCACGACCTGCGGTACGCGATCGACTCGACGCTGCTGCGCAGCGAGCTCGGGTGGACGCCGCGCTACCGCGACTTCCGGGCGGGGCTGGAGGCGACCGTCGACTGGTACCGCGACCACGAGGCGTGGTGGCGTCCGGGCAAGGAGGCGACCGAGGCGACGTACGCCGCCGTCGAGGCCCGAGGCGCCGACTGAGCTGCGGCCCGGTGCCCACCAACGCGGCGATTAGCCGGGCGGGCGGTCCCGCGCAGCGGTAGCGTCGCGGACGGTTCCCTGAGAGTTCGCTCATGCCTTTACGGCCGACGAAAGGGTACGGCGATGGACGCTGTCACTCGGAGCGGAATGCGAAGCCTCGTGATCGGATCGGCGCTCGGTGCCGTACTGCTCGCGGGCGCCGGGACGGCTGCCGCGGACCCCGGATCCGTCGACTCCGGGTCGTTGAGCCCTGCCAGGGCCGTCCACGCGTGCGCGCCGATCGGGCTGTCCGACGTCGCGGTGATCGCCCAGGTGGTCGCCCCGGGCACGGTGCTGCCGTGTCGCGAGATCGCCTCCGCCCTCGGGATCGGGCTGTCGTCGGACCTCACCGCTACCGGTTCGTCGGGAGGCTCGGGACCCGGCGGGTCGTCGACCACCGCCAGCGCCGTCGGTTCGAACAACGTCGGCGAGAACAACACCGGCTCCCACAACGTCGGGCCCAGCAACACCGGCTCCGGCAACATCGGTTCGTCGAACACCGGCTCCGGCAACATCGGGTCGTCGAACACCGGCTCCGGCAACGTGGGGTCCGCGAACACGGGGAACAGCAACGTCGGCTCCGCCAACACCGGCTCGCTGAACGCCGGCTCCGCCAACACCGGCTCGACGAACGTCGGCTCCGCCAACACCGGCTCCTCGAACACCGGGTTCGGCAACTTCGGCTCACTCGTCGAAGGATCCGTACTCACCGGCTTCGGCTCGGTCGCCGTCGGTTCCCTCGGAATCAACTGGAACTAGGGCATGGAATCGGGAGACAGGCCCTGGGCGGCTCCGCCGCCCGTGCGCGGGTTCGGCAGCCCCGGCCACCAAACCCACGCACGGGCCCGTAGCGGCCAATACGTGCCCGCCGGGCGCCCATTGGTACTGTCAGCGCGAAACGGCCAGGACACCAAGTGGCCAGACACACGGTTGGGGCGGACTCGATGGATCAGGCAGCTGCAGTCGGAGAGGCTGCAATCGCGAACGACGTCGAGGCGTTGCGCAGCGCACTCGGTGAGCACGAGAAGCGGGATCGGCTGGTCGCCCAGCGCGGCCTGTTCGCCGCCACGTCGGCTCGTGTCCCGCAGAAGATGTACGTCGCCGTCAAGGGCGACGCGGCGGCGACGCGGTCCGAGCTGACGCTCCGCGAGGGCACCCGCGCCGACACCAATACCTACTTCGGCCGGTTCGCGGCGAGCTTCTGGCAGCGCTGGACCGCCGTCACCGCGGTCCGTCTCGACCTCACGTACGCGACGGGCGCGGCGGCTGTCTCGCTGTGGGCGTCCGACGCGAAGGGCCGCAAGCGCCTCGTCGTCCGCGAGCGCGTCGAGGGTTCCGGCACGCTGACCCTCGAGGGTCGGCTGGACCGGTTCGTCGACGGCGGCGCGATGTGGTTCGAAGCCGAGACCGACACCGGCGACCTCACGATCGGCGAGGTCCGCTGGACGGTCCCCGCACCGGAGACGCTGCGGCCCGCCGCCGTCGTCATCTGCACGTTCAACCGCGCCGACGACTGCGCCGCCACCGTCGGGACGCTCGCCACCGACGCGGAGGCGATGGCCGACATCGACGCCGTCTGCGTCGTCGACCAGGGCACCGACCGGGTGCAGTCGCGGCCCGCGTTCGCGGAGATCTCGGCGACGCTCGGACGCAAGCTCGTCTACCTGACCCAGCCGAATCTCGGCGGCGCCGGCGGGTTCGCCCGCGGCATGCACGAGGTCACCTCCGCGCCCGGTTCCGCGCACGCGAACGTGATCCTGATGGACGACGACATCCTCTGCGAGCCGGAGACGGTGCTGCGGATGAACGCGTTCGCGAACATGACCGCGAAGCCCGCGATCATCGGCGCGCAGATGCTCTCGCTGAGCAATCCGCAGATCCTGCACGTCAGCGCGGAGCGGGAAGTGCTCGACGAGATCAAGGCGGGCACCCTGACGCCGGGCGCGATGATGGGCGTCGACCTGGTCAAGAAGCGGCAGGAAGAGCGATTCGACGCCGGCTGGAACGGCTGGTGGACGTGCCTGCTCCCGGCGGAGATCATCGCCGACTGCGGCCTGCCGCTGCCGCTGTTCTTCCAGTGGGACGACATCGAGTACGGCATCCGCGCCCGGTTCGCCGGCCACCCGACCGTCACCCTGCCGAACGCCGGGGTGTGGCACGCCGACTTCCACCTCAAGGACTACGACGACTGGGCGCGGTACTTCTCCATCCGCAACGGCCTGATCGTGTCGTCGATCTACGGCCGGTTCGACGGCACCACCCTGGCCAAGTACCTGTTCCGCAAGATCAGCGAGCTGATCGTCTCGATGCAGTACGGCCTTGCCGCGACGTTCATCCAGGCCGCGGAGGACTTCCTGAAGGGCCCGTCGTTCCTCGACGACGGCGGTCAGGAGGTGCTCGGCGCCATCCGGGAACTGCGGTCCCGCTACCCGGAGACGGTCGCGCGTCCCGCGGTCGAGGTGGGAGCCGAAGCCGACCCGCACACCCAGATGGACGTCTGGAAGTTCGAACCGGAC
Organism: Rhodococcus sp. NPDC003318; assembly: GCF_042879035.1. Lineage (NCBI taxonomy): Bacteria > Bacillati > Actinomycetota > Actinomycetes > Mycobacteriales > Nocardiaceae > Rhodococcus > Rhodococcus sp. NPDC003318. Next base: position 48,742 of record NZ_JBIAOU010000007.1, on the reverse strand, counting down.
GAGAGTCGGGAGGGCCTGGTCCTCGCGAAGCGGGCCGTGCAGCAGTTCCTCGGCCGCGTCGACGGCCGTCCGGTGACCATTCCCGCGCACTACGCCGACTGGTGGCACGTGTCCCTGTTCTCGCAGGCGACGGTCACCGATGCGTCGCAGGGCGCCGTGCGGGTCCGCCGGCGGGACAAGCAGGCCGCGATCGAACTGGCGCGTCAGGCCGCGAAGGTGTGCTGGCGACTGCGCAAGGAAGCACCGCGGATGAAGACCGCCTACACGGAGGCGTTGCCGCGCATCACCAGCCGGGAGAACTGGACCCGACTGTTCGGCACCGAGGTGTGAATGGGTGACGCCGTCCGCTGAACCGGCGACGGTGCCGTCCCGGCGCCGGGGAACCTCCTCGTCGTGGCTGCCGGCTGGGGCCGGGCTGCTGGCGACGCTGATCGGTGTCGCGGGCGCGTGGATCCCGTCGTTCTGGTGGGACGAGGCGGCGACGGTGTCGGCCGCGGACCGCACGGTTCCCGAACTGGGCGAGCTGCTCGGCCGGATCGACGCTGTGCACGGCGCGTACTACCTGCTGATGCACGGCTGGTTCGCGGTGTTCGGCATCGGCGAACTGTCGGCCCGCGTCCCTAGCGCACTCGCGGTCGGGATCGCGACCGCGGCACTCGTGCAGCTGGCCCGAATGCTGGCGGACACCCGGGTCGCCGTGGCCGCGGGTGCGGTCTTCATGGTGCTGCCGCGCATCACCTGGGCCGCGACCGAGGCCCGGTCGTATGCGCTCGTCGCGGCGATGGGCGCGCTGACCGGCCTCGTGCTGGTCACCGCGCTGCGGTCGACCCGGCGATGGTGGTGGGCGCTGTACGCCGTGCTCACCGCGCTGTCCGTCGTCCTCTTCTTCTACAGCGCCGCACTGGTGGTCGCGCACGCGGTCACCGTCGCGCTGAGCCCGGCGCGGCGCCGGTACCGGTTCCTCGTCGCCGCCGCCGCAGCGGGTGCGGCGGTCGCGCCGTTCGCGGCCCTGGCACTGTCGCAGTCCGGGCAGGTCGACTGGGTGCCGCCGCTCGACCACCGGATCGGCGAGACCGTCGCGGTCGACCAGTGGTTCCCCGGTGCGACCGGGTTCGCGGCGCTGTGCCTGCTGCTGGTGATCGTCGGCGGTGTGGTCGGACTGTACCGAGGCAGGCGGGACGGCACCGCCGGCGACGTTCTGATCGTCGCGCTGCCCTGGCTGCTGGTGCCGATCGCGCTGTTCCTCGTCTACTCCCTCCTCGTCGCCAACATCTACCTCGGCCGCTACCTGATCTTCACCACGCCGGCGGTGGCGTTGCTCGTGGGGCTGGCGGTGGGCCGTACGTTCACCTCGCGGGTCGCGGTCGCGGCGGTGCTGCTCGTGTTGGCGCTCGTCGCGCTCCCCGACTACCTGGAGCAACGGCAGCCGTGGGGAAAGCCGGGCGGCACGGACTACAGCGCTGCCGCCGATGAACTCGCCCGCCGCGCGCGGCCCGGCGACTGCGTCGCATTCCAGCCGACGGTGACGTGGCAACCGACATCGCTGCGCGCGATCGAACAGGCCCGACCCGACGCGTTCGCCGACCTCGACGACATCGGCTTCGGCGAGTCCGGCGCCGACCTCGCGAGCCTCTGGGACACGGACGCACCGACCGATGTCGTGGCCGCCCGCGCGCGGCACTGCGCGGTGGTGTGGGCGGTGACCGACGGAGACCGGGCCACGAACGCGCGGTACCTGCATCCCGCGAACGTGTGGTGGGAGTTCGCACCGTTCCGTTTCGTCGACTCCGACCTGTACCGGGCGCTGGCCGTCGAGGGGTTCGTGATCTCCGAACGCGTCCCGATCCACCACACCCAGCTGGTCCGGCTGGAGCGGTCGTGATCCGTCGACGGCACTCCCGTCGCAGTCAGACCCAGTAGGAGACGCGCGAGCGGTAGTTGCGCATCGCGAGCAGCGCGACGGCCCAGCCGACCACCGTCACCGCGAGGACGATCACCCAGTGGTAGAGCTGCTGGTCCTGGCCGAGGAGCGGGGCCCGGACGATGTCGAGGAAGTGGTACAGCGGGTTGAGCTCGGCGATCTTCGCGCGCTCCGCGTTGCCCGTGCCCTGGAGCGTCTTCTCGGTCCAGATGATCGGCGTCATGAAGAACAGCAGCTGCACGATGCTGCCGAGCAGCGGTGCGATGTCCCGGTAGCGGGTCGAGAGGATACCGAACAGCAGCGAGACCCAGATCGCGTTGATCGCGATCAGGAACAGCGCCGGGATCGCGGCGATCGCCGTCCAACTGATCGGCTGCGGGAAGATGGCGAAGATGACGACGTAGATGACGATGTTGTGGGCGAACAGGATCAGCTGGCGCCACACCAGCCGGTAGACGTGCACACTCAGCGGTGTCGGCAGCTGTTTGATCAGGCCCTCGTTGGACATGAACACGTCCGCGCCCTCGAGGATGGAACCGCTGATCAGGTTCCAGATGATGAAGCCGAGCGTGACGTACGGCAGGAACTCGGCGATGTCCATGTCGAACAACGTGCCGTACAGCAGGCCCATCGCCACCGCGGAGACGCCGGTCGCGATCGTGATCCAGAACGGGCCGAGCACCGAGCGGCGGTACCGCTGCTTGATGTCCTGCCAGCCCAGGTGCAGCCACAGCTCCCGGTGTTTGAACCCGTCCCGCAGGTCCTCCAGCGCTCGCCGGAAGCTCCGGGAATTGGTGGACAGGTCTGCTGTCGGGGCTTCGGGGGACGCGTCGGACACAGGGGACGAGACTACTCGTCCGCCCTCCGTCGCCTCCCGGTCCAGCTCCAGGTCACTGCCGCTCAAAGCGTTCCTCCCGGCCGAGTTTGCGTAGACGGACCCATTCCCGCAGGCCGGCGGGATCGCGTCGGGTGATCAGGAAGTACCAGCCGAACCGCAGCCACTCCTGGGGGAGCAGTCGGCGCATGCCCGGCTGCGAGAGGAGGTAGCCGCGGTTGCGGTAGGTGAAGAACCGTTTGGTGTCGTTGTCCGGGTACTGCGTGTGCATCCGGCCGCCGAGGATCGGCTTGAACTCGTCGGTCCCGCACGGGTGCAGGTACGCGGTGGTCAGGCAGGTACCGAACGGCAGCCCGGACCGGACCAGCCGGCGGTGCACCTCGACCTCGTCGCCGCGCACGAACAGCCGCAGGTCCGGCACACCGACGGCGTCGATCGCGGCCGCCGAGAACAGGGCGCCGTTGAACAGCGACGCGATGCCGGGTAGCAGGTCGCCGTCGCCGAGCTCCGAACGCGTCCGCCGCCACTCGAGCCCGCGACGCAGCGGGAACGCCAGCCGCTCCGGCTGGTCGATGTTGCACACCACCGGCGACACCTCGGCCAGGTTGTTGCGCTCGGCGCACGCGAGGAGGGTGGCCAGCACCGCGGGTCCGTCCGGGCGCCCGTCGTCGTCGGCGAGCCACACCCAGTCGGCGCCCAGCGCCAGCGCGTGCAGCATGCCGAGCGCGAAACCGCCCGCACCGCCGAGGTTGTGCTTCGACCCCAGGTAGGTGGTCGGGATGTTCGCGGCCTCGACGAGGTCGCGCACCTCGTCCTCGGCGGCGTTGTCGACGACGATCAGGTGATCGAGCGGCCGGGTCTGGGAGGTGAGCACCTGCAGGGACGCGGCGAGCAGTTCGCGTCGTCGATGGGTGACGACGACGCCGATGATCGTGCTCACACGGTGCCGTTCGGGGTGGCGGCCGCGGCGTCGCGCGCCTTCTCGCGTTCGATCTCCCGGATGACGTGCGCCACGTGATCGCCGGCGTCGTCACCCTCGTAGGCGCGCACGACCTCCTCGATGCCGCCGCTCATCCGGACCTGACCGTGGTCGATCCACAGGGCCCGATCGCAGAGTTGGGCGAGGAACTCGTTGGAGTGGCTCGCGAACACCAGGATTCCGGACCGCTCGACCAGCGCCTGCAACCGGGTCCGGGCCTTCTTCATGAACTCCGCGTCGACCGCGCCGATGCCCTCGTCGAGCAGCAGGATCTCGGGGTCGATGCTGGTGACGACCCCGAGCGCGATGCGGACCCGCATGCCCGTGGAGTAGGTGCGCAGCGGCATGTTCAGGTACTCGCCGAGTTCGGTGAACTCGGCGATCTCGTCGACCTTGCCGAGCATCTGCTTGCGGGTCATCCCCATGAACATGCCGCGGATGACGATGTTCTCGAAGCCGGAGATCTCGGGATCCATGCCGACACCGAGGTCGAAGACCGGCGCGACTCGACCCCGGACCCGAGCGCTGCCGCGGGTCGGCTCGTAGATTCCGGACAGCAGTCGCAGCAGGGTCGACTTGCCCGCGCCGTTGTGGCCGACCAGGCCGACGCGGTCGCCCTCCTTCAGCGAGATCGTGATGTCCCGCAATGCCTCGACGACCACGACATCGGAGCTGTTGCGACCGATCGTGCCGCCGGCCTTCCCGAGGAACGCCTTCTTCAGCGACCGGGTCTTCGCGTCGAAGATCGGGAAGTCGACGTACGCGTTCTGGGTCTCGATGCTCACGTGGTCAGTCATGCGCGCCTTTCAAGCGATTCAGCCGACCGATTCGCACGCGGCGGCTGACACGATCGCCCAGCCTACCGGCCGCCCGGACACGGCTGCGCCGCTCGTGCGCGGTCGAGGGGTGTCCGGACCCCGGAACCGCGCACGAGCAGCGCAGCTGCCTGCTACAGGTACTGGCCGGTGCCCTGGGGCGGCTGCTGGCCCGGGGCGGCGTGCTGTGCACCGCCGAGCCCGGGCGGCAACGCGCCCTGACGCATCTGTTCGAGCTGGGCGCGGGCGGCCATCTGCTGCGCGAACAGCGCGGTCTGGATGCCGTGGAACAGGCCCTCGAGCCAGCCCACGAGCTGCGCCTGCGCGATCCGCAGCTCCGCATCGGAGGGGACGGTCTCGTCGGTGAACGGCAGCGCGAGGCGTTCGAGTTCGTCGCGCAGTTCGGGTGCCAGGCCCTGTTCGAGTTCCTTGATCGACGACTTGTGGATCTCCCTGAGCCGGGTGCGGCTGGCGTCGTCGAGCGGTGCGGCGCGCACCTCCTCGAGGAGCTGCTTGATCATCGTGCCGATTCGCATGACCTTCGCCGGCTGCTCGACCATGTCGGCGAGCGATTCCTCGCGCTGCTCGTCCCCCTCGGCTTCGGCGTCGGACGTGCCGTTGCGGACCGCACCGCTGGGATCCGGAGTGAGCCCGGCTGCGCTGAGGGCGACGGGGCGCCCGTCGGGTCCGATCACGACGACGTGTTCGTTCTCCGGTTCAGTCATGTCTCCATATTGTCTGGTTCGTCCGCGATCCGCTAAGGCCCGATTCGGGCGACCGCGCCGAAATCGGTATCGCCGCTGTTCAGATCCGGTACCGCCGAGCCGAAACCGTCAACCCGATCGCATCGCGGAGAAAACAAGTCTTAGGCTGTCGGTCATGGCTTACGACGTCGCCCGGGTGCGGGGACTGATCCCTTCACTCGGAGACGGATGGATCCATCTCGACCCGCAGGCCGGAATGCTGCACCCAGATTCGGTGTCGACCGCGGTGTCCACCGCGTTCCGTGGATCGGCGTCCCGGCACACCGGCAGGCATGTCAGCGCCCGGCGCGGCGCGGAGATCCTCGACTCCGCCCGGCAGGCGGTCGCGGACCTCGTCGGTGGCGACCCGGACGGCGTCGTCCTCGGCCCCGATCGCGCGTCACTGCTCGCGTGGCTGGCCGAAGCGCTCAGTTCGCGGCTCGGTCTCGGCACCGGTGTCGTGCTGTCCCGGCTCGACGAGGAGGCGAACGTCGCGCCGTGGCTGCGCGTCGCCAACCGGTACGGCGCCCAGGTCCGGTGGGCGGAGGTCGAGATCGACACGTGCGACCTGCCGAGCTGGCAGTTCGCCGAACTCATCGGCCCGACCACCCGGCTGGTGGCGTTGACGGCCGCGTCCCCGATCGTCGGCTCGGCGCCGGACGTGCGGGTCGCCGCCGACCGGATCCACGAGGTGGGTGGGCTGCTCGTCGCCGACGCCGTCGCGGCCGCCCCCTACGCGCACGTCGACATCCACGAACTCGGTGCGGACGTCGTCGCGGTCTCCGGGCCCAGCTGGGGCGGACCCCAGATCGGCGCCCTGGTGTTCCGCGATCCGGCGCTGATCGACCGGATCCCGTCGATCTCGCTGAACCCGACCGCGCGTGGCCCCGAACGCCTCGAACTGGCCGGACACCAGTACGCCCTCCTCGCCGGGCTGACCGCGTCCATCGACTACCTCGCGAACCTCGACGAGGCGGCCCACGGCACCCGCCGCGAACGGCTCGAGACGTCGATCAGCTCGCTGCAGGACTACCACGACCGGCTGTTCGAGCGGCTGCTGGCGTCCCTGCGCAGGTTGCCGCAGGTCACGCTGATCGGCACCTCCCACAGCCGGGTTCCGACCATCAGCTTCACCGTGGCCGGGGTGCCCGCCGAGAAGGTCTCCGAGCATTTCGCCGACCGCCGCATCGGCACCGTCGTCGGCAGTCGCGGCAGCCGGCTGCTCGACTCGCTCGGCGTCAACGAGGAGGGCGGCGCCGTGACGATCGGCCTCGCGCCCTACACGACGCGGTACGAGATCGACCAGCTCGTCCGCGCCGTCGCCTCCCTCGGCTGAGCACAGCACCTCCCCGTTCCCAACCGCGGTCCCCGCCGACCCCGCCCCTCCGGGCTGAAGGCCGCCTTCGTTCGGATCAACCGCACGAAGGGCACCTTCAGCCGGAACAGCGGGTCGTCCGGCGGATCCGGCCGAAGGCCACCTTCATGTCGTTGATCCGCACCGGGGTGCCCTTCAGCCGGGTGGGGTCAGGCGACGGTGAGCACCACCTTGCCGACGGTCTCGGCGGAGTCCAGCAGCTCGTGCGCCCGGCCGGCCTCGGTGATCGGCAGCTCGGCGTGCACCACCGGGCGGATCGTGCCGTCCGCGACGAGCGGCCACAGGCGGGCGGTCACCTCGGAGACGATCTCCGCCTTGCTGGAGGTCCCCGTTTCGGGCCGGCCCCGCAATCCGGTCGCAAACACGTGGCCGCGCTTCGCCAGGAGTTTGCCGATGTTCAGTTCGGCGATCGCGCCGCCCTGCATGCCGATCACGCACAGCTGCCCGTCCTTGGCGAGTGCGTCGACGTTGCGGTCCAGGTACTTCGCGCCCATGTTGTCGAGGATCAGGTCGGCGCCGCCCTGCGGGGTGTCGCGGACGGCGGCGACGAAGTCGTCCTCGCGGTAGTTGACCGTGATCGAGGCGCCGAGGTCGCGGCAGGCGGCGAGTTTGAGTTCGGAGCCGGCGGTGACGGCGACGGTGGCGCCGAGCGCCGACGCGACCTGGATGGCGTGGGTGCCGATACCGCCCCCGCCGCCGTGGATCAGCACCAGCTGCCCGGCGCGCATCCCGCCGATCATCACCAGGTTCGACCACACCGTGCACGCGACCTCGGGGAGTGACGCCGCGGCCGCCAGGTCCAGTCCGTCGGGCACCGGCAGCAGCTGCGTCGCCGGGACCGCCACCTTCTCCGCGTACCCGCCGCCGGCGAGCAGCGCGCACACCCGGTCGCCGATCTGCCAGTCCCGCACCCCGTCGCCGAGCGCACTGACGGTGCCGGAGCACTCCAGTCCGAGGATCTCGCTGGCGCCGCGCGGCGGCGGGTAGAGGCCACGGCGCTGCAGCACGTCGGCGCGGTTGACGGCCGTCGCGGCGACGTCGATCAGCACCTCGCCGGGGCCGGGGCTGGGATCGGGAACCTCCGACCAGGTGAGGACTTCGGGTCCGCCGGGCGCGGTGACGGTGATCGCATGCATGACACCGACGCTAGCGCCTGCCCGCGTACCACCGCTGCGCAGTCGGTGGAGGCGATACCGTCTCGCTGTGACCTACTTCGGCAACATGCAGAACGAGATCTACTTCTCCGGCCTCGGCGGCGTGGTCCCGGAGCTGCCGATGACGGCGGCCGGTCTCGAGGACCTCGCGCGTGAGCGGCTCTCGCCGGAGGCGTTCGGCTACATCGCGGGCAGCGCGTCCACCGAACGGACGGCGGCGGCGAACCTGGCGGCCTTCGACCGGCACGCGATCGTGCCGCGGATGCTGCGCGGCACCGCCGCCGCCGACGCCCGCGACCTCGCTGTCGACGTGCTGGGGACGCGGCTGGCGGCGCCGGTGCTCACCGCCCCGGTCGGGGTGCTCGAAATGGTGCACCCGGACGCGGAGGCGGCGGTCGGCGCGGTCGCGTCCGAACTCGGTGTCGGGTCGGTGCTCTCGACGGCGGCGTCCACGCCGATCGAGACGGTCGCGGCGGCGTCGGGTGAGAACTGGTGGTACCAGCTGTACTGGCCGTCGGACGAGGAGGTCGCGGAATCGTTCGTGCGGCGCGCCGCCGCAGCCGGCGCGAAGGCGATCGTCGTCACCGCCGACACTCCCGGAATGGGTTGGCGACCACGTGATCTCGTGCTCGGTCACCTGCCGTTCCTGAAGGCGAAGGGAATCGCGAACTACCTGTCCGACCCGGTGTTCCGGTCCCGCCTCGCGACGCCCCCGGAGGAGAGCACCGAGGCGATGCAGATGGCGGTGCTGACGTGGGTGTCGATGTTCGGCAATCACGCCCTCCGCACGAGGGACGTTGCACGACTGCGGGACTGGACCGACCTGCCGATCGTGGTGAAGGGCATCGTGCATCCCGACGACGCCCGCGAGGTGATCGACGCAGGCGCGTCCGGTGTCGTGGTGAGCAACCACGGTGGCCGTCAGGTCGACGGGGCGATCGCCGCGCTCGACGCCCTCCCCGAGGTCGCCGCCGCGATCGGGGACCGGGCGGCCGTGCTGCTCGACTCCGGGATCCGCAGCGGCGCGGACGTGATGAAGGCGCTGGCGCTCGGCGCGGACGCCGTCCTGTACGGCCGTCCGTGGGTGTACGGCCTCGGACTCGCGGGTGCAGACGGAGTGCGGCACGCGCTGCGGATGCTGCTCGCGGACTTCGACGTCAACATGGGCCTCGCCGGTTTCGCGACCGTCGCCGAGTTGGATCCGTCGATCCTTCGCGCCACCTGAGCGGTCCCCCGCTCACTAGAATGGCGGGGTGGCAACAGAGATTGCAGATGAGACGGCGGCGTCTCCGCACTGGCTCGACGCGGCGGAGATGCGTGCCTGGCGGGGGTTCATCGAGGGCAGTCAGCGCCTGATGGAGGTGCTCAACCGGGAGCTGCAGAGCCGACACCAGATCTCCCTGGCGGACTACCGGATCCTCGTGATCCTGTCGGAGTCGCCCGACGGGTCGGTCCGGATGAGCGAGCTCGCGGACGGGATCCTCTCGTCCCGCAGCCGCCTCACCCACCAGGTGCGGCGGATGGAGACGGACGACCTCGTCACCCGCAGCACCTGTGTCGAGGACGGCCGCGGCGTGCTCGCCCTGATCACACCGCACGGCCGCAGCAAACTCGCCGAAGCCGCTCCCACCCACCTCAACGGGGTGCGGAACTACCTGATCGACCTGCTCGACGCGAAGGAACTCGACGCCGTCGGCACCGTGTTCGAGAAGGTCGACGCCGCCCTGGACGCCCGCCCGGAGGTGTGACGCGCCGGGCGGGTTCGTCCCCGGTTGCGCCCGGCGGCTAGGATTCGCCACGGAAGCGTGGCAGAGCGGCCGAATGCACTCGCCTTGAAAGCGAGCGTCGTGAGAGCGACCGGGGGTTCAAATCCCTCCGCTTCCGCAGCTGGCCCCTCACCTGTTGATGCAGGTGAGGGGCCTTTCTCGTGCCACGAACCGGTCCGCGCGGCACGTCGGCGGGGCCCGGCTGAGTCCGTGCCTGCTAGATTCCGCGATGCCAGGCAATCCCGACAATCGGGATCAGGTGGAATCCGGTGGGAATCCGGAACTGACGCGCAACGGTGTGGGGTGACGCCCCGAGTCCGGTCGCCTGCTGGGTCGGTGAACTGTCGCCGGCATTTCTCGTGTGGACGCTCGCGTGCGGCGTCCGCAGGAAGTTGACGTGTCATGAAGCAACATGTCCGAATGGCGGCCGCCGGGATCGCGGCCGCGACACTGGTCGGGATGGCGGGATGCGGCGCCGAGGAGGCGGCCGACCACGATGCCCCGACGGCCCTCACGAACTGCGACACCACGGTGTCGCTCGACGCTCCCGTCGAGCGGGCGATCGCCGTCAATCAGCCGGCGGCCGAGCTGCTGCTGAGCCTCGGCGTCGAGGATCGCCTCGCCGGTCTCGCGTTCGTCGACGATCCGGTCCTTCCCGAACTCGAACAGCGGGCGTCCGAGGTGTTCCGGTTCGACGACGAGTTCCCCTCGTTCGAGGCCGTCCTCGATCGCGACCCGGATCTCGTCTACACCACGTTCGACTACACCTTCTCCGCCGAGGGAATCGCCGACCGGCAGCGGTTCACAGATCTCGGCGTCGCGACGTACCAGTCCCCGAGCGAATGCGGCGGCCAGGACGCCGTGCAGGATTCGGAACTGACGCTCGACGACCTGTACGCCGAAATCGGCGACGTCTCCACGCTGTTCGGCGTTTCCGAGCGCGGTGACGCACTCGTGGCGGACCTGCGATCCCGTGCGGAGGCGGCGGCCGACGGCATCGATCCGTCCGGGGTCACGCTCGCCTGGTGGTACGCGGGCACCGCGACGCCGTACATCGCGGGCTGCTGCGGGGCGCCCGGGATCATGACTCGCGAGGTCGGGGCGGTGAACGCCTTCGCCGACAGTCGGCAGCTGTGGCCCGAAATCGGCTGGGAGAGTGTTCTGGACCGTGATCCGGCGGTGCTGGTGCTCGCGGATCTCGGACGTGGCGGGGATGGCGACAGCGCCGAGGCGAAGATCCGGTTCCTCGAATCCGATCCGGTGGCGAGTCGACTCACCGCGGTGCAGAACAAGCGGTACATCGTCATCAGCGGTACCACGATGGATCCGTCGATCCGCAACGTCGCGGGCATCGAGGAACTCGCCGCGGGGCTGCGCGACCTCGGGGTTGCGCAGTGAAGTCGGCGGAGCTCGTCGAGCGCTGGGATCGTCAGCAGGCCGCCTACATCGCTGACCGGGAAGTGCTTTTCGGCGTGATGCTCGACGCGCTGGAGCTCGCCGTCGGAACCGATTTCACCGCGGTCGATCTCGCCTGCGGACCAGGATCGCTCAGCGGCCGGATCCTCGACCGGTTCCCGGATGCGCGGGTGGTGGCTCTCGACCACGATCCGATGCTCCTCGAACTGGCCCGCGAACACCTGGCGGGGCACGGCGACCGGGTCCGGTTCGCCGGGCGGGACGCGACCCCGCCGACCACGGTGCAGTTCCAGCTCGCCGCGCTCCGGCAGGCCGGGTTCGCGGAGTCGGGCACGTTGTGGCAGCTGTTCGACGACTACGTCGTCTACGGAGCCGCCTAGGTTGCCGCCGGTGTGCTCACCGCCGCGGAGTCGGCATCCGACTTCGGCCGCGGCACGGTGAATGTGGCGACGACGCAGGTGATCGCGATGGCGAAGCAGCCGGCCGTGTACCAGAGGCTGCCGATCGGGTCGCCGTTGTCGGTGACGCCGTCGACGGCGCCGAACCAGTCGGGCAGCGCCGTCGCCCACAGGACGGCCATGACGGCCAGATACACGACGGCGTACCAGCGGACGAAGTCGTTGCCGTACGCCGGGATGTCGGTGTCGTCGCGGCGCAGCCGCGACCACTGCCGGGCGAGGACCACGACCGCGACCACGGTCAGGACGACCAGTTCGGCGGCGTAGAGGAATCCGCGGACGGTGTCGCTGCCCGCCCCGAACACCGTCGCGGGGAGGGGCAGGATGAAGGTGCCCAGCGACGCCAGCAGTCCGATCACCACTGTGCGCCAGACCAATTGGAGGCCCGTGAAGTGCTCGCCGCGGTCGACGTGACGGCCGACGAACAGTTGGACGCAGAAGGCGAGGGACATCGGCCACAGCGCGGCGAACACGACCACACTCGGCAGCGGAACCGAATCGAACATCGGCTGGTTGACGGGGTTGTCGAGGGACCACTCCCACCACCGCAGTTGCGGGCCTGTGTGGTCGAAGATCTCGTAGAAGGCGTGGTGGACGAATCCGACGCAGACGGCGCCGACGAGGACGCCGTACCGCCGGAACACGCCGAGCATCCTGACGATCTCGAAGGCGATCGTGGTCATCAGCGGGTAGATCGCGACGATGTACAGCGGGAGCCGGCCCCACAGGAAGTCGACGGTGAACACGTTGTGCGCGAACATCGTGTCGACGTGATCCTCGATGCCGAAGGCGGCCGGGAAGTACAGCGGCGGTTCGATGACGAACAGGTAGGCGGTCGCGCCGAACCAGAGCACCAGATTGGTCGGGTCACCGTGGCGCCGCAGCCGCGCGATCGCGAGGACTAGGGCGAGCAGCGAGCCGAGCACGACGGTGAACTCGAGCACCGGCAGCGTCCAGTTCTCGAGTGTGGTGGGGCTGCGGAACTCGACGAGTCCGCCGGCCTCCGCGCACGAGAAGCCGAGGCGGGTCGCGAGGTCGGCGAAGGTGGGGGAGCACAGGTCCGCCATCAGTTGGCCTCCGATACCGCCGGGGCGGGCCGCGGCGCTCGGGTGTCGGCGGTGTACCAGCGGGTGCAGTCGTAGCCGGCGTCGTACCGCTCGAACCACCGGCCGGCCAGCGCGGGCAGTTTCTCGTGTGTCGGATCGTGTTTCGGCATCTGGCTGCGGATGATGCCGGACAGGGCGGTGAGCTGTTCACCGCGGGGGAGCCCGTCGAACGCGCGCGGCATCGTGCCCTTGGTGAGGTAGGGCGCGACGAAGGTGAGCACCTTCTGCTTGGTGCGGTGCATCGCGAACATCGACAGCGCGTCGACCTTGCGGTCCCCGATCGGCACGTGCTGGTTGAACCCGGCGCACGCGATCCGGATCACCTTCATCACGTGCGCGAAGATCGACGGCGCCATCCGCATCCGGTAGAGCTCGCTTCCGACAACGGAATTGAAGATGATCAGTGCGGAACTGCGGTGTTCGACCTCCTCGACGAAGTGCCAGAGGAACAGGGAGGCGACCCGGTCGTCGCCGGGCCGGAACAGGGTGGCGTCATGGTCGAGCATCAGCTTGAACACCGGCGTGAAGGTCGCCTCGAGATCGGCGGTGTACGCGAGCCGGTACTCGACGGAGGTCGCCTCGGTGAGGAGGTCGAACTCGCCGATCACCGCGTCGAGGGTGTTCTGGAGCCCGGGATACCGCTTGATCAGCGCCTTGACGTGCTGACGGTGCGCGGTGGAGTGGTGGCCCTCCTGTCGCATGAACGCCACCGCCTCCTCCACGACCGCGGGGTCGGAGATCCGCGGCTTGGTCTGGAGGATCAGCTTCACGATCATCTTCTCGAAGCCGATGGCCAGGAACGACACGGCGTTGGACATGCTCGACCAGGCGGGGTTCTCCGGGTTCCAGAGGAAGGGCACGTCCTCGTCCTCGAACCCGAAATCCATCTTTCGGGGATGCAGGTGCGTCACGGTGCGCTCCCTCGTGTCTCGGCAAAACGGGCTGGTCGGGTGGACTCTCGGCACGCGAGGTCCCCCCGTGGAGGCGATCATACGAAGAACGGCGCATGTGTATGTTCACTTTCGGTCATCTCGTCCTCGGCACGGCCGAGGTGGTAGCGTCGGCCCCTTCATGCGGAGGGTCGACGGACGAGAATTCCGTGCGACGCGGTTGAGCCGAGGAAGCGGGCAGTGGCACGTAGACGCGGGTGGGGCGGAAGCCCGCCGAACGACGACGACGAGGCGTCGCGCCGGATCGTCTCCACCGCAGTGGATCTCATCGGGCAGACGGGTTCGGCGATCGGCATCGCCGACGTCGCCGAGTCGCTGGGCGTCATCCGGCAGACGGTGTACCGGTACTTCCCCAGCGCGGACGCATTGATGCGGGCCGCGGCCATCGCGTCGGTCGCCGGGTTCCTCGACCGGCTGGCCGGGCACGTGCAGGGTCTCGTCGATCCGGTCGAGGCGATGACCGAGGGCATCGTCTACACGCTCGCCGAGGTGCGCCGCACGCCTCACCTGGGGATTCTGCTGTCCGGTTCGTACACGAACGTCCACCCCGAGGGTCTCACCTCGCACGAGGCGCGGGTGTTCGGCATGACGATGATCCGGCGATTCGACGTCGACTGGGAGCGGTTCGGCTACGACGACGCCGCGCTCACCGAACTCGTCGAGTTCGTGCTGCGGACGATGCAGTCGTTCTTCGTCTCTCCCGGTGACCCGCCGCGCAACGACGACGAGATGCGGCGGTACCTGCGGCGCTGGGTGGGGTCCGCGATCGTCGCCCAGCCCACGCGCCTGGGGGTCGAGTAGCCTTGCCGTCCCGCATGGTTCCTCTGTCCGCCGTCGTGGTGGTGGTGGTGGTGGGCATCGCGCTTCTCGGAATCCGGTGGTTGCGCGCGAGGTCCGCGACGAGCGCCGAGGCGTGGGCAGTCGACCCGATCGGACCGGACGACCTCGCCGGGTAGAGCGTGTCTCCCAAATGAGGGGCGTCACCATCATGACGACTGGGCGTCGTGTCGCGTACCGAGTACCTGTCCGATGCCCGGCGGGCGTTGGTCGAACCGATGTGTCCTCGTCCGACGGACTCAGTGGTGCGATTGGTGAACGACTCGCGCCTGCATTCTCGGCTGGATCACCTGGCCCCGGGCGAGTACGAGAGCGTCCACGACGCTCAACCATCGCCGCGCCCACCGGCCCTGGTCTGAACGCCGAGGCCGGTCCCGAACTCGTGACGGTTCAGGACACTCCGAAATCGATTCGCGCCGCGCAACCGGCCACTGGTACTTTCGGGGAGCCGTGCGAACGAATGAGGAGGTGATACCCGTGAACGCAGTATCGACATGGGTGCTCCTCTTCGGGGTCACGGTCAGGCGATAGGTCGTCTGGGAGCGCCGTCAACGAGCACTCCCGAAAGGTACGACCATGCAATTCACTTCCGAAAAGCGTCTCGACGACGTCCTCGAACGCGAATTCACCCTCGGTGAAATCCCCGGCATCCTGTGGACGCCCGGATCCTCATCCGCTCGAACGCCGCTGATCCTGCTGGGCCACCCCGGGGGCCTGCACCGGATGTACCCCCGGCTTGCGGATCGGGCCCGGCGCACCGTGGCGGCGGGCTTCGCCGCGGCGACCATCGAGCTCCCGTGGAGCGGTGAGCGGCCCGGTTCGACGGCGGCCGACCAGGCCCGCGCCGACCTGCACCGGGTGCTGCATACCGGTGAGCCGGTGACCGACGACATCGTCGACCGGCTCGTCCTGCCTCTCGTCGATCAGTCCGTCCCGGAATGGCGGGCCGTCCTCGACGTGCTTCTCGCGCTGCCCGAAATCGACGGCCCGGTCGGGTATTCGGGAGGGCTGATCTCGGTTGGCGTCCGGTTCGCGGTCGTCGAGCCGCGCATCGCGGCCGCGGTTCTGTTCGCCGGAAGCTACGTGCCGCGCACCATATTCGAGCAGGCCCGTGAGGTCACAATTCCGCTGCATGTCCTGCTGCAGTGGGACGACGAAGGCAACGACCGGCAACAGGCCCTGGACCTGTTCGACGCCTTCGCCTCCAAGGAGAAGACGCTGCACGCCAATATGGGCGGGCACACCGGCGTCCCGCCGTTCGCGGGAGAGGAGGGAAACCGGTTCTTCGCCCGGCATCTGAAGTAGGACCTGCTTGTAGCGCGATCGGATCGAACCGCGATCATCGGGCGCGGTCTCCCGTCCATGGCCAGAACGTATCTCCCAACAGGGGCGTCTCCATCAACGACACTGGGCGTCGTGTCACGTACCGAGTACCTGTCCGACGCCCAGTGGGCGTTGATCGAACCGATGTTGCCCTCCTCCGACGGACTCGAGGGCCGCCCCTTCCGGAACGATCGCACGGTCGTCGAGGGCATCGTGTACCGGTATCGAGCTGGTGGTCCGTGAGGTGGGAGACACGCTCCAGCGGCCTTCCCGGGTCACGGCGTGTTCAGGTAGGTCTCGATGGACTGCTGGACCTTCGGGTTGCCGTTGCCCATGCCGATCAGACCCCCGATCACGGCGCCGGTCGGGGCGCCGATGATGCAACCGGCGAGGCTGCCCGGGAACATCGACACGCAGCCGACACCGAGCCCGATGACGGTGCCGATGGCGGTGCCCGCCGCCCCGCCCTGCGCCCAGCCGAGACCCAGTTCGACCAGCATGTTGTCGAGGGCCTGCTGTTTGGTCAACGGCGGCGGAGGTGGCACCGGATCCGCATGCGCGACACCCGTTCCCGCGACCACCGCTCCGGCGATCAGGGCGGACGCCGCCATCGTCGTGATCATCCTCATCGCGAACCCGCTTTCCGGCAGTTGTTCTCGGTCTTCGGTCAGGAGGCCTCGCGCAGGGTCATCCCTCCGAGCTCGATGACGTACTCGGAGGTGGAGTCGTCGAACCGCACCGTGTACGTGGTGGGGTAGTAGCCCGACTTCGCCCACTTCTCCGGCTGTGCGACCGCCTCGTCGACGCTCTGCTTGGTGAGCATCCACTCGTGCGTCATCATCGGCTCGAGGAATGTGTGTGCGCCGTCCCAGGATCCGGCGACGAGCACCTGCTGGAAGTCGTATCCCGGCGCGCCGACACCGGCGGCCGCGTCGATCCAGTGCAGTCCCATGTCGGGCACGGTGTTCATCGCCGGCAGTCCGGGTGGCGCCGCGTATCCGGTCGGCATGTACTGCGCGGGAGGAAGATTCGAGGCACGTGGCACGAAGTCGATTCGCATCGGGGTGATCTCGCCGACCGCGGCCGCATCGATCATGTAGAAGTGCATGTCGAAGTGCGGCTTGGTGAACACCCCGGCCGGTTCGTGGCCGTGCGGGTTCCAGTCGACCGTCAGGTGGTCGAACACGGTGGCCGGCGCGTCCTGAGGCAACGCCAGGTCGAACACCTGCATCGGCACGTCGGCGGCGTGTGTCAGCCCGTCCAGCGCGGTCGCGGTCATCCGGATCCCCGTCGCGGCCGGGGTGCCGTCGGCGGCGGTCGTGACGTAGGAGCGGGCCGTCCCGTTGCCCACGCTCACGGTCGGACCGTCGAACGTGGTACCGGTCGCCGCGGACGCGGCCGGTTCCGTACAGGCGGTGGCGGCGACCAGCGTCGCGCAGGCGGTGACGACGAGACCAGCGGACCGTAAGCGGAGTGACGTGTGCATGGGAACACCTCGTTCGCGAACGTGATGGGCGCCACAATGGTATCCCTGTGGTGCGCGGTGCAACGGCGGTTCGGGGTCTCGATCTGCGATGGTGGTCTCGGGTGGGGCCGCCGACGAAAGTGGGTCCGATGAGGGTGATGGCAGCACTGGCAGCGGCGGTGGCGACGGTGTTCGCGGCGCCGGCAGCCGTCGCGGGCGAACTCCCCGCGCGCGGCGCGTCCGTCGATCACGTCACCATGCTCACCGATCGCCGCGCCGCGGTGTTCGTGGACTCGCCGGCCATGGGCCGGATCGTCCAGGTGCAGGTCCTGCTGCCCGCCGACCGCGACACCGCGCATCCGACCCTGTACCTGCTCGACGGGGTCGGTGGCGGGCAGGAATCCGGTGGGCGCGAAAGCGATTGGACGACCGAGACCGATGCGGCCGACTTCTTCGCGGACAAGCCGGTCAACGTGGTGCTCCCGGTCGGCGGGGCGGGCAGCTACTACACCGACTGGCAGCGGGCCGACCCGGTGCTCGGCGTGAACCGGTGGGAGACCTTCCTGGCCGACGAGTTGCCACCACTGATCGACACCGAATTCGGCGGCAATGGCGTCAACACCGTCGCGGGACTGTCGATGGGCGGCGCGGCCGCGCTGAACCTGATCACCCGCAGGCCCGAGCTCTACACCGGCGTCGCCTCGTACAGCGGATGTGCGGACACCTCCAGCCCCGAGGCGCGCTTCGTGGTGCGCCGCGCGGTCGGCTTGGTGAACGGAGACGCCGACAACATGTGGGGCCTCGACGACGACCCGGACTGGGCTGCGCACGACCCCCTGCACAACGCGGCGGCCTTGCGCGGCAAGGTCGTGTACTCGTCGGTGGGCAACGGCGCGCTCGGTCCGCGCGACCGCCTCGACGACCCGGCGTTGCCGCTGGTCGCCGCGCTCGGCGGCCCGCTCGAGGCGGCAGCACTGCACTGCACGTTGGGGTTCGAGCGACGCCTCCAGGAGCTGGGCATCCCGGCCACGTTCGACTACCGCCCGGCCGGCACGCACACGTGGTTGTACTGGCAGGACGCGCTGCGCTCGTCGTGGCCGAGTCTGTCCCGCGCGATGGGTGTCTGAGCCGGACGTCCGACTCGGCACGGCGAGTACGCGGGCGCGCCAAGAGGATTCGCGCCCGTCCCCGGGGTGTTCCTCACTCCGACTTCAGGATCTCCAGCCCGGCCCCGGTTGCGAACGCGAGAAGCGCGTCGTTCTCGTGCGGGTCGCCGATCGTGATCCGCACCCCGTCCGTCCCGTACGCGCGCACGATCACCCCGGCCTCGCCGCTCGCCGCACCGTAGGCGGCGGTCTTCTCGCCGAGCGGCAGCCACACGAAGTTCCCGTTCGACTCCGGCACGTCGTAGCCGGCGGCCAGCAGCGCGTCGCGCACCCGGGTGCGCTCGCCGACGACGGCGTCGGTGCGGGCGAGCAGTTCCGCGGCCGCGTCGAGCGAGGCGATCGCCGCGGCCTGCGCCACGACGCTCACCGCGAACGGGATGTGCACCTTGCCGAGCGCGGTGATGATCGCCGGATCCGCGACGGCGTACCCGACGCGCAGGCCGGCGAGGCCGTACGCCTTCGAGAATGTCCGCAGCACAACGAGGTTGGGGCGACTTGCGGCCAGTGCGACTCCGTCCGGGACGGTGGCGCCCGCGTCGTCGCCGGGCCGCACGTACTCGATGTACGCCTCGTCCAGGACGACCAGCACGTCCGTCGGGACGGCGTCGAGGAACCGCGTGATCTCCGCGGCGCTCAGGGTGCGTCCCGTCGGGTTGTTGGGATTGCAGACGAAGATCAGCCGGGTGCGGTCGGTCACCGCGGCGGCCATCGCGTCCAGGTCGTGCGCCTGGTCGGCGGTGAGCGGCACCTGCACCGGCGTCGCGCCGGCGACCTTCGTCACCACCGGGTACGCCTCGAACGAGCGCCACGCGAAGATCACCTCGTCGCCGGGCCCCGCCGTCGCCTGCACCAGCTCCTGGCACAGGCTCACCGACCCGCAGCCGGCCGCGATCCGGTCCAGGTCGACACCGAGCGCCGAGCTCAGCGCCTCCCGCAACGCGAGATTGCCGTTGTCGGGATAGCGGTTCGCGCCCGCGGCCGCCGCTGCGATCGCCGCCGCCACCGACGGCAGGGGGCCCGCGGTGGTCTCGTTGCTCGCCAGCTTGATCGCGCCGGGGAAACTGCGTCCGGGCACGTAGGCGGGAATGTCGGCGAGGTCGGGACGAATGCGTGCGGTCACGAACTGCATTATGCGCCGCAACAAAAATTGGTGGGGGCGCGGTGGTCCGGGCCGTGCCAAGGTGGACGTATGTCGGGAATCTTCACCGACGGTGCGGTCGTACGTGGCGCCGGGGCGCATCGGGACGCCGCTCCCGAGCGGGTCTCACTCACCGGTGTTGCCCCGGACGGGCTCCCGCGCGGCGGCATCGTCATTCTGCACGAGTCACGCCAACTGTCCGACGCCCTGCTCGACCTGATGCGCCTGCTCGCGGGCGAGGGATGGCTGACCGTCGCACCGGACCTGTTCCACCGCGAGGGGGCGCACGCCGCCGTCGAAGTGTTCGGCGACGCCCTGTTCGCCGACTTCGACGCGACCTTCGACTGGCTCGTCGCCCGCGGCGTCTACCCGGACTGTGTCGGCGTCCTCGGGTTCGACGACGCGGGCACCGCGGCACTGCTGGTGGCGACCAACCGCCCCATCGGTGCCGCGGTGAGCGTCGCGGCCCGCGGCATCGTCGCCGGACTCCGCATCGACGTTCCCGCCCTCGTCGATGTCGCACTCGACCTGAAGGCCCCGTGGCTGGGGCTGTACGGGGAGGACGATCCGCACACTCCCGCGGCCCACGTCGAACGGCTCCGCGACGCCGTCGCGAAAGCCCCCGTCGCGACGAACGTCGTCAGCTACCGCGGTCTCGCGCACCGCGCGGACGAACCGCCCCAGCTGCGGCTCGACGCGGAGGACGACGACCCGGCCCTCGACGCGCAGCGGCGGATCCTCGACTGGTTCGACGGCAATCTGCGATAACACCGGGCTGACCTGCTGTTTTGGTATATCCGGCGGACCGTGTGTAATCTTTCGTCCCGGCGGTTCGAAAGGACCTGAGCCTAGGAAGCGTGCCAGAGCGGCCGAATGGGACTCACTGCTAATGAGTTGTCCTCCTTACAGGGGACCGGAGGTTCAAATCCTCTCGCTTCCGCCATGTCGGTTCGCCGACAACGTTGGTTCACCGGTAATGTGCCGGTTCGCCGACACAACTGAAGACATGCGCCCGTAGCTCAACGGATAGAGCACTTGACTACGGATCAAGAGGTTAGGGGTTCGAATCCCTTCGGGCGCACAACCGACATCCCCGTCACCATCAGGTGGCGGGGATGTCGCGTTTCGGGGATATCGCGCACGAGGGTGGGGCGCCGCGATTTCCCCAAGTGCCGGCGGGGCTCGTCGCGGTGCTGGCATGCTCGGCGGCGATCTGCCGGCAAGACAACGGAGACCGTGGCCACAGTCGGAAGTTCACCACCGGGCGGCGGCCGTCGTGCCTTGCGAGAGCAGCGGTTCACCATCCGACTGAGCAGGGGGATCAGCATGTCGACGCCGTCGATGTCCACAGTCCACAGGACGTACCGAGGTCGCGGGCGGTGGTTCGCCGCGGTCGTGGTCGGCGCCGTCGGAACCCCGTACGCGTTCGCGTTCACAGTCGCGGGGGATCCGGCTCCGGCGGTGACGACGGCGGACGCGTTGCCCGCAGGCATCACCCTGTCACCGGCGGGTGTGCTGTAGGGGACGCCGACCGTCGCGGGGTCGTTTCCGATCACCGTGACGGCGAGTAACGGGGTGACGCCTGACGCGACCGTGTCGGTGACCGTCAGCATCGCGGAACCGGCCGGTGGCGGATCGCTGGAGAACCTGTTCGGCAGCTGACCCCGAGCGGGCGGTCACCGGAGCATCTTGCCGAGCCCGGTGACCGCCCGCTCGACGGGTCAGGCGCGCGCCCGCGCCACGAGCCCGAACCCGGCGTCGACCGCCAGGAACGCGAGCAGGCTCAGTCCCAGCAGGGGCACGAACCAGCCGACGAGGGCGGCGGCCGCGACGATCGCGACTCCCACGGCCGGGTGCAGCTGCCGGAGTGCGCCGCGCAGCGGCGGCCTGCCGACGGCCCGGTCCGAGCCGCGGGTTGGGCGCCGACGCCACCACAGGACGTAGCCGCGCACGATCACCGTCACCAACGCGACCGCCAGCGCGGCCAGCGCGATCTGGTTGAGCAGGCCGAACAGCAGACCCATGTGCAGGGCGATGCCCCACGAGGTCAGCTTCGCCGCCAGCGGGTACGTCGAGAACGGCAACACGTCGACGAGGTGGCCGGTGGCGCCGTCGACGGAGACCGAGTCGGTCGCGAGCGCCCATGGTTGCCGGGTCTCGGCGACGGTGAACGCGGTGGACGCGGCCGCGGGGATGGACGCCTCGACAGCCCGGTCGACGCCGTTGTCGGCGGCGATCGCGAGCACTGAGTCGACGCGGTCGACGTTGGAGTCCAGGATCGACGTGTCGGCGGTGCCGGCGGTGGCCGCGGCGCCGTGGCCCTCGTGACTGCCGCCGCTCGGTGCCGCGTCGTCGATGGTCTTGTCGAGTGACGGGGTCGTCCAGCTCAGCGCGGTGCGCAGGTCGCCGACGTTCTCGCCGGCGTACTTGGACCACGTCAGGCCGGTCGCGGACAGGAACACCAGACCCACCGCGATCCAGGCGCCCACCGCCCCGTGCCAACCGAGCGTGCGGGCCCGGCCTCTCGTGGACCGGTCGACGGTGAGCAGCCGCGCGGACGCGGCGTCCCGGGTTCGTGCCTTGCGGTAGCGATCCCACCACAGGTACAGCCCGCCGAGGGCGATCACCCACATCCACGACGACGCGAGCTCGCTGTAGATGCGACCCGGTTCGCCGAGGTGCAGGTGGCGGTGCAGTTGGGAGATCCAGGTCCGCATCGGCAGCGCGCTGCTGCTGCCGTACACGGTGAGCTCGCCGACCGGTCGCGCTGTCGACGGGTCGACGAACACGGCGAGTCGCTCGGACTCGCCGAGTGTCGGGTCGGTGAACAGGACCCGGGTGGTGTCGCCCGGGTCGGGCGCGGGTCGGACCGCGGCGACGGTCAGGTCGGGACGCGTCTGCTGGGCAGCGCGGATCTGGTCGGCCACGGGGAACGCCGGGCCGGAGTACGTGACGTGCAGGTAGTCGCGGTAGACGACCTGCTCCAATGCGGGCGCGACGGCGTAGAGGCCGCCGCTGACGGCGGCGATCAGGATGAGCGGGGCGACGAGGATGCCGGCGTAGAAGTGCAGCCGCATCATCAGCGGGCGCAGGGTGTACCGGCGTCCGGGCGGCGAGTCGGTGGATGTGGAACTCGGGGCCGGTGCGGCCCCGACGATGTCGGGTGCGGACATGGTTGTACCTCGATGCGGGTATGGGGGAGAGGCGCTCCGCGCCCCGTGCGCGAGTTCGGTAGCCCTGGCTACCGAACTCGCGCACAGGTGGCGTAGCCGCCTGTGGAGGTGAGATGGGCGCACGACGACGCGCCGTGTCCGGAAAATGATCCGGGGACGGCGTGATTCGGACGGCGCTAGACGAGTGCGGGTGGTCCGCGGGTGCCGAGCCGGGCGCCGACCAGCAGCCAGCGTTCGAATTCCGGGCGGTGGGCCGGGACGGTGGGCGAGCCGGGGACCTCGACCGGGACCGCGGTGAACGGTGCCGGGAGGACGCCCCGGACACGGGAAGCGGCGACGGCGAGGCCGCGTCCGCCGCCGCGGATCAGGACCGCCGCCACGGCGACGGCGACGGCGTGCGCGGTCAGCATCGTCGGGGTCGGTTGCGTCCCGTGGTGGGATGCGGCGCCGACCGTCAGCGCCGCGTGACCGGTCGCCTGACCCGCGATCAGCGCGGCGATCAGAAAGGGCAGTTCCCGGGTGGGCGGGCGTGCGGCGGACACCAGCGCGCCGACGGCGGTGCAGGCCAGAAGCAGTAACACCGCCGCACTGCAGGACGGGGCCGCGCCGCCGCCGCTCGCGTGGGCGGCAACGGCCACCGCGCCGGACAGGGAGCCGACGAAGCCACCGCGCATGCGCGCGATCGTCGTCCCCCGGGTGGTCATGCCGCGAAGACTACAAGCGCGCACCACCAGCGCGAACAGTTGGGCTCGCCGGGATCGATTCCCGGCGAGCCCGCTGGTCAGGGCACGATGACGGCGCGCCCGCGCAGGGTGCCCGCGGCGAGCCGGCGGTAGGCCTCCGGTCCGTCGTCGAGGCTGAACCGCTCGACGGCGATGTCGAAGATCCCCTGATGGGCCAGGTCGATAAGCTCGATCAGTTCGCTGCGCGAACCCCAGTACGGGGACGTCACCGCCGCCTCGTACGGGCTCTGGCCGAACCCGACCTTGGCGTGTGCGACGAAGTCGCCGATCCCGACGATCGTCACGTCCGAGCCGATACCGGCAACGCCCATGGCGATGTCGATGGTGGGCTGGAAGCCGACGAAGTCGAGGACCAGCGCGGCGCCCGCCGCGCCGGTGATCTTGCGGACGCTGTCGACCGCGGACTTGTCGGAGAGTACCGCCTCGTGCGCGCCGACCGACCGTGCGAACTCGAGCTTCTCCTCGGTCACGTCGAGCGCGACGACGCGTGCCGGTGACAGGTGACGCAGCAGTTCGATCGCCACGTGGCCGAGCCCGCCGGTGCCGATCACCACGGCCGTCGACCCGCCGCGCAGTTTGTGCAGTGATCGTTTGATGGCGTGGTACGGGGTCAGCCCGGCGTCCGTCAGCGGCACGGTGGTCACCGGGTCGAGGTCGCCGATCGGAACGAGGTGCCGCGGGGAGTCGACGATCATGTACTCGGCGAGGGCGCCCGGCGACCCGAGGCCCGGCGGCATGATGCCCAGGTCCGCGGCCCGCGAACAGTAGTTCTCCTCGCCGCGGGCGCAGTGCCAGCAGGTCCCGCATCCCCAGGGGCCGTACACCACCACGTTCGTCCCCACCTCGATTCCGGACGCGCCCTCGCCGAGTTCGACGACGGTGCCGGCACCTTCGTGGCCGAGCGTCAGTGGCAGCCCGTAGATGTACTGCTCCGCGGGCAGGTTCATGATGAAGTCGTCGGAGTGACACACCCCGGCGGCCGTCACCTTCAGCAGCACCTCGCCGGGGCCCGGCGAGGGCTTCTCGATCTCGGTGACCTCGGGCTCGGCGCCAATGGTGGTGTACTGGATTGCCTTCATGCGACGCACCTTTCCGCTGCGGACGCGCCGGGCCGTGTGTCGGCCGGATGAGCGAGGCCGCAAGTACGTCTGCAGACGCTAGCCCGGGGCGGCACCCGCGACAACGGGATCACTCACCAAGTGCAGCCGCACTTTCCGGTCAGCGACTGCATCTGGAAGCACTCACCACAGGTGATGACGAGTTCCCGGCGTCGGCTGCGGTCGCGTTTCTGTGCCTTCGCCCGCGCCGTCACCACGCTCGGCGCGAGCGTCGCGACGCCGCCGTCGGCCGGCAGGTCGAGCGCACCGAAGTAGCGGTAGCACCGCAGGCGTTCCTCGGCGGCGTGCAGCTCGAGGTCACCCGGGTCGACGTCGTACATCGCCCGGACGGCCTTGGCGTAGCCGTCGCCGACCGTGCCGTTGACGCTGACGCACAGCGACGACAGCAGGGGTTCGGCGTTCGCGCTGCACTGGGCGGCGACCCGGCTGAGGATCTTGCCGATCCAGTTCTGCAGCAGGTTGCGGGTGTACACCCCCGACCGCTCCTGGACCGCGTCCGCGAGTTGCTGGTAGGTGAGCGTGCGCTGGTACGTGCCTGCGACTTCGATCAGGACGTCGCGGGCCTGCGCTGACCAGATCTCCTGAGTGTCGGCCATCGGATACCTCCTGGGACTGTCATCCAATCCATTCCAGTCTGTAACCAATGTGTTATCCGTCACATCGTTTTGATCGTTGTGGGGTGAAGTTCCGGACGGTCGTCCAGAATGTTCTGTCGAGTCGCCGCGCCGTCCACATGCGGAGCCCTCGGGGCGGAGTGCGGCATCGCCGCGACGCGCCAACACCGGGATCGAGTCCACCGATGCTGATCGGCGCCCCGTCGCTTACGGTAGACAGGTGACCAATCCAGCTCTGGGCGCCGAAACCGTTTGGCCTGCGGTCCTGACGTGGCGGGCTCACAACGCACCTCGGATGGAATCGGTACGAGTGCAGCTGGTCGGCAAACGCATCAAGGCGGCGGGCCGGATCATCGGCGGTGAGTGCGCCGACCATCCGGCCTTCAGCGCGTCCTACGACCTCGTCACCGATGAGGCGGGGGTCACCCGGCGGCTCTCGCTGCGGACCAGTCTCGCGTCCGGCGAGCGGCACGTGTCCATCAGCCGCGACGCCGAGGGCTACTGGATGATCGAGGACGGTTCGAGCCACCACCGGTCCGCGTTCGGCGGCGCCCTCGACGTGGACGTGGTGCTGAGCCCGTTCTTCAACACGCTGCCGATCCGCAGGCTCGCCCTGCAGCACAACTCCGAGGACATCCAGGTTCCGGTCGTGTACGTGTACCTGCCGGACCTGCGGGTGCGGCCCGCGGACCTGACCTACAGCTCCGGCCCGGACGGCATCCACGTGCTCTCGCCGGTGTCCAGCTCGTCGGTCACCGTCGACGCGGACGGTTTCGTCGTCGACTATCCCGGCCTGGCCGAACGGATCTGACCCCGTGAGTCCTTTCGGTCCCCGTGCGGGCCGGAAGGACTCACAGTGCGCGGACGGCGCCCCCGCGGCGGCCGGCGTCCCGCAGTGCCTCCGCCCAACCCGGTGCCCCCACCGCGACATCGGTGATGTCCCAGCGGCCGAGGGTGTCGTGACGCTGCCGCGCCCGGTGCCCCGCCTCGACCAGGACCTCGGTGCTCCCCGTCGACGCCAGCGCCCGCCGGGCGTCGGTGAGCAGCGCCAGCGCCTCGTCCAACGCCACCGCCAACGCCTGCGCGTTCGCCTCGCACATGGCCCGGACCAGGGCGGGTGCGGTGCCCGCGACGCGGGTGCCGTCCCGGTACGAACCGGCCGCCAGGGCCAGCGCCAGGTCGCCGCCGGACGCCGCCGTCACCGCGAGCGCCTCGGCGAGCAGATGCGGCAGGTGGGATATCCGCGCGACCGCGGCGTCGTGCTCGGCCGCACCCGCGGGGACGACCACCGAGCCGCAGTCCAGGGCCAGTCGTGCGACGCCGGTCCACGCGCCGGGATCGGTGTCGTCCTCGGCGGCCACCACCCACACCGCCCCGCGGAACAGGTCGGTGTCGCCGGCCGACCAGCCGGATTCGGCGGTGCCGGCCATCGGGTGCCCGCCCGCGAAGTGTGCTGCCAGTCCGTGCCTGCGGACCGCCGCGAGCACCGACCCCTTGACGCTGACGACGTCGGTGAGGGTGCAGCCGGGGGCGTGCGCGGCGACCTCGGTGAGGACGGCGTCGAGCGCGGGCTCCGGGACCGCGACCACGACGATCGCGTCCTGTTCGGCGGCCCGGACCAGGGCGGCCCGCAGGTCGGTGCCTGCGTCGAAGCCGTCGGCGCGGGCACCGTCGACGGCGGCCGCGGACCGGTTCCACCCCCACGCGGTGCGGCCGGCGGCGACCGCGGCCCGCAACACCGATCCTCCGATCAATCCGAGCCCGAGCACACACACCGGAGGAGCCGTCGATTCCGCTGACACCCGGATAGGTTGACACATTTGTCCACTGGACTTCATGAAGGGGCCACCCGCGGACTACGGTTGCCGCATGGCTGCTCAGCGCGCGGGGAACAACGCCCCCTCGGATCAGTTCGAAGACCTCGAGGGCTTCGGTGTTGCAGTGGTGCTCGACGACGGCAAATGGAAGTGCACCGCGTTGACCGCGGCCGCACTGACCAGTCTCGAACAGGCGGAGAAGGAGCTGCTCGAGATGCGCGCATCCGGCGCGGTCTTCGGGCTGCTCGACGTCGACGAGGAGTTCTTCGTCATCCTGCGTCCCGCGCCGACGGGGACGCGACTGCTGCTGTCGGACGCGACGATGGCACTGGACTACGACATCGCCGCGGACGTCCTCGACGCGCTGAACATCGAGACGCCCGACATCGACGGCGACGACCTCGACGACATCGAACCGTGGGAGGAGGGCGACCTCGGCGTCCTCTCCGACCTCGGGCTGCCCGAACCGGTCCTCGGTGTCATCCTCGCGGAGACCGACCTGTATCCGGACGAGCAGTTGACGATGATCGCGCAGCGGCTGGGCTTCGGCGCGGAGCTGTCCGCGGTGCTCGACGCCACACCCCGGTAGTGGCCGTGCCCCTCGGGGCCCGCGACGAGGAGATGGTGCGGGCCGCGATCGCCGCCGCCGGCGAGGCCGATCCCGACGACGTCCCGGTCGGGGCGGTGGTGTTCGACGCCGAGGGCGTCGAGCTCGCGCGGGCGGCGAACGCGCGCGAGGCGTCGGGGGATCCGACCGCGCACGCCGAGATCCTGGCACTGCGCCGCGCCGCGCGGGTGCACGGCGACGGCTGGCGCCTCGAGGGCGCGACGCTCGCGGTCACCCTGGAGCCGTGCACGATGTGCGCGGGGGCACTGGTGCTCGCGCGGGTCGCGAAGGTGGTCTTCGGCGCCTGGGAACCGAAGACCGGTGCCGTCGGATCGCTGTGGGACGTCGTGCGTGACCGCAGGCTCACGCACCGCCCGCAGGTCCGCGGGGGTGTTCTCGAAGCCGACTGCGCCGCCCTGCTCGACGACTTCTTCCGCACCCACCGGCTGGGTGACCAGCGGATTTAGTTCTGTGCCGCCGAGTCGGGTAAAGTCACCAGCGGTGGCGTGTCCGAGCGGCCTAAGGAGCACGCCTCGAAAGCGTGTGACGGGTAACCCCCGTCCGAGGGTTCAAATCCCTCCGCCACCGCCAAGAGCCCCTCGCCTGCACTGCAGGTGAGGGGCTTTTTTGTTGCTCAACGGCGGTCTACTCGGTCCCGTTTGGGCACACTTTGGGCACAGGCGGTGGTGAGTACCGGGCATGGAGCGACTTCGCGACCGCGTCGAGATCGCTGTCGAACAGGTCTGCGTACGTGTCGAGGGTGACCTTCGCCGACGTGTGCCCGAGCATCCGCGCGAGCGCGAGGACGTTGACGCCGGCCGACACCGACAGGGAGGCTGTGGTGTGCCGCAGATCGTGCGGGGTGATCGCCTGCACCTTGGCGCGCTTCACCGCGCCGGCGAACCACCCGCCGTCCGACTTCGGTCGGGGGAGATACGAACCATCCGGGCCGGGGAACACGAGGTCGTCCGGGCCTTTGCCGCGGCACTGCACCGACAGCTCGTCGAGGATGAACTCGGGGACGGGGACCGACCGTGTGCGCCTGCTCTTGGTCCGGCCGACGGCGTGGTCGACGCCGAGCTGCACCGCGTTGTCGTGGACCGTGAGCCGGCGCCGCAGGAACTCGACGTCGCGCACCCTCAGCGCCACCAGCTCGCCCCATCGAAGCCCGGTGTAGGCCAGGGTGAGGACCAGCGGCCGATGCGCACCTGATTCGTCCGCCAGCCTGCCGACGTCCTCCGCCGACAGGTAGACGTGCCGCTTCGTCAGCTTCCGAGGCAGATTCTCGACACCGCGGGCGGGATTCGATGCGAGCCGCCGGGACTTCACCGCGTCGTCGAGGATGCCCGCGAGCACCCCGTAGGCCCGGATCACGACGGTCGCGCCGGCACCCTTCTTGATGACCTCGCCGTCCGCGTCGGTCTCGTCGCGCTGTATCTGCGCGATCCACTGCTCGACGCGCGCCAGCTCGACGTCTGCCACCCGCGCGCGGCCCCACCTCGGTTGCACGTGGACACGCCACGCAGTCTCGAGTGTCCGGTAGTTCGACGGCGCGACGTCCGATTCCTTGCGCGCCAGCCAGTCGGGGGCCAGTTCCTCGACCGTGATCCGGCCGAGTGCCGGTGCGACGTAGGACCCGGTGAGCTTCTCGACCTCGACCGTCGCGGCGAACGCTTCCGCGTCGCGTTTGGTCTTGAAGCCGCGCTTCTTCGTCGACGCACGGTCCGGTGTTCGGTAGCGGACCATGTACCGCTTGCCGGCCGCCGTCGAGTAGCTCTCAATCGTCGCCACGGTTCACCGCGCCTTCGCTCGCTCGTCCTGAGTGAGGTGTCCAGCCGCCACAGCCTTGCCGAGCCAACGTTTGACTGTCGCGGTCGTGACCCCGAACTCATCGGCGAGCAGTGTTGTTGGCCGGCCTTCCTGAAGCCTGATCCAGCGGTAGGCGTACGCCAGCTCGGGTAGATCGTCGTCAGCGAGTCCGTCGCTCTTGATCCTGTCGAAGAACTCGTCTCGCACGTGTGGGTCGACCAGTCCGTTCGGCGTGACCCGTCGGGCGCTGTCCGCTGCGATCCGAAGAGAGTTCTCCAGTGTGAATTTCGCCAGCTCGCCTCTCTGGATCGGCGGGCCGTCCTCGCCTTGCCGGACAGTGAGTTCCGCGACTACGTAGACGCCATTTCGGGGCCGAATCTTCACAGTCGCGGCATACGGGATATCGCCTTCTCCGGCCTCAGTTTCCACGATCACTTCATGGTGAACCAGCAGGCCGGGGGCCGCCTCGATGTCTGGGTTTCCGTGTTCGTCGCCGAGCCGCTGCACCGTTGCCATGCGCTCAGGGTGCCAGGCGGTGCGCGGGTTTTCCAGCACCGGTGCATGTGCCGGTATTGCAAGAAGGGCACAAGCTTGGTTATGGTCTGAGTGTGCCAGTGATTCAACAAGGGCACGAGTCCGCTACCTGAGGAGATCAGATGCCCGAGTCCCCGCTCGCGACACCCGACGAGGTGGCCGAGTTCCTCCGCACCAGCGTCGCCAAGCTCGCGAACGATCGTTACCGCGGTGTCGGTCCGAAGTTCGTCAAGCACGGCCGCCGCGTCCTCTACCGCTGGGCGGACGTTATGGCATGGGCCGACGCGAACACCTTGCAGCGCACCGACGACCGTCCGGCGGTCGTGTGATGTCCGAGCTGACTCCGGAGGAGCTGCGCCGCGGTGCGGCCGCCGCGCGGAGATTCGGCGATACACGGCTCGCGCTGGTGTACGAGGCAACAGCCGACCAGATCGAGGCCCGCCAGAACGAAAACGCCCCCGGAGCCGCTGCAACGACTTCCGAGGGCAATGAGAACCAGCCCAACCCCCAGGAAGGAACAGAGTCCGTGAACGACACCGTACACCCCACCGCTGACACCTCAACCGAATCGTGCGGATACACCCTCACCGAGGACGGCGAGACGGCGCTCGACGTGTTCCAGCGCCGCGTCGACGAGAGTCAGGCCGCCGCCACCGTCGACGCGGAGGATAAGTCCCTGTTCCCGAACCCGCGGCCCGCGTGGTCGCTGCCGGAATGGGACAGCCACTCCACCGCGCCGGCCCAGTCCACGATGCGGTCCGAGGAGATCGTGATCCCGCTGCGCCGACACTTCGGGCAGTTCACCGACAACACCGAGCGTCTCCGTCTGGCACACCTCGAGGTCGAGTTGCGCCAGTGGCTCGCCGAGGCCGCGCCGATCGTCCGGTTCTCGAAATACGCCGCACGCGAGGACAACAAGCTCGGCCTGATCAAGGGATCGACCGTCGAACTCGCCCTCGACGAGGCCGAGCAACTCGCCCGCGATCTTCTCCTGCTCGTCACCGTCGCCCGCACCGACAACCCCGGAGGTCACCGCGGCTGAATATCTCGACGCTCCAACGTAATTCCGAGAGGGCTGCACACTCTCGACCGGAAATGTGTGGACCGGGAGCCCGCCGAAGGCTCCCGGTCCCGGAAAGGCAGAACATGCCACACGCAGTCCCCATGGTAGACACGTTCTCCCGCAGTACAGGTTTCATCCGACCGAGCACCAACGCCGAAGCTGGACCGCTGCTTCTCGGTTCAGCGTTCGCCGCCGACCGCGACGTCCTGCGGCCGCTGGTCCCCCACATTCGCGCCGACGACTTCGACGACGTCGGATCCGCTCAGGTGTGGGAGGCGATGAACCCGCTCATCGTGTTCGGGCGCGAGTACAGCGCCGCCGCGGTGCAGGCCGAGCTGCTCCGCGCCGGCTGCATCGATGGACCCGCGAAGAAGGCGATTCTCGACGCGACGACCGCCGGATGCACGGGACTTGAGACCGAGTTGCGTTGCCACGCCGCGATCGTCGTCGGTCAGGCGTATCGGCGCCGATTCGAGACGTGGGGTAAGGCCCTCGTCGACGCGGCCGCGAACCTGCCCGAAGCGGATCTGATGCCACTGTCCGTCCGGGAGGGCTCGGCGGCGCGGGAGCACGAGGCCCGGCTGTCCGCGCTGCGGGGGGAGGTGCAGGCGTGAGCGCTGCCCTGACCGAGCCCTCGCCGGGCGCTGGGCTCCTCGACGACGTGACCGCGTTCCTCGGGTGGTACTCGGTGTACCCGGACAAGCATTGCGCGCCGACGTACGCGCTGTGGATCGCCCACACCCACGCATCGGATTCGTTCTACGTCACCCCGCGGATCATCTTCTCCTCGCCCGAGCCGGGGTCCGGCAAGACCCGCGACCTCGAGCTCGGGGCGCTGCTCGCCCACAACCCGAAGATGACCATCTCGGCGACGACGGCCGCGCTCTACCGGCGCATCTCGGCCGCAGCGGATGAGGACCAGCTACCGCCGACGATCTTCTTCGACGAGGTCGACGCGATCTTCGGCCGCACCACGGCACCGCAGACCGAGGACCTGCGGGCACTGCTGAACGCCGGCTACAAGCGCGGCGCGACCGTGGACCGCTGCGAAGGTGACAGCAAGAACATGAAGGTGCGCGAGTTCCCGGTGTTCGCGCCGGTCGCACTCGCCGGTCTCGCGGGAAACATGCCCGCGACGATCACCACCCGCTCGGTGACGATCCACAAGCGCAAGCGGGCACCGGGGGAGAAGGTGCACCCGTTCCGAGAACGGGACGCAGCCGCGCAGGCCGCCCCGATCCAGGCCGATCTCGCCGAGTGGGTGGGCAGCATCGCCGACGAGCTGGCCGAGGCTCGACCGGAGATGCCGCGCGGTGTCGAGGACCGGCCAGCCGAGGTGTGGGAGGCGCTGCTGGCGATCGCCGACGCCGCCGGCGGGCACTGGCCCGGGACCGCCCGCTCGGCGTGCCGTCACTTCGTCGTCGACGCCGAGCCGCCCGAGCTGTCGATCGGGGTGCAGTTGCTCGCCGACTGCCGGCGCGTGTTCGGTGGCCGCGATCGGGTCAAGACCGAGGAGTTGGTGCTGTCTCTGCGGGACCTCGAGGAGTCGCCGTGGAAGGACCTTCACGGCAAGCAGATAGACGCCCGAACGCTGGCCCGGTTGCTCAAGCCGTATGGCATCCGGTCGAAGACGCAGAAGATGCCCGACGGCACTCCGGCGAAGGGCTACGCGGCGACCGGGGCGACCGGATTCCACGATGCGTGGACGCGTTACCTACCCGCGGACCCATCGGTACCCGTAACCAGCGAAACCGCCGTAACTCCGCAGCTCAGAGCGGTTACGGATCAGAACGGGGTTACGGATGAAGCGTAACCACGAAATTGTCCGTAACCACCTGACCAGGCAAGTTGCCGAAGTTACCCCGGTTACGGCTACCACCCGACCGCGACCCCGAGAGGACCGCACCATGCCCGACAAAGGCGCCTATGTCACCGCCGACGACTTCCTCGACTCGCGCCGCGACTGGCTCGCGGTCGGCGTGGTGGAGGTCGAGAGTGGAGCGTTCGACGTCGTGCTCAAAGTCGACGGCACCTACTTCGACCGCGACTCAGCCGAGGAGGTCGCCGAGCTGTTCCGGCGCGATCTGCGACACCTTCTCGGAAACCTCGACCCGACCCGCCTTCTCGAGGCGAGGGACAGGCAGTGACGCGACGCAGCAGCGGAGGCCGGCACGAACCCGGCCCGGTCTCCCTGCTCGCCGCGATCCTCAACGACTGCCCGAACCTCGAGCACGCCGCGTGCCGCCGACAGCACCGACTGTTCGATGCGGCGCTGCACCCCGAACCCGAGGCAGACGCCACCGTCGCGCAGATCGCAGCCGAACGACTCTGCCGCGGCTGCCCACACACCACCCGCTGCCCCGACTCCCTCGCCGCCCGCCCACACCAGGAGACCGCATGATCGCCCCCGACCACCTCGGCAACCTCACCCTTCCGGAGCGCCGACAACTCGACCTCCTCACCCGAGAACGCCGCGGCTGCAACTTCGCCGACCTCACGCTCGAACAGGCCCGCGAACTTCACAACGAAATGCTCGACGAGGTCGCCACACTCAACGCGCGCATCCGAACCCTGACAGGCGAGGACGACTGATGCGACTGCAGCCGTCCAACCATCAGGCCCGCATCACCCGAGTCGACAACCCACGACGCCCGATCCGACTCGAAGTCGCCGGCCTCACCTTCACCCTGAGCAACGCCGCAGCCCGACAACTCGCCGACGCTCTCATCGATGCCACCGAGGAGAACCTGTGACCCCCAACAAGAGCGCAGCAGCACGAGGACTCGGCTACGCCCACCGTCAACAACGCGAACGACTCCTGCGCGCGTTGGTCGACGGCACGCCGTGCTGGTGGTGCTCGCAGCCACTTCGCCGCCAACCCGACATGAACCCGGACGGCCAGCCACTCGAGGCGGACCACACCCTCGCCCGCTCACGCGGTGGCACCCGCGCAGATCGCCTGCTGCACAGCGTGTGCAACCGCGAGCGCGGCGACGGCTCCCGCGACCACCTACGGCCTGCGGTAACCGGCGTTCGACCCCCACCGTCCGCCAAGGACGACGAGTCCGCACGACTCCTCGGCCACCGCGCGATGCCCTGGCCCGACCTCACCCCCTGACCCCCAGAAAAATCGAGGCACCCCCCACCGAGACTCCTCCGCGGTAGTCCACATCTTTTTTTGTACGGCCCCCGAAATCTGGGGCGAAAACGCCCCTCGACCCGCACGTACGCGCCGACCGCGTACCCCGCTCGGAAGGACCTCCCACCATGCCCGACCATCCCGATCCCGACCCGGACCGAACCGGATACGTTCCCATCGCCGACGAACGCCGCGCCGCCGAGTGGGTGCAGCACTTGATTCACGGCCGCCTCGACGACGCCTCCCGCGTGGCGCGGACCGGACCGATTCACCCGCTGTCGGTGTTCCGTGCCTGCGAGGCCGCGGCGCCTGCACTCTGGCTTGATCCCGAGACGTGCGGCGCGCAGCTCGACACGCACATGTGGGCGCTGTTCGAGCACGAGCACGGCCTCGACGACCTCGGCGAGGACGGTAGCGGTGACTGATCCGGACGGTGATGTCGCCGCGGTGGCGGGTGTGGTGCTATCCCGCGCGGCTGCGGCCGAGGTGGTCGCCGCCCTCGACGTCCTCAACCAGCTCGCTGGCCGCAGCGGATCCCAACTCGCGCCGCGGATCGCGCAAATCCGCCGAGACCTCGCCACTCACGCCAACATTCGCGCCGACGCGAGCACCGAAGTACATGCGCCCGGTGACCTGTTGGGTGTGAAACAGGACGCGGTGGTCGACACAGTCACCGCGGCCGGGACGCTCGGGATCACCGCCGACGGCGTGCGCTACCTATGCCGAACCGGACGACTCCAAGCGACCTGGCGCCACCGGCGCTGGTGGATCCCCACCACCGCACTCGACGACTACCGGGCCTGCCGGCCCGACAGGAGCTGATCATGCCAACCCCCCTCGTCCCCAGCATCAGCAGCAACCAACTGACCGTGTCCGCGCTTCTCAAGTCGCCGGCCGCGCTGAATGCCGTTCTCGCGCAACTCACCGCTGACCGACTGGTGATGCCTGCCTTCTTCGGCACCTCGGTCTCCACCATCCAGGGTGGAGGGCTCGTCTACTCGGTACTGCTGAACGGGTCGAACTTCACCATCAGCGACGTCGCGGAGCGTAGCCCTGGCGCCGAGTACGTCGTCACCGACGGGGAGACCACGTTCGACCTCGCCACCCCGCAGGACTGGGGCTCGAAGGTGCAGATCCTCGACGAGGAACGTGACCGCAGCCACACCATCACCCTCGGCAACAAGCTGATCCAGCAGGCAAACACCCTCACCAAGAAGATCGACCAGATCGCCATCGCAGCGATCGACGCCGCGCTGACAAGGCACTCGATCGCCGGGGTGCCCGGCAACTACTGGGACGGCCTCGTCACCGCCGGCCCCGAAGCGGAGCTGACGCCGTCCACGAAGCGCCCGACCGCCGACTTCGCCCGCGCGAACCTCCTCGCCCGCGTCGACGACCTCGGTATCGGCACCCTCAACGTCCTCGTCTGCCACCCGCAGCAGGAAGCCGCGTTGAAGATCGGCTACGGCGAAGGACTCGCCGCGGCCCTCGCCAGCGCAGGGATCACCAGCGTCCGCACATCGACGCTCGTCACCAACGGCACCGCCTACCTCGTCGAGGAAGGCAAGGCCGGCCAGGTGGCATTCGAGCGGCCCCTGATGACCGAGACCATCGACGACCGTCACCACCGGTCGACGTGGATCCAGTCCTACGCGGTGCCGGCCTTCGCGGTCACCACACCCGGCGCGGTCCGCAAGATCACCGGCCTCAACGTCGATCCGGAGGCATGATGCGGAGGCAGATCATTGGAGTGATCCGGGGACGCAAGGCTGACTCCTTCCGCGCAGTCGCCGCAGTCAAGTGCGAAGCCGACGAGATTGAGCGCATGGTCGCCGAGTCCCTCGACCTCGCCGACCGGCGCAGGCGGATCGACAACGAGGCACACCGGCTCGCCGATGAATCGCAGGCCGAGAGCCGGAACGCTGTCACCGACATCAACGCTGTCACCGACATCTACGAGCAGCTGTTCGGCCGGCCCCCGAGGAACCTCGCCCAGTAGGGCGACCAGGCGTCAACCTCACCCCGACCGCGACCTTGCAGGGGCGGTGCAGGGGACTGGATGGCCGGCGAGCAGGGAAACCTTTCTGGCCCCGCACAGACCCGACCAGCGCCACCCACACGAAGCGCCCCGGCCTCACCACGAGACCGGGGTGCTTCCGCGTTCACCGACCCCCAGAAAATCGAGGGGAGGGGCACCGAGACTCCTCCGCGGTAGTCCACAAATCTCTCTCCCCTGGGGAAATGCTCAGGGGGTGAGTCGCTACATCGTGAGTCGCGATTCCGCACGATCGAGTGATCGCATGAGCAGGCTCGCGAGAGCGAGAGCCTCCAGCGCTTCCTGCTCGTCGAACGTGATCTCGCCTCCGTGCCCCTGCGGGTTCCGCAGCCCGAGCGTCGCACCCATGAACAGGAACTTGTAGCCCTCGATCTGATCCTGCCGCTGTCGATCGCCCGCGTCGCTCGTGGTGATGTCCAGCGTCGGACCCTTCTCGCTGAAGACCGAGGACATCAGGGGCTTTCCAGAGGCGCTTTCACCGGTCAAGGTCTGGACCCGATGCTCGACCGCCTTGAAGGCGTCGAAGACAGCGTTGCCGTACTGCCGCTGGGCGAACTTCGATCCGCTGGCCGCTGAGACTGCTGGGTGGAGGCCAGGCAGGTCGATCCGCTTCGGGGGGTTCAACGGTGGCAGATCACCCTCGACGTACTCGGCCTTCGTGTGGTCGAGGTTCGGTCCGCCCTGGAACGGGCTTTGGAGTACATGAACCTCCGTGATTCTCATCGACTTCACTCGTCCGCTTGGGAGCTTGTAGCTGACGATGTCGCCGACAAGCACATCCGCGTCGACGCTGAACGTCAGGCCGTCCTTGCTGAGGTCGATTCCGTCAATGGGCTGTTCGGTTACCTGGCCGTCGACCACTCGCTTCAACGTCATCCGCGTCGAGCGCATGTTCATGGCGGGAATGACCATTCGGTTGCTGCCCTTCTGTTGGAGTAGATCGCCAGCAGCGTAGAGCGAGAAACTTCCTGGTACGGACGCAGACGCGCCGGGTGCATGCTGTGGGCACATTTTGGGCACACCTGGTCTCAATTCGGGGTTATTGGGCGTGACGTGCAGGCATGTGATTCTGCAGGTCAAGCCCATATTGACCGCCTGACCAGGAGGGACGGAAGGGTTCAAATCCCTCCGCCACCGCCACGAAGCTCCCCACCTGTACGCAGGTGGGGAGTTTTCTCGTTCGCGGGCGCATCCTCGCCCGGGTCTGGTAGCCGTGGTGGCCGTGACCAAGGCTTTCATCGCGATATCGCTCACGGGGCTGGCGGCCCTGGCCCTGTCCAGGCCCGGCGCGGATTTCTACCACCCCCACGGTCTTGAAAGCTCAACTAGCCTGGTTCGCATGACCAAACGCTGGTGGATCGTCGGTGGAATCGTCGTGGTTGCGGTGCTGGCCCTGGTGGCCGGGCCGTGGGTGTACGGAAACTGGATTGCCGAGGACGACGCCCCGGCCGCGACCGTGTCCACGGAGGGCGCGCAGGCCGCCGAGGGCGACATCGACGGGCAGTGGACCGTCGTGCCCGGCTCCGACCCGAACACGACGGCGGCCGGCTACACCGTGCACGAGATCCTGAACGGGGCCAGCGTCACCGTCGTCGGCTCGACCTCCGAGGTCAGCGGCTCGGCGACCATCGAGGACGACAAGCTCACCGCCGGTGAGGTCACCGTGCAGGTCGGCAAGATCGCGACCGACAGCGGCCGCCGCGACGCCCAGTTCGCCCTCAACGTGATGAACACCGGGCAGTTCCCGACCGCGACCTTCAAACTCGACGGCCCCGTCGACCTGTCGTCGGTCCCCGCCGACGGCACCACCGGCACCGTCGCCGCGACGGGCACGCTGACCCTCAAGGGCGCGGAGCGTCCCGTCACCGTCGACATCGAGGTGCTGCGGTCCGGCACCGACCTGATCGCGTCGGGTTCCATCCCGGTGACGTTCACCGACTACGGCGTCACGCCGCCGTCGCTCGGGTTCGTCACCGTCGACCCGACCGGCACCGTCGACTTCCTGGTCAGCCTCCAGAAGAGTTAGGGCATCTCTCTCGAATCCGTTGTCGGCGCCCCTGGCGCTCAACCGCCGGCCGGCTGCGTCGTCGTCGGCCGCCGGACCGCGGTGTCGGCTCCGCCTTCCCGGACGACGATTGATTCGCCAGGTGCATCCGAGAGGAATCGGGAGAAACACCCTGGGCGCCCCGCCGGCGCGGTGTCGGCGGCGGGGGCCCACCCGGGCGGACCGAAGACATAGCCGAACCGTTCACGCCACGTGCGCGCCGCGCGCACGTCCCGGCCGATCGCCGCGTACTCGCGGCCCTGCAGGGCGAGGATGTTGTAGGTGCCGACCGGCTTGATGAGCCCGTAGGTGGGATGGTGCGTCTCCTCGCGATACGTGCCGAACATCCGGTCCCAGACGATGAGGATCCCGGCGTAGTTCCTGTCGAGGTACTCCGGGTCGCAGCCGTGGTGCACCCGGTGGTGCGACGGTGTGTTGAACACGAACTCGACCGGTCGGGGCAGGCGGTCGACGTGCTCGGTGTGTACGAAGAACTGGTAGACGAGGTTCACGGAGAACCCGACGAACACCATCCACGGCGGAATGCCGATGAGCGGCAACGGGATCCACATGACGATCTCGCCGCTGTTGTTCCACTTCTGGCGCAGCGCGGTCGCGAAGTTGAAGTACTCGCTCGAATGGTGGGCCTGGTGGGTTGCCCAGACGACCCGCACCCGGTGGGCGATCCGGTGATACCAGTAGAAGAGGAAGTCGACCCCGACGATCAGGATCACCCACGTGTACCAGGCGTCCACCGGCAGGTGCCACGGCGCGAGGTAGGCGTAGATCGCGGCGTACCCGACCAGCGCGAGCGCCTTCCACGCCGCGCTCGTCGCGACCGAGACCAACCCCATCGAGATGCTCGCCCGCGCGTCGCGTCGTTCGTAGCCGCCCGACGGCGGGTGGGTGCGGCCCGCGTCGTCGGCCTCGGGGTCCGCGAGGTACCGCGCCGCCGTCCACTCCAGCACGAGGAACAGCAGGAAGAACGGGATCGCGAGCGCGACCGGGTCGCGTAGCGGCTGCGGCAGCGCGTTCCACAGTTCGGGCACCGAGAGCATGCAAGCAGTGTGGACCCCGCCCCACCCGCGATCCAGACCCGGACCCGACCGGACGCAGCAACCCGGCGCCCGGTTCCCCTGGGGACAAGCCCTGTGCATGACCGCTGACCAGCGGTGCGACGTCGTTAGGGTGCGGACAGGGGCGGCGAAGG
Organism: Rhodococcus sp. NPDC003318; assembly: GCF_042879035.1. Classification (NCBI taxonomy): domain Bacteria; kingdom Bacillati; phylum Actinomycetota; class Actinomycetes; order Mycobacteriales; family Nocardiaceae; genus Rhodococcus; species Rhodococcus sp. NPDC003318. The sequence goes on along the minus strand of NZ_JBIAOU010000007.1, from coordinate 9,368 downwards.
GGGAGCGGATGCCGGGGGAGATGAGTGTCGACGTGGACGCGCTGGTCGCGTTGTCGGCCGAGTTGGGCGTGGCCGCCGAACGGGTCGGCCGATCCGGCCCGGAGACCGCGGTGACGGACGCGCTCGCCGCGATGCCCGGGTCGGACACGGCTGCGGTCCTCGCGCCGCTGCCGGACGCCGTGGCACGGGCCGTCGCGGAGACGGCCGGGCGCATCCGGTCGATGGCCGGGGCGACCGCGCGGTCGGCGGTCGCGTACGCGGACACCGACGCGGCGGTGGCGCGAAAACTGTCCCGCCAGCTCGACCGGCTCGGCGGTGATCGGTGACGAGGCCGACCCTGACCCGGCTGCTGGAGTGGAATCCGACGGCCCTGGCCGGCGGCGCCGACGCCCTCGACGTGGCAGCCGCCGAACACCTCGACGCCGTCACCGCGGCCCACGAGCGGACCCGGCGGGCCACCGGCTCGTGGACGGGGGCGGCGGCCGACCGTGCGCTCGCCGCAGCGGAGGCCGAACTGCGTTCGGCGACGGCCTGGTCCGGGGGGCTCGCGGAGCTCGCGCGGGAGCTGCGGTCGGGTGCGGAGTCGATCGGCTCGGCCCGCACGGTGGCGCTCGCGGTGTTCCGGGACACCACCGACGGTCTCGGTCTCGTCGTGACCGATGCCGGACGCGTCGCCCCGCCGCCGGTGCCGTGGATCGGCGGACCCCTCCCGGCCGCGCTGCTTCGCGCGGCGCTCGCGGAGCAGGCGCGGGTGTGCGAGGCCCGGCTGACCGCGGCGCTCGACGCGGTCGACGCGGCCGACCGGGCCACGGCAGCGGCCGTCGGCCTCGCCGCAGGGGCGCTGACCGCGTCACCGCACGATCTGACGCCGCCGGAGCCGGGTGCGACGCCCGCGGACAACGCCCACTACTGGGCGGCACTGTCCGAGGACCAGCGGCACCGGGTGCTCGCCGAGCACCCCGGGTGGATCGGCAACCTCGACGGCATTCCCGCGGCCGTCCGCGACGCGGCGAACCGGGCGCAGCTGGCCGCCGACGTCCGGAGTCTCGAACTGCTCATCGACCGCGCCGCCCAGGACCCGTGGGTGTTCGACTGGGGCCGTCCCGAGGTGCGTCCCGACCTCCTCGCGCTTCGTGCTCGTCTCGCCGGTGTGGACGCGGTGGCCCGCGCGATCGGCGACCCGGACGGGCGGCTGCTCGTGTACCGGGGCGGGGAACGGGTGCGGGCAGCGGTCGCGGTCGGGGACGTCGACACGGCCGATCACGTCGCGGTGTTCACCCCGGGAGTGAACTCGACGGCCCTCGACCTGCCGCGGTACGTCGACGACGCCCGAGGCCTGCGCCGCGAGGTCGGGGACCAGCTCGCCGACGCCGGGCGCGGCGACGAATCGGTCGCCGTCGTGGCCTGGCTGGACTACGTTCCCCCGCAGCTGGATCCGGCGAGACCGATCGACTCGCTGCGCAACGCCCTCGTCGACCTCGGCGGCGCGGTGGCGGCGAGCGACGGCGCGGCGGCCCTGGCCGCGTTCTACCGCGGTGTCGCCGCCCGGCCCGACGGGGTACACCTGACCGCGCTGGGTCACTCCTACGGATCCACCACGGCGGGCCTGGCGCTGCAGCGCGGCGACACCGGTGTCGACGACGCCGTGTTCTTCGGGTCGCCGGGCCTCGGCACCGACCACGTCGACGATCTCGGGCTCGGCCCCGGTCACGTCTACGTGGCCGAGGCGTCCGGCGACGCGGTCGCGGACCTCGCCGCGTACGGCCGGGACCCGAACCGGCTGCGCGGCGTCACGAATCTGTCCACCGCCACCGCCGGTGGGCTCGAGGGCTCGACGGGACACAGCGAGTACCTGGCCGCGGGGACGCTCAGCCGCCACAACATCGCCGCCGTGGTCGGGGGCGTGCCGGAGCGGATCGTGGCGGGCACCGACGCCGGCCTCGGCGACCGGATACCCGGCGCGCCGCTCGGAGACCTCCGGCAGCGGCTGTCGGGTGGTCGGTGGTGACCCGGGAAGCGCTGGCGCACAGACTGATCCGAATGCAGCGGGAACTCGACGGGGTGTGCGGGGTCGCGGAGGTCGGCGGTGTCCGGATCGGTGTCGCGGCCGACGGCCGGCTCGTCGTCGTGGAGATCGCCGAGCGGGCCCTCGGACTCGGGTCGGCCCGACTCGCGGCCCTGGTGGCCGAGGCGCACCGCGGGGCCCGCGAGCGCGCCCGCGCCGAGTCCGAGGGCGTCCTCGCCGAGCTGCTCGACGACCCGATGGTCGCGCGGGCATTCGACCTGGCCGGTGCGCTCGACCCGGCCGGGGAGGCCACCGGCCCGGTCGCCGCGGGGCAACCCCCGTCGTTCCTGCAGGATCCGCTGGCGCCTACCGCACAGGCCGCGCCGCGGCCTCGGTGGTGAGGAGGCCGCGGCGGGCGAGGATCGGACGGACGCCCTCCCCGAACCACAGCGCCTCCTCGAGGTGCGGGTAACCGGACAGCACGAACTCGTCGATGCCGAGCGCGTGGTACTCCGCGATCCGGTCGGCGACCTCGGTGTGGCTGCCGACCAGCGCCGTCCCCGCGCCGCCGCGCACCAGACCGACGCCCGCCCACAGGTTCGGGGCGATCTCGAGGTTCGCGGTGCTGCCGCCGTGCAGCGCGGTCATCCGGCGCTGGCCCTCGGACTCCGCGTTCGCGAACCGCGCCGCGGCGTCGGCGATCGCGTCGGGATCGAGGCCGGCGAGCATCCGGTCGGTCACGGCCCACGCCTCGGCGGACGTGTCACGGGTGATCACGTGCAGCCGGATTTCGAATCGTATTGTGCGACCGGCACGTTCGGCGTGCTCGCGGACCGTGGCGATCTTCGCGGCGACGGCGGCCGGCGGCTCCCCCCAGGTGAGGTACACATCGGCGTGTTCGCCCGCCACCGGCAGCGCCGCCGCGGAGGAACCGCCGAAGTACAAGGGCGGCACCGGGTTCGGCGGCGCGGACGTCGTCGCGCCGGCCAGCCGGTAGTGCTCGCCGTCGAAGTCGAACGGGGCGTCACCCCACGCTCCGCGCAGGGCCTGCATGAATTCCGCGGTGCGCCCGTACCGCTGGCCCTTGGTCAGCCAGTCGCCGAACTGCTGCTGCTCGACCGAATCGCCGCCGGTCACGACGTTGAGCAGCAACCGGCCCCCCGACAACCGCTGGAAGCTCGACGCCATCTGCGCGGCGAGGGTCGGGGAGATCGCGCCCGGTCGGAACGCGACGAGGAACTTCAGTCGCGTGGTCAGCGGGATCAGGGCGGCGGTCGTCAGCCAGGCGTCCTCGCAGTGCGTCCCGGTCGGGGTGAGCACGCCGGTGAAGCCGGCGGACTCCGCGGCGCGGGCGACCTGCGTGAGGTAGTCGAGGGAACCAGTGCAGATCGACGCTCATGGGTGTCCTTCGGGGAAGGGCCGCGGGACCGGGCGTCCGGTCGGGCGGAAGGGTGATCGGGTCGGTGGCAGGCGCTACCGACAGAGATCGGCCGCGACACGCAGGAGGTCGACGTGGCGTCGGACCGTGAGCGCGAAGGTGTCGGACATGTGTTCAGGTTCGCAGTGCGTGCCTGCGCTGTCAAACCCCTGCTTGCCCCATTTCATACTGAAGTGGTAGGAATTTATCCCGGGCCGGAAGACGTCGGGCACCGGGGAGGAGTTGGCGGTGCACATCACTGCGAAGGTCGACTACGCAGTCCGAACACTCGTCGAGATCGCCGCCGCGAGCGCCACCCCGGTCAAGGCCGAACACCTGGCCACGGCCCAGACGATCCCGCACAAGTTCCTCGAAGCGGTCCTCGGCGACCTGCGCCGCGCCGGGATGGTCAACAGCCGCCGCGGACCGGAGGGCGGCTACTGGCTGGCCCGCCCCGCCACCGACATCGCGGTCGCCGACGTGATCCGTGCGGTGGAGGGGCCGCTCGCCTCCGTCCGCGGCGAACGGCCGGAGGAAGTCGAGTACGGTGGCGCGGCCGCACCGCTGCGCGACGTGTGGATCGCCGTCCGCGTGAACCTGCGCGCCGTGCTCGAGTCCGTCAGCGTCGCCGACATCGCGTCCGGGGCCCTGCCGGGCTTCGTCGAGGAACTCACCGCCGACCCCCAGGCCTGGCGTCGCCGCTGACCTACCTGATTGCTCGCTGATTGCGCGCCCGACGGGCGTCAAACGGCCAGGTTGGTAGCCTCATTCAATATGTTGTACTCACTGCTGCGGACATACCTGCGGCCGTACCGGGCTGATCTTGCTGGTGTGATCGCGCTGCAGTTCATCTCCACGATGGCGTCGCTGTACCTGCCGAGCCTCAACGCCACGATCATCGACGACGGCGTCACCCGGGGCGACACCGGGGTCGTGCTCTCCACCGGCGGCGTCATGCTGCTGATCACCTGCCTGCAGATCGCGTGCAGCATCGGTGCCGTGTACTTCGGTGCCCGGGCCGCGATGGGACTCGGACGCGACCTGCGGGCCGGCGTGATGTACAAGGTCGGAGAGTTCTCGGCGCGCGAGGTCGGTTTCTTCGGTGCGCCGTCGCTGATCACCCGCAACACGAACGACGTCACGCAGGTCCAGATGGTCGTGGTGATCAGCTGCACGATTCTGGTGGCCGCACCGATCATGTGCATCGGCGGCATCGTGATGTCGATCCGGGAGTCGCAGGGCCTGGCCTGGGTGCTCGCCGTCGCGGTGCCCGTGCTCGCGCTGACGATGTTCCTGGTGATCCGGAAGATGATTCCCCACTTCCGGTCGATGCAGGTGCGGATCGACGCGATCAACCGGGTGCTGCGCGAACAGATCACCGGTATCCGCGTGGTCCGCGCCTTCGTGCGAGAGCGTCACGAGATCGAGCGGTTCGGCGAGGCCAACGACAGCCTGGTCGACGTCGCGCTCAAGGTCGGCAAGCTGATGGCCTTCATGGGTCCCGCGGTGATGCTGATCGCGAACGTCACCAGCATCTCGGTGCTGTGGTTCGGCGCGCACCTGATCAACGACGGGCAGATGGAGATCGGTGCGCTGACCGCCGTCCTGTCGTACATCATGCTGATCCTGATGTCGGTGATGATGGTCACCGTCATGACGGTGCTGCTGCCCCGCGCCTCGGTCTGTGCCGAACGCATCACCGAAGTCCTCGACACCGAACCGTCCGTGCAGGCCCCGGAATGGCAGCTCGAGTCGTGGCGTGAGCGCGGCATCGTCGAGATGCGCGACGCGACCTTCTCCTACCCCGGCGCCGACGCCCCGGTCCTGTACGACCTCAACTTCCTCGCCGAACCGGGCATGACGACGGCGATCATCGGCGGCACCGGCTCCGGGAAGACGACCCTGCTGAACCTGATCCCGAGGTTGATCGACGTCACCGCAGGCCAGGTCCGGGTCGGCGCCGCGGACGTCCGTTCCGTCGACCCGGAACGACTGCGGGCCTCGATCGGCCTGGTGCCGCAGAAGCCGTACCTGTTCTCCGGCACCATCGCCACCAACCTGCGGTACGGCCGGCCCGAAGCCACCGACGCGCAGCTGTGGCGATCCCTCGAGGTCGCGCAGGCCGCGGACTTCGTGCGCGCCGCACCGCAGGGCCTCGACACCCCCGTCGCGCAGGGCGGCACCAACCTGTCCGGCGGTCAGCGGCAGCGCATCGCGATCGCGCGAGCGCTGGTGCGGGCCCCCGAGATCTACCTCTTCGACGACTCGTTCTCCGCGCTCGACCTGCGGACCGACGCCCGACTGCGGGAGGCGCTGCGCCCCGTCACCCGCGACGCCTGCGTGATCGTCGTCGCGCAGCGCGTGTCGACGATCATCGACGCCGACCAGATCATCGTGCTCGACGACGGCCGGATCGTCGGGACGGGAACGCACGAGCAACTGCTCGAGACCTGCCCCACCTACGCGGAGATCGTCGCCTCCCAGTTCACCGCGCAGGAGGCGTCGTGAGTGCCATGATCGCAGGCGGCGCCGCGGCGTCGAAGAAACCGATGCACTTCGGGCCGTCCATGCGACGGCTGCTGCGGCGGCTCGCGCCGCACAAGGTCGCGCTGGTCGTGGTGCTCCTGCTGGCGACGATCAGCGTCGTGTTCACCGTCGTCGGCCCGAAGGTCATGGGTCACGCCACGAACATCATCTTCGACGGTGTCATCGGCAAGCAGCTGCCCGCGGGCATGACGAAGGACGAGGCCGTCGCCGCCCTGCGCACGCAGGGCCAGGACACGTTCGCGGACATGGTGTCCGGCATGGACGTGACCCCGGGCGCCGGCGTCGACTTCACCGCTCTCGGTCAGGTGCTGGCGCTCGTCCTCGGCCTGTACCTGCTGGCGGCGCTGTTCGCGTGGCTGCAGGCGTTCCTGCTCAACCGGATCGTCCAGGGCACGATCAAGCAGCTGCGCGCCGACGTCGAGGCCAAGATCCACCGGCTGCCGCTCAGGTACTTCGACACCAACCCGCGCGGCGACGTGCTCTCCCGCGTCACCAACGACATCGACAACGTCGCACAGACGGTGAACCAGACGATCAGCCAGCTGCTGACGGCCCTGCTGACCGTGATCGGCATCCTCGGCATGATGGTGTGGATCTCGTGGCTGCTGGCGCTGATCACCGTGCTGGTCGTGCCCGCCTCCATCGCGGTGACGACGGTGATCGCGAAGCGGTCGCAGAAGCACTTCATCGCGCAGTGGCAGACCATCGGCCTGTTGAACGCGCAGATCGAGGAGGCCTACACCGGGCACGAGCTGGTCAAGGTCTTCGGCCGCCAGCGCGAGGTCCGCGCGGCGTTCGACGAGAAGAACAACAACCTGTACGAATCGGGTTTCAAGGCGCAGCTGATCTCCGGTCTGGTCCAGCCCGCGGTGATGTTCCTCGGGAACCTGAACTTCGTCGCCATCGCCGTGATCGGCGGCATGCGGGTGGCGTCGGGGTCGATGTCCCTCGGTGACGTGCAGGCGTTCATCCAGTACTCGCGGCAGTTCACCCAACCGCTCACGCAGGTCAGCTCGATGATGAACCTGATGCAGTCGGGTGTCGCGTCCGCGGAGCGGGTCTTCGCCCTCCTCGACGAGGACGAGCAGAGCGCCGACCCGGAGCCGGCCGCCGGCCCGCCGTCCAAGCGGGGGCTGGTCGAGTTCCAGGACGTGTCGTTCCGGTACAAGGACGACGAACCGCTGATCGAGGACCTGAACCTGCTCGCCCGGCCCGGGCAGATGGTCGCGATCGTCGGGCCCACCGGAGCCGGCAAGACGACGCTGGTGAACCTGGTCATGCGGTTCTACGAGATCAACTCGGGCCGGATCCTGCTCGACGGCGTCGACATCGCCACGATGACCCGCGACGACCTGCGGTCGCGGATCGGGATGGTGCTGCAGGACACCTGGCTGTTCGGCGGCACGATCCGCGACAACATCGCCTACGGGCTGGCCGGGGCAACCGAGGAACAGATCCTCGGGGCGGCGCGGATGAGCCACGTCGACCGGTTCGTGCGGACCCTGCCCGACGGCTACGACACCGTCATCGACGAGGAGGGCAACAACGTCAGCGCCGGTGAGAAGCAGCTCATCACCATCGCGCGGGCGTTCATCGCGCAGCCGTCGATCCTGATCCTCGACGAGGCGACCAGCTCGGTCGACACCCGTACCGAACTGCTCGTCCAGCACGCGACCGCGGCGCTCCGTAGCGACCGCACCAGCTTCGTCATCGCGCACCGGCTCTCGACCATCCGCGACGCGGACCTGATCGTGGTGATGCAGGACGGACGCATCGTCGAACAGGGCACGCACGAGGAGCTGCTCGAACACGGCGAGGCGTACGCGGACCTGTACCACAGCCAGTTCGCCGGACCGGCGCAGGTGCAGGCGTGAACGGGAGCGACGGGACCGCCGTGCCTGCCCCGAACGACCCCTTCTTCACGGTCCGCACCAGAATCCCCGGACAGTTGGGGCGCACCGGCACCATCCACACCCCGCACGGTGACATCGCCACCCCCGCGTTCATCGCGGTCGGCACCAACGCCACCGTCAAGGCGGTGCTCCCGGAGACGATCCGCGAGGCGGGTGCGCAGGCGGTGCTCGCCAACGCCTACCACCTGTACCTGCAGCCGGGTCCGGACATCGTCGACGAGGCGGGTGGCCTGGGCCGGTTCATGAACTGGTCCGGCCCGACGTTCACCGACAGCGGTGGTTTCCAGGTGATGTCCCTGGGAGTCGGGTTCAAGAAGGTCCTCGCGATGGAGGCCGTCGGCGTCCAGTCCGACGACGTCATCGCCGCGGGCAAGGAACGGCTCGCGCACGTCGACGACGACGGGGTGACCTTCAAGTCGCACCGCGACGGGTCGCGGCACCGGTTCACGCCGGAGATCTCCATGGCCATCCAGCACCGGCTCGGCGCGGACATCATCTTCGCGTTCGACGAGCTGACGACGCTGTTCAACACCCGCGCCTACCAGGAGGAGTCGGTGCAGCGGACGCAGGCGTGGGCGGTGCGGTGCATCGCCGAGCACGAGCGTCTGACCGCGGAGCGGCGGCACCGGCCCTACCAGGCGCTGTTCGGTGTGGTGCAGGGCGCGCAGTACGAGGACCTGCGCAGGCAGGCGTGCCGCGGGCTGGAGTCGATCGTCGGGGAGACCGGACGCGGGTTCGACGGGTACGGCATCGGTGGCGCGCTGGAGAAGCAGAATCTCGGGACCATCGTCCGCTGGTGCAACGAGGAGTTGCCCGAGCACAAGCCGCGGCACCTGCTCGGCATCAGCGAACCGGACGACCTGTTCACCGCGGTCGAGAACGGCGCCGACACGTTCGACTGCGTCAACCCGTCCCGGGTCGCCCGCAACGCCGCGATGTACACCGAGAACGGCCGGTTCAACGTCAACACCAGCCGCTTCAAACGGGACTTCAACCCGATCGACGAGAACTGCGACTGCTACACCTGCCGCAACTACTCGCGGGCGTACCTGCACCACCTGTTCAAGGCGAAGGAGATGCTCGCGTCCACGCTGGCGACCATCCACAACGAGCGGTTCACCATCCGCCTCGTCGACCGGATCCGCGACAGTATCGACGGCGGCTACTTCGACGAGCTGCGGGCGCAGACCCTGAGCAGCTTCTACGCCACCGCCCGCGCCTGATCGTCACTCTCTTTCGGGCTGAAGGCCCCCTTCGTGCGGGTGAACCGCATGAAGGGGGCCTTCAGCCCGCGGGGAGGTGCCGGGGCCGATGGGGCGATGCCGTCGACCGTCGCGCGCTGCCGTCCCACCCTTTCCGGCTGAAGGTGCCCTTCGTGCGATCTGACCGCACGTGAACTGGTCCCCGGAAGTTGGACTGGGTAATCGGAAGCCTAGGCGGCGAGGGCTTGGGCCCGGTATGTGACCGGGCTCAAGCCGTCGAGCTT